>CADCJX010000001.1 GCA_902801885.1 uncultured Bacteroidia bacterium
TCATCTGAAACGGCATAACACATTTTTGCCCATTATTAACCAATTTCGCAGATAATCATTATATTTGTCAAACCTCCAGAGACTCACACGCATGAAAAAGGTTTTACGCATAACCAATCCGAACGTCTATGCGGCTTATGTCAACGCTCCCCCGCTTCATCCGCTTGTATGCATCCTCCGTTATGAAGAACTGGGGCTTTTCCGCCGGAGCCTGAACCGGTATGCCGTATATGGATTGTTCATCCAGCATGAGTTTGTCAAAGGCATTTCCTATGGGATGAAGACGTATGAGACCCACGGTCCTTCCATCATTGCGGTGGCTCCGGGACAGATCGGAGGCGTGGAAGACAACGGGGAACTGATATCCCGAAAGGGATGGGTTCTCCTATGGTCTCCGGAATTGGTTCATGGAAGCGTCTGGGAGAAAACGATGGAAGAATACGGTTTCTTCTCCTATTATTCCAGCAACTCGCTGGAGATGAGCCCTGCGGAATGGGACCGGATTTCCCTGCTGATCGGCCAGATGCGTAAAGAAGTACAGGACCATGAAGACAGCCCTGCCCTGCGGGGAGTGCTCCAAGGCTATCTCCATGTGATCCTTGAGTATTGCAACCGCATCTATCTGAGGCAAGCGGCTTTCGGGGACAAGGATTCATCCGACATGCTCAAGCGCTTTCACCAGCTGCTCCTCGACTATTATGCGGAGAACAAGCAGATGGGCCAGGGGGTCCCGTCTGTCCAATACTGCGCGTCAGAACTGGCATATTCTCCCCGCTATCTGGGCGACTTGATCCACAAGGCCACAGGCGGTACAGCAATCGGCTACATCCATTCTTTCGTAATTGAAAGGGGGAAAAGCCTCCTGATGCATGGGCACAATGTCAGCGAAACGGCCCATTTGCTGGGATTCGAATACGTGCATCACTTCAACCGGATCTTCAAGAAAGTCACAGGCCTCACCCCTTCGGAATTCCTGGCGAAATAGGCGTTCACGTGTCCAAAGAACACGGAAAGCGAGTCTCGTCAATCCGTTCTACATCTACCTGAATACCAATAAGATAAACCTCAAATAAGTCATCCAGAAAAGTTAGATATAAGTTAACTGCCCCGTACGAGACTATTTAACTAATTGATTTTCATAGATTTACAATTCTATGAAAAGTCGATTTCTGTGAGAATTCCGAAGCAAACCCCGGCAATCTTCCATGACTGTCGGGGTTATTCTTTTGTTGGGGGTCAAGCAATTCCAGTTTACCGACCCGTTATCTGCGCGATCCAGTCGAAGACCTCATCCAGCGCATATTCACCGCTGTGCGGACGATTCCATGCAAGGAGGAAGTCTACGTCCAGTCCGGCGTTCTGCAACTTGGTGGCGAAAGCAACCGGTACCGGGAAGGACGTGTCTCGGTCGCGGGCGCCGTGTCGCACATACCAGTGCGGAGCATTGGTTGCCTTGGGATTGCCCACGAAAATCATCGGATTCATCAAGATAACATTGCTCCTGATTTCATCTGTAAGCACGACACCGTTGGCTGCGGCGCCGTATTCCGTGAAACTCACGGAGGAGCCGGTAGAATCGCCGAATTCTTCGTTCTCACCGGAAGCCCTGCTGCCCAGGACTCCTTGAGAATCGAAAGATGTAACGCCCTTCAGCGGCTGGGTGCTGACGACATAGTTCAGATAAGCGGGCATGTCCAAGTCCGTGATGTATTCGCCCACGCGTCCGCCGCCCATGCGCATCATCGGCCTATTGCCACCCTGGCCGCCAGGCATACCGCCGTTGAGAGGGGCCGCAAAAGGCCCGCGTGCCTCGCTGTTGAACTTGAAGCCCAGATCGGCGGAGATGTCCGCGCCCGCATTTTTGGCCTTCTGGGCCGATGCAATGAGCAGTTCCTTGATATAATCCAGAAAGTTGTCGCCCGTGAGCGGAGTACCATCGGCCTTATGCAGATTCAAACCGGCCAGGTAAGCCGGGAACTGGGAGGCCAGTTCGGCCGATACTTTCTGCTGTTCCTCGCTTCCGGCCAGGCGGCTGTCTGTATCCTGGAACAGCCACTCATAGGCCATGTCGGCGTGTTCCAGGTCGATGATGGGGCAGAAACATATGGACGCGAAGACATCGTCCCGTTCCTTGGCCGCACCCATCGCATCCAATAGCGGTTCATAATCCGGATAGTTGCCCGTCGCGCCCATCAGGGCTGACATCGCACCGCCGGCGCTGGTGCCGTCGGTGATGATCCGCTCGGCATCGCCAGGCATCTGCCTGTCGAAATGACGCAGGTAACGGATAGCAGCTTTGAGGTCCAGGATGGCCGCCGGGGCCCTTCCAGTCCAGGTCTCCCCTACCTTGGAGTTCCGGCCTCGGCTGCCGGGGATAGCCACGACATATCCTTCGGCCAATGCCCTTCCTGTGGCATCGCCGGCCTGCGGAGCAGTCGCTTCAGATGCCATATAACCACCGACATAAGTACGAAGGAAAATGGGCGTAGTCTGTGTTGCCCCTTCTGGCACATAGACATTCATGTACTGGTAGGTGGGGTCCTCCACATCCGTCACGAAATACAACTTTTCGTAGGCGGTATAATTCACGGTTTTCCCTGTATGAAGTTCAATGCTTCCAGCCTTCCCGGAAGAAGCGTCAAAGACGAGTCCATCGGCTGGAACGGAGGTGCCGCAGGCAGCGGTCAGAATCAAGGAGAGCAGAGGAAAAATAACTTTATACATGGGGATAATGGATGTTATTACAGACAAATATACAAATTAATCACTTCGGAAGCATCTGCTTTTTACGCGTAAGAATCACCTGCAACAGATACAGGGCTGCGATTCCTACGCCCACGAAATAGGGTGACGTTCCTGTGGCGGAAGCGACAGGTGACACAATAAGCGGTGACAGGAATTGCCCCAGATAAAGAGCTGCAGATAGTAATGGCATCACGGTCGTAGCTGCTTCCTTGCCCGCTTTCACACTGCCGATGGTATTCAGGTACGGCACTCCAATGCCATTTGCAATGCCGATGAAGGCCGATCCAAGCAGGAGCCAGACAAGACTTCCGCCAATGGCCATGCATAGATAGCCTGCGGCAAATCCCAGCGGAGCGACATACTTCATCTGTGCCGCAAAGCGTTTCATCAGGGCGCCGAAAACCAGTCCCGCCATAAAAGCCACCACGTCCAGCCCGACCATCGTAAGCGTTACGCCCATCTCCGAAAGCATTCCCGAGGCCGTTAAGGCAAAGTTAGTAGGATAGATGAAGAAGAGAACCATCACCAGGAACATGCCCACCACGGACGGATGGAAGCGCTTAAGCAATGACAGAGATACTCTCCCACGCCCGGAGAGGCGCTCATTCGGCAGGAAAGCGGCCACCAGGATGACGGCGATGAGCCCCAGCAGATATACCAGGAAGGCATAGTTCCAGCTGATTCCGGCCAGCATCCCGGCCAGGAAGGTAGCGACCACGCCGCCAATCTGGTTCATGGCAGCCGACAGCCCCATCAGTCCCGCCTGCTCCTCCAGCGTGAAATAATATGCCAAGAGCCCGGTCGAGAGCGGCATGATCATCCCGACACTCACGCCCATCAGGGCACGGAGAACCAGCAACATCCAAATATTGTCCACAAAGAACGCTCCGGCACCGGAGAGCACGTATAGGGCAAGCCCTGTCAGCGCCAGCGTGCGCGTCTTCATCAAACGGCATAGCCAGGGAAATAACAGGTTAGTAAGGATGATAAACAATGCGGGAAGGCTGACAATCAGTTGAATAAGCAGCGGATTACGTCCCTCGAAATGGGCACTGATGACTCCCAGCGCCGGGGCGATGGCGGCACCCGCCATGACTGTGAGCAGACTGATGGAGAGAATGGTATACAGCAATCTCTTTTTCATAATAAACGGTTTAAAAATCAATGGAGATTGCAGCTCTACCAAGCTGCGAAAAGAGCCTTTTCGCGGGTGCAAAGGTAGCATTTTTTTACAAAAGATTCACCCAGGCAATCCGTAACCGGACTGTCGGGGTGTAATCATTTCGATAAACATGGAATTTACCGAGTGTACACCTGGCTCTCCCTGGAAGGGCACTCCGTCTGCCCAAAAGAGGGCATATCCGGAGCAATCAGATGATACTTGTCGGCCAGTTCGGGCATCAGGTCCCGGAACATGTGGCTTGCCGAAGGGAATCCGTGCAGCAGAAGGATGGTAGGATTCTCCGGATTCCCGGCTTCGCGGTAGAAGATTTTGCAGTTATTGACAGACAGATATTGATATTTCATTTTCAACTCTCAATTTATCAGTCACCAAGTTACGAAAAATATGCAGAGATGAAGACATGGTTCCCTATTTCCAGTGTTTCAACCGGGACAGGTGGGTGTCAAATAGTGCCCGACGCTCACTTTTCGATTGGTTCTCCGGATTCGGCATGTGATCGACCAGGAAGTCCAGCAGGGATTCCTTGCTTTCGTATGCGAACTGGCCATCGGCATAGCACCATTTGCAATAATCCTCATTGAGACTGCCGTCCGCTTCACGGCTGATCATCGCGTCATCCGATAGCGGCATTCCGCAGCACTGACAGTAAAGCGTCCGGGGCGAGCCCAAAAGCGTATTGATTGATACTCCGAATTCTCGGGACAAGACCTTGAGCAACTCCGGATTGGGTTGCGTTATGCCGGTCTCCCAACGGCTTACAGCCTGTCTGGTAACGCCGATACGCTCGGCCATCTGTTCCTGAGTCAGGTGGTTCTTTTCGCGCAAATTCCGTAAAATGTCTTTTACTTCCATTGTCTTATCGTCTTAGTTGATGGAGCAAAGTTACGAAGTCTGAAAATACGTGTCAAGAAACAAGTTGTTGCTTTTTGCCGATGCTCTGACAATAAGAGGGAATGCACTGCTTTAAAAGAAGTTGTCTTTCCGATACAGCTTCACATCCCGCGCCATTCCGCTTTTAATCACTTTTTCAACAACTGTTTCTTCCAGCCGGAAGCCATTTTTCTCCAGCACGCGCACTGATGCCACATTCTCAGGGAACACCTGGCCGATAATCCTGTCAAGTGCCAATTCCTGAAATGCAATCCCGCAGATCTGTCTTACTGCCTCCGTACCAATCCCCTGCGCCCAGAACGGAGTCAGGATCATATAGCCAATCGATCCGACATTGCGCTGTTCATCAGAGTTCCTCTCCACGGAGATGCTGCCGACAAGTTCGCTGTCGGCCCAAATGGACCGCCAGATACCCTCCTTCCCATCATTCTCCACAACCATTCCGAGCCACCAATCGGCATCCACCTCAGTGTATGGATATGGCAGCCGGTCCGACAGGAAGGTCCTATCCACGGCGTTGCACATCGACATCAGCGCCGGCTTGTCTGATGTGCTCCAGGTATGAAGGGTAATCGTCATCGGTATTCAGACTGATAAAATGGAATTTACTTGAGCGGATTCTTCATCGCTTTCGGCTTAGGAAGAGCCATAATCGTGACTTTGACGAGCGACATCATATACTCCCTGTCATCTACATCGCTGATGAAGAAATAGTCCTTGGCACCATCGTATGGTGACCGGAGGATGACTTCCTTCAGTACTGCTCTTCCTGGCTCTGTTACCTTCACGTAGAAGTTATTGTCGCAGATGAGACAAAAGAGAACGCCATCGCAATAGACACAGTAATCTCCCATCATTTTCTTCACGGCAATCTCACCGGCGTCGGAGCACTGGTCGATGACATATTGAACGAAGTCAGGATTGCAAGCCATAAATCACGATTTGTCGAATTGATTCTTGCTAATACTTGATCATGAAATAATCCAGCAAGGCCTTGTAGTTGTCCTGCGCTGTAAGGCAGGTGTCCATAAAGTAACCGTTCACGTGTCCCCATTCCCGGAGACCGCGGTAATAGAAGAGTTTGAGTTCTTCGGTGATGATGAACGGTACGATACCGTTTGCCAGGCATTCCTTGAACATCAGGAGCCTTCCAACGCGCCCGTTCCCGTCTTGGAAGGGATGGATCGTCTCGAACTTCTGATGCAGGTCGATGATATCCTCCAGTGTCTTTACAGTCTTGGCATTATAGGAAGAGAGCAACGCTTTCATCCGGGCATGCACTTGCTCCGGAGGGCACGTGGCGTTCCCTCCCACCTCATTGGGCAGTTTCTTATAGTCACCCACATTGAACCAGGCTTTCCTACTGTCGGATGTGCCTGTCTTCAGGATCCGGTGAATCTCCTTGATCAGCGGCTCGGTCAGTTTATCGCCGGCACGGTCGATGATGAGGTCGATGCACCGGAAATGGTTTGTCGTCTCGACAATGTCATCGACGTTGACGCTCTCGTCCGTAATGCCGATCGTGTTCGTCTCAAAAATGAAACGCGTTTGTTCGTGGGTCAGACGGCTGCCCTCGATGTGATTGGAGTTATAGGTGAGGTCGATCTGAGTGCGATGATAGATACCCCCGCTCACCATTCCCTCCTTTTCTTCACGAAGTCGCTTCAGCAGGGGGCTCTCCATGGACTTCCCTTTCCTGGGAAGCGGAGCATCGGCCGGGATATTCCATGTCTTGCCGACAAGGATCGCCCTCTCCATCTTTCCCGTAGCGCACCAGTTTCTGACGGTTCGCTCGGAGATTCCATTTTGTTCGGCATACTGACTTACGGATAACATTTCCATGGAATCGGCAAATAAAGGGTTGAACCAGTTACAAATATAGTAAAATTTGCCGACATCGGCAAATAACTATGACTATTCGTCTTGAAAGCCTCTTATTCTTGCCGATTTGTTGACCGATGCTCCTGCCCGGCAAAACAGGACTTATGGTTCTGGGAGGGCGATCAAGACAACGCGCTGTCGGTCGGTTACCGTCTCATCGATACGGCCCAGGCCTACTTCAACGAGGAAGGCGTGGGCGATGCCATCGCAGAGTCCGGCATTCCCCGCGAGGAGATATTCCTTGTGACGAAGGTCTGGATCAGCAACAACGGCGAGAAAAAGGCTGCCGCCTCCATCGACGAGAGCCTCCGGAAGCTGAAGACCGACTACATCGACCTGCTTCTGATCCACCAGGCCTACGGCGACGTGTTCGGCACCTGGCGGGCGATGGAGAAGGCCTACAGGGACGGCAAGGTCCGCGCCATCGGCGTGAGCAATTTCCAGGCTGGCCGTTTCTTCGACCTCGCGCACTATGTGGACGTCAAGCCGATGGTGAACCAGCTCCAGTGCAACGTGATGGTCCAACAGAGGGGCATCGAACCGATCCTCGCGGAATTCAACACGAAAATGATGGCCTGGGGCCCTCTCGGCGGCCAGGGCGTGGACGGCATCGTGAAGAATGAGAAACTCGCTGCAATAGGATCGAAATACGGCAAGAGCTCATTCACCAATACTCCGGGCAGACGCCGATGCAGTGGATAGTTTCCTACACAATCAGCCAAGCGAAACATCTGCTATCACAAACGGAACTCTCTGTCAAGGTAATAGCAGAAAGACTCGGCTTTCCGGAACAGTTCACTTTCCGTAAATACTTCAAGACCCACGCAGGGGAATCTCCAACGGCATTCCGGCGTAAAAAATAAGGAAAAGGGATAATGTGAAGTCATCAAGTCAAAAGGCCTTACCCGGCTGTTGATCAGATCTTGTATATCATCCTCTGGAAGTCGACGCCGAACACATGACGATGATCTGCCGGGACAAAACCGATCGATTCATATAAGCGGATGAGGTGTTGCATCTCGCTGTCAGCCACCAGGGCAATCTGGTCGTATCCAAGGTCACTCCCCTTTCTTATCCCATCCAGCAGCAATGCTTTCCCGATGCCATGATGGCGACAGGACGGTATTACGGCCAGCGAATCGAGATAATATTCCCCAGGACCGGTTTCCATCTCCGAATCAGCATCCATCTGCGCCATGTCCGGCCAGAGCTCACTAAAAGTCTTGTGGCGCATTTCCTTGTAGATCTCTCCTGGATAGGAAAGCAGGGATCCGACTGTGACACCATCCAATTCCGCGACACGTGTGTATCGGAAACTATAGAGGAGATCTTCCCGCCTTTCACTTTCGATGAGCCGCTCATATATGTCCGCATCATCAGGAACGTCCGTTTCGAAGTCATAGAAATGCATCCCGGCCATGATGCATTTGGCCAGGAAAGGAGCGTCGTCCGGACGAGCATCCCGTATGATATAGTCTGCCATTAGATTACCAGGCACAAATTTACTGCTTTATCCACAACTAGACAAAGGTTGTAAAAACGTTGCTTTGCACATAAGAAAGAATTATCATTTGATGTGTAGTCAATTATTTGTAAATTAGCGGTATTGCCAATTGGGCAAACGCGTCATGAAAAAACATAAGTAAGAGGCACGGCACTCGGTGAGAAAGTACAAGGACGAACCCATCCCCGAGGAGATCCTTGTCATCCTGCGCGACAGAATCCGCGAAATCAATGAGAAGGCAGGTCTTCACATCCAGTTGGTGACCGGCGAACCCAAGGCCTTCAGCGGCCTTATGGCCTACGGCTCTTTCTCGGGTGTGAAGAATTATTTGGTGATGGTCGGAAAAAAGGGAGATGAAGCGCAGCGAGATTCGCCAGGCAGCTGGAGCCTGAAGAAAGTATTATAATATGACGCTAGAAGTTATCAATGAAGTCTTTTCCATCTGCAAGCTGAATGATTACTCGCAGACGGATATCAATGTTCCCTTAATATTCACAGGCTCGACAGATAAGGAAAAATCCATGGTCTGCCCTACACGTCTCTTGCCCTCGAATGTGGTTGAACGATCTGACGGATGGCGGGCTTTCCGGATATAAGGTGTACTGGATTTCTCACTGATAGGGATTCTCGCAAAGATCTCTGCCATCCTAGCCGGGAACGGAATCGGTATATTCGTGATTTCTACTTTCAATACAGACTATATTCTTACAAAAGCCGACCGGTTCGAGGAGGTATTGCAGTTGCTTTCATCCGCCGGATATGCTATTAAATACTGAAACAGGCAATGAATGCATTCAACATCCGTCCAGCCAGGCCCGATGAAGCCGGCGTCGTCCTCGATCTGATAAAACAGCTCGCTGTCTATGAAAGATGCGAGAATGATGTCGTCGCCGACGAAGCTACCATACTCCAGTCCCTATTCGTGGAGCGGTCTGCCGAGGTCGTCCTTGCCGAGGAGGAGGGTATGGTCGTGGGCTTTGCCCTTTTCTTCCATAACTTCTCTACCTTTGTCGGTCGGAAAGGGATGTATTTGGAAGACCTATTTGTCATCCCCGAGAAACGTGGTCTGGGCTATGGGAAGGCCCTCCTGAAATATGTAGCAAAGCTCGCCGTGCAGAGGAACTGCGGCCGCATGGAGTGGATCTGCCTGGACTGGAACGAACCCTCCTTGAGAATCTACCGTTCCATCGGCGCCGTACCCATGTCAGACTGGACGCTCCAGCGGCTGGACGAGCAGGCGCTGAAAGCATTCGCAAAGTAGCCAATCAAGATCATTACATACCGGCCTATCGTTTCTCCGGGAAATGAGTAAATTTGTGCCATGGAATACCTGTCAAAACAACGATACGACGAGATTTCAGCCGAGTTGAAGCACCTTATCGACGTGGTTTACCCAAAGGTGAAGGACGATCTCGCAGAGGCTCGCGCCCAGGGGGACCTGAGTGAGAATGCGGGGTACCGTGAAGCAAGGCGTATACAAGCGAAGACCATCAGCCGTATCCGCTTCCTGCAGAAGGTTCTGGAGCATTCCCGCGTGATCAACCCTGACGTCCTCCCCAAGGACAGGGTCAGCCTTCTAAGCCGTGTCGAATTCACGAACCTCTCTACGAATGCAGTCATGGAATTCGAGATTGTCAGCCCCCATGAGATGGACCTTGAAGCTGGCAAGATCTCTTTGAAATCACCTATCGGTGCCGCCCTGATGGGCAAGAAAGTCGGAGAAATCGCCGAAGCCAGAGTCCCTTCAGGAACCCTGCGCCTGAGAATCGAAAGCATAACACTGCCTGAATAAGGGGCAGCGCAGAGTGCAAATACTGAAAACTCCATGACCGACAAAGAACAAATTACCCGTCTCTATGAAGACATGCTCCGCTACATGATCGCGAAGGACACTGTATCCCTCGGTGCTCTTCTGTCCGAAGACAGCGTGCTGGTGCATATGACCGGACATAGGCAGTCCAAATCGGAGTACCTCCGTGAGATCGCTTCCGGCGTGCTTAACTACTACAGGGCGCAGCCGGGTGAACGCCGCAGTATATGGCGGAGGGCGACATACCTGGCCCCTTCAGATGGACGCCAGGCTGGAACGTATTGAGGGGCAGTGGAAGATCACTTGGACAAAAGCGTCAACTTATTAATATCAGGAAAGACGTATTCGAGGGACTGCGGCGGGAGTTCCTATCATATTGATCGCTTTACTTCCCTGCCCTGTATTCGGACGGTGTGATACCCGCTACTCTTTTGAAATAACGTGTCAGCATCGGCGGGGCAGGGAAATGCATACGGTCGGTCACTTCAGTAAGCGTCAGGTCTGGATTGTTCAGCAGGAGCAGGATCTCGTGGAGTGTATAGTACTCAATCCAATAGGAGCCGCTCTTTCCCGTCATCTTCTGGCATATGGCTGACAGGTATTTCGGGGTGACGCAGAGTTTGTCGGCATACCTGGCCACTTCCCGCTCCTCACGGCAATGCTGCTGCACCAGATAGAGGAATTTCATGAATATACGGGCCGATGTCTCGTCTGTGTCCATTTTTTCCATCTCACGGGAATAGATGCCCCACATATCCATCAGAAGCAGTTGGAAAACCCTTCCCACCTTGTCATCAAAGAAGAGATTGAAGCGTGAGTGGATCCGGTGCCGGAACTGCTCGAAATCGGCCTCGATGACATCCCATTCATCGTTTTCCAGGTGAAACACCGGATGGCTCTTGATATACACATACCCTTTGGTGGCCCACACCTGCTCCGGGTTGTACAGATTCAGGAAGGGATTGGAAATGAGCACGAAATCAGCATCAAAAATCTCTGAGTACCACACGTTGGAAACTGCAGTGGTCATCTGCCAGATGACCAGGTCTCCAGGGCCTGCAGTGAAGGTTTTACCCACGGCATCGAAATGCATTTCGCCGCTGCGGCAAAGGATGTGGCAATGATAGTTCCCTTTATAGGCATCCGGATATTTACCGTCACCCAAAGTGTTGTATATCAAAAAATCTTCCATATCCACGAAGATATGGAAGATTCCGGGCTTATCAAAATTTCACTTGTCGTTCACTAATCTCCGGTAACGAATTTCTCAATCTGGGCATCGCTGGAGCGGGCGACCGTACCGCGAAGGGAAAGACCTTTGGCGACTGTCGCGCCTTTGACGGCGGCCCTCAGGTCACGGAGTCCGCTGCCGAATCCGCTTCCCTCGTGAGTCGTGAATGGGATGACAGTCTTCCCGGACCAGTCATGCTTCTCGATAAAGGTGAACATACACATCGGCAGTGTTCCCCACCAGCAAGGCCAGCCGATATAAATGGTATCGTACTTGGAAATATCGATATCGCCTTTGATTGCCGGACGGGCCTTGGAGTTCAATTCCTCTTTCGCTACATCGATGAGTTTCATATATTCATCCGGATAGTTTTTGACGGTCTCCACGCGGAAGATGTCTGCCTTCGCGAACTTCTGGATGCGCTCGGCCACTTCCTGTGTATTCCCTTTTTTCAGATTGATGACTCCGTCCGGCGTATAGGTCTCGCCAGGTTTGGAATAATAGACGACTAGCGTCTGGGCCGATGCCGTCAATGCAGCAAGGGCAAGGATTGCGGTAAGGATGATGCGTTTCATCGGATTATTCACTTCGTTCAGAATAACAATTAACGAGCTTGTGATAGAATAAGATTCACTTCACGGTCACAGTGGGATGCGGTGGCACCGTGGATGGCAACACCGGCAGTGAGATTGGCGTCGGGAACGGCCATTTTTATCTGACGGATGCTTCCGCCAAGGCCGCTGCCCTCGTGGGAGCAGAAAGGGACAATCTTCTTGCCAGAGAAATCATAGCTCTCCAGGAATGTAAAAACGGCCATCGGAGGTACACCCCACCAATTGGGATAGCCCAGGATAATGGTGTCGTACTGATCCATATTCTCCACCTTGGCCGTAAGTTCCGGACGGGCCTTGGCACGGAGTTCCTGTTTGGCCTCTTCGATACAGACCATATAGTCATCGGAGTATTTCTTCACCGTGTCAATCTGGAAGACATCAGCCTCCGGAAGCAGGGACTTGATCTTTTCGACGATAACCTCATTATTCCCTTTTGCAAGGAAACGGACGCTGCCGTCTACCCAGTTTTCTCCACGGCGGGAGTAGAATGCGATAAGAGTCTTTGCCATAGCTGTAATCAATTAACTGATGCAAAGGTCGGCAGAATCTCCGGAAGACTCGTTATCAATTCTTCCGGAAGAATTATCGTGAGTTCTGAAATCGCACCAGGATTGAGCCAGAGTTACTCGTAGACTTTCCGGCCGGGTCTGAGGACCATAAAGGCCACAGCGCTGATGCAGACAGCAACTCCGATCCCCATTTTCATTGTAAGGGGTTCACCGAACAGGAGGGTTCCTATCAGGATTGCCGTCAGGGGCTCAAAGACCCCGAGGATAGATGTCTTCGTGGGACCGATATATCGGGAGGATACAGCAAGTGTAAGCAGGGAGATCATCGTCGGGACAATGGCAAGGCCGATCAGGTTGCCCCAGTCGGAGGCAGTGTTGATTCCTTCAGTGATACTTCCTCCTTGGAGGGTACGGATGGCTGCGAAAAGAAATGCCCCTGTCAACAGCGCATACAGAGTCAATGTATGCTCGGAGACATTCTTGATACGTTTGCTCCGGTTGACAATGACAAGGTAGAATGCATAGCTAAGGGCAGATGCGACGGCCAAGATGATGCCAGGAATACGGATGGATGCCCCGGTAGAGGGGCTGGATAGCAGGAGAATCCCTCCGAAAGTGGCTATGATGGAAAGCCAGGTCTGCCAACTCGGGTAGAACCGCAGAAAGACCATAATCAGGGCTACAAACACAGGATAAAGGTACACCAGGGTCGTGGCCAGGCCTGAAGGAATAAACTCGTAGGAAAAGAACAGGAAGAGGCTGCTGCAAGCGAAAAGAATGCCCAAAAGGACCAGCAATGCAATCTCATTGCCTTTGACCCGGAACTGTTCCCTTTTTGCGAGCATCCATATGGCAAGAATGGCCGCTGAAATGCCGTAACGGAAAAGGAGCATAACAAGAACAGGAACGCCGCTTTCCAGAAGGGGCTTAGCGAACAGAGGATTGGTCCCGTAGGAGACTCCCGCTATGAAACCGGCCAGATACCCTGCCAGCCGTCTTTTCTTTATGTCGACACCCTGCGCCATAAATTGTATTCGTAAATAATGGGGCGCAAAGATACTGTTTTTTGTAGACTATCCCTCCTACGGCCGCTCTATATTACCAAAAGAAGAAGCCATCTGACGGCCTGAATCGAATGCTTTCCGGAGATCGTCTTCCCAATGAGCGTCTATCCATTAGCTCTACAAATCCGAATTCATTAGTCCGGTTGCTGGCCATCGTGAGCCTTCCACGCGCACTCGGTTATCTTCATATCGGTGAACTTAGCTGTGAACGAAGACTCTTCGGGCGAACAGGCATAGATTCCAAAACTGATTTCGTCGACACCGGCATACATGTGGCATATGCGCATCTGGCTGAAATCCACACCATCGGTAGAGCACTCGATGCAGTAGTCATCTTCACGCCGTGAGAAGCGGTACCACATCGTCTTGACATTGGCTGGAATAGCTGTCGTGGCCCAATCGCTGTAGCCTTTATTGGTTGCCACGCTGCCAAGATGCTGGAACTCCTCGTTCTCATATTCCACTGATCCTTTTAACCAGTTCTCCGAGTCAAGATACATCACGATACCGCACTGGTCGAAGCGGTGATGGCTCTCTGAGAAATCGGTCTTCACAACAAAACTGAAGAACTTCTCACGGGTCTTCATCTGTAACACAGGAGCGTTGTCGTTCTGGAAGTGATAGTACGTGCGCTGCCACAGGTCGGTCTTGGGAGCCGTTGTGACAATGAGAGTATCACCCTTCACATCGAAAGCCATAGGCTCTCTTGTCCACTGAAGACCGTCCAAGTCTATGCGTCCACTGTCATCAAGCGCTTCTTTTACCTGATCTATAAACTCCGCCGTCGTTTCTTCTTGTTTTGTCTGTTGTCCGCAAGCCATGACCATCATGGTAAGGCAAAGCATTGTTAGGCAGTTTATTCGCATATAAAGTAACTATGTTTGTAATCCAAATGAAGAACGCTCTCAGGGGCTTGTCGGCCCCTGCCGCTTGGCAGACCCCCGAGAAGTTTTTCATATGAAATAAAAAAGATTTTTGTCGGGCTCGACGTCCATTTAAGAAGCTGGTCAGTGACTGTTTTGTCGGAGCAATCAGTACTGAAGAAATTCACGCAGGATCCAAGTCCAGCTGCTCTGAACAAGTTCTTGACTAACACCTATCCGGGTGCGGAGTACTATTCGGTCTACGAGGCCGGTTTCTGCGGGTTCTGGATACATTGGGAACTGCAGAACCTAGGAATAAACAACATCGTTGTGAACCCAGCAGATGTGCCGACAATGGCTGGTGAAAGGCTGAGGAAGACCGATGCTGTTGATAGTGGTAAGCTGGCGAGAAGTCTACGATCCGGAGAATTGAAGGGTATATATGTCCCGGATAGTGTGGCGACTGAGATTCGCTCTTTGATAAGATTGAGAGACTCGTTGACGAAGGACCAGACGCGTCATAAGAACAGGATAAAAGCCCATCTGAGATATCTGGGGATTGATATTCCTGAAGAGTTCTGCCGACCTGGCCGCACATGGACAAACCGGTTTGTCTTATGGCTGAAAGGGTTAAAGTTGGAGACTAAGTATGGAAAGAAGACCCTGGATTTGCTCATAGCACAATACGAAGATCTCCGTGGGCAGCAACTCAAGATGATGAAGGAACTGCGTGTATTATCAAGGACAGAACGCTTTGATAAGCCACTCCAGTTTCTTATGAGCATCCCAGGTATTGGTCAACTGGCCGGTTTGACCATCCTATCCGAGGTAGACGACATCTCCAGGTTCAAGGATGCAGCACACTTTGCATCGTTCATCGGGATGGTTCCCATGTGCTACTCAAGCGGAGAGCATGATGGAACTGGCAATATCACTGTCAGGCGCCATGCCAAACTCCGTTGGCTTATTGTTGAAGCCGCGTGGATAGCCTCTCGGAAAGATCCGGTTCTGTCTGCTGCATATGTGGAGTATTGTAGAACGATGAAGCCGAGCAAGGCGATCATTAAGATCGCACGCCGCCTGGTCAATCGCATTTACTTCGTCATGAAACACCAGCAGCCCTATGTCAACTGCTATGTTTCGTAAAGAGAAAGAAATCCTGTCTGGTAAACAGACTTCCTTCGGGAGAGAGTACTTAAATCGGAATGCGGCTTTGTAGTCCGCTCAGCTAAAGTTTGTACCTCCCACCTCAGTAACCTAATGCAGATACTTGCGGCACTGACCACAGATGTCCGCTTTGGGAAGTTTGTTTACCGAGGATTATACGAGTCTCCTTTGCATCGATCTCTACGAGACCGATGGTTCGTTATTGTTACGCTCCAAATCAACCATTTTGCAAATGCTTGATTTAGAGCGCGCTAAATAAAAAAGTCAAAAATATTTTGCCTTTTATTTGGATTTCAACTGGGAAATCCGATTTATCGAGTTGTTTCATCTGCAAGTCGATGATGTCCTCATGCGTCTTTGAAAGCTTGGCTAAAAAATGTTGAAAACGCAACAAATTTAGCGGAACCTGCCGATATCAGCAAATAAATACAGGATAATTGACAACCACAGGGATTTGATGTTTTCTAAGCTATTGCCCTAAGACGCTGTAAAGCTTCTGTTCATCCCGATTCGCACGCCTTTTCGGTTGAATGCTTAAACGGTACTCACTGGGCGACTTGCCCAGGTGTTTGGTGCAGTAGCGGCTGAAGTAGGACAGGGATGAGAAATTCATCATTTCCGAGATCTGCGTGAGCGACAACCGTTCATCGTCCAGGTATTTTTTCAGGATTGGAACGGTGTGCCGGTTGATGTATGACATGACATTGAGACCTGTCACGCGCTTGATGGTGGCAGAGAGGTACTTCGAAGAGACATTGAGACGGTCGGCATAGTACTTCACTTCCCGCTGCGTCCGGCTGATTCCAGTGGAGAGCAGGTCCATCAGCTGCTTGACGATGTAGGCGGTCCTGTCCGTGTGGGTGTCGGATGCGTCCCTTCTTGTGTGTGCCTCGAAAATATCGTACATCATCGTCAAGCAAAGGCTCCCCATCAGTTCTCGATAAAATTGCAGGTGGGTATCCACCATCCGGTCCTTCAGCCTGTCGAAGTCCGCCAGGATATGTCTGGCTTCTTCTTCAGAAAGAGGGATTACGGGATCCTGGTTGAGCGAAATGCTCCCGCCGATGCTGTAATTGTTGCTGGGCAACTGGTTCTGTAAAAACCGGTTTTCAGCTGCGAACCACGTTACCCGCATATCGGGATTCGCTGCAAGGTCCTTCACCCTGTCCGGCCCGACGATGACCACCAGGTCATTCTTCTCAATGCAGTAGCGATGTCCGTTGAATATGAAACTCCCCTCCCCGTCCGTGCAAAGAAGATGCAGGCAGAACCCCGAGAGTTCCTGAGAATTCATCGCCTGGAAATCGGAGGAATATATGAAATCTGTTTTCATGCAATCGTTATCTGCGCAAAAATAGGAAGAATTGTGTAAAATGTGAAAATAGTAACGTTTTTTGTGAAAGAACGAAAAGGGTAAAGCTCTGTAATTTTGTATCGGAAACACATAGAACAGTAATCTCTTATGCTAAAAACAGGTATGAAAAGACATTTGGCAGCATTTACGGTCCTAACCCTGCTGTCTCTTTTCCCCTTTATCTCCTGCGAGAAAGCGGATCCTGACAATTCCGGATCCGGGGATCAGGAGAATACAGAGAACACCCAGCAGTCGGAGGATAATACCGATCCGGGAAAGATCCTGATTGTCTATTACAGCTACACCGGACACTGCGACGAGATCGTCACAGCACTTTCCTCCAACCTGGAGAAGGCTGACAAGCTACGCATCCGGGAAGTTGAAGAGGGTGTCGACTACAATGCAAATAACTATAAACTCGGCAGCGACCTGATCAATGCTATAAAAAAGGCACCTGGCCAGGCATCCAGCTATCCCGCCATAAAAAGCGTTGAAAAGAAGACCGGGGATTACGAAACCATCATCGTGGTGACTCCTCTCTGGCACAGCCAGATGGCCGCCATCATGCAGACCTACCTGTTCCAGAACGGTGCAGCAATGAAAGGGAAGAACATCGGTCTAGTGGTCTCCAGCGCCTCTTCAGGCATTTCCGGCGTTGAGTCCGACGCCAAGCGCCTGATTCCAGATGGCAAGTTCTATGGCCCAAGCCTCTGGATCAACAATTCAAACCGCTCCAATCGTCAGAGCCTCGTAAAGGAGTGGCTGGAGAAAAACAAGATCAAGTAATCACTCATAGCAAAAAAATCACATGGATATGAACCTCCGCAAACTATCAGTCATCTTCACGTTACTTGCCCTGGCCATTCCTTCCAGAGCACAGGTTACAATAAATATCCGCTATACCGGCAAAAACGGCGGTGCGCGTGACTATGTCAAGGAGATGGAAGAGAGCGGGATCGCTGCCCGTATCCGTGCCGTCGCAGGCTGCCTCCGCTACGATTATTTCTTTCCCGCCGATGATCCGGAGGGTTTGCTGCTCATTGATGAGTGGGCCGACCAGGAAGCATTGAACCGCTATCACTCCTCTCCCATGATGGGTGAGGCTGCGGCCCTGCGAGAGAAGTACAGCCTAGGTGGCAGGAAAGTGACGATGTTCAACCCTGTCGGCAGAGCAACCTGGCCAAAGGGTGAGCCCAACAATGCCTACTCGCAGTACTTCACCGGACAGAGTTACCTCAATCCCCTGCCGGGCGGCTACGCCAACGTCACATTCGAACCCGGGTGCCGCAACAACTGGCACGTCCATCACGGGGCCGTGCAGGTGCTCATCTGCGTATCCGGCCGCGGCTGGTACCAAGAGTGGGGCAAACCGGCCGTCCCGCTGACTCCCGGAACCATCATCGAAGTACCCGAGGGAGTCAAGCATTGGCACGGAGCTGCCGCAGACAGTTGGATGCAGCACCTCGCCCTTCACAAGGACGTTCAGCCTGGCTCGACGAACGAGTGGCTGGAGCCGGTATCAGACGAGCAGTACAGGAGCGTACGATAATGGACAGACGTGATTTTATCATGACGCTTATATTCGGCCACATCGGCCGGTAATGATCAGTACCAATCGTGCTTTTCATTTCGGTTCTGCGATATGCGTAGTACTTCTAGAGGTTATCCCTGAAAAATTTTTCCATCTTGTCGTAAGGAATCACTCCAGCAACATCGTCGTAGAGATCTACATGGGATGCTCCGGGGATGATAAGGAGCTCTTTATTGCCTTCCTTTGCGCTTTCTCCGACTACATGCTTTCCGGTCATGCGCTCAAAAGCATACTCGCTGAAATAGCGGCTATGGGCCTTCCCGCCGTGGATGAGAAGTACTGGAGCCTCGATCTCTCCCGCCCAGGCAAGGAGGGGCTGGTTCAGGAAACTCTGGCAGCCGATAATGTTCCAGCCGTCGTTGGAGTTGCCACTGCGCTCGTGATAGCCGCGTGGAGTCTTGTAATAAGCGTGATAATCCTTTACAAACCAAGGCGCATCCTCAGGAAGCGGATCAACGACGCCGCCTGCACGCTCATAAGTTCCGGAGGCAAAATCCTTAGTGCGCTGCGCAGCCAGGGCACGGCGTTTTTCCTGACGCTGAGCAGGAGTATCTTCACTGGCGAAGTAACCCTCGACGTTCACCTTGCTCATGTCATACATCGTGGATGCGATGGTTGCTTTAATACGGGGATCCAAGGCTGCAGCATTGACTGCCATACCGCCAAAACCGCAGATGCCGATAATGCCGATGCGTTCAGGTGCCACCAGATCGCAGTTTGACAGGAAATCGACAGCCGCAAGGAAATCCTCCGTATTGATGTCCGGGGAGGCCATCCTGCGTGGCTCACCGCCTGATTCACCGGTAAAAGAAGGATCGAATGCAAGGGTCAGGAATCCTCTTTCTGCCATATGCTGGGCATAAAGGCCGCTGGACTGCTCCTTCACGGCGCCAAAAGGACCGCTTACCGCAATGGCGGAAAGCTTGCCGGAAGCGTTTTTAGGAATATACATATCCGCAGCCAGTTCAATGCCGTAGCGGTTATGGAAGGTAACCTTGCGGTGGTTCACCAGTTCAGATTTCGGGAAAGTTTTGTCCCACTCCTGGGTAAGATTCAATGCGCTCATATTCTCGTTTGTGTTTGGTTTGCAGGCAAGCAGTGTCAGGGCTGCAACGGAAACTGCGGTGATATGCTTGATAGTCATTTAACTTAGATTTTGTAATGCAAAGGTAAACGGTCTGCATGGGATTATCTTACCTTTTTTTGTCCAATAATAACCAATAGCGCAGAAACTATCTTATATTTGCAATAACATATACCTTTTTAAGCAGAATGAAGAATATTCTACACATTACCGAACCCAATGTGTACGCCCGTTCAATAGGGGCTCCGGAATTGCATCCTCTTGTAAGCGTAATCCATTATGACGAAGTGTCGCCAGTCCGTACCAGCCTTAACCGCTACGGCGTTTACGGACTCTTCATCCAGCGAAACTTCCCTAAGAACCTGACATACGGAATGAAAATGTTTGATGCCGCCGATGGGTCCATATTTGCAGCGGAGCCTGGACAAATCGGTGGCAAAGAAGATGATGGTGAAGATCTATATATCAATGGGTGGGCATTGTTGTTTTCTGCCGAGCTCCTCAGGGGAACCGATCTGGAAGCGAAGATGAAGGACTATCACTACTTCTCCTACTTCGCTACAGAAACCTTGAAAATGGAGCCTTCGGAATGGGGACGGATCACCCAGTTGCTCACTCAGCTCAGGCACGAACTGCAGGAAAATGAGGATTCCCCAGCATTGCGGAATGTCATTCTGGGATACATACGTCTTATCCTGGAATACTGCCAGCGTATCTATCTGCGCCAGCTTTCACAGGAAGACAAGACGTCATCGGACATCCTCAAACGCTTCCACAACCTGCTAAGGGAGTATTATCTGGACGGAAGGCAAATGGATCTCGGCATCCCTTCCGTCCAGTACTGCGCAAACGAGATGGCTTATTCACCCCGGTATCTTGGCGACGTGATCCACAAATCTACAGGCGGTACTGCCATCGGCTACATCCATTCTTTCGTTATAGAACAGGGCAAGAGCTTATTGATGAATGGCAACAACGTTGGCGAATCCGCACTCTTGCTAGGCTTCGAGTATCCGCACCACTTCACGCGTCTCTTCAAAAAGGTAACCGGCATCACGCCGACAGAGTTTCTAGGAGCTAAAACTAACAGTTAAATCCAACTCATTCGGGAGTCCAGATATCGTCCAGATCCACCAGTTCGACATCTTTGCAACGTCCACATCGTCCACAGCCTGCGCAGGCGAATGCCATGGTACATTCAGCACAGCGATGGCGGTTGTACATTGGATGATAAAGCTCTTCCGGAGTAAGAAGGGTGCCATATTCCGGATCATACAGATTAAACCGGACGGGGCCGAAATAATGGCTCAATCCGGAGCGGAATGCCTGATGGAGCTGCGTCTTCTGGTCTGGGATCTGATAGCTGCGCCCGTCTTTGATGAATACCTCTCCGGTGGAATCGAACGCGAAGTTCACCCTATGCCGGGCACAGGCATCGCTGATCTGCTTTACCCATTCGTATCGGCATGGCCTAAGACCTCCATATGCTTCACCGCCAAGGTCGACGTGTTCGATCTGTCCTGAGGAAAGGGCCGGTTCAATGTCAATGGGGCCGATAAGGGGAGAAAGGTTCATGCCTTTGTGCCTGGCGGGAATGTCCCGAAGGATGGGCCAGCGCTCGTCAAAGGCACGCTGGTTCTCACAGGTAACATTGAGCTGAACGTTTTCATAGCCATCGCCCCAGTCTGGCGGCAGATGGTCAGCCATACGGAGCGCCCGTTTGGTGAGAATATAGAACTTTACATCCGAACGGTAGCGGATGATATGCCACATCTCTTCCCGCCAGGGATCAGCCTCTTCCAGAAAGGTATCTGATGTCATGTTCACCCGCACCCAATAGCCGGGAGGGACCTTGAAGTTTCCTTTCCGGTCCCGTTCCATGGGCTTGGAGAAATACCTGGTGAGGAATATCTCAGTGGACTGTCCCGGAACCTTGTGGGCTTTATCCAGTACGAACATATAGCAGTTGGCGCAGCCTTCACTGTACTTCCTGCATCCGTGCCACGGGTTCCAAGACTTGAGGTCAATCATTTTATAATTTCTTGGCTGATTTCTTCACCTCCTCGTGATAGAAGTAATTGGCCACCACAGGGAGCTGCCCAAAGCCGCTGCGTTTGGAATCATCGTCCCTGACGTATAACATCCCTTCCCTGGCTGTATATTCCCTGAGCTGCCGGTCAAGTTCAGTCCAGTAGCTGCGGTCTTTCCTGGAATATATCCTGTAATACAGTTCATCAAGTTCAGGGTGGTTTTCGTGAATCCAGTCCATGATGACCGGACGGTAATCTCCGCGCAGGTTCAGATTCTCCAGCCACACGAGGTTGCACTGGTGCTTGGTCCGTTCGATGATGGCCCCCACATCCGTGATGCCGGGGAAAATGGGTGAAATGAAACAGGTCGTCTCCACGCCGGCCTCATAGAACTGGCGCATGGCCTCCAACCGGCGTTCAATGCTCACGCCTTTATCCATGGCCTTCCTAAAGTCTTCGTCCAGCGTATTGATGGACCAGGAGACGCGGGCACCAGGGAAGGTCTTGATCAGGTCCAAGTCCCGAAGGATCAGGTCGCTTTTGGTGGAAATACTGATCTTGCATCCACTCCCCTGCATCTGCTCAAGGATGGCCCGGGTGCGCTTATATTTGGCTTCATGGGGCTGATAGGGATCAGTCACAGAACTGAGGAACAGTTCCCTGCCCTTGTATTTGGAAGGGTCCTTTACCTCCGGCCAGGTCTTTACATCCAGGAAGGTTCCCCAGGGCTCCGGATGGTTGGTAAAGCGCTTCATGAAGGAAGCATAGCAGTATTTGCAAGCGTGCAGGCATCCCACATAGGGATTCACGGCGTAGTCAGATACGGGGAGGTTGGATTTGGTAAGGACTGTCTTGACTTCTATTTCTTTGATATTCATATCTAAGAACCTGAATGTATAAAAATCTTTCACTTGCCCTCCAACTCTTTGATACACCACGAAAAGGCTGCAGCAAGCCTTATATCTCCATCTTGGAAATGGCCTCCGGAATTCCAGGCCAGGGTGCAGTTTCCATCCCCGAGTTGTGCTTTCAGCAGTTCATATTCGCCCCTTACACTGTCGCCCACTCGTGCAATCGACCGGTTCTTCACATGCTCCTCCTGGTCTCCCAGGCTCAAGTACACCTTTGCGGTCTTTACCGGATGAGTTTCAGCAAAGTCAAGCCAGTCCCGGATCCAGAGGGAAGGCGATGCCGCTGCGATAGCAGAAAAACGATTCGTTTGCGAAGAAGACCAGAGGGCGAAGAGTCCCCCAAGGGAGTAACCACCAAGAATAACGGGCAGTTTTCCGTATTCGTTTTCAAGCGCAGGCAGGAGTGATTCCTCCACATAGCGAAGCGTATCGCCGGTCATGGTCCCCACTTCCGGTTTCCGGTTTATGGCATCATCGTGCCAGGGTGTAAGGTCCAGATCCCAGTCGAACACCTGGAAAGCAGCAAGGACAAAGGGTACGTCGGTTGTACTGGCAATCAGCTCCGCCGTAGTGTCGAATATACCACGTTCGTGATTTCCCAAAGTCTGGATAAGGAAATACCGGGGCTCATCGGAGTTGTAAATAAAGCACTCGCGGCCGTTTATGTTGGAAGTTATGTGGCTCATAGCTTACAAAAATAACATTATTTTCCGCAAGTTAGGAGCTGACCTCACAGCCCGTCTTTGGAAAACTCTTCAAAAAAGCGACAGGACCGTCTCCCCGTGAATATCGGAATCAGTTTGATTGATTCATTTATAACTAATCACTTGCCACCGTCTTCAGGGCGTAAGGATAAAGTGACACTGACATCGCCGCCTCCAGCCTTAAGGAAAGTTTTTAGTTCATCGAGAGTCGAATACTGTATCTTCCCAAGGCGTGTATAGTTCCAGAAATTACTGCCATAGAAGAGAACGATCTGGTTGCCGCTATAAAGGATAACATCCCCAGCCTGAGTAGTAATCTGCGAATTGGCAGTGGGAAGTGAACGTCCTAAAGCACCGACCTTTTCAAATCCACCATAATCACTGGCTCTGTAAGTTATAGGTGACACCTTAAGTGCCGTTACAAGTTCTCTCGTGGCAACATTGTTTTCTAAGACAATCTGGAGTGTCACTCCGGAAATGGTTATAGTGATCTTTTCTGGCATCGTTGTCTCACCGTTTTCTTGTTCCTGCTTTTCTTCCTGAATGGGTCTGTAACTTGTCGGATCCTCCTTCGTACACGATAGCAGGGCCAGGAGCGACAATGCCGTCCCAAGCCCTACAAGAATATTCAGAATCGTCCTCATACTATTATCATGATTTGTCAACGCAACAAAGGTACGTTCAATACAGGTAAAAAATGTACAAATAATCGCTGAATAAATACCAATTTCGCAGATTTTAATAGATCGTCGATATAATGCCGGTGGAAAAATATGTGTAAAACTATTTAAACTTCTTCCAATAAGGGGTTGCACAGATGCTGTCTAGAAAGTAACTTTGCAGCATGATTCTAACTGTCTTGAAACTCCTCGGCTGCATCGCTCTCCTCATGTATGGCATGAAAGTGATGAGTGAGGCCCTGCAGAAAATGGCCGGTCCTGGCCTTCGTCACATTCTAGGTGCCATGACTACCAACCGCTTCACCGGCGTTCTCACCGGTATGCTTGTCTGCGTTGCGGTACAGTCTTCGGCAGCTACGACCTTGATGACGGTTTCTTTCGTCAACGCTGCACTGCTAAGCCTTTCACAGGCAATCTCAGTGATTATGGGAGCCAACATCGGAACCACCTTGTCCGCTTGGATAATGTCGGCCGGTTTCTCATTCAACATCACCAATCTGGTCTGGCCTGTTTTCCTCGTCGCCGTTGTTCTGATACAAATGCGCAAGCGCAGGTATCTTGGTGATTTCCTCTTCGGTCTGGCATTCCTGTTCTTCGCCCTTGGGACCCTGAACGCTACAGGCCGTGAAATGGACCTCGCACACAACGAGGGTGTAGTGAACTTCTTCTCCTCTTTTGATTCCGGGAGTTACCTGACAATCCTTTTGTTCATCATTATAGGAGCCATCCTTACATGCATTGCGCAGTCTTCTGCGGCCCTGATGGCAATCACGATGGTTCTCTGTACGAGTGGTGTTCTAACCATTTACCAGGGTATCGCCCTGGTTATGGGCGAGAACATCGGCACGACCGTCACAGCCAACATCGCTGCATTGTCTGCAAATACCCAGGCAAGGAGAGCAGCCCTGGCGCACCTGGTTTTCAATGTTTTCGGCGTACTTTGGGTGCTGACTATATTCTATCCCTTCGTAAATGCGGCATGCCACATTGTAGATGTAGACCCGCACTCCGATTCTCAAAGCCCTGCCCGCCTGTCTTTCGTACTGGCCATGTTCCACACTATGTTCAACGTGACCAACACAATGATACTCATCTGGTTCATACCTCAGATTGAAAAACTTGTAAGTAAGTTGATTCCCCAGAAGGACAGTGACGAAGGCTTCAAACTCAAATACATCCAAAGCGGTATCATCAAGACTCCTGAAATCTCAATTCTCCAGGCACAGAAGGAAACCGAACTCTTCGCAGAGAGAATGCGTGGAATGTTTGCCGAAGTACGTGACCTTTATACTATTACTGATGCTGATGCGTTTGAGAAGAAGGCTCTCCGAATAAAGGAGATGGAAGAAATGAGCGACCGTCTCGAAAGCGAGATCGGAGGCTACCTTGCCCAGGTCGGTAACGCCCACCTGAGTGATGACACCAAGCGCAAGGTACGCAGCCTGCTTCGCGAGGTCAGCGAGTTGGAGAGCATCGGTGACAGTTTGTTCAACCTGTCCCGCACCATGGAGAGAAAACGCAGCCAAAAGGCCGAGTTCACTCCTACCCAGGATCAAGGCATCTCAGACATGTTCACCTTCCTGGATGAGGCTATGGCCAATATGGAAGGGGTCCTGAAGGGTACTGCTGAATTTGAAGTCTCCCAGGAATGCGAGAACAATATCGACTCACTTCGCAATACTCTCCGGGCCAAGAACGCCGAGTACGTTGACGAAGGTGTGTACAGTTTTGCTGTCGGGACAGTATTCATTGACCTGATCCGTGAATGTGAAAAGTGCGGTGACTACGTGATGAATGTTGTGGAAGCCAAGCTCGGCAAACGTGACAATGCCCCTGAAACCGGGTCGATCCAGATCGACGTTGTACAGAAAACAGCGGCCATAGATGGAATGCTACTCGACCTCACCCGCCCTGAATTCGAACTGTTGAGCCTTTTCACATCCAATCCTGGCCGGGTTTTCTCAAGCAGTGAACTTGCGGAACTTGTCTGGCCTAAAGATGTTGCAGCAGGTGAGAAAGTCGTGGACAGGGACATCCGTCATATCCGCGCCAAATTAGGCAACCTCGCCGAGCACATCCACATCAAGGGCGGTGACGGATACTATTACGAATAAGTTGTAGCTATCAGTCATCGATGTTTATCAGTTGATCCTTCTTGTCAAACTTCAACTCCAAGTCATTATCAAGTTCGATTTCGGTTCCGAAAGGCTCTTTGTCGATCATGACGATGAATTGGCCGGCAAAGTTATTATTGACATAGTCGGTTAAAGCAGCTGGGATCAAACCTGACGGCACTGCCTTTCTCTTGCAATCCACCTTGTCCCATACACCTTTAGAACCGAATTCTATCTCCGTTCCGTCCTGCAGGATTATTTCGTAGGTGGTACTTATCAGTTTCGAATCTATCTTTACATAAGAGACGGGAACTCCAGGGAAATATTCCTCGATAAAAGATTTGGCTGACGAAGGAAGATTGTCAGCAGGTACGATCGTTTCCTGGCATGAGATAATTCCCAGCATGGCAAGAATAGTGGTTATTAATATAATAAGCATTTTGACTGGTTTCATATTATTTATAGTTTATTGATTTGTAATGACTTGATTGTCTTTGCAATGTTTATCATATGGTCTGCGATACGTTCGGCATTGGATGAGAGCTCAAGATACTGCGCTCCCACGGAAGGAGTACAGATCCCTTTTTCCATGCGGGATATATGTCCCTCCTCCATCTGCTTGGTATAATCGTCAATTTCCTCTTCGATCACATTCGCTTTTTCCAGAGAAGCCAGGTCTTCATTCTTATAGGCTGCTATCACATGATCGAATAGTTGATGTATCAGAGTAAGCAGTTGGGTGATTTCATATTTGGCTTCGTCTGAGAACTGCTGCGAAGAGTCGGCAAGGGCAGTCGCATATTCAACGATATTCTCTGCATAGTCACCGATTCTTTCAAGGTCCCTGATGCTTCTGTAAGTACCGGAAAGATAGGCCCTGTCTTTATCTCCAAGCCCACGTTCTCCGCTCAGGTGGACTACGAATGCAATTAATTCCTGGTTTATGAAATTCAACTGCCGTTCGTCACGATCGAAAACATTTTTCCCTGCAAAGTCCAGTTGCACTGCCATTTCAAAACTGCGATCCACATTCTGTAAGGCAATGTCGGCCATGCGAAGGATTTCTCGTTTGACCTGGCTCACAGCCACAGGCGGAGTGCGAAGCATGTTCTCGTTCACGTAACGTAAAGTGAATTCAGAATCTTTCGTAATCTGTCTCTCAGGGATCAGTCTTTTCACCATGGCGACCAACAAGCCGGTAAGCGGGAGCATCAGGAGGACCGTCACGACATTGAAGAAGGTATGGAACATGGCAAGCTGTACCTGTGGAGCTGACGGGAACAATCTCTCAAAAATACTCCCGAACGAAACGTCAAACATTCCGAGAGCCAAAGCTGCAAACATAAACAGTATGACGCCTGAACAGTTGAAAAGCAAATGGATAAGAGCCGTGCGTTTGGCATTGGTACCGCTTGTCACACCGGCAATGATGGCGACGATGCAGGAGCCGATGTTGGAACCCATGGTAAGGAAAATACCCTGATTGATGTCGATAAGTCCTGTGACTACCATGGCCAAAGCGATGGAGGTCATCACAGAGGAACTCTGGATGATGGCGGTTAACAACGTTCCGAGTAAAACCAGGAGCAAAGGATTGCTGATACTGGCAAGGAAAGTCTTGATGCCATCCAGGGCGGCAAAAGATTCCATTGATCCACTCATCAGTTCCAGACCGACAAAGAGCAATCCGAAGCCTGCCAGAATGCCACCTAAAGTCTTATAGTTGCTTTTCTTGGAGAACAGACTCAAGAATGCACCCAGTCCGGCGAAAGCTGAGAAGATGACGCTGGTTGACACTGAATTGCCACCGAACATACCCAACGCCACAATTTGCGCCGTCACTGTGGTACCGATATTAGCACCATATATGATAGTAGCGGCTTGTGATAGTGAGATAATCCCGGCATTCACAAAACCGATTGTCATAACCGTCGTAGCTCCGGAACTCTGTATGGCGGCAGTGCCAACGGCACCGATCCCAACACCAAGGAGTTTACTGCCAGAGGCTTTGGAGAAAAGTTTTTTCAGTTTTTCAGAGCTCGCTGCCTCAAGATTCGAGCTCATCATCTGACACGCTATGAGGAACACACCTATACCTGCAAGCAATGTCAGCAATGAAGTTATTATTGCTATTGAATTCATCTACGTGGGGTTTTGAAAGTATGACTATATTCCTTCTAATGAGAAGAAATACGGCCTATAGCCGAAGGCTGCAATGTGTAAGCCAATGCCTTTCAAAACAAATAACAACTTTGTTCTGCTCCGGGATGCAGGAACGGCAGTGGCGGGCACCTTGGAAAGTAGACTTGGAAGATTCCAAGGGGAGATTTTGCACGTTCCGAACAGTCTTGATGACTGCTGCTTCTTCAATATCTTCCAGATCCTCACAACAAACTTCCTGGGCTTGGGAATAGTTCACAATGGAGAAATGCTCTGGCATCAATGTCAGAAACAAAGCAAGAAATAGCGTAAGTGCCCTCATCGACTTAATCCCTGCAATTATTCTGCCATTGTTTACTCGATTTTAATTCTTCCTTTCTCGCAAAGAATACTTAAATTTGATTATTGGAAACATAGACCAAACCAACTGATATGGACAAGCTAGCGAGAATTAAAAGAATCTCCGAAATGGAGGACAGGTTCGATAAGGTTACAAGCATCCTGGGTGAACTGGACAAAGTTATCAGCGAATATGAGGATGTCAAGGACGACCTCGATTCGCTCAAGGATTATATGGGCTCCGGAAAGTGGCAGGAGGATTATGAGGCAGACGAGGCAGGAAAGGTCCCGGCCGATCTCAAACGAGGTGTTCTCTCTGAGGACGGTCTGTACAACCTGTTGAACGACGCGGATGTGATTCTCGGCCGTGCACAGGAAGTTTTTAACTGAAGCAGACGGACAGTCTGCTGTCAATGTCGTATTTAAGCTTTGTTGAACTTGCCCTTGAGCTGCTTGCAGAGGTATTTGCCTGAGGCTTCTTTACCCGAGAAATCGACTTCAGCGAGGACCGTTGGGACAGGATGGTCCAAATCCATCACGCGCCTGGCTTCCAGGTTGGGAATCCCCTGCAGTTCATCGGCGTCCATTTCTTCGACGTTGACATAAATCTTTGCATTGGGGAAGTGTCTTAGTATCTACAAAGATACATGTTTTTGCTCTGATAATCGTTTGCACCAGAATAAACTTGTCATTTGACGAATGGACAATTCTTCGTAAATTAGCGGCTGGGTTACTCATAATGGAACTGCACAGGAAACTATTCAGCGAACTGACGCTCGACGAACTATACGAACTCCTAAGGATCCGCAGCGATGTATTCGTTGTCGAACAGGACTGCGTCTATCAGGACATGGACTACGATGATCAGCAGTCCATACATCTATGGTTGACGGAAGGAGGGAAGGTGGTGGCACTGTGCCGTGTCTGCCCGGCGGGAACTCATATGCAGGAGGTCTCAATCGGCAGGGTCATCACTACCGAACGAGGTAAGGGCTACGGCAAACTGATCATGCAGGAGGGCATAAATGCGGCGAAAGAGTATTTCGGTGCGGATCGGATAGATATTGAGGCCCAGGAATATGCCAAAGGATTTTACGAGCTGGTAGGTTTCAGGCAGTCTTCCGACCCATTCATACTGGACGGCATCCCCCACATCAAAATGACCTATAAGGAATAATTTAACTCAAAAAGCAATATGAGTACAACGAACAGACTCCTTATTTCCTTGGCACTGGTCAGCATTTTGTTTTCTTCTTGCGCCAACAGGAAGGACAAGACGACTTCCTCTCCAACGGAGGTGCAGGAAACCGAATCCGTTACGGACCAGTATTTTAAAGCCATCGATAAGTACCTCACCGATGTGGTGGGCAAGGGATATGCATCCGGTGAAGTCACTATCCCCTATTATGACTACATCTCCGTAGATGACAGCACCGAGGACATCCAGGTCTGGGGAGATTTCTGGGTAGAGAATTACAACATATCCAGTGACACTCTGCTGTTCGTTTCCGGAGGCAACCATTCCGGGAAGATGCATGTCAAGAAGAGTTCCGACGGACAGTTCTTTGTATGCGGCTTCGATGCGGTCGGAGACGGGAGTGAATACCTGCCGACCGCAAAGGCGATCTTCGGCGACAGGTTTGATGATTTCCAGAAAGCTTATTCCGACAATAAGGCCCGCGAAGAAATCCGGAAGTCAGTCATCTCCGAATATACCCACAGTAACAAGCTCGCGGTCAAGTACTATAAGGACTACGGCTGGCCCGCCATCCGGATTCCTGAGTAAAACACCGGACGTTTCTAACCAAGTATTTTCATAAGGACTTTATCGGGCACATCACCGCAAACATTCCGGACAGTGTCCTTGAGGAACTCCAGCGACTGGGCTGGAGTAAGCGATGACTTCAGTGTACGAGGTTTATAGCCGGGAAAAGGGAAATCCATCTCCTCGAACAAAGCTTCCGGCGTACAGAAACTGCTACGTTGCCAGCCGCTGTACCTGAGGTCTGCCCCACGGTACACCCTTGCTATATCTCCTGTGATGATGCGGGCCTGCATCTGGATCTTGGCGAGCAAGGCATCAGCCGCAGCCTTTTTCAGTCCCATCAGCTGACGTACATCTGACACGGAAACGCTGCCGTGTTCTTCGATATAGTCAAGCACTTTCTTCTGGTCGGGAGAAGGTTTGTACTTGGGGAGTGAACGGCGCCAGTTTATGATTTCACGGTAGACATCAACAGTTGCAAAAGCGGCCTTGCCGCCATAGAGGAATTTCCCGTATGCGACATCCCCGCTTTGGATGCATTCAATCTTCCAGTCCCATGGGCCAAGATTCTCATCCGTAAACCACAGTTCCGGAGGAGTATGCTCCTCGATCGAGTATCCTGGAATGATGTTAACGAAGAAAGGAACAAGCTGAAACTCTTGAATAAGACTCAGCATCCCCTCCTGGTCGCGGACAACAGGAGTACGGAATTCTCTCTGCGCACGATCGATTGACATGATAATGCAAATATACTTCATAATCAAGCAAAAAGTACGATATTTGTCACATTATGATCCAGTACATTGTTGACGCTTTCACGGACACGCTCTTTGCCGGTAATCCGGCGGCAGTGCTCCCCTGCCGGCAGATGCCCTCCCCAGAAATGATGCAGGCAATCGCCATCGAGAACAATTACTCAGAGACTGCCTTTGTAGTTAAACGCGGTCCTGCCGAATATGACCTGAAATGGTACACTCCTGGTGGCGAGGTCGAGCTATGTGGCCATGCCACCCTGGCAACCTCTTTCGTGCTGCACCACTTCATCGAATCGGATGCGGAAGAGTTGCATTTCCACACCTTGAGCGGGGAGCTCATCGTCCGACCAGGTGCTGACGGTTATACTATGGTTTTCCCCGTAGGGCAATACAAGTCAGTCCCTGTCACGGAGAAGATACTCGCAGCGACCAACGGGCTCGCCAGGGAAGCCTGGTATGAGAGCGGAGACATGATGGTCCTCATCGAATCAGAAGAGGATCTGGCCAATCTGGTTCCCGATTATGAAGCCATGCGCCTGATCGATAGCCGGGGCCTCATCATTACGGCACGTTCCAAGGAATATGATTTCGTCTCGCGCTGCTTCTATCCCAAGCTGAATGTCCCTGAAGATCCTGTCACCGGCAACGCAGTATTGTTTATGCGCGGAGATATTCCCTTTGATTTATAATCACCTTGCCTGGCATGAAGGATTTTGCTGCTATTGATTTCGAGACGGCGAATGAATGCCCCAGCAGTGTCTGCAGCGTTGGGATCGTCGTTGTCCGGGATGGCAGAATTGAAGACAGGTTCTACAGCCTGATACACCCTGAGCCGGATTATTACCAATGGTTCTGTCGGAAAGTGCATGGCTTGGGACCGGAAGATACAGAAGATGCTCCTGTTTTCCCTTACGTCTGGGAAAGAGTCGAGCCTCTGGTAGAGGGACTGCCGCTTGTCGCTCACAACAGTCCATTCGATGAAGGTTGTCTCAAACAAGTGTTCAAAGTTTACCAGATGGACTACCCGGACTACGAATTCCACGACACGCTGCTGGCTTCAAGACGATTATTTGGCAGAAAATTGCCCAACCACCAGCTCCAGACTGTCGCAGCAGCCTGCGGATACGATCTCACACGCCACCATCATGCCCTGGCCGACGCAGAAGCATGCGCTTACATTGCCATGAAAATACTATGACCGGATTTCAGGCGTGTCCTTTGCCATCTTGCTTGGTGCCACTCCGTATTCCTTCTTGAACATCCTGGTGAAATGCTGAGGATATTCAAATCCGAGGGTTTCGGACACTTCCGAGACTCTATATCCATCCTCTAGCATGACCCTGGCTTTATCCATCAGGAAATGGCGTATGTACTGGGTGGCACTTTCGCCGGTTCTGACCCGCATCAGGTCCCCGAAATAATTGGGCGATATGAACAGTTCACCTGCGCAATACCGGACCGATGGGATTCCTGACTCCAAGTGCTTGCCTTCAGCGTAGTAACGCTCCAGTACGGAATCTACCTTGTGTACAAATTCTTCTCCCACGACATCGTATCCTTCGAACTGCCGTTCGTAGAAACGTGCTGCCAGTTCCATCAACAAAGAAAGGTAGGAAATGACGATAGCACGGAGATGACTGTCGTTTGGAAACTCTTCCAATTCCTTACGTATCGCAGCGAAACAACGCTCCAGGCGTGCCCACTCGTCCGCACTCAACTTAAGTGCCTCATTGCTGTAATATGAGAAGTAATGATAATCCTTGATGCGACGTTCCAGATGTGTACCTGCGAGGATATCAGGATGGAAAAGCATGGCCCAGCCCTTGATGTGGATGATCTCGCCATCATCCGTCACCCCTCCTTGCTGACCTGGAGCGACGCACATAAGTGAGCCGGATTCAAAACGATAGTTTCCTCCTCCATAAGAAATGCTATAAGGACTTTCCTTCATCAGGAAAAAGCCATAGACACCATACTCGCTCAAAGCATGACGGCATTGCTCCAGTTCGTCATAATGGATGACACTGACAAGCGGATGCAATTCCGGGGCTCCCACATAATGGGCGTAATCATTGACATTGATAACTTTCAGCACCTTTTCCACAATGCTAATTTACGAATAAAACGCAAGATTCCGTAAAAATGGTAAGCGAATCCGTAAAACAGTTAATTCCCTTACGGCATAAAAGTCCGAATTTTGCATGTAAGAATATACCATCATATGAAAGAGACTAAAATAGCACTTGGGACCTGGGCATGGGGAGCAGGGATGTTTGGCGGAGATACTGTCTTCGGCAGCAATACTGATGAGAACAACTTGAAGCCTGTATTTTACGCAGCAATGCAGGCCGGTCTGAACCTTTGCAATGCAGGCCGGTCTGAACCTTTGGGATTCTGCGACGGCCTACGGCATGGGCGAATCTGAAAGGATACTTGGCCATCTGGCGGCTGCCTACAAACGCGAGGATGTCCTGATTTCGACTAAATTCACCCCTCAGCTGGCAGAAGTCTACGACAACAGTGTAACCAAGATGGCCGAGGCATCGCTTGAGCGCATGGGGCTCGATTATATCGACATGTACTGGATCCACAATCCAATGGATGTGGAGCGCTGGACTCCTGGACTTATCCCCCTGCTTGAATCAGGGAAGGTGCGTAAAGTAGGAGTGTCGAACCACAACATCAAGGAGATCCGCAGGGCCAATGAAATCCTCGGAGAAGCCGGGTTCAAGGTATCGGCCGTCCAGAACCATTTCAGCCTGCTCTACCGTTCCTCAGAAAAAGGCGGTGTCCTGGACTACTGCAAGGATAACGGCATCCAGTTCTGGGCTTACATGGTGCTGGAACAAGGAGCTCTTTCTGGAAAATACAATGTTGGGAATCCCCTTCCGGCAGACAGTGACCGCGGCAAGAAATACAATCCGGTACTCGGTCAACTGACAGCTCTCACCGACGCAATGAAGGAAATCGGTGCCAGATACGGCATATCCTGCTCGCAGGTTGGCATAGCATGGGCCCTTTCCAAAGGTACGATGCCGATTATCGGCGCCACCAAGGAACGTCACGTGCTGGAAGCGGCACAGGTCATGGATACCATCCTTACATCAGAAGAAATCTCACGCCTCGAATCACTCGCAGATGCAGCAGGCATCGACACCCGCGGAGACTGGGAACACACGATGGAATAATAATGAGAAGAATATCCAGCATCATAGCTCTTATGAGTGTTTGCATAATCGGCAATGCGCAAGTCGACGTGCATAGCCACATGATTCCTGATTCCTACATGGAGGCTGTAAAAGCCCGCGGCATGGAGATGGACGAAGGATTCCCCATACCATCCTGGAGTGCCGAAGCGCACTTGAAGTTCATGGACGAGGCCGGAATCAAGACGTCAGTGCTCACGATGCCTGCCCCTCAACCATATTTCGGCGACGGGGCCGAGTCAGCCGCCATCTGCCGGAAATTCAACGAGGAAGCAGCTGCCCTGAAAGCCTTGCATCCCGGACGTTTCCTCTTCTGCGCAGCCCTTCCGTTGCCAGATGTCGGAAAGGCTTTGGAAGAGGCAAGATATGCCTTGGAAGTCCTAAAGGCTGATGGAGTCAAGCTTGCCTCCAACTGTTACGGGCAGTATCTGGGAGATCCTGAACTGGACCCTCTGATGGCATATCTTAACAGCCGGAAGGCCGTTGTCATCACTCATCCGCACAAACCGTCGGCGGTTAATGACAACCTGATTGCAGCCGTTCCGCTGGCCTCCTATGAATATCTGGCCGAGACCACCAGGGCCATTCTGAACATGGTAGCGCACGACGTGCTGGTCCGGTACCCAGACTTGAAGGTCGTGGTCCCCCACTGTGGATCCTTCCTCCCGAATGCCCTCCCACGATTCAAGGGACTTATGCCAGTGATGGTGAAGCAGGGATACATGCAGCCCGTAGACGTGGATGCCAATATCTCAAATTTGTATTTTGACCTGGCCGGTGCAGCAACGGATGATGTCATTGAATCGCTGCTTAAGATCACTGAGCCTTCCCACATATTGTATGGTTCCGACTATCCATACGTCGCCGCTCAGGCACTTACCGTAGCAAAGAGGTCTTTGGAATCCCGTCTGGCCGCCCACGGTCTGGCCCCGCAGGATATCCTGTCCAATAATGCCGCACGCTTGTTCGGGGCAGATATTCCTGTGCGTGAATATGGCGAAAGGGTCGTCCGTCTGGCAGAAATCGAGGTGTACCGGGATAAACTTGAGGAATACCTTGGCTTTGCGAAGGAAGTCGGGATGGTATCCATGGCGACAGAGCCGGGAGTCATCGGCTTGTTCTCAATGCAGGACAAGACAGACCCTTGCAAGGTCTATATCCTCGAAGTCTACGCAGACAAGGCAGCCTATCAGGCCCATCTACAAACCGCACATTTCAAGAAATACAAGGAAGGGACAGCCAGCATGGTCAAGTCTCTCAACCTGATTGACACCAATCCTTTAGTTACAGCAACACTGAATAAAACCGCAATACAATGAAAAAGATCATTCTCGTCATCTCAATCATGGCAATAGCCCTCACCGCCTGCGGGCAGAACAACAACAAAAAGACAAACAAAGACATGAAGACGCTGGTAGCCTATTTTTCCGCTACGGGCACTACAGAAGCCGTGGCTAAAGACCTCGCTTCCGTAACCGGCGGAACACTCTATGAAATCAAACCGGAAGTTAAATATACCAAAGAGGACCTCGACTGGACAGTCAAGACTTCAAGGAGTACTGTGGAAATGCAGGACCGCAATTCCCGCCCGGCCATCATAAAAGATCTCAAGAACGCAGACAGTTATGACACCGTCTACATCGGTTTCCCGGTCTGGTGGTACACAGCTCCCACCATCATCAACACTTTCATTGAAGCCTATGGTTTCAAGGGCAAGACAGTCATATTCTTTGCAACTTCCGGAGGCAGCAGCATCGACAAGGCCAATGATGAATTCAAAGCTAAGTATCCTGACATCAAATGGAAGGCAGGCAAGACCCTTAACCAAGCCTCAAAGGCTGACATCAAGTCCTGGGTTGATAGTTTAAAATAAGGATATGTTCAAAAGGATTCTATTCCTGGCAGCCATGCTGCCATGCATGATAATGAACGCACAGAATATGGAAAACATTCTTTCTCCACGTCGGCAGGGTCTTGCCGTCATCGCAGCCCTGGAAGCAAAAGGCGACCAGGCCGGGCTTGAAACGGCCATCGCCGAGGCACTGGACAATGGCTTGACAGTCAGTGAAGCCAAGGAAGCCCTCTCACAGCTATACGCCTACACCGGATTTCCTCGTTCACTCAACGCACTGGGAACACTGCAAAGGGTCCTACAGCAGAGGAAAGAGGCTGGGATCCACGACAATCCCGGTAAGGAGGCTGATGCGCTTCCCAAAGATTATGATGCATTGAAACAGGGAACAGCTGTCCAGACACAGCTCACAGGAAAGCCTTTCAACTATAGTTTCGTCCCGGCAACCGACTATTACCTGAAGGCACACCTCTTTGGGGACATCTTCGCCCGTAACAACCTCAGCTTTGCCGACCGCGAAATCGTTACGGTAAGTGCCATCTCGGCCTTGCCCGGATGTGAACCGCAACTGATAGCGCATGTATCCGGCGCAAGGAACATGGGAGTCAAAGATGCTGAACTTCGTGCGCTTCCCGCCCTGTTGGAAGAAAAAGTCGGACTGGCCGAGGCAGAACGCCTCCGCGGAGCATTACAGTCCGTCCTTGGTGACTCTAATGCCAGTGTCCAAACGGTAGACTTCTCCGTATGGCCGAAAGGACAGCCCAACACAGCCTACGCCCAGTATTTCACAGGCAACAGCTATCTTGCCCCGATGGATGGTGGCATTGCTAACGTAACCTTCGAACCAAGGTGCCGCAACAACTGGCATATCCACCACAAGCAGGTCCAAGTCCTCATCTGCGTAGCCGGCCGCGGCTGGTATCAGGAATGGGGAAAGCCTGCGGTGCAGCTAGTCCCCGGCACAGTTATAGAGATTCCGGAAGGGGTCAAGCACTGGCATGGTGCTGCGGCAGACAGCTGGATGCAGCATCTGACTTATCATAAGGATGTACAGGAAGGAGCCTCAAACGAATGGCTGGAGCCTGTTTCTGACAAGCAGTACGAAGAGGCAAACAATCTCCGTCCCTAGAGCCTCAGTATGGTGCCGAGCTTCAACCAGATGCCAGGCTGCGGTATATTCCCGTGGTCGAAATAGACGGCATTTAGCAGGTTGTCAGCTTCAAGGTAGACATTCCATTTACCACCGTCCCATGATGCCTTGGCATCCACGAGGGAGTATGGGTGGTATGTCCTCAGGACTCCGGTACCTTTTCCACCAATGTACTCCTCAAAACTGCCCACACGATCGTGCCACCGGTAGGAAAGGTTGATGTCCAGACACTTAAGCACGTTGAAATCTGCCTGGATGACAACTTTGCTGCGAAGGTACTCCAGAGCATAGTAGGACTGTATGCCCTCATCCGCCTTCTTGTCCTGATGCGTGTAAGCATAGCTTGCCGAAATAGACCTCAAGGGGAAGTCCGCCCTGCCGAGCAGGATTGCAGGCTCGGCCCGCGCGGTGAGCTCCCCGCCAAGGGATACTATCCGTGCATGGTTGACTGACTGCCAAGGCGAATCAGGGACGGAAGGATCACGGATCCAGTCTATCAGGTCCCGGCCATCCAGATAATACAGTCCGCCGACTATCCTGATACCGTTCGAAAGGTACTTGACTCCGGTCTCAAGTGACTGCATCTTCTCGGCCTTAAGGTTCTTGTCTGCCTTATAACCACCGACCGAATAGTAGAGTTCCGTAAAAGATGGCATGCGGAGCGAACTGTTATAGGAAGCATACCATTTTAAATTGGGCGAGATCCGGTAACTAGCGTCTGCACCGGGATAGATCCTGAATCCTTCCCCACCCATGGTATTACGGGAAACGTTAGCTCCCCCGGAGAACGAAAAACGTGAAAGGATTATGTTGTGTTCCAGGAAAATACCCATATCCGTGCGGTTCAGCCCGACCTTGTAGAAGGCATCCTCTCCCCTCACCTTCCTGGACTCACTCAAGGGCTCGCCAAGATTGGTACTGACAATGTCTTCATTACGTACTTCCACTCCAAACACAGTCTTGCCGAAAGCGCTTTCGAACCAACTGTCAAGATTGATTCCTAATACATTGGTCCTGTGATAATTGTAGGGATATACATCAGGCCGGGAACGAAATAGTTCAAAACGGTCCCTTCCGTGGTTCCAGTAGATCCGCGGACGTATATGCAAAGCTCCGGAGGACTGTCCCTGCAATGCAAGGAAGGTCTTGGCTGTATGTTCGAACTGGTCGTCGAAGCGTGGGGAATAGAATGTTCCGGAACCGAAATCCTTGACTGACGCCCCGGCATGCCAGTTCAACTTGAAATCCTTGATGTCGGTATCACCTTTATAGAAAGCCTTCAATGTCCTGAAATCAGTGTTCAGTCCTCCTGATGAGTTCCTCGTGTAGCCATCGCTTCGGGAGTACCCTGCCGAAACGGAATGGCGGGCTCGCCGCCCGGCTTCCCTAAGGGACAGAGATGCTGAAGCAAGTCCATGCGAGCCACCCTCCAAACGTGCTTCAATACCGTCCCTTGAAGGTTTGCGTGTAACGATATTAATGGCTCCAAGCAAGGACGAAGTCCCATAGGTACGTCCTGCAGGTCCCTCCAGGATCTCGATCCGCTCGATTTCAGAGACTGGCACTGGGAAATCGGCTGAGTTATGTCCGGTCTGTGGGTCGGCGATACTCACTCCGTCAAGAAGGACAGCGATCTGTTCGCAAGTTCCGCCCCGCAGGCTTATGTCTGTCTGTACACCTTCGGGCCCCCTCTGGCGTACATCCACACCCACTGCAAACTTCAGCAGGTCATTTATGTTGGTTGCTGGAATGGAAGAAATGGCAAGGCTGTCCAGTACTGTGACCATCCTGGCGCTCTGGCCAAGGAATGCGGGAAGACGGCTTGCGGTGACGACAACACCCTCGAGCTTTTCATTGATTTCCTGCGCCTGGCAGGGCCCTCCGGCTAAAAAAGCCATGGAGGCAAAGAGAATAAGTGAAGATTTTTTCATTAGCGGCTGCAAAGGTAAAAAAATAACACAGTTTTTTAATAGATTTGCAATAAGATATCATGAAGCCATGAACAGGATCATCATTTACGCCACACTCGCCTGCCTTTGCTTCGGCGCTGCGTCATGTGGTTCCACCCCTGAACCAAGTGTTCCAAAGGTCTCGATATTCTGCGACCATATAGAATCAGTAGCAAGACAGGAAGGTATTCCATTTGCCGAAGCTGCCAAGCTCATCAAGAACATAGGATTCACAGGAGCCGATGTCAGGGTCTTCCAGAAAGAAGATGAAATCAGGGCCCTTGACAGCCTTGGTTTCGAGCATGCCTGCGCAATTACCGACATCAATTATTCCAAAGGAGACCAGAAAGTGTTGGAAGACAAGACGATAGCTTTCATGGACGAGCATGGCTTCGACAGACTCCTTCTGGTCACTGGGTTGCTTCCTGAAGAAGGGATTCCCCAATCCGAGATAGTATTGGCCAGAGAACGCATAGCCGCTTTTGCGACCAGGGTGAAAAAACTTGGCTACACAATCATGGTGGAAGACTATGACAGCAAACGGTCACTCTGCTATGATTCGGAGCGACTGGATTCGCTGTTCAGTGTCGCCTCAGACCTTGGTCTTGTCTTCGATTCCGGCAATTTCATTTTCGCCGGGCAAGATGCTCTGGAACAGCTAAAGCATTTCAGGGACAGGATAGGGCACGTCCATCTCAAGGACAGGAAAACACAGGATGACATGACATGTGTACCTATCGGTACAGGTTGCATTCCTATCGGGGACATAATCTCCGACCTTTCCGGAAGCGGTTACCAGGGCTGGTTTACCGTCGAGCAGTTCGGATCACGTAACATGCTGGAAGACAGCAAGACTTCATACGATAACATAATCAGACTAATTATTAAATGAAATCACTAGGAGTAAAACCTTACCTTTTCCCGATGCCTACCTACATGATCGGGACTTACAATGAAGACAACACCGTGGATGTGATGATGATGGCCTGGGGCGGAATAGTTGACACAAATATGGTAGCCCTGAACCTGGAAGCTTCCCACAAGACGGTGAAGAATCTGCGCGATCGCAAGGCCTTCACACTTTCCATCCCAGGTACTGACACCATCAAGGAATCGGACTACCTTGGAACAGCCAGTGGCAACAAATACCCCGACAAGTTCGCGGTTTCCGGCCTTCACGCAGTTGGAAGCGAGAATGTTGACGCCCCCATCGTCACGGAATACCCAGTTACGCTTGAATGCAAGGTGGTGGAATTCCAGGACCAGCCATACGGCCTGAGGGTACTTGGAGAGATAGTCAATGTTCTGGCAGACGAGAAGGTCCTTGATGAAAAAGGCAAGATTGACGCCGGCAAGTTGCACGCTTTCGCATTTGACCAGATGAGGAACGACTACTATGCCATCGGAGAGAAAATCGGGACTGCCTGGCACGAAGGCTTGCCCCTGATGAAGAAATAGCAATAATCGCTCGATTTTGATTATCTTTGCAGTGAATGAAACTCACTGCGCTAATATTGTCCCTGCTGTTGACTTTCCTGTCAGGAGGAAAGGCGGATACAGTCAGCACAGAGTCCAAGCAGGAAGACAATTACGGCTTAGCAGAGACATCTTCCACTGATAACTTTGCGGATAAAACCTCGAATAGGGAAATCTGCATTACCGCTGTACAAGGTTACACCTTTGCCGGGGGCAACAGCACCAATTCCATCTCCGTCCGGGTAACCCAGTCAGGAAGACGCCCTTTTCAGCAGATCCGTTCCACTTTCCGTATCGTAAAGAGTGGAAAAGTAATAGACAATAACCAACAACATCCATTCCTGTCACAGTCAACTGTGCATCTCGCAGGAATGTACCTGTCTGAGAGATACTTGTTTTCCATCTGCCGGCTCAGGCTTTAGCAGATAGGCTCTTCACTGGTCCTTCGACCGGTTCGGAACGACAAAAACTTGTCGTTCCGAACGAAGTGCAGAATCTACAATCTCATTCAGAACAACCAAAATGACAATTATTTGGCTATTGGTCGGCCTGGGACTGATCGTCCTTGGCGCAGACTGGTTAGTTGATGGCGCGTCTTCAATCGCGAGGAAGGCCGGAGTGAGCGAATTCGTTATTGGACTCACGATAGTGGGCTTCGGGACATCATGCCCGGAACTGGTAGTTAGCCTTACTGGAGCCCTTGAAGGGAATGCCGATATTGCCATAGGCAATGTGATAGGCTCAAATATTTTCAATGTCTTATTCATTCTTGGGCTTACAGCATTGATATGTCCTGTAAGCATGAGCAAAGAAAACCGCAAAAAGGATATTCCCCTGACAATCGTGGTTACGGTCATGCTTCTGGCTTTCGGCCTTAACAGTACCCTGTGGGGAGCCGGTCCTGCTTGTACTATCCGGGCTCGCAGGATTGATCTATGGAGGCAATTTATTCGTAGAGTCCGCTACCAAACTGGCAAGGGTGCTGGGTGTAAGTGACAAGTTCATTGCTGTGACTATCCTAGCCGGTGGAACCTCTCTTCCGGAACTGGCTACAAGCCTCGTCGCTGCCTTGAAGGGCAGGGACCAGCTGGCTCTAGGCAACATCCTTGGTTCGAACGTATTCAACATACTGCTGATCCTGGGTTCGTCAGCCTTGATTACGCCTCTTTCCTTTGCTTCTATAACAAATGTCGATGCAGTGGTTCTCTTGCTCAGCATGGTGCTTTTGCTACTATGGGCCTACTCAGGCAGACGGGAACGTATCGACCGTTTGGAAGGCGCTATCATGCTTTTGCTCTTCGGAGCTTATTACACTTATTTATTCATAAGATTATAAACATGGAAATCACATTCAAAAAGGTCCACACTGCAAAGGACCTCACAATATCTGCCATTATAATGGCCGCTGGCATCGGCCTTTATTTCATAAACGCCGGAGTAGGAATTGTACTGGCAATCTGCGGCCTGCTTATGCTCCTGCTCTACAAAGGAGGTCACAAGCGTAATGGAGAAGACATAATTCTAAAGAAAAAGGCCTTCGATGTAGCCCACTCTTGCCGCGAATCGTTGAAGGGATTCCTTGACGGAAAGGATGTCGAACCTTTAATCAACAAGGACATCAGTGGAGGCGTCATTCGTCTGGAGGTGCTTTACAACGAATCGGCGGCTGTTGCTTATGCCCAGCTTTTCGATTTCTCCAACTACAACTACGAGCCTGCCACAGAAATGGTGGAGCTCCATGGTCAAAGGGCACAAACCCTGATTGGAAAATTATAAAGACGATATCGTGATTACACTTTTCCTCATCCTCATCGGGGTTGTCATCCTGCTCTGCATCTGGCTGAATAACATTTCATCCAGGATCGGTATTCCAACCCTCCTTGCATTCATAATGCTGGGCATGGTTTTCGGCAACAACGGCCTGGTTCCACTCCAATTCGAAGACCATGCTTTCGCAAAGGAAATCTGTACCGTCGCCCTGATATTCATCATGTTCTACGGCGGATTCTGAACACGCTGGGATGTTGCCAGGCCAATTGTAAGGGAAGCCGTTTTATTGGCATCCCTGGGCGTGATCCTGACCGCAGGTTTAACCGGACTCTTCTGCCATTATGCACTCCAGTGGGGATGGATGGAAAGTTTCCTGCTTGGTTCAGTAGTGAGTTCAACTGATGCCGCATCAGTATTCTCGATCCTAAGGTCAAAGAAACTCGTTCTCAAAAACAACACTGCTCCCAAACTGGAAATGGAGAGCGGAAGCAATGACCCTTTTTCTTACATGCTCACAGCACTGATGTTGAGCATCCTGAACGGTAAAGCCACAGGGCTTGGAATATCCTGGATGCTATTCGCCCAACTTGCATTCGGAGCGGGGTGCGGCGTCCTTATTGCGAAAGTAGCCTCCTGGATATTGGATAGATTCCGTATAAAAGGAGAAGGTTTCGATTCGCTGTTCATTCTCTCCGTTGCAATATTGTCCTACGCTATTCCAGACCTGATCGGAGGGAATGGTTACCTTAGTACTTATATCGTAGGCATCATGCTGGGCAACAGCGATTTCCCCGGGAAAAAGGCCCTTGTCAACTTCTTTGATGGGATAACAGGCCTCATGCAAGTCCTTATCTTCTTCCTGCTGGGGCTGCTTGCTCGTCCGGCTCTGCTTCATAAGGCCGTGCTTCCTGCAATCGCAATATTCTTTTTCATGTTATTGGTAGCAAGGCCTCTTGCCGTAGCCGGCATCCTTACCCCATTCAGAAAGTATTCCTTCAAGCAGCAGTCCCTCATATCATTCGTAGGCTTGAGGGGAGCGGCATCGATCGTATTCGCCATAATGGCTATGACTGACAATCCTCTTTTGGAGAATGACATCTTCAACATAGTCTTCTGCCTGGTACTCATCTCTATTTCCATGCAGGGCTCATTGATCCCATGGGTGGCAGGTAAACTCGACATGCTGGATGCGGATGCTGATGTCATGAAAACTTTCAATGATTATTCCGAGGGTACCCAGATGCAGTTCGGGAGCATAGACATAGACCCGATGAGCAAATGGTCCGGAAAGAAAGTCATGGATTTGGGTCTGCCAAGGAATGTCCTTATAGCTCTTATACTCCGCAACCGGGAACGCATCATCCCACGCGGAGATACCATGCTTGAAGCCGGAGACACTTTGGTGATCTTGAAAACATAGCCTTTCAATAATTATAACTATCTTTGCGTGAAATCGATAAAATCATAAAGCCAAGATACGACCATGAAGAGATTTCTGTTTTTCACGATTCTGGCAATAGCTGCCAGTCTTTCTACATCTTGCGGAAATGCCAACTCTAAAAGCAAAGTAAAAGATGAGGGATCCGTAGTTTATTTCACTAAGGAGATTACCCCAGAGAGCCTGATCAAGATTTATGAGGCGCTCGGAGTAGAAGCGAAAGGCAATGTCGCCGTAAAGATCTCAACTGGAGAATCCATGCTTTCAAATCACCTGCGCCCTGAGCTTATAGGTCCGTTCGTTCAGAAGGTCGGTGGCACCCTTGTGGAGTGCAACACCGCTTACGGAGGGAACCGTTCACAGACCGAGATCCATCGCAAGACCATCGAGGAACATGGCTACAATGCCATCGCAAAGGTTGACATTATGGACGAGGAAGGAAGCATCAAGATTCCCGTCAAGGATGACAAGTGGATCAAGTATGACATCGTGGGCTCACACATCCAGAACTATGATTTCATGATCAATCTCGCCCACTTCAAGGGCCACGCCATGGGTGGATTCGGCGGCGTACTGAAGAACGCCTCCATCGGAGTCGCATCATCTGACGGCAAAGTGAATATCCATTCTGCCGGTCAGGTTGAAGAGGCCAATCCGGAAGGTGATCTCCACGCCCCGGAAGGCTGGTTCGAATCCCCTGAGAAGAATACTCCATTCATCGAATCTATGGCAGCTGCAGCCCAGGCAGTACATGATTATTTCAAGGCGAAGAACGGTATTGTCTATATCGACGTGATGAACAACATTTCGATTGACTGCGACTGCGATGGCAATCCCCATGCACCAACGATCCAAGACATCGGAATCGCAGCTTCCCTCGACCCTGTCGCATTGGACAAGTTCTGTCTCGATCAGGTGATGAACCTTCCGAACGACGAGAACAATGACACAAAGGCCTTGATCGACAGGATCAACCAGAGGCATGGCGTACGCATAGTCTACCGCGCTGAGGAAAACGGGATGGGTTCTACCAAGTACAAAGTAGTGGAATTGTAATATTCTCCACGTGAAAAGACTGCTTATCATCACATTGCTCGCAACTGCGATAGTCCAGCTGCAGGCCCGCCCGGGAAAGAAGATAACCATAGACGGCAATCTACCAGCGGGAAACATAGTCGTAGAAAAGATTTCCGGAGACACTGTCTACGTACAGCCAGACATGTCAGGTCACAAAGGCGAATGGTTCTACTGGGCCATGAGGGTACGTGGCGCACAGGGCAGAACCCTGGTCTTCATGTTTCCGCGCACCTGTGTAGGAGCTCGCGGACCCGTGGTGTCGCTCGACAAAGGCAAGACCTTCTTCTTTGGAAGAGGACGTACCGGAAAGACTTTCACCTGGACTTTCGGTCCGAAGGACAAGGATGTATTCCTCTACGAATGCCATCCCTACCTTCCCGGGCATTGGAAGCAGTTTCTCCGCTCCATAGGCAAAGGACAGTTCGAAACGGATGTCCTTTGCCTGAGCCGGAGCGGATATAAGGTGCCGTTCGCCACTTTCGGCCGGCTCGATGGAAAGGAGAAGCACCGGGTGGTGATCTCCGCCAGGCATCATTGCTCCGAAACCATGGCCGGCTACGTGATGGAAGGCATCATCCAAGGAATATGTTCTGATGACAAGACCGGAAAGTGGCTCCGCGAGAACGTGGAATTCACGGTGGTCCCATTCGTGGATTATGACGGAGCAGTCAACGGGGACCAGGGGAAGAACCGTGATCCGCACGACCACAACAGGGATTATGGACAGTTCATCTACCCAGAGACCAGGGCCCTGGCAGACAAATACCTTGAAAAGGATCCGGAAGTGATAATCGACCTTCACTGTCCATGGATTTCCAGCGGGGTGAATGAGTTCCTTTACAATCCCCTTTCAAATCCCGAGATCACACCGGACATCGCCGCTGAAGAGTTCTTCACGAAATGTATCGAGAAAAATGCTGAAGGCTTGCCGTACGACCCAGCGAACAATGTTCCTTTCGGAACGAGTTGGAACACCAATGCCAATTATGCAGACGGCTTGTCATGCCTGAACTGGGCAAGGCTCAACGTACCTGGAGCACGTGTGTGCCGCTGCTTCGAAATTCCTTTCGCCAACGCCGGAGGAACCGAAGTCAATCCTGAATCATGCAGGGTTTTCGGAAAGAGCCTCGCCTCGGCACTTGTCGATCTGTTCAACTACCTGTAATCGAACAAGACAGTCGCCTTTGTGTCGTGGTCCGTCCTGACACGGATCCACCTCGCCTGGAATGAGGTTGGGAAAAGGTGCCTGAACTCCTGCCCATTGGCGACTGCAAAGTCAGAATAATGGAACCACTGTCCGTCTCCGGTGGGATCCACTTCGATTGTGAAAACCACTTCACCGGAAGATTCATGAGACAGTGACATTTCGCGCCTGTCATAGAAACCGATCAGGAAAGGATCTGAACACTCTCCTGCCCTGACTTCCGTACCGATCCATGGCCCGCCGTGCCCGGTGGGCTTGCCAAGTTTCCAGAGATCATCTATCGCCCCGGCCCATATCGCGGCCTTGCGGTCAGGAGAGAAAACCACATGGGGATTCTTCCTCGCAGCAGAGTGGTCTATTCCGGTCATGACAAGCATTCCCCTGTAGGATGCATAATCATGTATTCCGAAATCATGGGAAGCTATAGGGCGGACCTTGGCGTAGCCATCCGCATTTTCGGCAGGCAGCTCATAGAATGTTCCGCCAAGCGAAAGAAGGTCACGCTCGGTCACCACTTCCCGGCATATTCTCAAAGCCCCGGTCCTGGTCTTTTCTGCATATTCTTCCCTTCCGAGAGGCAGTCTCCATCGCCTTCCCTTAGCATCCACGATCAAGATGGAACCGTCCTGATATTCAACAACTCCGGTAGGTATCCCCAGCTTCTCGCGGATATGCCCCACCATCAGGGAATCATCCTTCGCAAGCAGGTTCATCCCGCCATCCAATTCGTAGTATCTCTCCCCATCGGCGGTACTTGCAAGGATTCCGAGGGCACGGCGCTGATCCGGAAGACCATAAAGAAGTCCCTGGGAGTCATTGGTTTCCGTCACCTTGGCAAGTCCCTTGAAGATCGGATCAGGGGATGTTCCGCGTGTTTCCTTCGGCGCGTAGACGAATGTCAGGTCCGCAAGGATGTCAGATAAGCTTATGGCCCTGATCCACACTCCATCATCGTTACTATCGAAAGGAACGAATTCCGATTCGCCGCCACCTACGGAAATGGTTTTCAGGTCAACCCACTGTCCGTTACCTTTCTTATCTACCTGGAAGGTAATCTGTGCGTCCTTATCTGAACGGTTTGCTATCCAAGCGCAGCGGTTGTCCCATCCATTGAACAGGAAAGGATCGGAAGGGACATTGGCTTGCACCTCATCCTTAAGCCACACAGATCCCCCCGCAGTGACTGGCCCTAGATTGTCAGGCTTGTCATATGAGGTGAACCAAAGATTGGAATTGGACTGGCCGGGTCCACCAATTCCACCTTTCTGCTTGCGAGTGTTCAGGAACTCGCTCTGCGCAGAATCATCACAACCGAAGACAAGCCTGCCGTTCCACTCGGTGAAATCAGCAATTACCTTAAGATATGCTCCGCGAGGACGTATTCCCGCGGAATTGCTTGTTGAAAATGATCCTGGAAAATGCCAGAACATCCCGTGCATCGTCATAAGATATTCAGGATCCACCCCTTCCGGAGCCACGTTTCGGATCCTCGGCCATTCCGTATTCCATCCATGGGCTCCGTCATAGGCAAAACTTGCCTTAGGGAGGCGGTAGAAACTCCACCCCTTCTGTGGTTCGCGCACTGCCAGGATCACGGACCTGTAGTCCCAGCCGAGCGACCAGATCGGATCTGTAGCCGGAGACGGATTGCCATGGATCCCACCGGGGCCGGTAATGTCTGTGAACTGATTACGTCTGATAAGGGTCCAGTCCTTGCCATCCCATTCGACCAGGGCGCCGGAAGGGATGTCGAACTGCTCCTTGGCAAGGGCTCCTTCTTCACCATTGTTGGAATAGACCACAACCCCTTGTCCTGAATAGAATCCCTTTCCGTGATAGCCTGGGAACATCGTGCAAAGGTCTCCGGTAAATCCATCCTTCCGCTTCTTGTTGCCGTCAGTGTAAAGTTCGACCGCGTCGAGGGAATGGACATCGACATCATAAAAACCGGCCTCCATCGTAGCCAGAAGTACCCTGTTCCCAGGATCTACCAGATGACGGGATACTCCGGTGTAACGGCCAGGATACTTTTCCAGAGACAGTGCCCTGACATTCTTGTCGGCATCGATGGCGTAAGGTCCGATGAACAGCTGGTCGCTTTCATCATGGATCATCCTGTCGGCATGCGTTCCTCCCACGCTCTCCGGCCTGACTATTTCCTCCAGCAACGGGGTTATCTGGTAGAGTTTGTCATCGGAACCGAATGGTTCGTGAGGTGAATATGTTACCGCCCAGAGATCACCCTGCCAGGGGACAACCGCCCCTGTCCCGCATTCACCCTGCGAATTATAGAATGCCAGATGAGGATAGATTCCGCTGAATTCCCTTGGAGCGGTCTCTTTCTCTTTGGAAACACACGAGACCAAAAGGCAGACAGAGATCAAAGCTGTCAATTTTCTTACTACCATAGGTGCTGACTTATTGTACCACAAAATAAAGAAATATTCATAACTTTACAAGCACAATGATCGGAACCATCGTCAACACTGCCTGCATCATCGTAGGTTCGTTAGTCGGGACACTTTTCAAAAAGGGTCTCGGTGAGAAGTACAGGACCATCCTGTTCAATGCCATGGGCCTAGCATCTTTAGCCTTGGGTGCAAATTCCTTCGCCCAGAACATGCCAAAGAGCGAGTTCCCTGTCCTGTTCATACTCAGCCTTGCCTTAGGCGGAATCGCCGGAACCGCGCTGGACATTGACGGCAGGACCAAAAGGCTTGTCTCCAGGTTCGGGGGAGAATCTTTCGCCCAGGGCCTTATCTCAGCCTGCCTGCTGTTCTGTATCGGAACTTTCTCTATCGTAGGCCCTGTCCTCAGCGCCCTGCAGGGTGACAACACCTTTCTGTTCACAAACTCCACCCTGGACTTTGTCACTTCAATGGTGTTCGCCACGACTTATGGAATAGGAATCATGCTTGCAGCACCTATCCTGTTCCTGTGGCAGGGTACATTTTACATGATAGCCAAACTGGCTTCGACCAGCGCAATCCTCCAGGGTACCCTTGTCAATGAACTTGCAATAGTCGGTGGAGTCCTTATCATTTCCTCCGGTCTTTCAATCCTCAACATCAAGGACTGCAAGACCCTGAATTATCTTCCAGCCCTTCTGGTCCCTGTGATCTGGTTCCTTATCCGGGGACTGTTCTGAAAATTTATTTTAGTATTTCGACTGAAAACACTAATTTTGTAACCCGTATTCAAATCAAGTCTCTTATGAAATACGGGTTCGACAACGACAAATACCTCAAGATCCAGTCTGAGCACATCAAGCAGCGCATCGCCACCTTCGGCGACAAACTCTACATGGAATTCGGCGGCAAGCTGTTCGACGATTACCATGCAAGCAGGGTACTCCCCGGGTTCGAGCCCGACAGTAAACTGAAGATGTTGATGCAGATGAAGGACGACGCCGAAATCGTCATCGTCATCAGCGCAATCGACATCGAAAAGAACAAGGTCAGAAGCGACCTTGGTATAACCTACGACATGGATGTCCTCCGCCTCAGGGACGAGTTCATGGCCAGGGATCTGAGCGTCAACAGCGTCGTGATCACCCATTTCAATGGCCAGTCCAGTGCCGAAGCCTACCGCAAGCGCCTCGAAGGCATGGGAATAAAGGTCTACTACCACCACACGATCGAAGGCTACCCCCACAACGTCGCCCTGATCGATTCCGAAGACGGTTTCGGGAAGAATGACTACGTCGAGACCACCAAACCCCTGGTTGTTGTTACAGCTCCCGGTCCCGGAAGCGGAAAGATGGCTGTCTGCCTGAGCCAGCTCTATCAGGAGAACAAGCGCGGGATCAAGGCTGGATACGCGAAGTTCGAGACCTTCCCTATCTGGAACCTGCCACTCACCCACCCTGTAAACCTGGCATATGAGGCGGCTACCGCCGACCTCGAGGATGTCAACATGATCGACCCCTTCCATCTCGATGCATATGGTACAACTGCAGTCAACTACAACCGGGACGTTGAGATATTCCCAGTGATGAATGCACTCTTTGACGACATCTATGGAAACACTCCGTACAAATCGCCGACAGACATGGGCGTCAATATGGCCGGATTCTGCATCAGCGACGACGAGGTGTGCCGCGAAGCTTCCTTGCAGGAAATAATAAGGCGCTACTACACAGCCCTTTGCAACTTTGCCGACGGGAAGGCCACAGAAGCCGAGGTCAACAAGCTCGCCCTTCTGATGAAGAGGGCCAAGATTACTACCGCAGACCGGAAGTCCACAGTAGCGGCCAAGGCAAGGCTGGAAGAGGCCGGTGTGGCCACTGCAGCCATCGAACTTGGAGACGGGACAGTCCTTACAGCGGCTACCAGTCCCCTGTTGGGGCCCAGTGCTGCCTTGCTTCTGAATGCCCTTAAACATCTGGCAGGAATAGCTCATAATGTAAAGCTTATCCCACAGACCATGATCGAGCCGATCCAGAAGACAAAGGTAACCTACCTTCACGGCAAGAATCCACGTCTTCACACAGATGAGGTGTTAGTTGCGATATCCATGGTGAGCCTTCTTGATGAGAACTGCAAGATGGCCCTGGACCAGCTTCCGAAACTCAAAGGAGCCCAGGTCCATTCGACCGTGATGCTCAGTGAAGTCGACCGCAAGACATTCAACAAACTCGGTATCGGCCTGACCTGCGACCCTGTCCGCAAACTCAAGGACCGTCAGAGAGATGACTGATTTTTCGAACAAAAAACGTATATTTAGCGCAAATTATCCCGAATCATGAACAAAAACGTATTCAAGTATTTGATGGTGGCGGCTCTGTCCGTCCTCCTTCTGGCCGGATGTGCCGGCAAGAAAGCTCCCGAAGAAGTAACCAAGTTCCCGAAGAAACTCCCTGTAGGAGTCCAACTCTACAGCGTCCGTACAGACCTTGAGGCTGATTTCTATGGAACCTTGAAGCAGATCCGCGAGATGGGCTATGCAGGTGTCGAGTTCTACGGTGAGTACTATGGCAATTCCGTAGCCCAGGTCAAGCGCTGGTGCACCGAACTCGGTCTTATTCCCTTCTCCAACCATGTCCCTTTCCAGCAGATGATCGACGATGTGGACAAGGTGATCGAAGAGAACACCATCCTCGGAGTCCAGTATATCGTTTTCCCTTACATGGATGAGGCCAGCCGTCCCGGAATCAATCCTGAGCAGTTCAAGGAGACCGTGGCAAAACTTGGCGAGATAGGTGCAAAGGTACGCGAGGCCGGTTTCCAGCTTCTCTACCACAACCATGATTTCGAGTTCGTAGCCCTGCCCGACGGCACCCTCGGCTATGACGCCATCTTCAGCAACAACTCACGCGAGAACCTCCAGAACGAGCTGGACGTCTGCTGGTGCGACTACGCCGGCCATGATATCTGCGAGACTCTTGAAAGGTACAAGGGCGGAGTTCCCGTGGTACATCTCAAGGATTACAAGCTAGAGGGACACCTCAGTTCGGCTCCTTACGCCCTGATCGGCATCACAACCGATAATTCCATGAAGGACGAAGGCGGTTCATTTGAGTACCGTCCCCTCGGCTGCGGACAGGTTGACATGGAAAAGGTCATCCTCAAATCCATGGAGATCGGCACCCAGTGGCTTTGCGTAGAGCAGGACGAGCCCAGCATGGGACTCAGCCGCCTCCAGGGCGTCGCCAAGAGCGTCGAGTACCTCCGCTCCCTCGACCTGATGTAGCTTCAGGCTTCATCTAAGCCGCCTCATGAATCACATAGGCGAAATCATTTCGCTCATCGTAGCGGTTTCATGGACCTTCTCCGCCTGGTTTGCCGACAAGGCAAGCAGGCGAATTGGTTCTATGGTGACGAATGTGATCCGTCTCGCTCTCGCCACCTTATTCTTAGGTATCCTGCTTTGGATAACCACCGGTCATCCCTACCCTGTCTTCGCAGATGGGAAGGCATGGCTGTGGCTGGCACTTTCCGCCCTGGTAGGTTATGTCTTCGGTGACTTCTGCCTGTTCAACTGTTACATTGCAATAGGCCCCAGGTTCGGACAGCTCCTCATGACCCTTGCTCCACCCTGTGCTGCAATTGCAGGCTTTTTCCTGCTTGGAGAATCACTGAGCTGGAAATCGGTCCTCGCCATGTTCGTAACCCTCGCCGGTATCGCGATCTCCATCCTCACCAGAGGCGGTGAAAAGCACCACCTCCAACTCTCCCTTCCCTTGAAAGGAATCATACTCGGAATTGGAGCAGGAATAGGCCAGGGCGTAGGCCTTGTCCTTAGCAAGGTCGGCATGGAATACTATTCCGAATCCATCCCTACAGATGCAACGGCAATGATGGAGAGCATGCTTCCATTCGCCTCAACGATGATAAGGGCGATTGTAGGATTTGCCGGATTCTTCATCCTCCTGACGCTGCAGAAAGGTCTTGGCAACCTGAAGGCCGGCATCCTTGACAAAAAGGGTATGAAATACGCCACGCTCTTGACCATTTTCGGCCCGGCTCTAGGAGTCTCGCTTTCACTCATGGCCGTCCGCTACGCCAATGCGGGAATAGCCTCAACCCTGATGGCCCTCACTCCGGTTCTCATCCTCTTCCCGGAAGTCCTTATCAACAAACAGAGGATCAAGCCCAAGGAGATCCTGGGTGTCACGATCTGCATGGCCGGAGTAGCCATGTTTTTCCTCCTATAGACTACAGGATATTCAGGAACACCGTGATTACGGTGGTATTGATTATGTCCACGAACATCGCGCCGATAATCGGCACGATGATGAATGGATTGACGGCATGACGGTACTTGAAGCAGACTGCCGACATATTCGCCATGGCATTCGGGGTGGCACCCAGGCCGAAGCCGCAGAGTCCGCTGACCAGGACGGCCGCATCGTAATCCTTGCCAAGGGCGCGGAAGGCTACGAAATAGACAAACAATGCCATGAACGCCACCTGGGCAAGGAGGATCACGCAGAGAGGCAGCATCAGGCTGGCAAGTTCCCAAAGTTTCAAAGAGGACATCGCCATGCCCAGGAAGAGCGAAAGGCAGATGTCTCCAAGGGAGATGATCTTCTCCATGCACAGGACATCTTTCCCTCCTGAATATGCTTCAGTGACATTCCTGATAAGACAGGCAGCGATCAAGGAGCCGAAATAGGTCGGGAAGGTTATTCCCGTCAAAGCCAGGAGCCTGCTCAGGCACATACCGGCGGCCATTGCAATGACGAGAAGGTAGACGGCTTTGGTATAGTCACGGAAAGAACTCTCGTGGGACTGGGAGCGCTCTTCCTTCGAAGATGGTGAAGCCTCGGTAGCCTCTAGACCAGTCAGGACATCCTGGGAAGAGGATTCTTCTGCAAGGTGACGTCTCCTGATCAGTGACTCTGCAAGAGGCCCCCCGATCATTGATCCTGCGACGAGCCCGAATGTCGCACAGGCCATGGTAATCGAGGATGCACCTTTTAGTCCCATGCTTTCAAGCACAGGAGAAAAACCTCCTGCAGTTCCATGACCTCCGCACATCGGTATGGAACCTGCAGCCATGCCGACAAGAGGGTCAAGGTCCATTCCCTTGGCAATCCCGACAGACAGCAGGTTCTGGATTACAATCAGGACGGCCACGAGAAGGATCATCACGATCAGGGAACGACCGCCCTGCTTCAGGGCTTTCATATTGGACTGGAAGCCTACGGAGGTGAAGAAAAGCATCATGCAGATGTCCTTTATTGTACCGTCGAAAGAGAACTCCACCCCGAGAAGGCTGTAACATGCTAGAGTCAGAAGGGAAATAAGGATCCCCCCGGAAACCGGCGCAGGAATACAGAAACGCTTGAGGAAAGGAACGGTTCGGGTAAAGAACATGCCGAGGACGAGGGCTATTACGCCTACTCCCGCGGTCTGGAACATGTCAAGTGATAGCAGATGATGCATCTGGGGTCGGTTTGCTCCATAAATATCGGGAAAAATATCGGATAATCATGACTTTATTTTTATATTTACGACATGAGTGACAGTGTTTTCAAGAGATGGCTTAGGGGTGTGTTCTACATTAATGACCAGATCGACACCGAGGAAGCCGCACAAAGGATCAAAGGCAGCATCGCCTTCAGGGGGCCAAATGTTTGGATCCTTGCGTTCTCGATAATCATTGCGTCTGTTGGCCTTAACGTCAATTCCACCGCGGTCATCATCGGCGCCATGCTCATCTCTCCCCTGATGGGGCCAATAATGGGAATCGGCCTGTCTCTTGGTACCAACGACAGGAATCTCCTGGTAGACAGTTTCAGAAACCTTCTTGTTATGGTCGTGGTCAGCGTGCTGGCCGCATTGATATATTTCCTTATCTCGCCTCTTAACCTTGTCAACCCAACGGAATTGCTCTCCAGGACAAGGCCCACGATTTACGATGTCCTGATCGCACTTTTCGGCGGCCTTGCCGGAATTCTGGAAAGTTGCCGCAAGGAAAAAGGTACCGTACTTTCGGGAGTCGCAATCGCCACAGCCCTCATGCCTCCTCTTTGTACTGCAGGCTACGGGTTGGCAAAGGGCAACATGCAGTACTTCTTCGGGGCAATCCTGCTCTTCATGATCAATGGCGTCTTCATCATCCTCGCGACCTACATAATGACCAAGTACCTGAGGTTCAAGGAAGCTGAATATCCCAACCCTGCGACAGCCAAGAAGACCAGGACACTGATGACGCTTGCTATCCTTGCAGTAACGGTCCCAAGCCTCTGGAGTGCGGTGCTGATGGTCGGAGACAACAATTTCGAGAGGAATGTCAAAAGTTTCATCTCCGAGAACAAGAATTTCAGCCAGGGCTACATCTACGACTACAAGATCCACAACGAGAAAGGCGAGGCACGCAAAGTCGATATCTTCTACGCTGGCAACAGGCTCAATGAAGACGAAATGAACACCATTACGGCTTCCGCTGCCAGACATGGAATCGATCCGGGGAGACTCAATATCATGGAGAGCGATTTCGGTTCAGTGGACAATGCGACAGACCGTCTGCTCAAGGGCCTGTATGAAAGGGCCGATGACGAGCTCGCACGCAAGGATGCCCAGATAGAGAAGCTCCAGAAGGAAATCTATGAACTGAAAGGGATGGACATCAACTACAGAAGGATTGCACGTGAAGTACGCTACAGCTATCCCGAGATCAAGGACATAACGATAAGCAAGGGTGCGACGGTGGATGACAGCCTGAGGGTAAAGGAATGTACCATTGTCATGGCCCATTCAGACAAACCATTGCCCCAGAATCAGATAAACAAGGTGGAAGAGTGGTTGAAACTGAGGCTTGAAGACACTACTGCAACAGTACATAATATTATTGACAAATAAACTTTTAAACGGACGACAAAAATGAAAAGGACGATTCTGGTCGTTATCGCAACCCTCCCCATTCTTCTGTTCGGTTGCGGGACTTCAAAAAGTGTTTCCACCGCCGGAACTGACGATAGTGTCAACATCGGCTACACCAGTACTTCAAAGAATAAGATGTCAGGCTCGGTCGGTCACGTTAAGAACAAGGACAACCGTGTCTATGATTCCATCTTCGATTATTTCCGCGACAAGGTCCCGGGCGTCAGGGTAGAAGGATCCGACCCGGCTTCCACAAAAGTCTACATCAGGGGTATCAATTCCATAGAGGCCCCTTCAGACCCCTTGTTCATCGTGGACGGTGTGACTGTCGACGACATCTCCAACATAAACCCCTACGAAGTGAAATCCGTAGATGTCCTCAAAGATTCCGAAGCAGCAATTTACGGAGTCAGGGGTACCAATGGGGTAATCATCATATTACTCAAGAAATCTGGAGAATAAGTCGAATTTTTTATTATTTTTGCAGCCAAGTTGAACTAAACAAATTTTTATGTGTCTAAATGAAGAAACTGGTTGTTCTAGCGGCTTCGATCCTGCTCTACACCCTTGCCCAGGCGCAAGAGGGTAGCGATTCCGGCACCAGTGCCGGGATTACCATCGTTCCAAGGATTGATTTCAATCCTATATTCTATGGAGGAAACGATAAAGAGGTAACTCTTGGCAACTCTTCACTCTACTCCCTCTTTGAGGGCAACATCACGGAAAATCTTTCTTTCAGCGTCTGCAACCACTGGCTCAGCGATGAACCAAAGTACCTTTACCAGAACACCGGACGTGCGGACGATGTCAACTGGTGTGACTGGGCTTATCTAGAATACAATCCAGGCAATTTCATAATCACAGCCGGAAAGCAAGTCATCACCTTCGGTGGATTCGAGCTTGAGGAATACGACTTTGATGTCCATCTCGATATGATGACTGGGCTTTTCAACAATTTCCAGTGCTACCAGTGGGGCGGCAAAGTCGGCTGGATGAACGACAGCGAGACAACCGGACTGTTCCTCCAGGCAACATCCTCACCTTATGGAGAGAAGCCATTCGATGCAATGGCGTATTCATTCCAGTACCAGGGTTACTACGGTCCTTTCAGCATGCTGTACAGCACCAACTTCATCGAAGACTGGGATGGAGAGTACCAGTGGATGTTCACCTTGGGCAACCAGCTTGAACTTGACTCTTGGACTCTCCAGTTGGATGTCTCAAACAAGGTCGGTGACCCTATGTTCATCCTCCGGGACGGAATCACGGCTTTCACTACCGCAAAGTTCAATCCCTCCGACAAGTGGGAATTCGTAGGTCGCTGCGGCTATGAAAAAGCCACCACGGACATGTACGACCTGCTCCCCGGATTGTCAGACGTCTACCCGAAATTCGACAACTGGACCTTCGGTGCAGCTGCGCACTGCTTTCCCCTCAGGAACAGCCAGAACCTCAGGCTCCACGCTGCTGCAGCCTACAATACTTTCACCAAGATGACGTCTCTCACCCTGGGAGCCATGTATTACATCCACATTCCCAGGAACAATTAAAAAGATGGGCGACCAGAACAATTATATCATCGACATTGAGCATCTCTCGAAGTCGTTTGGAGACAATCAAGTCCTTAAGGACATCTCCCTCTACATCCGCAAAGGCGAATTCGTAACCCTGCTTGGACCTTCAGGTTGCGGCAAGACTACCCTCCTGAGGATGATTGCAGGTTTCCTTCAGCCCGACGAGGGCACCATCATGATGGAATGGGACAGCAAGGGCGGCAAGACCGAGTTCCGCGATGTTGCCGGAATACCTCCCCATCAGAGGCCCCTCAACACAGTGTTCCAGCGCTACGCCCTGTTCCCTCACCTTGACGTCTATGACAACATCGCTTTCGGACTCAAGCTCCATGGTGTTCCCAAGGACGAGATCGACACAAGGGTACGTAAGGTCCTCAAGCTCGTGAGCATGAGCGATTACGAGGACCGTGACGTAGAATCCCTCTCCGGAGGACAGCAGCAAAGGGTTGCTATTGCCAGGGCTATCGTAAACAGGCCCAAGGTGCTCCTTCTGGATGAACCGCTTGCGGCACTTGACCTCAAGATGAGGCAGGACATGCAGCTCGAACTCAAGGAAATGCACCAAAAACTGGGGATCACCTTCATCTATGTCACCCACGACCAGAGTGAGGCGCTAACCCTCAGCGACACCGTCGTAGTCATGAATGAAGGCAAGATCCAGCAGATCGGAACCCCTACAGACATCTACAACGAACCAGTCAACTCCTTCGTGGCAGACTTCATCGGAGAGAGCAACATCCTCAACGGTACGATGGTCCATGACCGTAAGGTCAATTTCATAGGCCATGACTTCGAGTGCGTCGACGAAGGCTTCGGGGAAAACAATCCGGTCGATGTAGTGATCCGTCCCGAGGACGTCTACCTTGGCTACGAACTGGAAGGCGCACAGTTCTCAGGAACCGTGAAGTCCTGCGTGTTCAAGGGCGTCCATTATGAGATGTATGTCGACACCGATTCCGGCAACGAGCTCCAGATCCAGGACTACGATGCCTTCGAACCTGGAAGGACCGTGCAGATGCTCATCCATCCGGACGACATCCAGGTCATGAAAAAAGAGAGGGTCGAGAATGTCATAGACTGCAAGGTCATCGACGAGACCCACATCGAGATGTTCGGCGAGGAGTTCGAGTGCAAACCGATCCATTCGACAGGCTCAGGGAGCGTTGAAAGCGGAACTCAGGCAAAAGCACACATCCAGTTCTCCAAGGTCGACCTAATGGACCACGAGGAAGAAGGAAACGAAAGCGGAGAAGTCTGGTTCATCCTCTACAAAGGCAACCACTACCACCTCACCGTCAAGACTGAGAGTGGTGAATATGTCTATGTCGACACTAACGACATTTGGGACAAGGGCGACCTTGTCGGTATCAAGATACTGCCTGAAGACATAACCGTGGAGACAGCCGATGAGCAAGAGAAGTAACTGGGCAATCCCCTATTTCATATTCCTCGTGCTCTTCGTAGTCCTGCCGCTTGTCCTGATCGTGGTCTATGCCCTCCAGGACGGAAACGGAAGCTTCACCCTGAGCAACGTGACCCGCTTCTTCACCGACAGCGATGCGCTCAGCACATTTGCAGTGTCGGTTGAGGTAGCAATCGAAAACACGCTTATTTGCCTTCTTTTAGGTTACCCGGCAGCTTACATCCTGGCGGACAAGAACCTGAACAAGAGTGCAGTTACCGTGATACTGTTCATCCTTCCCATGTGGATCAACGCACTGATGAGGACCCTCGCCACTGCCGAACTCTTCAACGTCTTCGGCTTCACCCTCGGGAAGGGCACCCTCCTCTTCGGTATGGTCTACGACTACCTCCCGTTCATGATCTACCCGATCTACAACGTACTCCTGAAGATGGACAAGTCTTACGCAGAAGCGGCCTCCGACCTCGGAGCCACACCTGTACAGGTCTTCGGCAAGGTTACCCTCCCCCTCTCCATGCCGGGCATATTCAGCGGCATCCTGATGGTCTTCATGCCTACGGTCAGTACCTTTGCGATCTCTGAGTTCCTCACGAACAACAAGATCAAGCTGTTCGGTACCATTATCCAGGAGAACATCAACTCTTCAATGTGGAACTACGGCGCAGCCCTCTCACTCATCATGCTTGTCATAATCGGACTTACGACTATCCTGCTCGGAGGAGACGAGAGAGAAGTTGAAGGAGGGACCATCTGATGAAAAAGTTATTCGCACAAGCCTACATCTGGGTCCTGCTGGTTCTGCTCTATGCTCCAATCGTGTTCATAGCCATCTTCTCGTTCACAGAGGCAAGGACACTTGGCAACTGGACAGGATTCTCCATCGAGCTGTACAAGCACATTTTCTCAGGCGGAGTGAACGGAGGAGCCAGCCTGATGGCTGCCATCAAGAACACCCTGGTCATCGCCCTCGTCGCCGCTACCTTCTCCACCCTGCTAGGAACTGTCTCTGCCATAGGAATATACAACCTCAAGGGACGGAAGAAGAAGACCATACAGTTCCTGAACAACATCCCGATGATCAACCCGGACGTTATCACCGGTGTATCCCTGTTCCTTCTGTTCGTCTTCCTGCATTTCTCGCAGGGCTACCTGACCGTCATCCTCGCGCACATCTCGTTCTGTACACCATACGTGGTGCTCAGCGTGATGCCGAAGCTCGGACAGATGAATCCGAACATCTACGAAGCTGCCCTGGACCTCGGAGCTACCCCTTCACAGGCGCTCCGTAAGGTTCTGATCCCCCAGCTTCGTCCCGGAATGCTTTCAGGCTTCATCCTGGCTTTCACGATGTCGCTGGACGACTTCGCTGTGACCTTCTTCACAAGGGGCACGATCGGCCTTGAGACTCTTTCTACCTACATCTACGCAGATGCCCGCAAGGGAGGCCTCACACCTGAGCTCAGGCCACTCATGACATTGATATTCACCATAATACTGATCCTGCTCGTGATAATGAACGTCAGGCAGGCAAAGACAAACAAAAAATAATGAAAAGATTACTCAGCATCTTGGCTGCGGCATTGATGGTGGCCGCATGCTCGTCAGACAGGGATCACATCCTCAAGGTCTACAACTGGAGCGATTACATCGATGAGGCGCTCATTGGAGAATTCGAACAGTGGTACGAGGAACAGACCGGAGAACCGGTCAAGGTCGTCTACCAGACTTTCGACATCAACGAGACCATGCTCTCCAAGATCGAGAAAGGTCATGAGGACTACGACGTTGTCTGCCCTTCCGACTACATTATCGAAAGGATGCTCCGCTCAGACCTTGCCCTTCCCATCAACATGGATTTCGGAGAGACACCCAACTACATTGAGGGCAGCCTCTCCCCCTACCTGACCAAATGCCTCAAGGATCTCAAGACCGGAGACAAGGATGCCAGCAAATACGCTGTTGCCTACATGTGGGGCACCACGGGCTTCATCTACAACACCAAGTTCGTCGATCCCGAGGACCTGCGCACCTGGGATGCCCTCCGCAACCCCAAGTTTGCCGACAAGATATTCGTAAAAGATGCCGCACGTGACATTTACAGCCAGATCATCATCTATCTCAAGCATGATGAGATCGCAGCCGGAAAGGTCACGATGGAAGAGCTTCTCGCCGTCCCGAATCAGGAGAATGTGGACCTTGTCGAAAAGTACCTCATGCAGATCAAAGGCCAGGTGGCCGGCTACGAAGCTGATTTCGGCAAGGACCAGATGACCCAGGAACGCGGCTGGATCAGCCTCAACTGGAGCGGTGACGCATGCTGGGCTATCGAGGAAGCCGCCGAGGTCGGTGTCAATCTCGACTACATCGTTCCCGACGAGGGTGCCACAGTCTGGTTCGACGGCTGGGTGATCCCCAAATATGCCAAGAACACGAAGGCTGCAAGCTACTTCATCAATTTCATGTGCAAACCGGAGAACGCGATCCGCAATGCAGAGGAAATCGGTTATGTGAGCGCCTGCGGCACACCTGAGATCCTTGAACATTTCCGTGATGAGGAATATGATCCCATCAACCTGACCTATTTCTTCGGAGAAGGCGCCGACTCCATCCGTATCAATCCTGTCATGTACCCGGCCCAGGAAGTCATCGAACGCTGCGGACTCGAACACGACTGGGGTGAGGATTCTTCCATGCTGATCGAGATGTGGTCAAGGGTAAAGGGCAGCAACGCAAGCGTGATGACCTACATCATCATCGGAGCCCTTTTCGTAGCCCTGGTCGCCGGTGTGGTCGCATCACGAAGCAAGAAGAGCCGCAGGGGCAAGGGAAAGAAAAGAAGATAATTGATGAGTGTAACAGTCCAGGCAGATAATAAAGTTTCCGATCACCTCCTCGTCAAGTGCTACGAGGTGGATTCAGCCAAGCGTCTCAAGCCCACGGCCTTCATGGACATGGCTCAGGAGATGGCTTATCAGGCAGCCACAGCCATGCATTTCGGCTACGAAGACCTTATCGTAAAGAACAAGGCCTGGGTACTGTCCAGGATGCACTTCCGCTTCCTGGAAACGCCCCACTGGGGAGATGAGATGCTGATCCGGACCTGGCATCGCGGTGCCTTCGGTCCTTTCTTCCTGAGGGACTTCGAACTGATCGGCTCCGACGGTAAGAGAAAAGCAGAAGCCACCAGTTCATGGGTGATAATCGACATCGACAGCCGTCACATGGCAAGGCCTGAAGATGTCCTCCCGGCAGAAGACACTGCCTGCCACGAATTCGCGATCGAGGCACCGGCCGCAAAGATCATGATGCCGCGCGGGATCGAGCCTGAATATGTCATGACCCACAAGGTTGCCTATTCGGACATCGACCTTGTAGGACATACCAACAATGCACGTTACGTCGCATGGGCGATGGACTGTTTGGACTACGGTGAGGACGGTGTAAACGTGGATGAAGTCGAAGTTGTCTTCCATCAGGAGGCACGTCCCGGAGATGAAATCCAGCTCTACAGGGCTTGCGACGGTAGCAGGACCTTTGTCGAAGGCCGATGCGAAGGACGGCAGATTTTCTGCGTACGACTTGAAAAAGCAGATGAATGAATATGAATAAGTCCTATCTTTTCATTGCGGCGTTCGCCACACTCATGGCTCTCTGTTCTTGCGACAGGAAGGCCGCGGAAGACACTCTCAGGACGGGAGACCTTGTCTTTGTAGGAATCCCTATGGACTACTCCATAGAAGAAGGTTCCATTGACGAGGCCATTACCAGCGCGACAGGAAGATCCGATGAATTGAACCTTATCCATGTTTCAATCGCTGAAGTCTCCGCTGACAGCACCTGGATCATCGACGCAACTATCAAGCACGGTGTCGACAGGCATCCGCTGGACACCTTCCTGACAGATTTCACCCTGAAGGACGGCTCCTACCCGGTGTTTATCATCAAGCGGCTCAATGACCCTTCAAAAGCAGAGGAATTCGTACGCAACGCCAAGAAATACCTTGGCCAGCCTTACGATGTCCACTTCCTTCCAGACAACGACTCGCTTTACTGCAGCGAGCTTGTAAGGGACAGCTACGTGGGCTCAGACGGTTCCTATGTGTTCGATGCCGCTCCCATGAACTTCAAGGGTCCGGACGGAGAGTTCCCCCTCTATTGGAAGCAACTCTTCGGCCTGATCGGACAGTCCATTCCCCAGGACGTGCCCGGAACCAACCCGCAGGATATGTCAAAGTCACCTGCAATACATCAGGTAGATGTCAAACTCGTCAATAATTAGTATATTCGAAATAACAAATGAAGACAGCAATGAAAAGGATGATCCTCACTGCCGCGATGATGATGCTCACCGTCGCCGGCTATGCCTGCACCAACCTGATCGTGGGCAAGAAGGCTTCCGTTGACGGAAGCGTGATCTGTACCTACAACTGCGACGGCTTCGGCTTCGCTTCCCCCCTCACCTTCGACGCCCCCGGACGTCATGCCGAGGGCGAACTCATAGCCCTAAGGGGCTGGGGAGCCAACGCCAACCAGCGTTTCATCTCACAGGTCCCCTACACCTTCGGTGTCGTCGGACTGATGAACGAAAACCAGGTCTCCATAGTCGAGACCACCTGGGACGGACGCAGCGAGCTCCGTAATCCAGAAGGCTATTTCGACTATTTCACCCTGATGAACATTACCCTCCAGAGGGTTACCTCAGCTCGTGAGGCAATCTCCTGCATCCACAACCTGGTTCAGGAATACGGATACGGCAGCACCGGTGAATCTTTCGCCATCTGTGACAAGAATGAAGCCTGGATCATGGAGATAATTGGAAAAGGGAAGGGGAATAAGGGCGCCATCTGGATCGCCAGGAGAGTTCCCGACGACTGCATCTGCGCCTACGCCAACGCCAGCCGCATCCAGCAGTTCCCCCAGGCCAAGAAGATTGACAAGAAACTCGGCTTCTACGTGGCTGACGAAGGTAATTGCATGTATTGTGCTGACATCATCTCCTTCGCCCGTGAGAAAGGTTATTACGACGGTACCGACGCTGATTTCAGCTTCCGCGAGGCCTATGGTCCCATGGACTTCGGTGCCATCCGCTACTGCGAAGCCCGTGTTTGGAGCTTCTTCCGCCACCACACTGATCCCGCCGAGATGGACAAGTATCTCCCCTACATCGATGGCGACATGAGCCAGATAGACCATCTTCCCCTCTGGATCAAGCCCGATAAGAAGGTCTCAGTCCGTGACATCATGAATGACATGCGTGACCATTATGAGGGCACTGCCCTTGACATGACGGCAGATGTCAGCGCCGGTCCCTGGGCCTCTCCCTACCGCAACCAGCCTGTCAATTTCGAGGCTGCTGATGGCACCCAGATGTTCCGTGAAAGGCCTATCGGCTGCCAGCAGAGCGGCATGACCATGGTCTGCCAGATGAGGGACTGGCTGCCTGATGCCGTAGGAGGAGTTACATATTTCAATATGGATGACGCTTCTATGGTCGCCTATGTCCCGGCATATTGCGGAATCAACCGCATTCCGGATCCTTTCCACAGGGAGAACAACAGCATGAACGAGTTCAGCACCGAGAGCGCTTTCTGGATGAACAACTTCGTAGCAAACATGGTCTATCCCCGTTACAGCGCCATGATCGGCGACCTCAAGGAAGCCCAGAAAGAACTCGAAGACTACTATGCCAAGGATCAGGAAGAAGTCGAGAAGATGGCTTCCGAGATGACTCCTTCCAACAGGACCGAGTACCTTACCGGCAAGACCATCGCCTACACCGACATGATGATGAAGCGTTGGGACAAGCTTGCCAAACTCTTGATTGTAAAGTACAACGACCAGAGCATCAGGCCCAGCCAGAACGGTGAGATACTCTCCGGCCGTCCGGGTCCCGGATTCCAGAGGCCTACTCCTCCCGCCTATTCACCCGTGTTCATCGACGCCATAAAGGCCCAGACGGGCGACCGCTATCTCCGCCACGATGCTATTTTACCAAACAGATAATGAAAAAAGTATTACTAATAACCATCGCAGCTTTCGCTGCAATCGTATCTTTTGCCCAGAACAGGGCAGATCGCCAAAACCTCACCGATTCCGCATCTTCCACGATGATCCTCTTCGGTGACCCTCAAAGCTATGTCAAGTACGACATCAACCAGCCCATCTTCGAGCTGACGACCCTCTGGGTCTCCGACAACATCGATCATCTAAACATAAAGGCTGTCCTCTGCACCGGCGATCTCGTGGAGCAGAACGAGAACAACGCCCTCGACCGCAGGATGCTCAACCAGAGCAGTACCCAGATGTGGGAGAGCATAAGCCGCTCCCTTGAGAGGATCGACAACAAAGTCCCCTTTATCGCCTGCGGCGGTAACCACGACTACGGCTACAAGCACAGCGAAAGCTACATCACAAACTATCCAAAGTACATCACCTTCGAGAGGAATTCCGCCTACAAGGAGTGCCTCAAGGCCGACTTCCCCAACCGTACCGGACACGCTTCCCTCGAGAACGCAGCCTTTGAGTTCGAGATGCCGGGCTGGAGCCACAAGATTCTCGTGATCAGCTCCGAGTTCGCACCTTCAGCCGAGGCCGTGGAATGGGCAAGGAACCTTGTCACCTCAGACAAGTACAAAGACCACTACGTGATCTACCTGACCCACTCCTATCTTCAGGAGAAGACTGCCGCCTACACTGACCATGAAGGTTACTGGGTGACCAAGCAGGAAGGCAACCACTCCGGAAAGATGCTCTGGGAGAACCTCATCAGCCAGGTTCCCAACATCCGTCTCGTCATCAGCGGACACACAGGACGTCCTTCACCCAAGAAGGACATCGAGGAAGACAACGAGCTGAGCGTGGCCTACAGGGTTGACAAGAACAAGGCCGGAAAGAATGTCCACCAGATGATGTTCAACGTCCAGACCCTCGGCGGCGGCTGGGAAGGAAACGGAGGTGACGGCTGGCTCAGGATCCTCGAGTTCATGCCCGACGGCAAGACCATCAAGGTCCGCACCTACTCCCCTCTCTTCGGAATCTCCCCTTCCACCAAGCATCTGGCTCACAGGACCAAACCCTACGACCAGTATGACATGGTGATCGAATAGGATCTATTCTACGACCCCGAGGGCTGCATGGCGTCCCATGCGATGAAGGCTCTCGATGACTTGGGCTGGACGGTCTGTCATGATGACCGAACAGCCCATTTCTATTAGTTTTCCGTAGATTTCATCAGGGTTGCCGGACAAGGCAGCCCTGTCGTCGTCAAGTCCTCCGTCAGCTGCCTTCCACATGGTGCCTACCCAGACCCTGGAGCCAGAAGTGACAATGTCCTTGGCAAAAGCTTCCACCTCAGGGCTCTGCTCTGTGAACACAATCTCGTAACATGGAGGTACTATTCCAGACTCCTTGTACTGAGCGAATAGTTTATAGCCCTGTTCCTTCGGTACGGAAAGCTGAGGAGCATACATCATCTCTTTCCGGTCCACATAGGTCCGGCCTTTCATGATGATCAGGTTCTCAAGGCCCACTTCCCTTGCATCACGGAGCACCTCATCGTAAAGATCCCAGCCATGATCTATCTGGATGAGCGCCCTACCCTCACAGACCTTCAGGGCTTCCTTGAGAGTGGCGATCCTAAGGTTCTCGGTGACCACCCCATGAGGATGGCGAAGCCTTAGTTCCTTAAGCTCGGCAAGGGTGTAATCGCTGATTCTGCCATGGCCGTTCGTCATACGGTCAAGAGTCGGATCATGGCTCAGGACAAGCTGGCTGTCGCGGGTAAGGGCCACATCCAGTTCCAGGATGTCACAGCCCATCTGGATAGCCGATTCAATGGCCTCCAGGCTGTTCTCAGGCCAGTTCCGCCAATCCGCCCTGTGCGCCATCACGAACACATATTCGGACGTCGGATCCCTAAGCTCCGCCAGCAGCCTCTCCGCCCGGTTAGCATAGTGTGGCTTCACTGCGCAGGAAGTGAACGTCAGCAATAATGAAATGACAATGGCAAAGGAGATGGATTTTGGTGACAACATTTTGATTGTTTTTACAAATATGGCAAAACTGGCAGATAAATATCCGATATTCTTAGATAATCTACTACTAACCCTATAATGAAAGCACCTATCCAGCTCTATCCGTGCAGTCAAAGGCATTAATGCCACCCAACCGCACCCATCCCGTCTAATCCGTGCGCTCATATACAAAACAGGCGGCCCGCATGGGTCGCCTGATCGTTTAAAAGTTTTGGAATGATTGCCAGTTGTTATTGTCTTCAACTGTTTCTTCAACTGGGTCTGGTAGATTCTCAAACAGGTCAAACCCCGTCCAGGACTCTATTTCATTCACACTTACAGCGTAATTAGCATAAGTAGAATTAGAATAGGCTTTGTGTTCGAACCAGAAACCGATAGTAGAGGCAGAATCGAAAGTACCGTCGGAGTTGTATTTGATCCTCAAGAGCACCTTCCAATAATAATTAGGAACAGGGCACTTCTTTGAATCATATTCTGGTTGTATCCAAGTGACACTCTTATTCTCGTTTCCCTTTTGGAAGGCAGCGCCAGTCACAACATAGACAGTCTCATCTTTGTTTGTTACCAGTTTTCTTACAGCTCCCTCAAGGCTATTCCAAATTCCACCATTGAATCCATTCTGAATCTGCGGTGTACTATTGATAGCATAATAGGTCTGCTGCACCATCGTTTCATTGTATTGCCGATCCGCATCAGGAATCTGGTGACCTCTGGAATAAATGTCACTATCGCCATAGTCTACGCCATAACTACCAGACCAGATATTGATTTGCTCATCGATAGTGAATCCTGGCGTTGACTTCCAACTGCCACTATGCTTATTTGATCCTGTACATGTCGACTTGTCAAGTGGATATGCAATCCACAACGATGTGTACATGGTCTTATCATACAAGTAAGTGTAGTTCCGAGCACTTCCATCATAGAAAGTCCCGGAGGTGAGGTTACTGCCGGTAGTTACAACCGGCAGTTCCCACCATGTTTCATCCGTGGTGTCTCCACCCCCGGGGGTTCCGCCTCCGGATCCGCTTCATTCAGTTGTATAAGTAATTGCTATACTACAAATGTACAAACTATTTGTAGTTGTATTTGCAGTAAGATTTACTTTTCCAGTCTGAGGGGTCTCAAAAACAAACTCTGTAGTAAAATAAGCTTCGTATCCTGGACCGTCTCCAGTAAACGCCACATTGTTAGAAACGGCATCGTTATCTCCTACTTTAACAGAAATGCTACCTGCTCCATTACTTTTATTAGTGTTATATGTAACTACTATTTTTGAGATATTGGTTAACTCGTTAGGAGAGGTTGCATTAGCTCCTGTAGTATTAATAGTAACCTGAACACCATTGTTACTATAGCCAGCACCAGCTTTGTTAGATGTCCAATTTGCCGCCCCACCATTCAAAGTAGCATTCCAATCCTTAGTGGTAAAAGAATAAACATCTGTAATTATTTGTCCAGGCGTAGTAGCTTGGGTAACAACGATAATGTAACTTGCAGAAGCACTTTTATAATCGTCATTACCAGCAAAAGAAGCCGTTATTGTAGCTGTTCCGACTGAGCCATTAAGAGAAACATTACCTGTTGACTCATCAACACTTCCAATATTATCACCTTCAATAGAAAATACAATTCCTTCAACCGATGGGTTTGAACTAACAATTAGACCAGAAAAGTCATTATAATTAGATGTCGTTTTCTCGACTCTATCTTCTTCAAATGAGAGAATGACAGGTGTACGAGTATCAGGAGTTCCTTTTTTGAATATATATACCGGCTGTTGTCCAGAACTATATGCAGCATAAACATTACTATTAGAGTTAAATCTAATAATATTATGTGATGTTTTACCATTATTAGTAATAACAGCCTCATTATCATTAAACGCCAAGGTCCAATAAGAATACTTGTCTAATTCAGCGATACCTCTAAGATAATTAGATGAAGTCGTACTTGTTGCATTAAGATATGTATCGGTTTCCTTATTCTTGAATGTATAAGAATCTGCATTACCCCCTACAATATATATACCCATAGAAGATGTTGAGTTAATATACTCTTCATCAATTATTTTCCCATCAACAGCAGGAATATTGTTACCAGATGCATAAGTTCCCATTACTTTAACATCACCTTTTGTACCGGAAACAAAGATTACTTCATCACCTACAGCTAAGGAAGATGCTAGTACGAATGCATCACTCGTGAAAGAGTTATTGTAATTAAAATTAATAGTCTTAATAGAACCTGCGGAGAAAACTACTTGGTCAGTAACTGTTTTAGTTTTAGAAAAGGTATTAACTTTTATAGTCAATTTATCTCCAGAATCTAATGAGAAAGGTTTAACACCTATGTAAAAAATAGCAGATTCACCATCCGCAAGCTCGGCGCCATTATTAACCTTTAAGGTACTAACATTATAGACATAACTATCACCCGATGCAGTATATTGAATACTATTTATATCAGCAAAATTAATAAAGTATGTACCAACTATGTCAGTTTCTGTTTCAACAGAGACTGAAGTAACTGTAAGTCCTGCTCCTGAATTATTAGTAACATTGATAGCTAAAACAGAAGTAAGATTTCGCATTGAAACAGAAGGTGTTAAAGAAGCATCCACGTTTGATACTTTACCAGCCAAAGGAAAATTCTTGCCACATAAATGAGACTTACTATCATTATCTGTCTGGTACTCAGTAGTATTACCTACATTTAAATAACCGGATGAGATACTCTTAGGAGTGACAATATTCTTATTGTAAGGGAAAATCATGTACCAATCATAGTCTAATTCCTCATCAAGTTCTCCATTTAATACACCTGTAAAATGTCCCTTGTCTGCATCATCACAAACAAATTTTCCATCATTAACGAAATTCTCTGTTCCAGCAACTGCATGAAAAACAGAGATAGTATCATTCAATTGCCACTTAGTTGCCAAACCATCGTTAATTGTTTTTGTCTCAACCGGATTAGCAAATAATTCGAAAGAATTCGAACCATCATTATCTGGTTCTATAACCTCTGTTTCAATTTTGTTACATGAAGCAAATGAAAACGCAAGAGTAAGCGATATAAATAATGCCAAATACTTTTTCATAATACAAACAATTTTACATATCGATTGAATCACTATCCTCTTGCCAGGACTCTATCTTTGTATCACTAGCAGCCTGCATAACATTTGCATCGAGTTTTAATTCGATCAGTTCCGCGTCGGGAACTTCGTACATTAGTTTCTTTTTCATACTACAAATTTTGAATTTTATGATTAATAAATATTGCCTAAAAATGCGGTTAATTTTTCAAAGCCAAAGTCTTGCAATTTTATGAATTTTTCGGGTGATTTCCAAATCTTTAAGTTACACTTAAAGGACAGAAAATGAAGGTTCTGCAAGTGGCTAATCAAAATGATTCAAATTAAGGGGCTCCAATGTGGATTTTGCATTCGGATGATCATGGAAAAAAGTTATCAACAATGATCTGAACAACGGGCCGACCAGACATAATAAAAAACACCGTGCCGGTCTACCTTGACAGCACGGATTCGTTATTACAGGTGCGGTTACGAGGTAAAAAAGCCCTAGAACGCACGGATATGTGAGTCTAATTGTTTGATTGCTCATTTTATTCCATAAGGCTACGGATCTTTGCATCTGATAGGCCAGTGCATAATCTAATGGTTTCATATGGAATGTTCGAATCAATCATCTTTCGTGCAATCTCCTCAGACTTGAGCTCTGCACCTTCTGCGCGACCTTCCTGGCGGCCTTGTCTTTGGCCTCTTTTGAGCCCTTCTGCAAGGCCTTCCTCACGGGCGTAATCCTGCTGGGCAATTATGTCAATCTTTGTTGTCATGGCTCTATCGTATTGTCTTCGTTGTTCTTGTGTCATTCCGGCCAGCTCGCTGGCCTTGTAAAGCATCCGTTGAAACTCATCATCGAACCCTGCTGGAGCAGCGCCAAGCTCGTGCATATATTTCAACGAATATGCCATCTTCTGAAGCGGTGTCATGCACTTCGCAAAGTCCCTCTTCCTCAGGCCTAACCGCCCTAGTTCCAGGAAGATGAAGTGCAGCGCCTCTGTCATCAGTTCTCCATCATGGTCGTTTCGGATCGAGTACCGGCTGATCATCCCTTCTTCCAACGCCTCATTGCTCTCATGCGAAAGGCTGAAGTTCAACAAACTGATGACATAGATCGTATGCAACCCGTAATTCATCTTATCTTGCTTCCTCCCCATCGCTTTCACAGCCTCGTCATTTCCTACCGCCAGTTTAGCAGCTTCTTTCAGCCTCTTATCCATCTGTGCCCGGATCGGATACGTCGCGTAGACCAGCATCCGTTCCTTGAACGTGGCCTGGCCGGAGAACTGCATCTCCACGATGAACTGTTCCCCTTCTTCCGAAGTACAGAACAGGTCAAAGGTCGTGTTCTTGTCCGAGAGCACCAGCCCATGATTCTCCTTGTCAAGGTTGGTCAGTTCCCGGATCTTCTTCCCGGGAAGCAGCATCTCGATAAACTTGATCACCAGCGGCTCGTTTCCCGGCGCCCCGACGACAATCTTGAAAGTCTCGTCGTGGAGCAGGTTGGCAAATCTACACATAGCAAAAGTCTAAGGTTAAGGATAAGGTCAAGTCAATCCCGCCTTACCGCTGGCAAGATTACCAAATCTTCCGGAAACCACCAAGGGGCGACCGGACCTAGGAGGGGGTTTCTTTTGAAAATTTCTGTTTATTTAACTTCCGTCAGTCCACCGGTGACGGAATCGATGATGAAACCACGTACGGTAACGTCCTTCGGGACAAGGGGATGAGCAGTGATTGCAGTCACGGTACGACGGACAGAAGCCTTCGTGTCATGAAAGCCTTCAAGCCATTCCTCAATGTCACAGCCGGCCTCATCGAAAGCCTTTAAAGCCTCAGGGGAGACTCCCCTTCCGAGCATCAGCGGCTTGAATTCTTCAAAGCTCATGTGACAGGCACCGCAGTTGGAATGGTGCACGACCATAACCTCTTCGACACCAAGTTCATATATTCCTACCAATAAGGAACGAATGGCCGAATCCGTCGAAGACAGGATCAAACCTCCGGCATTGCGGATGATCTTAGCATCTCCGTTCCTGAGGCCCATAGCCTTGGGCAGCAGCTCGGTCAGGCGGGTGTCCATGCAAGTCAGCACCGCCAGCTTCTTTGAAGGATATTTGTCTGTAATGAACGGCTCGTAGCCCTTTGCCGCCACGAACTCCCGGTTGTACTGAAGGATGTCGTCTATCATAAAAACATGGTTATACACAAAGATACATATTATCAGGAATAATAGCTATCTTGGCACAATAAGACTTAAACTTCATAAACTATGGTAGACTATTATTCAAGACCAGAGGCCCTATTCATGCAGGCTCAATCATTCTTCCACCTTCACACCACACCCATCGAGGACGACATCGTCATCCGCTCCGAAAAGGAATATTCACTCGTCAACAACATGATAGCGATCGCGGCTGTCAGGAATGACTGTAAGATTCTTGCTTATGCCATCATGTCCAATCACTTACACTTTATCCTCGAAGGATTGAGAGAAGATTGCCTGGCCTTTTTCGAAGACATCAAGACACAGATGATGCATTATTTCGTGCGCCATGGCCGAGGAATGGTAATCAAGAGGATCCAACCCGGCATGACCACGATTCAGACTCTTAAACAATTGCTCAACGAAATAGCTTACGTCATCCGTAACCCCTTCGTGGTACGTGAAGATGTAAATCCCCTCGCCTATCGCTGGTGTTCCGGATTCTTGTATTTCAATCCTTTGCTGGATAAAGGTGGAATCCCGGCATCAAGATTAAAGGGACGCGCATTGAGAGAGTTCACGTGCTCGAGAATCCTCACCGGACTCGATTCCAAACTGCTCATCAAGGACGGCGTCGCCAACCCGGTATCATTCGTGGATTATGAGCGTACGATGGAGTTCTTCGACTGTGCCAGGAAATTCATCATGCAGGTATTTAAAAACGTAGAAGGGCAAGTCGAGACAGCTATCAGGCTTGGGGAATTGCCACTTTTGAATGATGAGGAGTTGCTATCGCTTACCTTCAAATTATGCAGGAGTTTGTTCCGGACGCAGACGCCCAAAGAACTGTCCCTCGAGAACAAGAAGCGGCTCGCCTTGAAACTAAAAAATGAATATGGTGCCTCGAATGGGCAGGTTGCGAGATGCTCTAACCTGGCACCAGCAATTGTAAACGAGATGTTCCCATTGGCCGCCAAAACAAAATATATCCATTAATATTCAAAAGGCACACACATCTGCCCAAAGGTGCTCTCAAGCCATTAGTACAGGGTGAAAAGCACAGGATGCAATCTAACGGTGCTTTCAGCGGCCCAAAACAGGTCTGAAAGCACAAATAGGTATCTTTGGGTGCTTTTGGGCACAAAATAGCGAGTAAACAGCACAGAAAGACATCCGCCCGTGCCTTACAGGTTCACGACGTCGTCGGCGATGCGTGTGGCGGCGGGACGGTGGGAGATGAAGACGATGGTCTTCTCTCCGGCAAGGCTGGTGTGGATGTTGTCGAGAAGGCGTTCCTCGGTCTCGACATCGAGGGCTGAAGTGGCCTCGTCAAGGATCATTATTCCTCCGCGATGCAAAAGGGCCCTGGCGATGGCAATCCTCTGGCACTGCCCCTCGGAAAGGCCTGTGCCGCTCTCACCGCAGACAGTGTCGAGGCCGTCGGGGAGATCAAGCACAAACTCGGCGGCAGCCAATTTGAGAGCTTCGACAATCTGCTCATCTGTTGCTTCAGAATTGACCAGTAGCATGTTCTCCCTGATGGTTCCACTGAGCAGGCTGTTGCCCTGGGGAACATAGGTGAAGTTGCATCGGGTGTCCACATCAGCGACATGTGACTTGCCGTTCCGGGAATATAAATTGACAGTTCCTCCAGAAGGACGGAGAAGTCCTAGCATCAGGCGAGTGAGGGTGCTCTTCCCCACTCCTGTAGGCCCCGCAATAACAGTAAGGGTACCTGGTGCGAAATCGTGGGAGAAATGCTCGAGGACGAGACGAGAAGCAGGTCCTCCGTTGCGGCCGGCAGATTCTTCGCTGCGCTCAGGATGACAGTAAGCGAACGAGACGTCGGAGACACGGATTCCAGGAGCACCTTCGAACAGGACGTCTCCATGATAGCGCTCGACCTGAAGGTCTTCAAGTTCCTGAAGTCTCTCTATGGATGTCAGGGCCTTGATGAAAGCGGGGACCTGGGTGCCAAGGCTGGCAATCGGCCGCTGGACCTGGCCCACCAGCTGCAGGAAGGCGGTCATCATACCGTAGGTCACGGCCCCGGACTTGATGCCGAAGATTCCCCAAAGGAAGGCCGCTGTGTAACCACCCATGAAACCAATGTTCATGAATCCCCTGGCTACGGCATTGTAGTTAAGCCTGGTGATTGTGTTCTTCTTGATAAGGTCCTGAAGGTTTGAAAGACGAGAGACCACGTTGCCTACTCCGAAAAGGGTCAGGACCAGGACCCTGTTCTGAAGGTTTTCCTGTTCGAGCTGCTGAACCTCGCTGTCAAGGGAACGGATGGTTGAAGTCAGCTCCCGGATCTTCTTGAAATACATCTTCGAACCGATCACGGCAGCTGCCATCAGGATAATAAGGACCCAGAGGAGCGATGGCGCCATCGTCAGGAGGTAGACTGAAGCGGCAAGCAGCTGGAAGATAGTGATGATCACATCGGGGAAACTCCCGCAGATCAGGTCGGTCAGTACCCTGATGTCCTCCTCGAGGCGGTTGATCGTGTCACCGGAGCGGAAGGCCTCACGACCGTTCCAGCGGGAATTGAGCACATGGGCGAACATCCCTAGCCTCAGCTGGTTGCGGGTCTTGATGGTATTGTATGAACCCCAGTAATTGGCTGCAAGCCCGCAGATGATCTGTGTAAGGATGATGCCGATCATCATCCACACGTGAGGCCCGAGTTCAGCGTCGATGACTCCGGTAGCAATGTCGACCAGACGCTTGCTGATCCACACGAACGAGAGGGAGGCGGCAATGCGTACCCCTCCTATCAGGACGGTGACAAGGTCCCTTCCCAGCACAGGCTTGGTCATCCGCCAGAGCCCCTTCATGCATGTCTTGAAATCCTTCATCGCCCCCGGTCAGAAAAACTATTCAGAAACTATCCCGGCCTCGATCCACTTGGCTGCAAGGGCCGCGGCGTCAGCAGCTGCCTGCTCCTCGGTCACCTCATACTTGTCAGTCAGGAGCTTTGTCAGGTCATCAACCGTAAAATCCTTGCCCTCGACACTCTCCCAGAGATAAGCGGCGGTAGGATTCAGGGAAACCATCTTGTTGAAGTTGATCTGGGCGATTCCTTCGCCGATCACTATGTACTCCCCTACGAGGGGCCTAAGGACGAAACCTTCGATAATCCTCATAATATCACTCGTTTATAAAATGCCAAAATAATTCTTCTCAGTGGACGGATGACTCGCCAGAACCTTCCTTTCCCTGGCTTCACCACCTTGCCGTTTTCCTTATGGATCTCGGTAACTATTCCGATCACATCATTCAAGGTGCAGTGCTCCTTGCCCTTGATGTTGCCGTCCCCCATCATCGTAATCCGATCTCCGTCCAGTGCGAAGACCCTGTGCATGATATACTTCGGTCCGATCTGAACAAGGATTATGTCCCCGACTTCCAAGGGCCTTGACAACGATGCCAGGACCACTGAGTCACGTCCGTTCTTTATGAACGGCAGCATGCTGTCTCCCTTGGGGGTGAACAGGACTTCCCTGCCCTCGTCAAGCAACATCCGCACCGCCATGAAATAGTTGTCATCGCCTATGGTCCGCTTGTCTGCACCCGCCCTGGGATCAGATGGTCTCGGCAGGAATAGATGGACGACATGACGCATCATCCGAAGTATCCACTCGGCGAACTTACGCATTTCCAAGGACCTCTTTGGAACAGACAATGGCTGCTTCGTCATCCGGGAGGCAGTCGAGAACATAGCACGGTACTGTCTGGACGACCGAAGAGAGGGTCGAATAGAGTCCGTCACCGATCCTCTTTATGGCCCTGAGACCTGAGGAAGATGAAGAGACCGAGGCGAATGCCTCAGGGATGGACATCCTGTGGATCGCATCGTAGGGGGCACGGTTGATCCTGACAAAAGCGCCGGCGGGATAGTCCTCATTTCGGTAACATGGAGTCTTGCCGCTCCAGGGGCTGCCGTAGACCCTGGCCTGCCCGTCCACGACCCTGACAATAGGATTGTCGTCGTTCAGCAGATGTGTTCCGGGAATATTCTTCAGCCAGAGACGGCTGTGGGTGCTCTTGCCGGTACCGCTCTTGCCAAGGAAAAGGAAGCCTTTCCCGTCCTTGACCGTCACGGATGCGTGCATCTCGAGGGTGTCCAGACTCGCAGTGCGGAATGCATACATGAGCATCAGGGCATTATTGACGCAGAAACGTTTGTCCTTCTCTACCATAAGGCAGCCTGAAGTGAAATCTGTGTCAACCCTCAACCATCCGCACACAGGGACATTGCCGAAAGGAGCCATCTCGAAGAGATAACCGTCTTCCATGGTGTAGATGTCGATCCTTTGCTCGCCATCCTCAGGATTGGATATGTAGAGTTCCTTCTTCCCCTCTGTCTGCACGCTTTGCACAAGTTCGAGAGAAAACACAGGATCGGAACCTGTCCCGCATACGAAAGGCTCGTAATTGCCTAGGGCGTTCCAAAGCACTTCCTCTGCATCCATCTTCAGCGTGAACACGTGTCCCGCCACCTTGTATGACTTTTCCTTAGTCTGCATATCTATATTAATATTCTGCAAATATATAAAAAAGTTGTACCTTTACCTTGACTGATAACCGCCCATGAAAAAATACATTTCCATATTCATAGTCTTTTTTCTGTCTCTTCTTCCGATGATTGCGAAGGAAGATGGATGGACTGTCCGCGAACACCTGGACAAGGCAGGAGACAACCTCGCAAAGGACCCGGCCAAGGCCATCTACCATGCCGGCCAGGCCCTGACCGAGGCCACTTCGGCCAAGGAGCCCGCCTTAATCGCTGAAGCCCAGTACCTTATCGCCAACGCCTACATCAACATGGGCGATTACGTAACCAGCTATGAATATCTCCTTGAGGCTGAAAGGAACTGTCCTCCGCAGGACAGGTCATTGAAGGCGGACATCTATCTCAGCATAAGCTATTCCTACCAGAAAATCAAGGACTTCGACCATGCCTTCAGGTACCTGGAGATGGCCCAGTCAATCTACGAGCAGATGAAGGACACTGCTTCGATCGCGAGGTGCAACAACAATAAGGGCCTGATCTACATCGCCATACCGGACAACAACATGGCTGGAAAGTTTTTCAATGAATCCCTTAGGTTGAACCGGGCCATAGGCAACAAGACAGGGATAGCCCAGAACCTCAACAACATGTCTTTTATCGATGCAGATCCCGCCACCACCATCGAGCAGCTCAAGGAGGCGGTTGCGATCAACGAATCCCTTGGCAGGACATGGGTCCTCGGAGAGAACTACAACAATCTCGGCTACCAGTACAGGAGGTTCGGGGACTACAGCAGCGCGTTGGAGGCGCTTTCAAAGGCCAAGGTCTATGCCGACATGACCAATGCCCTGGAACTGACGATGGACAACCTCCGCTACAGGTCAGAAGTCTATGCCGCAATGGGAGACTATTCCCGAGCATACTCTGACCTAAAGTCCCTTCTTGACCAGATCGAGAGCCAGAACATGACCGGAGGGCTGAAAAACATCGAGGTGAACCTGATGGAGAAGAACATCAAGACCATCCGGAAGGAAAAGGAGCAGAGTGAAAGGGAATTCCATCTGAGAAGGAAGATAGCAGTCGCCATAATAGCAATCCTGGCGGCAATCTGCATCGTCGTCGCCGTGTCCTACAGGGTTTTCCGAAAGGCCAACCACAGGCAGAAAGAATTGATGCAAAAGGAACTGGACCTCAACAGGAAAGAACTGGAGAACTTTGCAATCTTCGTCCGCAGCCGAAATGAGATCCTCTCAGGCATCCAGGGGAAGATAAAGGAAGCTTACGGCATGGAATCCGACCAGGCTACCAGGCATCTCAAGAAACTCAATTCGTCAATTTCCCAGTTCAACAGGACAAACGACGAAGCCAACAAGATGATCGACGACATCAACTCCGGATTCATTTCTAAGCTTGCTTCCATCTACCCAGACCTTTCCAATTCGGAAAAGAGACTGGCCTCGCTCCTGAGGATCGGAATGTCCTCAAAAGAGATCTCACTCATGATGTCCATGGAGCCGAAGTCCGTCGACATGGCCAGGTACCGTCTCCGCAAGAAGCTCAACCTTCAGGCCAGCGACAATCTGAGCGAATTCCTGGGGAAAATCTGATCCGTAGAGATAATCCTTTTCTCAACTAGTTGATTTTCAATAGCTCTACATTACGCAATGTAGAGATTAAACGTCCATGTTACCCCCCTTTTGTAGAGATGGGAGGGATATCCTTTTCTTGACCGCCACTCTGGGCCCTGGTATTTTTGCCCTCGAAAGCCCGGAGGTCGGGCCACCACTTAATTATCAACTCACGATTCATGAAAAGGATTCTGTTAACCATCATCCTGGCATTGGGAGCCACCATCGCAGGGGCGCAGGAACTTATCAATGTCAAGGGACAAATCAAGGACGAGAGCGGTTCCGGAGCCGTAGGGGCCTACGTTCTCGTCAAGGGTACGGGTCAAGGTACCAGCACGGACCTTGACGGCAACTATTCCATCAATGTGACAAGGGGCGATGTCCTTGTCATCTCCCTGATCGGCTACAAGACCATTGAAGTAAAGGCTGAAGGGCCGACTCTCAACCTGACTCTCGAGCCTGATGCCGAGATGCTCGAAGAAGTCGTGGCCATCGGCTATGGAAGCCAGAAAAGGCAGGATGTCTCCGGAGCAGTAGCATCTGTCAATTCCAAGAAACTGGAAAAGATCGCCACAGAAGATGCTTCAACAGCACTTCAGGGCATGGCCCCGGGTCTTTCCGTCAATTTCGCTTCAGGAGCACCCGGATCTGAACCTGTGATGATGGTCCGCGGTGTGACCTCCTGGGGATCAGACAACTCTCCTCTCGTGATCATCGACGGAGTCCCGGGGTCGATGTCCTATCTCAATCCTGAAGACATAAAGTCGGTCTCGGTCCTAAAGGATGCAGCCACACAGGCGATCTATGGAGCAAGGGCCGCAGCCGGGGTCATCCTGGTCGAGACCAAGAGGGGCGAGAAGGCTACCGAACCAAGGATCACGATGTCCGCCTACTACGGTATCGACGACCTCCCTAAGCGCATGGAGATGTGTAATGCAGCGGAGTTCGTACAGGTCAGGCAGTGGGCGCTTGAAAACGCCGGAGAACCTCAGGAGAGGTGGCCGGCTTACATCTCTGCATTCAAGTCCGATCCGAGCCGTTTTGCCGACACTGACTGGCAGAAGGAATACTACCAGGTGGGCCTGTCCCAGAAATACGACGTAGGCTATGTCGCAGGCAACAGCAACATGAATGTCGCTTTTTCGGGCTACTATTCAGAGATCAAAGGCATTGCTGTCGCCACAAGTTCCGACAAATACGGATTCCGCCTGAACTCGGATGTCAGAAGGGGCCGTTGGAAGATAGGTGAATCAGTCAATTTCGGGCATGAGGATATCATCCCTGTAGAAAGTTCCGGGTTCGACACCATGTACCAGGTAACCAACATCGAACCGCTGGTGTTCGTCTACGATGAGAACAACGATGGCGGATTCGGAGGAGCCGTGGCAGGGATGGGCATGTCTGATGCCGGCAACCCTGTTGCATTCAACAAATTGATTGACACCAAGAACCACTACGACGGGCTGTCCGCTTCCGGTTACATCTCATATTCGCCAATCGACGGACTTGTCTTCAAGTTCCAGGGAAGCGACAACCTCAATTTTTCGCATTCAAAGGCGTTCACACCAACTTACCAGATCGGAGCCCTCAAACCAAACCCCGACGCTACGCTTAGTGAATCCCGCAGCATGAGCAACCGCTACCTTATGGAATTGACTTCGAATTTCGACAGATCCTTCGGGGGACTTCACAATGTTTCTGCCCTTCTCGGAGTGTCGCAGGAGAATTACTCGTTCAACGACCTGAGCGCCTTCGCCAAGAAATTCGAGAACAACCTGATGACCTATCTCGAGCACGGTCAGAAAGATTTCGCGGTTGGCGGCGGCCACAGCCGCTACGGACTCCGTTCGGCGTTCGGCCGACTGGGCTACAATTACGGCAACAGGTACATCGCCATGTTCTCGGCACGTTATGACGGTTCCTCCAGGTTTGCAGAAGGCAACAAATGGGGCTTTTTCCCATCAGTATCACTGGCTTGGAACATTGCCAACGAAAGGTTCTGGGAGCCATTGTCCAGCACAGTTTCGACTTTCAAGTTCCGTCTCAGCTATGGCGCACTTGGAAACCAGGGCATAGGGAACTATCAGTACATACCAACTCTAAGCTCCGCTACGAACAGCCTGAACTATCCATTCGCCGGTCTCAATGACATAAGCCTTGGCTATGCGATCACTTCCCTGCCCTCCCTCAATATCAAATGGGAGTCCACCTACACCTCCAACATCGGAATAGACCTCGGTTTCCTGGGAGGCAAACTCCAGATGTCGGCAGATGCCTATCTTAAGGACACCAGGGACATGCTTTCGACAAAGGAGATCAGCAGCAGTACAGGTTTCTCGGCAATGATCGTAAACGACGGACAACTCAAGACAAGCGGTTTCGAGTACCAGGTCGAGTACCATGGCAATTCAGGAAGGGATTTCCAATATGACCTGGACCTGAACCTCTCGCACTACCGTAGCAAGCTGGTCTCGATGTCCAATCCGGACTATCTCTATGAATATGGTCCTGCGAGGACCTACGTGGGAGCAGAGATCGGTGAGTTCTGGGTCTTCCAGACCGACGGGCTCTTCCGCAGCCAGGCCGAAGTGGACGAGTTCAACAAGACTCATGGCCACCCCGACGAGTCTGGGGCATGGATTCCCTTGCAGCCAAGCGCAAGGCCTGGAGACATAAGGTTCGTGGACCAGAACGGTGACGGTCAGTTGGACAATGACGACAAAGTCCTGGTCGGTACGGGCAATCCGAAGCTCATCCTCGGATTCAACGCTTATCTCCGCTACAAGGCTTTCGATCTCAGTGCCCAGTTCTATGGCAATATGGGTGCGAAGAGATACAACTACACAAAGTACCAGCTCCAGAGGATGGACCAGGTCTTCAACTATGGCAAGGACGCCTTGGATTCTTGGAGGCCGGACAATCCCGACACTGACATCCCCAGGGCTGTCATAGGCGACCCGAACGGTAACAACAGGATTTCAGACCGTTTCGTTGAAAATGGTGACTTCCTGAGGCTGAATAACTTGCAGATAGGCTTCAACCTTCCGGACAGGGCTTGTAAGAAACTCGGACTCGGAAGCCTCAGGATCTATGTCGGTGGCAGAAGGCTGTTTACCCTTACCAAATACACCGGCTACGACGTAACCACCGGAGCTTCCAATGGCACCATGGGTGTCGACTATGGTGGCTACCCTCTCTACAGGACCTACATGGCAGGTATCAAATTCGGATTCTAACATAAAAAGGACAGATATGAAAAGAATATACAAGGCGGTCTTGCTGGCAGCAGCGTTCGCTGCCGCATCATGCAGCGGATTCCTCGATGAAAAGAGCAATCCGAATTACCTGACCCCGGACTCGTTCTGGCATTCCGAGGCAGACATAAACAAGGGTTTGACTGCGGCATACGCAGCCCTCCAGCCGGCCCGTTACTGGGCAGCCACAGTGGACAGGTTCATGGTCACGGACAACATCCGAAGCGACGAAGTCGTCTACAGACCAGATGTAGCAGAGTGGATCCAGATAGCCACCTTCACCAACGACTTGACCAACTATGTCACCGATGACGAGTGGAACAATCTCTACAGCGGCATCAACTACTGCAACCAGTGTGTTTCCAATATTCCCGGAATAGAAGGTCTTGACCAGGGACTCCTCGCCAGGTCGCTTGCAGAGGCCCGTTTTCTCAGGGCTTATTACTACTTCCGGCTGCTGAGGAATTTCGGAGAAAGGATTCCTCTATTTACCAAGCAGATAGAAGGATCCGAAGAAGAATACTTCCCTCCACAGAGTGCACCTGGAGTCATTAAGAGTTTCATCGAAAGCGAACTTTCTGAAATCCAGAATGACCTGCCGGAAGAATGGGATCAGGCCAACGCCGGCAGGGCTACTAAATATGCCGCCCAGGGAATACTTGCCCAGTACTACATGTTCACAGGCCAGCTCCCGAAGGCAGAAACCGAGCTTTTGAAGATCATCTCATCAGGACGGTTCGGTTTGCTGGATAACTATGCCCATCTCTTCGACGGACTCCATAAGAATTCCAAGGAATCGATTTTCGAGATCCAGTTCTGCGGCAACCGCGAGGGAGGCAAAAGGGAGCACAACCAGCTCGCTGAACACCTGTCCCCGGGAGACCTGGACGGCGGTTATGAGGAGGCCTATCCCTCCCCGTGGATTTTCGAAACCCTGAAGAAAGACATTACCGAGGACGGCAGCTACAGCCAGAGGGTCTATGCAACGATCCTGTTCAACGATCCCGGGACAAGATATTTCCTGCTGCCGGAAGGAGCGGAATGGACTGACTACCTGCCAGCTGAGTCGATCTATTGGCACAAATTCAACACTTGGGATCCTTCCTTGAGTTCAGACTGGTACTACAGCGCATTCAACATTCCTGTCCTGCGCTATGCTGACATCCTGCTCATGTATGCTGAATGCCTCAACAACGATGGTAAGAGCGACGAGGCGATAGAGTACATCAATATGGTCAGGGCAAGGGCGCAAGTACCTCCGCTGCAGGTAGGCATGAGCAAGGAACAAGTCCTGAAACATCTCCAGGATATTGAACGCCCCTGTGAGCTGGCGTTCGAAGGAGTCCGATGGTATGACCTCATCAGATGGGGAATCGTGGGAGATGCCCTAAAAGAACACGGAAAGCTTCATGTCGAGAATTTCATCCCGTCGAAGCACACCCTATACCCTATTCCGCATAAGGAATTCCTTCTTAACCCGGATTGGGAACAGAACCCCAACTTTGCCAAATAGAAAGAGAATGTTGAAGATAGCCGTCGTACTGCTCTCGGGGATTACTTTCGGGGCCCTGCTTCGTAAGCATCCAGTAAATATCCTTCCCAAAATCATCATGGTGCTCGTGTGGGTCCTCTTGTTTTCAATAGGAGTTGAAGTGGGTTCTGACACAAGGATAATCGGGCACCTCCATGATCTTGGGCTGGAAGCTCTCGTCCTGACACTTGCAGGATTGGCCGGGAGCATGGGGACGGCCTTTGCTCTTTGGAAATACGCTAACCGCAGGACTGGCAGATGAAGAACAGCCTTGTTATCCTGCTGTTCTTCATAGCAGGAACAGCGGTCGGAATTTACGGTGTCATTCCGGAAGGGCTGATTGGAGGAGGTGTAAGCCACTGTGCCTTGTACGCACTGATGTTCTGCGTCGGTATCAGTCTCGGCAACGACACAACTGTGCTCAGGGATCTAAGATCGATGGACCCGAGGTTCCTTCTGCTGCCACTGATGACCATCATCGGGACATTGGCCGGCTGCGCCATCATCTCGATCTGCCTTCCTTCCAGGTCCGTCTTTGACTGCCTTGCCGTAGGCTCCGGTTTCGGCTACTATTCCCTTTCCAGCATATTCATAAACGAGTACAAGGGAACCGAGCTTGGAACCGTAGCACTGCTGGCCAACATAATACGGGAGATCATTACCCTGCTGGCAGCTCCCTTGATGGCCAGATGGTTCGGCAAACTCGCACCTATCTCAGCCGGAGGAGCCACATCGATGGACACTACCCTGCCGATAATCGCCAGGAGTTGCGGAGATGACTTCGTGATCCTTTCAATCTTCCACGGTTTCATGGTAGACTTCAGCGTCCCATTCCTGGTCACATTGTTTTGTAACTTATAGATTCTGATGAAAAGCCTGACAATCCTGCTTTATTTGCTGACAATACTTCCCGTACATGACTGGGAAGACATCAATATCCTTCAGGTCAACCGACTCCCCGCAAGAGCCTCCTTCAGGTCAGAACCTGTGAGGGAAGTCAGTCTCGACGGCACCTGGAAATTCAAGTACTCACCAACTTTCAGCCAAGTCGATGAAAGGTTCATGGAAGAAACCGCCGTAGTCGGAGATTGGGGTAATATCAAGGTACCGGGTGACTGGGAACTGCAAGGCTATGGCTACCCGTTTTATGTCGATGTCGGCTACGGATTCAGCCTGCCAGGGAAGAAGATCGGCAACGATCCTCCACACATTCCTCCCCAGAACAGCCCTGTAGGTCAGTACAAGAGAAAGTTCACCGTGCCACGCGGATGGAAAGGCAGTCAGATTGTGCTTCAATTCGGGTCGGTAGCCTCAGCCTTCCATGTGTGGGTGAACGGAGAAATGGTGGGATATTCCCAGGATTCGAAGATGATGGCGGAGTTCGACATCACTTCGCTGGTCCGTTTCGGAGGTGAGAACGACATTGCTGTTCAGGTCTACAAATTCTCAGACGGTTACTACCTTGAAGACCAGGACAAATGGCGGTTCGGAGGAATCCAGAGGGAGGTCAGGATCTTTGCGAGGCCCAAGTACCACATCGAGGATTTTGAAGTTGTTACAGACTTGGACAGAGACTATTGTAATTCTGAATTTAAAGTATTCCTCAAGACTTGTGGAACCCATGCCCCAAAGAATGCCGCGGCGCGGATAAGGCTCTGGGACAGGAACGGGAAGGAAGTGCTTACATCATGCGTAAAGATAGCTTCCGACTCGGCGGCCTTCCATGGGACCGTCAAGTCACCGGATCTCTGGAGCGCCGAAAAACCGAACCTATATTCGCTGGCGATAGAACTTCTGAACGGAGGCAGGACCATCGAAACCGTCAGGACCAGGATAGGTTTCAGGAAAGTAGAGATTTCCCACGCCAACCTACTCGTCAACGGCAAGGCAGTGTACATCAAGGGAGTCAACAGACATGAACATGACCCACACAACGGCCAGTGCATAACGGAAGAATCGATGCTGGAAGACATCAGGCTGATGAAGGAGAACAACATCAACGCAGTAAGGACGTCCCACTACCCCAATGATCCAAGGTGGTACGAACTCTGCGACGAGTACGGCCTCTATGTGGTCGACGAAGCCAACATTGAGAGCCACGGGATGGGTTATGAACCAGACAGATGCCTGGCAAACAGGCCGGAATGGCAGGGAGCCTTCCTGGACAGGACTGAAAGGATGTTCGAAAGGGACAAGAACCACCCATGCATCATAGCCTGGTCGCTCGGCAACGAGAGCGGATCGGGAGTCAATTTCATGGCGACCAGCAGGTGGATACACAGGCGGGACCGCTCACACAGGCCGGTACATTCGGAGGACGCCGGGACAGACTCCTACACGGACATCTACTGTCCCATGTACAAGAAGTTGGATGTTCTGATCGGTTACGCCTTGTCCATGCCCACGAGGCCCCTTATCCTCTGTGAATATGAACACTCGATGGGGAACAGTTGCGGCAACCTCCAGGACTACTGGGACATTATCGAGAAATATCCTTCCCTGCAGGGAGGATTCATCTGGGACTGGGTGGACCAGGGGCTGTCCGCCACTACGGCTGACGGCCGGTTCTACTGGGCTTATGGTGGAGATCTTGGACCAGATGGAGTGCCGAGTGACGAGAATTTCTGCATGAACGGCCTTGTCACAGCCGACAGGAAGCCCAAGCCTCAGCTATACGAGGTCCGGCATGTCTACAGAAACATCAAGATGGATCTTGCGGATTATGGCAAAGGGCTGGTCAGGATTGAGAACGGTTTCTTTTTCACAAACCTGGAGGACTATCGTTTCTTTTGGAGCCTTGAAGGCAACGGCAAAACCATTTCCTCCGGGGAGATTGAAGGAGTCAGCCTGGAACCCGGCATGAGCGGTTTGTTCAAGGCCAGCCTGCCTCAAATCGAGGAAGAGCCTGGCATGGAGTACTTTCTCAACTTCAGGGCATTCATGCACAAGGATGACGGTCTGCTGAAAGCCGGGACCCTGATTGCCATGGACCAGGTCCGGCTGCCATTCTTCAAACCATCAAACAAGGATGGATCAGACCTTTCAGCGCCGCAACCGCAAGTAAAGGGAGACCTGATAACATATTCTTGCCAAGGAAATATCCAGATCGGCTTCAGCCGATCTTCAGGAAGCCTCTGCTCGCTTCAAATCAACGGCAAGGAAATCATGAAAGAGGGACTGGTCTTCAATTTCTGGAGGCCTCCCACCGACAATGATCTTGGAAGCGACCTTGCCAGGATTTGCTGGCCTTGGAGGGATGCCGGAAAGGAAGCCGAACTGGTCTCCTTCGAGGCGTCCGGGAATATCGTACGCACAGTCTACCGCCTGCCTGCGCGGCTCGGAAGATCCGAAGTTACAGTGGATTACACGGTCCATGCTTCCGGTGGGATCGGAGTGGACCTGTCTTTCATACCTTCCTGCGACACCTTGCCGCTTATGCCGCGATTCGGAGCTACGGTCACTTTGGACGGGAGTTTCGACAGGGTGCGATGGTTCGGAAGGGGACCCCATGCTTCTTATGAAGACAGGAAGTCAGGAGCCTTTGTCGGACTCTATGAAGGGAACGTCTGGGATCAGTACTTCCCTTACGACAGGCCACAGGAGAATGGTAACAAGACTGATGTCAGATGGATGGAACTCACCTCAGGCGGAACGACAGTAAGGATCAGCGGATCTCCGACAATCAGTACAAGTGTCTACATGTTCCCGAACGATGACCTTGACGAGATCTCTCCATCAAAACATCAGAGACACCTCTCAGACGTAGCAAGGAAGGATCAGGTCACGTGGAACATCGACTCCCGGCAGATGGGAGTCGGAGGGGACAACAGCTGGGGTGCCTATCCTCACCAACAATATCTTATAAATGCGAAGAAGATGAATCACTCCTTTACGTTGACGCTCATAAACAAAGATGAATGAATAGATTAGTTTGTGTACTCATCTTCGCATCCTCCATTCTGGCAGGATGCGGGCACTCCCCTTCTCCCCTTTCTCTGGGAGAAGGGCCAGTGCCCTTCTTTCCGGAATCCTATCCGGACCTTCTTGACATTCATTACACTCCACCCAGGGAGGATAAGTGCCAGAGCTTTTTCACAGATTCCGGTTCATGGTTCGGATTCACCCTTCCTGAAAACAGGTCTCCGCGCCATGGATTCTGCGGCCCGTTCGACCTGGACGAGAGGCATAGGGACTGGATCTCTGATGCTCTTGTCGAGGCAGACATAGAGTCCGCAGGCAGGACCCTCTCGCAGGTCAGGTCGTCATATATGCCCGGAAAGATCACTATGGAATATTCATCAGGAGGGTCAGATTTGAAGCAGTCCCTTTGTTTCCCCTACCAAGACCTGGCACTGATTGAGATCGAATCCAGGCCAGACAGAAGGTTGTTCTTCCACGGCCGTCCTTCGAAGGGATGGGGGCTGGAAGTCAGCGGTAACATCCTGAAGCTTTCTTCCGAAGGGAGACAGGACATCTTTATCACCTTCCCGCGCAACACTTCCATTTCCATCAGCACCGAAGGCTACAAAGCCTTTCCTCCAGCTGCCGGAAAATACTATGTAGGAATCGGATTCGGGCGCTTGAGAGAAGAAGGTGAAGGATATGGATCCCTGGCTGAAAGATGCAGCTTAAGATGGAAGGACTGGCTCGGCCGTACTCTGCGCGATGACATGCCACGGAACTTCGACTGGGTTGCAGCCAAGTCCATCGCCACCCTCGCTTCAAATTTGAAAGCGCCAAAGGAAGCCATTCTGCACCAAGGGGTTGTACCCAGCCAGGGAGTAAGCTACTTCATGGGATTCTGGGCATGGGATTCATGGAAGCATGCCGCTGCACTGGCTATTTTCAATCCTGATGCGGCGATGGACCAGATCAGGGCCATGTTCGACTACCAGACCCCGGAAGGGATGATCATCGACTGCATCTATCCGGAGTCTGCCTGGAACAACAGCCGCAACAGCAAGCCGCCTCTCGCTGCATGGGCGGTCATGAAGGTATTCGAGAGCAACGGAGACAAGGATTTCGTCAAGGAAATGCTTCCGAAACTTATAAAATACCATGAATGGTGGTACCGCTACAGGGACCATGACCACAACGGTTTCTGTGAATATGGTTCCTGCGACGGGACTCTGGAAGCTGCTGCGTGGGAGAGCGGCATGGACAACGCCGTACGTTTCGACAAGACAGCTATGACAAGGAATATTCCTCCGTCTGGCTGTCCGGAAGCCGAGGCCTGGAGCATGGAACAGGAATCGGTAGACCTTAATGCTTTCTTGTCTCTGGACAGGGAATGCATCCTGGATATGGCAGAAGCAGCAGGGTTCGAAATACCGGCATTTATCTCAGATCCATGCTCCAGACCGCTCGGGAAGCAAGTCAGCGACTGGTTCTTCGACCCTGAGGACGGCTTCTTCCACGACAGGGAACTTGGGAGCGGAGAATTCATCAGAGCATTCGGTACTGAGGCCGCCATACCGCTATGGACCGGAATCGCGTCCCGGGACCAGGCATATTCAGTTATAAAACACTTCACGGACAGGTCTAAATTCGCCACCTACATTCCTTTTCCTACCCTTGCTGCCGACGAACCGTCTTTCACTCCAGGTGGATATTGGAGAGGGCCAGTCTGGTTGGACCAGGCCTACTTTGCGATTTCCGGCATCAGAAGATACGGTGACGCCAGGAAGGCTGATGAATTCACCAGGGAGATATTTGAAAGGCTCAAGGGCATAAACGAAGGACTTCCGATCCATGAAAATTATGATGCGATGACCGGCGAACCTCTCGAAGCACCCAACTTCAGTTGGAGTGCCGCCTCACTTCTACTGCTTTACGAGGAATACGGTAAAAATTTTTGAAAAAGCTGCCGTTGTTGTAAATTTGTGTGTAATCAATCACAACGACGGCAGCACCTATGTCCGAAGAACTCAATCTTGTACGAGACCTCGCGGTGATTCTGATCTCCGCGGGAATATTCACGATAATCTCTAAAGCCCTCAAGCAACCCCTCATCCTGGGGTACATCATAGCCGGTTTCCTGATCGGTCCCAACATCGATTTCTTCCCCGGCATTTCCAGCCAGGAAACCGTACACCAATGGTCTGAGATCGGCATTATTTTCCTAATGTTCGGTCTGGGTCTGGAATTCAGCTTCAAGAAGTTGATGAAAGTGGGCTCGAGCGCGATCGTAACTGCCCTCGTGAAGTTCGTAGGAGTTTTCATCCTTGGTTTCGTCACAGCGCAGGCGCTGAACTGGACAGTAATGGAAAGCGTCTTCCTCGGAGGCCTCCTGTCCATGTCATCCACGATGGTCGTAATCAAGTCGTTCGACGACATGGGACTCAAGAATAAATCCTATGCGGGAATGGTGTTCGGCACCCTGGTCGTGGAAGACTTGATCGCCATCCTGCTCATGGTCTTGCTTTCTACAATGGCAGTGTCACAGTCCTTTGCAGGTAAGGAATTGGTAATGAACATTGTCAAGCTTGTTTTCTTCCTCCTGCTTTGGTTCCTGGTCGGCATCTATGTGATTCCGACTCTCCTTCAGAAAGCAAAGAAGTACCTCAACAACGAGATCCTTCTGATAGTCAGCATCGGCCTTTGTTTCTCCATGGTCTCCCTGGCTACCGCCGTTGGCTTTTCTTCAGCCCTGGGAGCCTTCGTCATGGGGTCCATCCTTGCAGAAACGACTGAAAGCGAACACATTGACCACATAGTAGAGCCTATCAAGAACCTTTTCGGAGCTATTTTCTTCGTGTCGGTGGGTATGATGCTCTCCCCTTCCGTGATAGTTGAGCACTGGGGCCTTATCCTGCTCATCACCGTCCTGGTGATTATCACCCACATCCTGTTCGCAGGAGCAGGAATCATACTCACCGGTAACGGACTTTACAATTCAGTCCACACTGGATTCAGTCTCGCACAGCTCGGTGAATTCGGATTCATCCTCGCCGGAGTCGGTTGCACCCTGGGCGTCATGAGGGGCTTCATCTATCCGGTCATAATAGCCGTCTCCGTAATCACGACTTTCACAACTCCTTTCATGATGAAGCTCGCCGGCCCGACTTATGAGCTTCTCCAGAAGAAACTTCCGGCATCCTGGCTCGAGCGCCTTTCATCGTCTGCAAAAACATCCTCAAAGCACACTGCTGCAGAGGACAGCGAATGGAAGAAACTCCTGACCGCCTACTTCACAAGGATACTCCTCTACGGTGTCATCATCCTCGCAATATACATCGGATCAAGGCTCTATCTCGGGAATATCACTGAAAAGATCCTTCCTTCAGCCAGCCAGACAGTCCGGAATATTGTCCAGGCGGCAGTGACCCTCCTTGCGATGTCTCCCTTCCTTTTCGGAATGGGTATCCACTCCGGATCCATCAGCAAGAGCGCACCTAAACTCCTGAAGGAGAAGCCAAGCAACATCTGGCCTATCACCGGCCTGGTGTTCGCCAGGTCATTCCTAGTGATTAGCATCATCCTGGGTGTTCTTTCGACCTATTTCCATCTGGCAGGATGGACTGTCCTCGCAATCATCCTGGCGGGAATAGCCTTCATCTTTTTTGCAAGGAAGTCCATGCACAAGTATTCCGGACTGGAGAAACGATTCCTCCAGAATTATAACGAACGAGAGGAGAGCGAACGCAGGAGCAAACCTGTCAGTTCATCCGTTCGCCAGAAGCTTTCAACCTACGATGTACGTACGGAGTCCATCAATATTGCCCAGGAATCCAGTTTCGCCGGCATGCAGCTCAAGGATCTTCCTCTGCGGGACAAATCCGGGGCGAACATCATAAAGATCCAGAGGGGGTCGATCAATATCACGATACCCTCAGGAGACGTAAAAATCTTCCCTGGAGACCGCCTGATTGCCGTTGGAACCACCGACCAGCTCGAGAAACTCAGGAATATGATTTCAGATTCAGTTGAGGACACTCCTTTGGAGAATTCAGATGACGGATTCCGTATCGAGCCCAAGGTCCTCACTGACGAATCCTTCCTCACTGGAAAGACCTTGAGGAGCGCTGCCCTCAGGAAATATCAGTGCATGGTGATAAGCATGCTGCGCGGGGATGAATTCATAACCAATCCGGAGCCTGACCTGGTGTTCCAGGCCGGAGACACCGTCTGGATCGCTGGAAACATCGCCAACATCGAGGCCAGCTGGGCAGAGTAGCGCTCGGGATCAGAACTTCGAGTATTCCTTGGAAATATAGGGTTTCAGCTGATACCAGGGAACCTTTGCTTCAATCACTCCCTGGGCATAGCTTGCAATCACGTAAGGCTGATAGTACCAGGTTACTCCTTCTTCAGAAACCCCATAGAAACCATTCGGCACCATTCCGTCCTCTTCCATCATGCAATATGTTGAACTCGGATCGTCAGGAGAACCCCATTCCTTCTGGAGAGCCTCTCGGATAAGCCCGGCGACCGGTTCCTCATAACCTTCAGCAAAGAATTCTTCTTCTGGCACTTCCTCCCCTGTGCGAAGATTAATGACATGGGGAATCATGGACTGCATTCCGTGGGCCCCGCCAAGATAGTTCTCGGAATAGACTGTGTAAGTCTGGAGATCTCCGTAGGAATCGGAGAAACGCCCTGTCATCAGGTATGACCAGTTATATGCCCAGTATGCATCGGAATCTTCGTCGAAGGTCATTCCTGCATCCTTCTTATAGTCATCGACCAGTGATGCAGCATAGTCCTCGGAAGCCGGGCGCAACTCATAGCCGTCATAAGAATCACCGAAACAGAACCTGACGACGAGGTTGTTAACTTTGGCGCACAGGGACTTGCCTCCCTCGATACTTTCCAAGTACTCAATGCTCTGGATGACTGTCACTCCAGCAGAATCACTCTGCTCGAGTTTCTGCTCGACCTGGTTCTCGTAGGTACTTATGACTGTCTCGCTCCTCTTGCACGAAACGGTCGTAAAAGAGATAAGGAGCAGTGCTGCCGGAATAATGTGGAAGGTCTTCATCGCGATTAATTGCAGTTCATTTACAAATATATGAAAAATAAAGTCCTATATTTGCATGCGACTTGACAAAAACGATGCCCGAGATTAATGAAAAAAAGAATGGCTGGCTGGCGCTCAGCCCGTTGGCGGTGTTCCTGCTGACTTACCTTGTGACTTCACTTGCCTGCGGTGACTTCTATAAGGTACCCGTCTCATCAGCATTCCTTCTGGCTTCCGTCTATGCTGTAATAATCACTCCGGGCAAGATATCAGACAGGATCGGTACTTTCTCGGCAGGAGCCGGCAACAAGAACGTGCTCTTGATGATCTGGATATTCATCATGGCAGGTGCTTTTGCTTCAACCGCCAAGTCTATCGGAAGCGTCGAAGCTACAGTCAACCTCACCTTGAGTATATTGCCAGGGAAGTTCATACTCGCGGGCCTTTTCCTTGCTGCATGCTTCATCTCCATGTCAATCGGAACCAGCGTAGGAACAATCGTCGCCCTTGCTCCGATCGCTTCGGGGATCGCTTCACAGTCAGACATTTCACTGCAGATCATCATTGCATTGATTGTCGGTGGCGCCTTTTTCGGAGACAACCTGTCATTCATCTCTGACACAACCATAGCTGCCACAACTACCCAGGGGTGCTCGATGTCCGACAAATTCAAGGCAAACATCTGGATTGCCGGGCCTGCTGCCATAATCGTCGCTGCAATATATGTCGCCATGGGACTGAACATGGATGTCACCCCGGAAATCGGCGAGATCAGCATAATAAAGCTTATTCCTTATCTCAGCGTCATCGTAATGGCAATCTGCGGAGTCAATGTCCTGGCAGTGCTGGCCACGGGACTGGCACTGTGCGGAATCATAGGATTCGCCGACGGGCTTACCTGGACCGGTTTCCTCAGCAGCATCGGAGAAGGTATCGCAGGCATGGCGGACCTCATCATCGTGACCTTGCTGGCCGGAGGTATGCTCGAGCTGATCCGGCATAACGGAGGAATAGATTTCATTATCAAGGGACTGACCAAGGGCATCAAAGGCAAGCGAGGTGCGGAATTCAGCATCGCCGGACTTGTAGGCATTTCAAATCTCTGCACAGCGAACAACACGATCGCTATCCTCTCTATAGGCAACATCGCTAAGGACATCACGTCCCGTTTCAACCTCGACCCAAGGAAGACCGCCTCAATCCTGGACACCTTTTCCTGCGCTGTGCAAGGACTTATCCCCTACGGAGCCCAGCTTCTCATGGCTTCAAGCTTCACCGGAATCCCCGCCGCAGAGATCATCCCCTTCCTTTTCTACCCGTTTGTGCTGCTGGGAGTCGCATGCTTTTCCATCATTTTCAGGCTACCTAAACGCTTCTCATGACAGTGCATATTCTATTATTGGCGATTTTTCGCCATATTTGTAGAAATTGATAACACTGCCAAACCTTGAAAAAGAGTTTTCACCTGGGGCTACTTCCCAGAATCATCATCGCAATTGTACTGGGCATCGTTTTCGGCTTGTTCTTCCCGAAACCGGTAGTCCGGCTTTTCGTCACTTTCAACAGCATCTTCAGTAACTTCCTCCAGTTCCTGATTCCGCTCATAATCATCGGGCTGGTCACGCCGGCCATCTCAGACATCGGGAACGGGGCAGGCAGGCTGCTCCTGATCACCGTTGCCATAGCCTACTGCGACACAGTCTTCGCAGGCTTGCTCTCCTACGGGACAAGCGTCTCTGTCTTTCCAAAGCTGATAGGAGGGACAAGTACTTCTGCCATAGCTGAATTCGAGAATCTGGAACCTTATTTCACAATCCAGATTCCACCGATGGTGGATGTCATGGCATCACTGGTTTTTGCCTTCACCCTCGGACTGGGAATGGCCTTTTTCGGGTCGCCTCACCTCAAGAAATTTGCCGAAGAGTTCAAGGAGATCGTTGTCAAAACTATTGAAGTGGTCATCATTCCCCTGCTCCCCATCTACATTTTCGGCATATTCCTGAACATGACCCACACCGGGCAGGCCTTCGGGGTGATCAAGGTCTTCATCTCGATTATCGGAGTCATCTTCCTTCTCCACATCTTCCTCCTGGTCTTCCAGTACTGCCTGGCAGGAGGAATAGTGGGCAGGAACCCATTCAAGCTCCTTGGAAAGATGCTGCCCGCCTATTTTACAGCCTTGGGCACATCTTCTTCGGCAGCCACTATTCCGGTGACCCTGGAATGTACCAAGAAGAACGGAGTCAGCGATGAGATTGCAGGCTTTACCGTCCCTCTCTGCGCCACCATACATCTATCAGGAAGCTGTCTCAAGATAACTGCCTGCGCTGTGGCCCTCATGATGATGCAGGGCATGGAGTTCGATTTCTGGATGTTCCTGGGATTCATCATGATGCTGGGAGTGATGATGGTCGCGGCACCTGGAGTCCCCGGAGGCGCCATTATGGCAGCATTGGGTGTGCTCTCGACAATGCTCGGGTTCGGCGAACAGGAACAGGCGCTTATGATCGCCCTCTACATCACGATGGATAATTTCGGAACAGCATGCAACGTCACGGGAGACGGAGCGATTGCCCTGGTCATAGACAAAATGTTCAGGCGCTCCTAAGAATGTGCGGAACGCATCTGTGCAAAATGCTCCCGGAGAGAAGACACTACCTCTCCGGGAGTCTTTGCTGAAGAGACTATCTTCTCCAGAGGGCAGCGGTCGTCGCCCTCCGGTATTATTATCTGATCCACAAGAGTGCCGTATGAATATTCAATACCGCCTGCTTCAAGCATGGGTATCGCCAAGCGGCTGAGAGTCTCGGCATAGACCTTTACAACACCGCCAAAGGCCATCATCCCGGCAGATGCCTTGCCTACTACCTTGTCAGCTACAACAGCCCCTTTCAGGAAGTCAGGATCATGGTCAAGAAGATCCTCAAGGTCCCGTACTCCCTTCTTGAAAAAAGTCCTCAGTTCTCCCCTGCTGGACACCACGAGCGATGCTCCAGACTCATGGAGCGTTGAGATCAGGTCATTCATATTCTTTGGACACCAGCTTGAGATTGCTGATGATAGGCAGATGCTGGGGGCAATGTTCCTCGCACTGACCGCATTCGATGCAATCGGAAGGCTTGCCACGGTACTCTGACAGCCGGTTGAAATAGAAGCGGCTGTTGGAAGCCGAAGTCTTACCGAACTGTTTCAAGGAATTGTAGATGGCGAAATATTCAGGAATAGCGATGTTCATCGGACAGCCGTCGGTGCAATAATGGCAGGCCGTACATGGAATTGCGATGGATTTCGTAATGATTCCGGCAGCCCGTGCCATGATCACCTGTTCTTCCGCATCCAGAGGTTTGAAATCCTGCATGAAGCCGGTATTGTCTTCGACCTGAGAGAGCTCGCTCATGCCGCTCAGAACCATCATCACGTTCGGAAGGGATGCGGCGAAACGGATCGCCCAGGATGCAGGAGAAGCATCGGGAGAATGCTCCTTGAATATGGATTCGACCTCAGGAGGGACACTTGCAAGCGAACCACCTTTGACCGGCTCCATGACGATCACCTTCCGGTCATATTTCTCGCACAGTTCATAGCACTTACCTGATTCGATGGAAGGAGAATCCCAATCGACATAGTTGATCTGAAGTTGGACATGCGCCATCTCGGGATGTTCCTTGAGGATTCGCTCCAGGGTCGGTGAATCGTCATGGAAAGAGAAACCTATATTCCTGATCCTTCCCTCCTTCTGCTTCCGGAGGATGAAATCCCAACCGTTCGTACGGTCAAGGACATCGACATAACCCTTGTTCAGCGTGTGAAACCAGTAGTAATCGAAATAATCCACGCCCGTCCTTTGCAACTGGACATTAAAAAGCCTCTCATAGTCAGCCTCCTGCCGGACTTCCCACATAGGCATCTTGTCAGTTATTGTAAAACGGTCACGTGGATACCTCTCAACAACTGCCTGGCGGAAAGCCGCCTCACTTTTGCTCTGATGGTAGGTGTACGCCGTGTCGAAATAATTGAATCCCCTATCCATGAAGACATCGACCATCTTCTTGAAATGGTCGATGTCTATCGATTTAGGGTTGCGCGGATCCACAAGAGGGAGCCGCATGAGTCCGAATCCGAGTTTCTTCATTCCTTAAAATTCTTCGCCTCCACCGAAGTTTCCTCCGCCGCCAAAGTTACCTCCGCCGCCGAAGTTGCCACCCTGGCCGAAACCTCCACGTCCGCCGGGACGGCCTTGACCACCGGGGCCGCCAGGGCCACGTCCTTCAGGGCGCCTGTTCCTGAACTCCTGCCAGGTCTTGAACTGATCATCTGTGAGGATGCCTTTGAGTTCAGCCTCATAAGCCTCCTGGGAAGCCTGTATTTCTTTCATCCTGGCATCGCGATCGTTGTTTTCGCCTTCGGCTTTCTTGGCCTTCTTTGCTTTTTTGGCCTTCTTTCCTCTGGCGTTTTCATCGGTCGTGTTCTGCTCATCCCTTGTATCTCTGGACGGCCTGCCCATGCCAGGACCTCCGGGACCACCCATCATTGCGTTAGGGTATTTCTGGTTCAGTTCAAGAAGCTTGACGGTCTGGGTCTCGTCAAGTCCCAGTTGCTGGGCCATGCGCTCAGTGCGCATCTTGACCATGGTAGCCTCATCAGGCCTTTGGAAACCTTGACGGTTCCCCTGGGCGAAGGCCATAACAGTCAGCAAAAGAGCTGTAGTAATTAAAAGTGTCTTTTTCATTTTTTATTTCTTTTTATTGGTTCAACCGATTGTTTGACAGGCAACTACCACTAAAGTTTAATCCCACAGCCACTCAAGTCGACGAACCTCCAAAAACGATCGACGAAAGAATTGCCTATGAATATAATTTACCTATAATCCGGAGTACAAAGCTCTGGGGAAACCTTCTTATCGCCCAGACGAGGAGGCTGTAGATGAAAGTCGGCGTGACCTCCGCCTTCATCCTCCGCCTTCTTAGTTGCCTGAGGACAGCCCTTCCGATAACTTCAGGTTCCATACCTTCCTGCTCGTCCTTGGACATGGCCGCAATGCCACGGACCGTACGCTCATGGTACGGAGAACTTTCATCCTGGGCCTTTTGAACCACTTTCCTTGCCGCAGTAAAGCCGGTCCGTACATCTCCGGGCATGATCGAGCAGCATTGGATTCCGAAGGGCCTGGTCTCTATGGCCAATGCCTTGGTTAGATTCAGGACAGCTGCCTTGACTGCCGAATAGAAACCCTGGTAAGGGAGCGGGGCGACTGCCGCAACTGATGAGATGGTGATCACCCTTCCATGTTTCTGCTCCCTGAACACCGGAAGGCAGGCATCGATTGTCTTGACAACCCCGTAGAATGTAGTCCTGAACTGAGTTTCTACTTCCTCGATGGAGGTTTCCTCGATTGGGCCCGCTATCCCGTTGCCGGCATTGCAGACGACTGCATCGAGTCTCCCCTGTTCTTCAATTATCCTCCCGACGACATCCTTGATTGCGTCCTCGTCATTTACATCCATCACCACCGGATGCATATTCCCCGGACCTGAAAAACCTTCCGGGGCTTTGCCGCTCCTGGAAGCTGCGTAGACCGTCATTCCGGCCTCGCACATCAACCGGGCAGCGGCAGCACCTATCCCGCTGCTGCCTCCCGTCAGGAGAACGACTCTCACTTCATCTTTCATACTCTAAATATAGTAATTTTTTCACTTTGCAACCCGGTTGCACGCCTTTCTTCCGACATTTGCACCAGGCAGTGAAAGACATTCCGTCCCGAAACCACTGCCACCCTCGGCACGTTAAGAGGGGGGACCGGAGCGGAGCATAGCGAAGCGAACGGTGGGGTCGCGAAGCGACGGTTTCGGGATGGAATGTCTTTCACGGATAGAAAAGAAGAAGGAAAATGGAAAAGGAGAACAAAGAGAGACTGGTGAAGATAGTCGGCAGCACAGTGCTGCTGGTGGCGGCTATATTGATAAGCAAGACGGTAAACCTGAAATTGTGGCAGGAGCTTCTCCTGTTCCTTGTGCCATACCTTATTGCCGGAGGAGAAACCCTCATGGAAGCAACAGAGAAACTGCTCCATGGCGAGCTTCTGGACGAAGACTTCCTGATGAGTATCGCCACCCTGGGGGCCTTAGCCATAGGTTTCATTCCTGGAGCGGAAAGCCAATTCCCCGAGGCTGTCTTCGTCATGCTGTTCTTCCAGGTCGGGGAATTCTTCGAAGAGATGGCCGAAGGAAGGAGCAGGGACTCGATCTCATCGCTTATGGACATCAGGCCAGACACCGCGAATGTCGAAAGGGACGGGACAGTAGTCTGCGTATCCCCTGAAGAGGTCAAGGTAGGAGAAACAATAGTAGTTAAACCCGGCGAGAGAGTTCCTATGGACGGGACTGTGCTGGAGGGCAGTTCAAGCCTCGACACAGTAGCACTCACCGGTGAAAGTGTCCCACGCGGAATCACGGCAGGCGATGATATCCTCTCCGGCTGCGTCAACCTTTCAGGAGTAGTCCGTGCCAGGGTGACGAAGGAATTCGGAGAGTCGACAGCGTCAAAGATCCTTGATCTGGTGGAGAACGCCTCTTCCAACAAATCCACCAGCGAGAACTTCATCACAAGGTTCGCAAGGGTGTACACGCCGATAGTGGTAGCTGCAGCCATAGTCCTGGCCTTCGTTCCGCCGATGGTATCGGGCGATTTTACGGGAACGATTGCAACATGGCTCTACCGTGCTCTCACTTTCTTGATCGTATCCTGCCCCTGTGCCCTTGTAGTGTCTATCCCCCTGGCCTTTTTCGGAGGGATTGGAGGGGCATCCAGGAAGGGCATACTCGTTAAAGGATCCAACTATCTCGAGGCACTTGCAAAACTCGATACGGTGGTCTTCGACAAGACAGGGACCCTCACCCAGGGTGTGTTCGAAGTGACTGCAATCCATCCTGAAAAGCTGGACGAAAAGGAACTCCTCCACCTGGCTGCCCATGTGGAAAGATATTCGACTCACCCCGTGGCAGTCTCACTCAGGAATGCCTACCCGGGTGAAGAGGACGGGTGCAAGGTGGATGCTGTAGAAGAAGTTGCCGGACATGGCGTCAAAGCCATGGTCAACGGCCATGAGGTCTGCGTAGGGAACAGCAGGATGATGGAAACCACCGGGGCCTCATGGAAGGATTGTGAAAAGAGCGGTACGATAGTCCATGTGAGCATTGACGGAGAATATGCCGGACACATAGTTGTCTCCGACAGGATCAAGGAAGATGCCGCAGCTGCTGTCAAGGCGCTGAAGTCCAGCGGAGTAAGGAAAACCGTGATGCTCACCGGGGACAAGGAAGAAGTTGCAGCGGAAGTAGCCGCAAGTACCGGTGTCGATGAATATAAGGCTGGTCTGCTACCTGACGGCAAGGTGGCTGAAGTAGAAAGATTGGTCTCCGCAGTTCCTGAAGGAAGAAAACTGGCATTCACCGGAGACGGAATCAATGATGCACCTGTCCTTGCCAGGGCAGATGTAGGAATAGCCATGGGAGGCCTTGGCTCTGATGCGGCAATCGAAGCCGCAGACGTGGTGCTCATGGATGACAAGCCCTCGAAACTTGCCGAGGGAATAAGGATAGCCAAAAAGACCCTCAGGATTGCAAAGGAGAACACTGCGTTCTCGATTGCCCTGAAGGTCCTTGTACTCTTGCTGGCTATTCCAGGACTTGCCACCATGTGGATGGCTGTGGTCGCGGATGTCGGGGTCCTCGTCCTGGCCGTGCTTAATTCAGCAAGGACGCTTGAAGCCTAGTTATTTCTTGTAGCCAACGGGATGATTGATAAGGAGTTCCATGCCTTCTCCAAGGCCGAGCTCCTTTTTCAGCACATCCTGGTTCATCATTGCCCTGGGGACTGTCGAAAGCCCGAGAGCCTCGCATGCCAGGCAGATGTTCTGGGACACATAGCCGCAGTCAATGGCGCCATAGGTGGCAGTCCTGGGATTCGGACGGTTGTAGCGGTTATGGTCGGCTACGAGTACGATGAACAAGGGGGCCTCACCTACCGTGCCCTGGCCGGCTGCCACATCCTGACGAAGGTCCTTTCCACTGACCTTGACGAGGCTGTTGTCCTTGGCAATATATTCATAGGCACCTTCCTTGCGGCAGACATAGAGCCGGATGTCCTGGCTGTTGATAGCTGTCGGAGCTGTCAGTCTTCCGTCTTCGCGGTTGATGCCACAAGCTGCCCAGAGGAGGTCTGATAGCTTCTGCTCAGGTATTGCGTCAGTCTTGAACTGCCTGACAGAAGCCCTCTGCTGAAGAGCCTGGTAAAGAGTCATGCCTGCATCCTTCTTGGGTGCGGGAAGTTTGATGGTATTCTGTGCCGGGAGGCCGGCGCAAAGCAGCAATGCTGCGATCAAGAAAGCAAATTTCTTCATATCTGATGGGGAATTTGGTTCAAACTGGATGATATCCGGAGCATTCGGGACAGATTCCTTTCAGAAGGTAGTTGGCCGTCCTGGCATCATAACCTTCCGGCAAGGACACAGGAGGGATATGGATGTTGTCGAGACAGAATGTACGATGGCATTCCTCGCAGTAGAAATGCACATGGGTATCCTCGTCATGGGCAGCATCATGGCTGAGACAAAGCTCATACCTGGTACCTTCAACATCCTCGATCGAGTGGATGAGATGATGCTCCTTGAAAATGGAGAGGCAACGGAATATCCCGGACTTGTCTATCGATCCTATGCTGTCTTCCAACTCCATCATGCTGAGCGGACGCTTGGCCTGGTCAAGAGCCTCAGCAACAAGCAGCCTGTTTGCAGTTGCCTTGATTCCGTGCTCCTCAAGGAGATGTTCAATTTCAATTTTCGACATACAAACAAATATAGTAAAAAAACGTTTTTCGTAAAAGCCCTATAGACAGCATATTATAAAAAACGCATAGACAATTAATCTATGCGTTTTTGAGTAAATAATTGACTATCTGCCTATTACAGAAAACAGTCTTTTACTGTTTCTTCTGGAGGGCCTGACCGATGAAGTAGCAGCAGGCTGCAACCGCCATACCGTTGATCGAAGGGATTCCCCACTTGACGAGGTTGGCAACCACGGCACCAAGGATCACGCCCAGGACTGCTGCCCAGTTGACCTCCCGCTTGGGAACACTGTCTTCCTGGTATTCCTTCCTATGAGCGAAATAGCTGCAGATCAGGATAATACCCACAGGGGGAAGGGTGCAGTTCAGGATGTTGAGCCAGTCGCAGAAGTTCCAGTAAAGCCACACAGCAGCGAGAGTGCCGATGACACCGCCTATGAGGACCATGGTCTTCTTGGACAGGCCGAAAATGTTCGACAGTCCGAGTCCGGAAGTGTAAAGGGCATTGTCATTGGTCGTCCAGATGTTGAGGCCGAGGACCAGGATGGCGATGTAGAACAGGTTGAGGTTGAGCATGACCTCGAAGATGTCGTTACCGCCGACATAGATGCTGGAGACAGCGCCGAAGAAAAACATCAGGGAGTTGCCGATGAAGAAGGCAACAACTGTAACGATGAGGCCGATCTTCGGAGTCTTGGCGAACCTTGCAAAGTTCGGTGTCGCCGTTCCTCCCGAGACGAAGCTTCCGATCACAAGTCCTGCCCCAGCGATGATTCCGAGGTCCTTGGTACCCTTGGCGAACTGCTCCACGAGGGTAGCGTCACCACGCTGGATGGCCATGATCATGGCAACGGTGCCCAGGATAGCTACTGCAGGGACTGCTATGTAGCTGATGATCGTCAGGCTCTTGATTCCGAAATAGGCACTGGCCGTCATCAGGACACCTGCAATAAGGACAAGCAAGTAACCCTGCCAAGGCATGCTGTCAGGCGTTACTTCAAGGCCCATGATCTCCTTGGCGACAGGGATCGCAAACATTGCAAGACCCACTCCGAACCAACCGATCTGGGTAAAGCTGATCATCGCGCTGGGAAGGTAGCTGCCCTTCTCGCCGAAACTGCGGCGGGCCAGCATGTCGAGAGTAAGACCGCTCTCGGCTCCGATCCATCCCAAGGTTCCCGTGTAAGCTCCGAGAATAAGACCTCCGAGTAGAAGAGCCCAGATAAAGCCGGAGAAATCCAGGCCGGCGGCCAGGTTCTGGCCGGCCCACATGGATGCTGAGAAGAAGGTGAAGCCAAGCATCACCATGAACATGCTGAGGGTGCTCTTGCGCCCCGACGCGTCGACCCTGCTGTTGGTGTAGTCGACGTCGATCTTTTGGTTCTGTTTACTCATATCCCTTAAGAGTTTGTTTGATTTGTTCAAGCCTTGTGGTCGCTATCTCGCGCAGAGTCAATGCCCGGGCTTTAGCGAGGAAGACCCTTTCGTCGCTGTAGAGTACGCTTTGGTCGCCCAGCTCAGTGAAATGAGTCACCTTAAGCCAGTCTTCATAGGAGATGGGAGCCTTATAGCCAAGCCGCTCGTACGTGAGGTCCATGATGTCCACCCTGTCAGAAGCCTCGAGGACCTCCTCCCAATAAGCTACTACCTCCTTGTAGTGGTCCGGAATCTCGTACCTGCGGGCACCGCCGTCATAGATTATGCATTTCTCGAAGAGGGAATAGGAATGAGCGACAACATATTCCCTGAACTCAGGACTGATGATGCCGTCACCCCAGTAGAAGTCGATGTCGGGAACTTGGAAGCCAAGTACTCCCCTGTCCTGGTAGACATTGAATATTCCTTCGTAGAAGAAGCAGACGAATCCTTCGAAACCTGGAGAGAAACTCCTTATCTTCGAAGTGAGATCCTCCATGAGGTCGATGGCGTTGGAGCCTCCTATAGTGAAGAAAATGATCCTCTTGAAACTGCCGCCATGGTCCCGGAACCATTCGATAACATGGTCCATGCACATCTTCAGGGTCGCTCCAGATGCGATGATGTCTCCTACCATAAGCACGCAGTCCTTGCATGTGCGGACCTTCTGGTAACGGACGTCGAGCCCCTTTATCACGTCTTCCTCGATAATTCTCTCACAGGACAGGAAGTCCATGTTCGTGACCCTCAGGCCAGCCCTGAACGCACATTCTTCGATCGGATAGTTGAGTCCTCCGCGAAGGATGGTCAGAATGTTGACGTCTCCTGTCACACCGTTGTCAACCAGATACTGCATTCCCCTCATGGTAGCAGGTACCATGCTCTGGTACGATCCGAAACCAACCACCTCGGGAGAAGCCATCAGACGGCGCGTGCCATCGCCGCTGACAATCAGATAGTCATTGGAGATTCCTTCTGCCTTCAGCTTATAGACACCCTGATGTCCTGTCTTGGACAGAACCGCGTCATCAAGATTATGTTTCATTGGTAATTCCGATTAGTCTTAACCGGGATACAAAGTTAATGTTTTTTCCTTTTTGCACACGTTTTGCACCAAGAGGTTACCAACATAGTTATCAACCGATTTGTCTTTTTTTCGTATATTAGCGAACGGTTAACTGAAGAGAAATGGCTATTACTATCAAGGAAGTAACTGACAAGCAAGGCCTTAAACAATTTGTACGTTTCCCGAACGAGCTCTATGCTGGCAACAGGTACTATGTTCCCCAGATAGAATCGATGGAAATCGACACCCTTTCTCCGGAAAAGAACAGGGCCTTTGAAGTCTGTGAGGGCAAATACTGGCTCGCCATCAACGACGAGGGCAAGGTCGTAGGCAGGGTTGCAGGAATCATCAACCACAAGTACAACAAGAAGGTAGGCAAACGTATCTGCAGGTTCGGATGGATTGATTTCATCGAATCACAGGAAGTCGTAAGCGCCCTGATGGATCAGGTCGAGGAATATGCCAGGACGAAATGCATGGATGTCATCGAGGGCCCGGTGGGCTTCCTGGAATTCGACATCTCAGGAGTGCTGGTTGAAGGTTTCGACCAGGTACCGACCGCCTACGGAAAGTACAACCACCCCTACTACGAACCCATGATCCTGAAAGAGGGTTATGTCAAGGAGACTGATTTCGTCGAATACAGGATCACAGTCCCAGACAATATCGAACGCTACACCAGATTTGCAAAAGCAGTTGGTGAGCGTTATAACCTTCGAGAAGGCAACTACTCTTCCAAAAGCGAACTCCTTCACAAGTACGCGGACGGGATTTTCGAGGTGATGAACTCCTGCTATTCCAAGCTCCACGGATTCTCAGAGCTATCCCCTGCCCAGTGCGAGGACCTGAAGGACCAGTTCTTCCCGAACCTGCGCCTGGACTATGTCTCTGTGATTGTGGACAAGAATGACAAGGTGGTGGGATTCGGCATCACACTTCCCTCCCTTTCGCTGGCTCTCCAGAAAGCGAAGGGCCACATGTTCCCCTTCGGTTTCATTCACATCCTCAAGGCTTTGAGGAAAAACGACACTATCGACGCCCTGCTGATAGCCATCCTCGAAGAATATCAAGACAAGGGAGTCAACGCCATGATAATCTCCAAGATCGGTGAAGGGATGCACAAGAACGGAATAAAGTACGTCGAAAGCACCCGCGAGCTTGAAGAGAACCACAACGTCCAGAACCTCTGGGGAAGATTCGAACACCATCTCCACAAGAGGGCCAGGATTTACGTAAAAACAATTTCCTAACTCTTAATTGGCCAATTATCTATGGAAGACAAGAAAGCAGTCAGGATCCAGACTTCGATCCTGAACGGAGTAGAAAAGAAAGCCCTTGTGTGGCTTGCGAACAGACAACCCAAATGGGTTGTTTCCGACACCCTTACCATCATCGGTATCATAGGGTCGGTTATGATAGCTATAGGATTCATTCTAAGCAATCACGACATCAACTGGCTATGGCTCAGCATCGCCGGATTCATAGTCAACTGGTACGGAGACTCATTGGACGGGACAGTGGCCAGGGTCAGGGACACCCAGAGACCGATTTACGGCTACTATCTTGACCACACGGTGGATATCATCAATGAAGCGTTCATGTTCATAGGGATAGGAATATCCTATCTCATGAGACTCGACATCGCTTTGATGATATTCATCCTGTATCTGTGCCTGACTCTTAATGTCAGCATCAATGCCCATCTCAAGAGTGAATTCAAGCTCACCTACGGGAAACTCGGGCCCACCGAGTTCAGGGTGATAGCTTGCCTGCTCATCCTGGCTGTCATCTACATTACGCCTATCAGGGAGTTTTACCTGACTCTCCACATTTTCGGAAGGAGCATAGGAATGACGAGCCTGGACATCGCAGGTCTGGTGATTCTAATTGTTCTGGCAGTAATCTACATCAACACGGTTATCACCGATGCCAAGGGGTATTCCAAGATGGATCCCCTTCCTGGGAAGGAGGAGTGACCATGCCCCTTCTCCCGGTCAGCGAGTTCGAGAAGTTTTCCCCCGTGTTCAGGGGAAAGGTAGGGAATGCGTTTGCCGGTTTTCTGAGGAGAGTACTCTCAATCAAGACCTTGTCCGATCTGAATGACCGGATTGATGACAAGGAGGGATCTGCATTTGCAGGAGCTCTCCTGGATGAACTTGGACTCAATTACGACCTGGGTCATTCCGACAGGATCCTGAGCCTGCCGGAAGGTTCGTTCATTACCATAAGCAACCACCCTTATGGAGGTCTTGACGGAATCATACTCGTAGACCTCATCGGCCACCTCAGGAATGACTTCAAGGTCATGGTCAACGAGTTTCTTAATCTGGTCGGAGGGCTTGCCCCTTCCTGGATTGCCGTCAACCCTAAAAATGAACTGCAAAAAGAAGTCACAGCCCGGAATATCCACGGAGTCAGGGAGGTTCTCGGACACCTTGCCGGAGGACATCCCGTCGGTTTCTTCCCATCCGGCGCCGTCTCCGACCTCAAGCTCCGCGAAATGAGAATCCGCGACAGGGAATGGCAGGAGCCAGTCATCAGACTGATACAGAAAGCAAGGGTCCCCATCGTTCCGATCCGCTTCTTCGACCACAATTCAATGTGGTTCTACTACTTGGGTCTCCTGGACTGGAGGATCCGTACCTTGCAGCTCCCTCATGAAATCGTCAACAAGAAGTACCGCAGGATCAGGATTGGAATCGGTGAAACGTTAAGTGTCGATGAGCAGCTCACCCACAAGGATGATTTCGGAAGTTGGCTAAGGGAAAAAGTCTATGGTATGCCTATGCCTGACAAGTTTGAAAAGTACAATGACTTCAAGGCAAGGAGCAGAGATTAATTTGAGAATTTTTCATTGTTGTTGGGCTAAAAGTGTTATATTTGCAGTCCACAATGGGGTATTAGCTCAGCTGGTAGAGCGCCAGGTTCGCAATCTGGAGGTCAGGAGTTCGATCCTCCTATGCTCCACGGGTAGAGGATGTTGTCTGTGGCAGCATCCTTGTTTTTAATCAGATAGCCATGAAAAGAAGCTTAGTCCTTTGCCTGACAGTCATAGGAATGATGTCAGCCCTCGTGTCCTGCAAGAAGAACGGACCTGAAAATGTCGCTGCACTGGTCAACCAGGACTATATCCCCGCCGGACTGGTCATCAGCTACAAGGCTGATGTAGACAAGGCTTCGGTTAATCCGGCATCCTATTCAGTAAAGGGACGCGAGATCGGATCAGTGTTCGTGTCGAAATCGAACCCTTTCAGCAAAGAGACTGCTGCTGACGGCAAGTCTTTCGTCGTAGTTCTCCTCAAGGAAGGAGACAACTCTTCAGACGATGGTAAGATCGACTTCAAGATGATCAAAACCGTTCCCGATATCGCTGTGAAGCAGGTCAGGGACATCAAGACCGTAAACGGAAAAACTCTCCCCTCATGGAAGGGAGAGTTCAAAGCTACAGAGTCTTATCCAGTTACTGGAGGCTTTACAAAGTAAATTTCCCTACGATACTCCTGTAGTCTCCGGTGTCTTTCCCTCCGGAGAAGTTACGCATGTAGCGATTGACGGAGAGGACCTTGCCTGATGGATCAAGGAGCTTGAGTTCCACGATAGCAGGGCCATCCGGAACATCTGAATAACCCATTACAAGGACGTTGCCCCCTTCCTTCAACTCGCTGACACTCTCCTCCTTGCGGAATGTCTCCTTGCCGTCCGGGTTTGTGAGGGTCATTGTGACTTTCAAGCCTGAAAGGTCTCCAATCCCGTAATTTACGACTTGGACAGCCTTGCTGACAGGATTGAGTTGGACATGGATCGGCTCACACGCCTTGCGTACACCTTCGAATGCAGCAGTCTTGTCGAACCAATAGTCATAGGTCTGCCATGCCAGGCTTGGCCAGCAGCTGTGGGACATCCAGATCAGAAGGCCCTTGCCCCCGGCGTTGTTGGCTTCGTACATCGCCCGGTAACCATCGTAGTTGATGAATTGTGCATAGTGGGCAAAGCTCTCTCCCGAAGAAAGGGCTTCTTCGCCGAATTTACGACCAACCATACCGACGAAGGCAGTGTCACCCTGGGCACCGGTCCTTGTGAAATCGTGCTGCCCCCAGACATCATCCGAAGGCCAGATGTGGTCGGCGGTCACAGTCTTGAGAAGGTTGGGATAATTCATGATTGCAGGCATTCCTCTCTCCGAATGGAATTTCAGAGCAGGGATCATGAAATAGGAATCAGGTTCGACCGCGCGGTAAGGTCCATGACCGGACACACCGTCTTCCGCGGAATTGGGGATATAAACTATGTCACCATGCAAGGTGGCGACGATATCCTTAAGCCTTGCATTGAGTGTTGCAGGAGGATAACCCTCGTTACGGCCGCAATATAGACCGATGGAAGGATGACGGCGGATCTTGGCGACAAAGTCCCTGGCATTATCGGCGAACATATCCTCATCGTCAGGATCGGGGCCGTCAGCCGGATTGGCAAGCCAGAAATCCTGCCAGACAACTATTCCGTACTTGTCGCAGGCCTCGAAGAACTCCTCGTCTCCAGTCTGACCGACCCAGTTTCGGATCATGTTGAGATTCATCTCCTTATGGAGAGAGACAGCAGTGTCATACTCCTTCGCACCGTACCTTAGGTTGAACTCGCTGAAGCCCCAGTTACCTCCCTTGGGAAGGAAACGATGGCCGTTGATGAACATCTTGAAATCAGACATCGTGTCCTGGAATGTAAACTCACGGACACCTGCCAGATAGAAGAGATCATGACGGTTGTCCTGCACGTTCTGCCCGCGCCCGTCCGGAATGAACTTGTAGGTAGCAGGATGCAGGACCTGGCTGCCATAGCCGTTAGGCCACCAAAGGGCTATCCTCTGGTTCCTCAGCTGGGGATACTCGGCAGGGCTGAATGTCACAGTCCTCGTCTCCCCTGCCTTGAGAGATACTGGTTTCTTGAATTCGATGGATGCCAAAGTACCGGCCAGCACTCCGCTCACAGGACTGTCGGAGAGGTTCTTCACATCCACTGACATAGTCATTGTGGCAAGGGTGTCATTCTTGGCCAGTTTGGTCTGCACCAAAGGATTGTCCAGCACCACGTCATCCACGAAATCAAGATGCACGTCATTCCATATTCCCATGTCCCTACCACGTACTGTGGGAATCCAGTCCCATCCGACTGTGGCATGGAACGTAGGATTGTCAGCCCCGAGCTGTCCTCCGTTGAAATCAGGGCTCTCGGCATTCTTCTCCTTGACAGCCCCATAATGGGCAGGCTTTATGACATGCACTGCGATGCAGTTGTCCTTGCTGACTATGTCAGTCACATCGAAACTGGCCCTCGTGAAAGCGCCTGCAATGTCTCCGAGTCTCTTGCCATTCATGAAAACCTCCGCCTTCCAGTTAATGCCGTCAAAGGACAGGAGAGTCCTTCCGGACTTGGAATCGGAATCCTTGACGGAAGTCCTCCAGAGGTACCAGAAATCGCTGTTGAAGTAGGACTCTGAAATCTGGTTGTTATTGTCGCCGATGGCGGGATCAGGTACCGCTCCGGCAGCAATGTAACTGTACAACACGGTTCCCGGGACGACTGCAGGCATCCATCCGGAAGGATCATAACCGACAGAAGAAATGGCCTCGCCAGAATCCTTTACCATGTCGGCCCTCTGAAGCCTCCACACAGGTTCTTCAGCAGTCACAGCATCATCTGCTGGGCCGAAGACTTCCACTTCGCTGATTGCAAAGTGTCCGCTCTCATCGGCACCTTCCATGTCGATGCGTACGAAACGTCCTGTTCCCTTCCCTGCTCTCATAGGCCTCCAGCGCTCTCCGTCATCCGACACCTTCAACTCGGTATTGGATGCTCCGTGCAGCCAATGGATGTCGACAGATGAGATCCTGCGGCTCTCTCCGAGGTCGATCTTCACCCACTGAGGTTCTCCGTCGGCACTCATCCAGGCGCTTGTGAAGGTCTCTGCAGGAAGGACATTGAAACCACGTGCTTCGGGGGAATCAAATGGGCCTGTGTCCGTGTTGTCACCAAAACCGTCGGCATGGGAAAAATCGACCGAGTTGACCTCCCAATAGAGGGCGCCATCCATGTTGAAATCAATCCTGAACTTATTGAAATCCACGGCTCCGTCCAAAGGAATGACGAATCTCAGTGAGCGTGAAGGATACAAGGTTTCTTCCGACTGCTTGTTAGGGTCGGTCACCCTTACTGGCCACCTCGGCTCACCGGGAAGACCGTCTCCTTCGATGCTTCCGGCTGTCTTCATGGACTCGCCGCCGGAGAGGCAGTTTATCGACCAACCCTCAGCACCTTCCTTATAGACTACCGTTCCTACTATCCTCACGCAGGCAGCCGTAAATCTCTGGGCGCTCCACTCATATTCCAGGAAATTCTTCCCACCCTCCAGGGTGTTCTTTGAATATGGTCCCGTGTCAAGGGTCCATTCTTTCTCCCTGCGCGGAAGCTCTCCGGCAGCAGTGGAAACCCTGAGCCAGGCCGGTTCGGATGTCACGATGCGTCCGTCAGTAAGCAACTGTGGGGCCAGATTGTAGTCATAGGATGAAGAAGCAGTGGCCGCCTTGAACTCCGCGATGTTGACGGTCCGGCCGCCTTGGCCGGAACAACCGAAGAGAACGGCCAGGAACATAGTCCCTATCCAAGGGTAGAATCTCTTTGGAATCATTTCATTAACGAGTAATAGTTGTAAATTCTCAAATTTAATGGAAAATTCCGATATTTGCGTAAAGTACCCTTAAGAATTAAGTTCCCATGAACACCAGAAGATTGCTTTATGCCATAGGAGCCGCTGCAGTGTGCGGCTGCAGCGCTGACAAGACTGCTCCCCAGAAACCCAACATAGTTTTCCTGCTCTTTGACGACCTAGGTTATGGGGATCTGGGGTGCTACGGCCAGGAGATGATAGAGACTCCGAATATCGACGCCCTCGCGTCACAGGGGATCCTGTTCACGGACATGTATTCAGCCGCTCCTCTTTCTGCTCCATCGAGATGCTCCATCCTGACTGGCAAGCACATGGGACACAACCAGATCAGGGGCAACCAGGAGCGCTATGTCCCGACTGATGACCGAGGCTGGAACGGATTGTTCGAAGATCCGACGATGCAGGGCCAGCAGCCCATGCTCGCAGGTACTCCGACAATCGGTAAAATGATGCAGGAAGCAGGCTACAAGACGGCCATGGTAGGCAAATGGGGGCTTGGCTTCCCTGAGAGCGAGTCTACACCCAACAAGATGGGATTCGACTATTTCTACGGCTTCAACTGCCAGGCACTCGCCCACACCTACTATCCTTCCGAGCTGTGGGAGAATGACAAGGTTGTCAAGACCGGGAATGTCCAGGTCATGCAGGGAGAACCTCTCCCGGCCGGTCTCGACTCTCTAGCTGTTGAAAGTTACGCCCGTTACGGAGGACAGTTCTACAGTCCAGACCTGATGTACGACAAGCTCGAGAAGTTCATAACCGAGAACGCTTCCGGTCCTTTCTTCGCCATGTGGACCACCACGGTACCCCACAGCGCCGTACAGGCCCCGCTTGACGAAGTCATGCATTACGTGGACAAGCTCGGGGACGAAGCTCCATGCACGAATCCCGGCATGTATCTCCCCAACCGTTACCCTCATGCTACCTATGCGGCGATGGTCACCCACATCGACACCCAGGTCGGAAAACTTGTCGCCAAGCTTAAGGAACTCGGTGTGTGGGACAATACCATATTCATTGTCACTTCGGACAACGGTCCGGCGCACAACGGCAACTCCCCGATGGAATATTTCCAGAGTGGAGGTCCTTTCAGCTGCGCTGCAGGCTGGGGAAACAGTTCGCTTCATGAGGGTGGGATTCGTATGCCTTTCATCGTCTCCTGGGGAGACCGCATCAAGGCATCCACAACCGGCCATGTGGCATATTTCGCCGACCTGATGCCGACCTTTGCCGAACTGGCCGGGGTTCAGGCCCCTGAAAACGACGGTATCTCTTTCCTCCCTATCCTGAACGGAAAGCCTTCAAGGCAGGCCGAGCACGACTACCTCTACTGGGAATATCCCCAGTCGAACGGATGGGTCGCAGTCAGGATGGGAGATTGGAAAGGCCTGCTCAAAAAGGTCAACAAGGGGAATAACGAGATGGAACTCTACAACCTGAAAGACGATCCCCGGGAAACGACTGACCTGGCAGCCGATCATCCGGAGATCGTAAAAAGGATGTGGGAGATAGTCAGGGAGAATCACGAGGACTCTGTGATCGACATTCCCAAATACAAGCTCGAAATCAACTTCCCTTCGCTAGAAGACTAGGAGGAATATTCCTGCAGCGAGTGCTCCACCCGCTATAGGACCAAGGATAGGGACCCAGCTGTAGTTCCAACCGCTTCCGCCCTTCCCCTTGATGGGAAGGATAGCATGTGCAAGGCGGGGAGGAAAATCACGTGCGGGGTTGATGGCATAACCGGTGGTGCCACCAAGAGACATGCCTATCGCAATGATCAGGCAGGTTACAGGAATGGCACCCAGGCTGCCCATACCCACCTCGGGAGTGTTGCCGGATGTGGAGAAGCAGAGGATGATGAACACCAGCACGAAGGTGCCGATTGTCTCACAGAAGAAATTCCTCCACTTGTTGGCAATGGCCGGGATGGTGCAGAAGGTGGAAAGCATAACCTCAGGCTGGTCTGCCGTAGCATCATAGTGATCCTTGAAGAAGAGATAGACCAGTACGGCTCCGCAGAAACCTCCAAGAAGCTGGGCAATGCAGTAAGGAAGGACTGCTGACCAAGCGAACTTGCCGGCCAGTGCCAGACCGACGCTGACTGCAGGATTGAGATGGGCTCCTGAATATGGTCCGCTGATGAATACTCCCATCATGACTGCAAGACCCCAGGCTATGGCCACGACGACCCATCCGGCTCCCTTGGCCTTTGACTTTTCAAGACTGACATTGGCACAAACGCCGTCACCCATGAGGATTAGAACAAGAGTGCCCAGGAATTCGAAGACACACTTCTGAAAAAGGGTTATTTCCATGTTTTAATGTTTATTGTGTTTTACTTTGAAAGACATCTTGAGACGGCATCGCTCCAACCGGTCTTCTTTACAGCAACCTCTTCGATTGTAGCCTGAGGAGTGAATGTACGGTCGATCTGCCACTGGCTCTTAATTTCATCAAGGCCGCTCCAGAATCCAACTGCAAGGCCTGCCAGATAGCATGCTCCAAGAGCCGTAGTCTCTGTAACCTTGGGCCTGATCACGGAAGTGTCCAGGATATCGGACTGGAACTGCATCATGAGGTTGTCAGCTGAAGCGCCACCGTCGACCTTCAGTTCAGCGATGGGGACACCTACATCATTCTCCATTGCTTTTACGATGTCCATGGTCTGGAAGGCTATTCCCTCAAGAGTGGCACGGGCGATGTGGGCTGCGGTAGTACCGCGGGTGATGCCAATGATTCCTCCCTTGGCGTTGGGGTCCCAGTACGGGGCTCCGAGTCCGGTGAGAGCAGGGACGAAGTAGACTCCGCCACTGTCAGGTACCGTAGATGCCAGAGCCTCGATTTCAGAAGATGACTTGATGATGCCAAGGCCATCCCTGAGCCACTGCACTGCAGAACCACCTACGAATATGCTGCCTTCAAGGGCATAGTTGACGGTGTCGCCTATCTTCCATGCTACTGTAGTAAGAAGATTGTTCCTCGACACGACCGGAGCCTCTCCTGTGTTCATCAGAAGGAAGCAGCCGGTTCCATAGGTGTTCTTGACTGCTCCCGGATCCGTGCACATCTGGCCGAAGAGTGCAGACTGCTGGTCGCCTGCGATTCCTCCTATAGGCACGGGGACGTCGAATATCGTAGCATCTGCATAGACCTCACTGCTCGAGCAGACCTTAGGAAGCATGGACTCGGGAATACCGAACAACTCCAGAAGTTCCTTGTCCCACTCAAGAGAGTGGATGTTGAAAAGCATGGTACGGGCAGCATTTGTAACGTCAGTGACATGGGTCTTCCCACCTGTGAGGTTCCAGACAAGCCATGAGTCGACGGTCCCGAAACGAAGTTCACCCTTCTCAGCCCTTTCCCTGGCCCCGGGGACATTCTCAAGGATCCAGCGGACCTTGGTTGCACTGAAATATGCATCTATGATGAGTCCAGTCTTTGAACGTATCACGTCAGTCAACCCTTTGGCCTTAAGGCTGTCACAATACGGAGCGGTCCTGCGGTCCTGCCAGACTATCGCGTTGTGGACAGGGAGTCCGGTGGCAGCATCCCATACGATGGTGGTCTCACGCTGGTTCGTTATTCCTATCGCCGCAAGGTCAGCCCCGCATATTCCCATCTTCTTCAATGCCTCGACGGCGACTTCTTTTTCTGAAGACCAGATCTCCATCGGATCATGCTCGACAAGACCTGGACTTGGGAAATACTGGGTGAATTCTTTCTGTGCTACGCTCATGATCGACCCGGCCTTGTCGAAAACTATGGCGCGGGAAGAACTGGTGCCCTGGTCAAGGGCCAAGATATAATTCTTCATATTATTGATTAGCATTAGTGCCACTAATCAATAAAGATAGTCAATTTAAGTCGTTATCCAAAATCTTTTGAAATGATGCAATCCGACAAGAAAGCATCTGAAGAAAAAACTGCGGTGAGTGAGGGATTCGAACCCCCGGTACGTTGCCGTACACCTGTTTTCGAGGCAGGCTCCTTCAACCACTCGGACAACTCACCGTATTCTATAAAGGGTATGACGGAAAGTATTTCTGCCATACCCTGGTCTGGATGACTGGACTTGAACCAGCGACCTCCTGGTCCCTAACCAGGTGCGCTACCAACTGCGCTACATCCAGATTTAATCTTCTATCTGTAGGGACGATCGGGCTCGAACCGATGACCTCTTCAATGTGACTGAAGCGCTCTGAACCGACTGAGCTACGCCCCTGTGCATCCCAACGGGACTGCAAAGATAAATATTTTCTGGTTAATCCAATTACTTTTTTTGAGTTTTTTCAAAAAGGGGATCAATCGTGGAGATTGTGTTTCCTAAGGTACTGGAGAAGATATTCAGGACGGTCAGTCTGGAAGACCTTGGCGCCCAATTCGATAAGCCTGCCGTATGCCTTCTCGGCCTCCTCAGGGCTCTGGAATGCCCTGTCATCATCATTGTAGCCGCAGAGCGAACCCCAGATTGAATTTATCCATACCTTGGAACCTGCATCCTGGATAGCCTTTGTGTAGGCGGCAACCTGAGGGATGTCCTGAGTGAAGCAAACTTCGAACATCGCCGGCATTTCTCCGCCGTCAAGATAGGTGTCAAGAGTAGGTGAAGAGCCATCCCTCACCACAGTAACGATGGGCATGTAGAAGATACCGGCATCCTTGCACTGCTGCATGGCCTTTGCCGTAGCTTGACGGGTTCCACCGGATTTGAATATGATCTGGTCTACGCAGCCCACCTTCTGTGCGACTTCCATCACCTGGTCGAAATAGTTCCAGCCATGGTCCACGTTGACGAGTATCCTGTCCTTGCAAACCATCAGGGCTTCTTCGAGGGTAGGAACCCTGAGCGAATCAGTGGTCACCCCATGTGCCCTCTTCAGTTTCAATGTCTTAAGCGAATCAAGAGTGAATGAAGAAACGGGGCCTTTTCCGTTGGTCATCCTGTTAACGGTAGCATCATGGCTGAGCACGAGGACGCTGTCTGACGTCATTGCGACATCGAGTTCCATGATGTCCACGCCCATGCGTATGATCGATTCAATCGCAGGGATGGAGTTCTCAGGATAATTCCTCCAGTCTCCCCTATGCGAGGCCACTAGGACTTTCTTTGAGGAAGGATCCTTCAGGATGGCCATTGCCTCGGCGGGATCGGAAGGCTTGACTTCCTTGTTGCAGCATGATGCCGTCAGGACGGCGGCCAACGCAAAGATGACAAATCTGATGTGCTTCATAATTCAATAGTTATTTGTTTTGAGTTTCTTCCTTGAATATTTCCTCGAAAACTGAACGGAGACGTTCTTCATCTGCAATGACTTGCCGCAATTCCTCCAGTCTCGCGGCATTGCGTGACTCTGGTATGAACAGCTTCAGATAGCCACCGTAGTAGTATTTCTCATGCAGGTGACTGACGAAGCGGTTCCAATGCTCCTCCTTGCCGAGTTCAGGATAATGCTCCAGGCCGAACTGGACAGTCCTGCGCAGGATCTTCATGGGGATGATATCCCTGTCAGCCTCGGCGATTATCCTGCCGTAGATGCTTCTTGGTTCGCTTCCGCTCGATGCCCTGTGGTCTTCTGCTGCCTGGGCTATGGTTTCGATCTGCTCCTGGGTAAACCACTCTCCAAGGCGAGGGTCTTCCCGGATTATCCTTCCGGAAGCAAGATGATGGACTTCCCTGCCCTCCACCAGGCCGGTGTCATGGAAAGCCGCTGCAGCATAGACCATGTCGGGATCCACGTCATAGTGCCCGGCCAATGAGAGCGCCTCCTCGATCACGCTTCGGGCGTGGTCTTCCTTGTGTGCCTTGTCGAAAGATGAATAACGAGGGATAATCTCTCTCGCGACATATTCTTTCAATCCAGGGTCCAATTTCATAACCATTTATCAATAAGGAAGTTCCCGGAGATAACGTTCGACAGTGGAGACAAGTTCGGCACAACTTGACTCCTTGTTGGCTCCAATGACCATCCCAGGCTTGAAAATATCCAGGGTCCTGCCTCCGAAGCCGCAGAGGGTTCCTCCGGCCTCGGACACGATCAGGCTGGCTGCGGCGAAATCCCATGGCTGAAGCCTCATCTCGAAATAAAGTTCAATGCTTCCGGCAGCCAGCATGCAAAGTTCGATGGCAGAGGAGCCATAACGCCTGAAGTCGTTGCTGCGCATGTAGACATCGTAGATAATATCAGAACATGTCTTGGCGAACTCCTTCCTGTAGGTGCTCATAGCCGTGCAGAATATTCCGTCTTCAAAGGCTCTCCCTGAGACATGCAAAGGATTGCCGTTACAGAATGCCCCGGTGCCCTTTTCGGCAGTGTAGAGTTCATTTCGCCACGGAGAATAAACGACTCCGGCGCAGACTTTCCCGTTCCTGGCAAGTGCAACACTGATGCAGCAGTCCTGGCCTCCCCTCGCGTAATTGGCGGTCCCGTCAATGGGATCTATTATCCAGATTAACTCATGACTTATGTCATCCAAATCCTCTTCTTCGCACAGGAAACCGCAGCCTGGCACCAGGGCGCTAAGGCGCTCTACGAGGAAATGCTGTACTGCTAGGTCGGAACTTGTGACCAGGTTCGCGGAGGACCCTTTCTCCATCACGTCGAACCCGGAACGTACCATCAGGGAAGCTGCTTCCCTTACGATCGGGACTATCTTTTCAGTAAACATGATACAAAGGTAACATTTTTAAAGCTTCCTTATCCACGCAGCAATGTCGGAAAGGACCTCTTCCGAGATCGTCTCCTCAATTAGCTTGTACTCCTCTGCCTGGCCTGTGGAACAGTGCTGGAAGAGATGGTTCAGGTCAGGATAGACCTTCACTTTGGTCTTCCTCGATGCATAATTCCCTTTCCTGCCACGTGGAAGGTTCTTCTCTATCGTGGGGACATTGACTGCCGCTTCGACCTGGGTGTCTTTCTCCCCATTGAGGATCAATGCCGGAACACGGATTTCACGGATGTCGACGAGAGGATCATAGTCAATGAAGAAATCGAGCCAGGGATTCTTCTGAGCCTTTATGCTCTCACGGATCTGCTCTTTCGTAGGTGTCATGGGGTACCCTGCCTTCCGGAGGGCATTGATGTTTTGCAGCAGCAGGATGCTGTCCCCCTGGACTCCGGGACCGGCCAGGCTTACCAGGAAATCCACCTGCTTCCTGGAAGCGAGCATGAAGGCTATTTCCCCTCCCTCGCTGTGACCGATTACCCCGATTTTATTGAACTTCCTGGTGTCCTTAAGCATATTCAGACCGGCAATGGCATCTTCCATGAAATCTTCGGTAGTTGCATTCGCGGCATCCCCCTTCGATGCTCCGGCACCACGGTCGTCGTAGCGGAGGGTTGCAATCCCACGCCTGGCCAGGTAATCTGCAATCACGAGGAAAGGCTTATGGCCGAAAAGTTCTTCATTCCGGTTCTGGAGACCGCTCCCGCTGACCATTATCGCAACCGGAACCTTCTTCCTGCCATTCCATCCTTCCGGGAAGGTCAAGGTCCCTGAAAGAGTTGCCTCCCCGTTGGTAAAAGTCACTTCTTCAGTCTTGTAGGGGAAAGGCCCGGCGGGAGTCTGTGGCCTTGAGAGGACTCTGTTACCTGGAACGAGGTCCAAAGGCAGGGACAGCCCCCTTTGTGAGAATCGACCCTTGATCTTCCCATCGGAGAGTCGTCCATGGTACTTTGCGTCCATGTCCTTCTGGCTGACACTGACCGAATCGGCTGAGATGAATTCCACGTCGGCGGGAATGTCGAAGGCCCCCTGGTCGGGGCTGTCCATGGTACACTTCCCATCTTCGAAGTGGAAGACTATTGCAAGTTTCGTTGTACCAAGGTTCAACTCTCCGTTCCAGACACCGGAAATGCCTTGTGCGAACAGGCCTGCCGCAGAGAGGGCAAGAGCCGTGAATATGGTTAAAACTCTCTTCATACCATCATCATTTATTGGTATTCTAAAGATACGGCTTTTTATCTTTTCAAGCCAAATAATTATTTTTGCAGCATGAAAACTAAACTAACAAATATTGCATTTGCAGCTGCTCTGTTACTAGTAGGGGCAATCCTCACAGCGCAGTCACCGGTCAAAGATCCGGCGAAGAGAATCCTGGGAGGAGGTCTTGTTTCAATCCTTACCGAGACACTCTGCGAAGACGTTGAGGGTTACATCGGCCCCACTCCTCTTGACATCAGGATCAAGAACGACACGATAACAGACATCATAGCGCTTGACAACGAGGAGACTCCGGCCTACTTTGCTAAGGCTGCCAAGGTCCTGGAAAAATGGATAGGTCTCACCCCAAAAGAGGGGTTGGACCTCGAAGTGGATGCCATCACTGGAGCTACCTTCTCATCTGATGCTCTGATCGCCAATGTCAAGGCAGGGCTCAAGAAAGCGCTTGAGAAACCCAAGGAAGATTGAGAGTTGCGGTCATAGGAGCGGGTGCTGCCGGATGCTTCTGCTCAATAGAGCTGAAGCGAAGGCTGCCAGAGGCCAGGGTAGATGTCCTTGAAAAAGGAAGCAGACCACTGGCCAAAGTCGCTGTTACCGGCGGCGGACGCTGCAACCTAACCAACTCTTTCGAAGGAATATCTTCCCTTGCTGAAGCCTATCCACGTGGCGATAAACTGATACGGAAGGTGTTCCGTTCCTTCAGCCCTGAAGACACGGTAAAATGGTTTGAGGACGAAGGTGTCGAACTTGTCCTTCAGGAAGACCATTGCTATTTCCCGGCTTCACAGGATGCCATGCAGATCGTAAGTCTGCTTCTTCAGAGAATGAGGCAGCTTGGTGTGAACGTCCTCACCGGAAGGAAAGTGGATAGCATCAGAGAATTGTTCGGGGAATATGATTCAGTCGTAGTGGCACCCGGAGGTTTACCGAAGCCGGAAGGCTACTCGATATTCGATGGCCTCGACTTGGAAATAGTTCCGCCTGTACCGTCCCTGTTCACGTTCAATCTACCTGGAAGTCCGGTTCGTGAACTCATGGGGACCGTTGTGGAAGATGCCGTAGCCTCACTTGCCGGTACCAAGTTCAGAGCAGAAGGTCCTCTGCTTATCACCCACTGGGGAATGAGCGGCCCGGCCATCCTGAAACTGTCTTCTTACGCAGCACGGCATCTCTCTGATTCTGGTTACAAGTCCACCCTTCTCGTAAACTGGCTTGGCGGGGCTGGAGAAGGAAACGCCAGGGACATCCTCAGGGCCATAGCAGAGAAGAATCCTCTCAAGCAGGTCGTCAACTTCCGTCCGGAGCCTGTCCCTTCCAGGCTATGGACTTACCTGGTCACAAAAAGCAAGATAAAAGAGGACTCCAGATGGGCGGAGATAGGTCCTAAAGGCATGAACCGCCTGGTGGACACCTTGCTCAACGACACTTATGAGGTGCGTGGCCAAAGCCGGTTCAAGGAAGAATTCGTGACCTGCGGAGGTGTTTCACTAAGGAATATCGACTACAACACTCTCGAATGCAAGAGCCGTCCCGGACTCTATTTCGCAGGGGAAGTCCTGGATGTCGATGCTATCACCGGAGGATTCAATCTACAGGCTGCATGGTCAATGGGTTACCGTGTAGCGCAATCCATATCAGAAAAATAGTTATATTTGTAGGTTTCCCTTTGAAACCAATGGCTGAAAGCAGAAAGGACATATTGCTGGCGATGATCCGTGGTGGCCGGCAAATGACCATCAGGCAGCAGATAATGCTGGCTGTTATGCTAAGTCTTCCTGCGATCCTGGCCCAGACCTCATCGATGCTGATGCAGTACATTGATGCCGGCATGGTCGGCCGCCTTGGAGCGAACCCTTCTGCATCCATAGGCCTCATCTCCACTAGTACATGGATCCTGGGAGGCTTTACGGCTGGTGCATGCTCCGGTTTTTCCGTACAAGTTGCCCACCTTTGCGGAGCGAAGGATTTCAAAGGTGCGAGGGCAGTCCTCAGGCAAGGGCTGACGTCGGTCCTGATCCTCAGTCTGATCCTGGCTACCATTGGGATAGCTCTCAGCGGTCCCCTTCCCAGGTGGCTTGGAGGCAGTCCGGAAATAGTCTCAGATGCATCGAAGTATTTCCTTATCTATTCAGCCTTCATCCCTGTAGGTGCAGCCGGATGGGCAGCCAGTGCAATGCTCCAGGCCAGCGGCAACATGAAGATCCCCAGTTTCATGTACACCGGGATGTGTATTCTGGACGTGATTTTCAATTACATATTCATATTCCTTTGCGATATGGGAGTTGCTGGTGCAGCTTTGGGAACAGGCCTCTCCGAATTGGTCACTTCGGCATTTTCAGTTTGGTACGTGCTCTTCAGGTCGAAGGAATTGAACATAAAAGGAGAGCCGGGGACTTTCATACCCAAGCGCAATACCATTGACAACGCATGGAGCATTACCGCTCCTATGTGGCTCCAGAACATAATCATGAGGGGGGCCTATGTAATGAGTACGATTATTGTAGCTCCTCTGGGGGCTATCGCCATAGCAGCTAATGCCTTTGCGATTACTGCGGAGAGTTTCTGCTACATGCCGTCATACGGAATCGAGGAAGCTTCAACGACATTGATCGGACAAAGCCTTGGTGCTGCGCGGAGAGACATTGCAAAGCGGTTCTCCAGGATTACAATGACGATGGGAGCCTTGATCCAGACCTTCCTTGCCGTGTTGATGTTCATATTCGCACCTCAACTTATGGGGCTTCTGAGCATAGACCCGGATGTAGTTGCCCTGGGAGCAAAGGTCCTGAGGATCGAAGCATTCGCAGAAACCATGTACGCCCTCTCGATCGTAGGCTATGGATGCTGTGTCGGTGCCGGAGACACTCTGGTACCAAGCTTGATGAATTTCATCAGCATGTGGCTGGTGAGGATAGGACTGGCTTTCGTGCTGACTCCGAAATTCGGGCTTGTTGGTTACTGGATCGCCATGTGCGCGGAACTGAATGTCAGGGGCATCCTCTTCCTTTGGCGCCTGAGGGGTGAGAAATGGATGAAGCACAAGGTCACCGGAGACCGGGAGGAAGGCGCATTGGAATACGTTGAAATATAACAGAACTAACGATAAATGGAAATAATTGTAAATCAGGAATTTGGCGGTGAACGTCCGTTGTATTGCAAGAAAGACCTCTATCTCGAGAATGTAATCATCCACGCAGGTGAGTCAGGCCTTAAGGAGACGGCTGACATTACTGCCGTAAAGTGCCGCTTCGAAGGCAAGTATCCCCTTTGGGAATGCGACGGTTTCGTTGTCAGGGACAGCATACTCACCGTAGGAGCCCGTTCCGGACTCTGGTATTCCCGCAACGGAGAGCTTTACAATACTATCATCGATGCACCGAAGACCTTCCGCAGGATGGACGGCATCAAGATGAAAGACTGCTGGATTCCAGGAGGCACGGAAACTTTCTGGGACTGCAGCAACATCGACGTCAGGGATTGTGTGATCGAAAGGGCCGACTACGTGTTCATGCACTGCGAGAACATCTTTCTTGAGAATGTCAAGCTCCAGGGCAACTATGGCTTCCAGTACGCCAAGAATGTCGAGATCCACAACTGCGTGCTCAACTCCAAAGACTCATTCTGGGAGGCTGAAAACGTGACAGTGTACGATTCCGTAATCAACGGTGAATACCTTGCCTGGTATTCCAAGAACGTCAAGCTTGTCCGCTGCCACATAACCGAGACACAGCCCCTCTGTTACTGCGACGACCTGGTTCTAGAAGACTGCACCTTCGGGTCCGACAGCGACCTGGTCTTTGAGTATTCATCCGTCAATGCCACCGTCAAAGGGCACGTGGTTTCCATAAAGAATCCTCGTACCGGTCACATCCATGCGGGAAGCGTGGGCGAGATAATAATCGACGGGAACATCAAGGGACCCGGCGACTGCGTGATCACCACTGACTAGCGTGGTTTTTTGTTTTATATTTCTAAATAAGTATCTTTGTTTCAGGAATATAAAGGTCAAACAAAAGGATGTCCGGGATTCGCAGGATCATATCAATCGGGATGACGGTGCTCTTTGGCATCGCCATCTATTGTTTCTACTCTCTGAAATACCCCTACCACCTGCACTTCCAGGAACAGTACCAGCTCTTCGAGTTTACTTGGGCTTATTTCCTCAGGGTCTCCAGCGTCCCCGGAGGTCTGGCTGACTGGATCGGAAGATTCCTGACGCAATTCTGCTACTATGCTCCCGCCGGAGCAGCAGTTATCGCCCTGCTGCTTTGCTCAGTCCAATTGCTGACTTTCGCTGCAGCCAGGAAGAAGAACCTGTCGACTTATGCCCTGAGTTTCCTCCCTGTCATTCCCCTGATAGCATTCTATTGCGATGAGAATGCGCTGTTAGGAGGGACAGTTGCTATCGCCATCTTGCTTGCGGCGAGTGCCCTGTGCAGGCAGATTCGTGACAGGAGGCTCCGGCTCATTATAGAAGCCGCACTTATTCCTGTACTGTACATGGCTTGTGGAAGCCTGACTGTTTTCTACGTCCTGATCACAATCCTTTCCGAATGTATTGAAAACAAGGCCAAGGCACTTCCATTTGCCCTGATTTCGACAGTACTTGCTGTCGCCTGCCTATTAATAGCAGTACATATATTCCCATATGTCCTGGAACGCCTTGTACTGGGAGTCCACTACTACCGCTATCACAACATCCTTCCGGTAATGCTTTGGGTTGCCGGTCTATTCACTGCTGTGACGGCATGCCTGGGTTCATTGGAATTTTGGGACGGATTATCCAGGAAGCACATCCTTTCAGGATCGCTTATCTACTGTCTTCTTGTCCTACTTGGAACCGGCCTCACCATAAAGTCTGCCGACTGGGCCAAGGAAGAGTGGATGCACTATGATTTCATGGTCAGGATGGAGATGTGGAACCGTATAATGATGACAGCTGACAGGAAGAATCCTGACAAGCCAATGACAGTCTCCTGCCTCAATCTTGCCCTCTCCAAGACCGGCAGGATGAGCGACCACCAGTTCGACTATTTCCAGAACGGACCTGAAGGACTCATTCCTGCATTCAAGGGGGACTTCACCAGCCCTGTACCCACCGGAGAGATTTACTGGCATCTCGGCATGGTCAACACCGCCCAGCACTACGCTTTCGAAGCCCAGGAGGCCATCCCGGATTTCCAGAAGAGTGCGCGTCTGTACAAACGCCTGGCCCAGACAAACATCGTCAACGGTGACTGGGGAGTTGCACGTAAATATCTCAAGTCCCTCCATAACACTCTTTTCTACCGCCGTTGGGCAGACGAGACTGTCGCCCTCCTCGACTCCGGAGAGATCTTCGAAAAGAGACCGGAGCTTGCAAGGGCCAGGGATCTCCGCCTAAAGGAACATGATTTCCTATTCAGCGAGACTGAAATGGACTCCATGCTGGGATTGCTCCGCGTTGAAAATCCTTCGAATGACATAGCATTGGATTACATGATGTCCTGGTGCCTTCTCAAGAAAGATCTAGGACGTTTCGTGGAGTTGATAGGTATGGTAACGGCTCCTACGATGCCTAAATCCTACCAGGAAGCCCTGCTGCTGCGTTGGGTCCTCACCCATGACAGCTTCGAAGGCCTCCCCTCCTACCTCCTTCCTGTCCATGCCCAGCGCATCAGCAGGTTCATAAACGACCTTCAGGCAGGCAAGAAAGAAGATCAGATGCTCCGCGACTACGGTGACACTTACTGGTTCTACTACTATTTCAGATACCGCAGCTGACAAGATGACCCTCGACATGAAACGGACACTATCCCTGTTAATCACGGCAACCTTAGTACTGGCAGCCTGCAGCCCGAAAGCAAGGAATGCTTCTCAAGTTGCGGCCAGACCGGACATATATCCAGATTACATCGGGGTGACTATCCCCACCGGAATTTCACCGCTTGATTTCACGGTCAAAGGGACCGATGCCCTTGACGTCGTACTGAAGTCCCCTGACGGCAAGACACTCAGGTCAGGAGGAAAAGCCTCTACGAAGTTCCCCATAAAGAAATGGGCCAGGCTTCTCCAGAAAAGCATAGGTGACTCCGTCATGGTCTCCGTCTCCGCCAGGAAGAACGGGAAATGGGAATCTTACGAGCCATTCGGAATGTATGTCTCACCTGATCCCATCGACTACGGACTTGACTACCGCCTCCTCGAACCCGGATATGAAATCTACAGCCACATGGGGATCTACGAGCGTGAGCTCTCGACTTTCAAGCAGAGAGCCATCATCGAGAACACACAGTTCGACGGCTGCGTCAACTGCCATTCCTTCAACCACAACGATCCTTCCGCCATGAGCCTGCACATCCGTGGAAAACATGGCGCCACCCTTCTCCAGTTCGACGGCAAACTGGCAGCGTACAACACAAAGACAGATTCCACCCTTGGCTTCTGCGTCTATCCCTACTGGCACCCTTCAGGGAACTATATTGCCTTCTCAACAAACAGCACCCGTCAGGGATTCCACGTCCAACCAGATAAGATAATCGAGGTGTTCGACCTGGATTCCGACATGCAGGTTTATGACGTAAGGAATAACCAGATCATCACTGCACCGCAGATCAAGCGCGAGGGTATTTGGGAAAGTTTCCCGGCCTTCACTCCCGACGGACGCACCCTTTATTTCACGGCAGCCAAAGCTATAGCAATCCCCGGCGAACTGACACAGTCCCATTACAACCTGATGAAAGTGAGTTTCGATCCGGAGACCGGAACCATAGGAAATGATGTCGAGCTGGTCATAGATGCCGCTTCAATGTCGAAAAGCGTCTGTTTCCCAAAGCCTTCCTACGACGGACGTTACCTGATGTACACACTATGTGACTATGGGACGTTCTCCATCTGGCATCATGAATCGGATCTCTGGCTCCTGGACCTCCTGACTGGAGAGACCCGGCCGATTGATGAAGTAAACAGCGATGACACGGACAGCTATCACAACTGGAGTTCCAATTCCCGTTGGTTCGTGTTTTCAAGCCGCAGGGACGACGGTCTTTTCACCCGTCCTTACATCGCCCACTTCGACGAAAACGGAGTGGCAGGAAAACCTTTCATGCTGCCTCAAAGAGATCCTGCAAACTATTACGAAGACCTCTTCCGATCCTTCAATGTTCCCGAGTTCGTAACCGGACCGGTCAAGATGAACAAGATACGCGCCCAGAAGGCAATCAATGCCCCTGAGCGCATCCAATTCGGTTTCCGCTGGTCGAAATAGTATTTATTCCTGCACCTTTGGAGCTGAGTCATACACACTCTTGAGAGTGTAGGCAGGATCCTTTTCTGTCACGGCCTTCACCATCAAGTCCACAAGGGTCTTGGCATCATCATCCACGAACTTCCCAGTGCCATGATTGATGTAACCATGCTTTTCAGAACCGACTCCGACAGCTCCGTTATCCCAGAGATACATCGGCAGGAGGTAATCAGCCGCGGCCTTGCAGAAATACTCCATGTAATACTTCTGGTAAGGGAAGTCTTCCGCAGAATGACGTGAACACCCCATCTCTCCCAGATAGACGGGGATACCCTTGTCCAGATAGGCAGCCTTCAGGTTGTCGAACACTGCCACCACGTTCTCCTCGTCAGCTGCACTCACGCGCTTGTCTGCATCAGCCGTGTGCCCCCACTGGCGGACCAGGGGATTTGCCAGGGTGTAATTGTAAGGATCATAATCATGGACAGCTACGATCAGGCGGTTGGCGTCGGTGTAATCCTCAGGAAGGACCATTCCTGCGATTGTAAAGCCTGGATTAGCTGCATAACCGGGGATACCGAGCCAACGTGTGGCATTATTCCCTCCGGTACAGCGGACCGCATCCACGAACACCTGGTTCCACTCGTTCAAGACCTTGTACTGGGCATTCGGATTGGAAACGAAGGCATCGCTCCATCCCCAGCCACCGTCCTGGATCTCGTTGAACGATTCCATCACAAGCCATTCTCCCTTGTCCTTGAAGCGGTTTGCGATCTGGGTCCAGACGCAGAATATCTCGTCCTTGACCTTCTCGTGGGCAGACGCATTGTTATATACAGGCTTAATGTCCAGCCAGTAACTCTCGTCATGATGGGTATTCACTATGGCAACCAGGCCAGCCTTTTCAGCATATCCGACAATCTCCTCGACTCTGGACAGCCATTTGTCATCAAGGCGGTAAGCAGGGGCTTCACCTATATGGCCAGCCCAGGTAACACAGATACGGACAGCCTTGAATCCTGCAGCCTTCAGGCCGTCAAAAGTGGACTGGGTACATTTGTCGTTGCCCCAGATCGTCTCTCCTGCCACTCCATTGCTGACAGCGTCCATCTGGTTGCCCATGTTCCATCCTGGTGCCATTGCATTGAAAACAATCTCAGGATTAATCGCCGAGGTACTGGCTTTGGAGATTGCGAAGGCTTCCCTGGAGACTTTCACGGAAACGCTTTCTCCTCCGAAAGAGATCCTTACTGTTCCACTTCCCGCTTGATCGGTCCTGTTGGCAGCAGCGGATACGACCACGGTTGTCTTGTGGGATGAGTCGATCTTCCCGACACTGACCCCACACCATGCAGCATCCACAACCACCTCAGGTTGGGAGGATGAGGTAACTGTCAATGTTTCCTCTCCTCCGAAACGGTCGAAAGAAAGAGATGTCTTGTCAACTGAAAGCTTGACCTGTGGGATGTTCTGGGTCACCGGAATCATCAAGCTCTGCTTGTCACCTATCACACGGATGCTGGTGGTCCTGGCATCCGTCCCGGCGTTTTCCTTGACGGTTACGCTGTACTTGTAGGTATTGCCTGAAGATGCTCCTTGACTGATGCTCACCCAATTGTCGGAGCAACTCACTGTCGGCTGGATACCGCTGGTCAAGGTCAGGTCCTTGGTCCCTCCGGCAGAGTCGAACACCAGCTCCGACGGATTTGCGACCAAAGTCACCAACATGTCCTCAGCCGGTTCTTTTCCTCCGCATGCCACCATCATGCAAGCGGCAAGGACCGTAATCAACAGATTCATGGATTTCATAAGCTATACTGATCAATTAAAATCTTCAGCAGGTACCTCCTTCCAGACCCGGCCTATCTCCTCGGCATCGAATCCCACTGAGGAACTGCCCAGATCGGGAACATTGAAGGAGCGCAGCATGTTGTCGTAGAAATGAGGATCACCCTGAGGAAGCAGGAATGGCTTGGTAACTGAACCATCCTCTGACACATGGCTGAACCAAGGCTTTCCGAACATCCCGTCTCCCCGCTTGGAGGCGAAGACAAACCACTTGGAAGTCGAAGACCAGCTATGGTAGGTGTCGGATCCATCTGCATTCACCTCATCGAGAGTGAATATATTCCCAGTCTTCAGATCAAGCATCCTAAGGTCGCATTCCCTGTGGTTGATCGGAAAGGTTCCATAATCCGCAACCGTAAACAATAGCCAGCGTCCGTCAGGTGATGCCTTTGGATGACAGACCGAAAGACCATGCGCCGAAGCGCTCCAGACTGTGTCTGCCTGGGCCCCAAGTGTGCCTGTGGCAGCATCGAAGGGAACCCTTACCAATGAATACATGAGCTGGTTTATTTCAGCGGGGACGGGCCTGGCAGGAGCTGCACAATAATAAACCCATTTCCCGTCCGCTGAAAACACCGGAAAGGTCTCGAAGACGTCATCCCTTGCAGTGGCAGGAAAAGACATCATCTCGTTATTGTCAAAGTCTGCCACGCAGAGATCGGAAGCAGTGTCGAAGACCTCCATCCTGCGATTGGCGAAAGAATGCATGCCGGGAATGATTATGTTGGTGGAAAAGACTCCGAAACGTCCTGCAGGATGTATCTCTCCGTAAACTGTAGGAGAAATCATCGATGAATCCCGAAGCGAAAGCTTCCTGAGCGTCCCGTTCCTGTTCAGGATGGCTCCGCCTCCCTCCCCGCGGAGATAGAACATGCTGAGGTCTCCCCTGGCCTGCGAATGAATATGGCAGTTCATGCATTTGTTGGCAGTGTGTCTCCAGTCCGAAATGACCTTTGACTCAAAACTTTCAAGATGCCTTTCGACGATCTCAAGGTCATCCCAGACTTCGAATCCCGGTTCAATCAGGCGGTAGGTAAGGTAAGGATCGATAGGATCATCGCTTACGTGAATCTTCCAGCGTTTCTCCTCAACTGTCCCTGACTTCAAGGTCGAAACAACCTCTATTTCAGATCCTGAGGCTGAAGCGACCAGACGCTTCCACACCTTTTCCTTCCAGACGACTTCCCTGCCCCTGAAGGTCACGGACTCCCCGCCTGAAGAGAAAACCGTAACAGCACGGGTAAGATCCGGATCAGTGTAATAGAAATTCAGCGGAGCTATGTTACAAGGGATCGTCACCTCCTGGTAATCCGGGAACATGAATGAAGTACGGTCCGTATGGTCCCCTGCAGGGCGTACGTCCCTGGAATAGCAGCCGGTTACCAGGAAAATGACCAAAACACAGGACGATATGACCTTGCTATTTCTCATTCTTGACGGCATAGTAGAAATAGTACCAATAAGTCTTTCCGAATTCATCGGTAAGATTGCGTCCCGATCCGTTGTCACGCTTGTAGATCGTGACGAAACGGTTGAACTTCTCCAGGGTCGCAGGAGAAATGTTGTAATGGATGAAATTCTCCTGGTCCATCCCTCCCTTTGATGCAAGGAAAATCAACATCGCTTCCTCATAAAGATGTGAGGCCGTCAGTGAGGGAACATAATCCGCGACGAATGCATCCAGGTCCTTTGTAAGCAAGTCGTAGCAGAGCAGATAATCCAAAGCCATCTTGTTGGAAGGGTTCGAATTGAGAAGCACCCTCAGTATGAGCTGGTTCTGATCCATCCCGTGGACCAGGTCCGTACGGGGAAGGTATTTTCTCTTATTCTCGACGAAAGGCCTGAACTCCGGGCTCCATGATCCCGGAAGACGCTCCTCCGCCCATTTGCGGTCTGACGGTGAATTCAGGAGCATCCGCAGATACTTAGATGCAGCTTCGAAGTCCCCGGTCACAAGATTTGTCTCTGCAAGTCGGCGAAGGTATCTGGATCCTTTATGCTCAGGAGAGAAGAGCATGCCCAGCATCGCATCGCGTTCAGCCATCGTCATCTCACCAAGGGCGAACCATACGTCGCCTGCACAACCGATCTGGAAAGGGGAAGACTTCTCTCCCACAGGAAGGAATAAGCCTGTCTCAAAAGGCTGGTAATACTCCATCAGCTTGTCGGCGAGCTGGTCACGGTGGGCATTGGCAAGGTTGTAATAATAAGTAGCTATCCTCGACTTGATGTCGACTGAAGCCAACTCCGAGACTTTCGTCCAGTTCTCCAGCGAAGCCTCGACGGCCATTCCCATGACTCTCTCCGAGATCTTGTCCGGGTGGCCCCATGCCTTTCGGGCCTGAACGAGACTCACACCATTCTGGGCGGCATATTTCCGGAAATAAGGATATCGGATCAGGAAAGCGGCCTGGCTCGCGCCGGCAACGGCCAGGACCGCAGCCAGCGTGATAAATAGTGTGAGCCATCCTTTCCTTCCCATGGTTTACTATTCAGAAACAGGATAAAGACCGAGCAAGAATTCACCGAGGATGCTTCCTTCTCCAAGAGAAAGCCCCATTGCCCGTGTACGTTCCTTGTAGGCTTCATGGACAGAGTCGGCCTGTTCCTTCATTCCGGCATCATATAGCGGACCGAATACCTTGTTCCTCTGAATGGTAAGGTCCTTCCAGACCTGGAGGCTGTCATTCTGAGGTGTCCCGCCTCCGCTGCTGTCCGGGCCGATTGTTACATATATATCCCCGGGTTCGGTGACTACAAGGAGATTCTGCCCCTTGTGACGCTCGTATTTGCTCAGTCTCAGTTCACACATCCAATGCTCCCTTCCCTTGAAGAAAAACTCATGATTGTGGATGTGGACTGAATCGACAAATTCCGCAGTTTCGTGTCCGAGTGGTACGAGGAATATCTGGACGCCCTCGAGGTCGTTCGACGCCACCCTCCCATGGATCCTGTACTGGTCGCCGGAACAGGATGAGAGCAAAAGAGCCGCCAGGGCAGTTGAAATAATCAATAATCTATTCATTATTTAACAGTTGCTTGAACGCGCCTATCGGAAAATACTTCCCGGTAAACACCGTGGGTTTTGAAACGCACCTTTGACTTGGTAAAATCTGGGGCGTTGTATGAATACATTACGCTATGGTAGAACTTGCGGGGATTGCGCTGCGGAAGCACGAACGGCTTGGTACAGTGCCCCTCTTCATCAATTGAAGCAATATATGTCTGGACATAGAGACCGTCATCCCTCCTGCTGGAGAAGAGGAACCATCTGCTGTCAGAACTCCAGTTGTGGAAGCTCTCGGAGAGCGGACTGTTGACTTCGTCTATCGGGCGAGTCTCCCTTGTCTTAAGATCCATCAGCCAGAGGTCCGCCTCCTTGTGATCGATCGGGAAGACTCCGAAGTCGGCCAGGTTGTACATAAGCCAACGACCGTCGTAAGAAGGGCGGGGAAAACTGATGCTCTGTCCATGAAGGCTTGCCGGGATGACAGTCTCGATGTCTCCCAAAGTTCCGGTCTCAGGATCGAACGAGACACGCATCAGGTCGTAACGGATGCTGTCCACCTGCCTGGGAACATCATAAGCCTTGGCTTTGCAGTAATAAAGGGTCTTTCCGTCTGGAGTAAAGGAAGGTGAAGACTCCAGGAAGTCCTTAGTGTTGAGGCGCGGGTCCACTATCAGGGAGTGATCATTCATGTCCATGATGACCAGGTCAGAAACCATGTCGAAGACCTCGATCGGTTGCCTGTCTCCTGCCCAGAAACACTGCTTGACAGGATTGATCGAACCGGCCAGCCAGCGGCCTTCAGGATGCCAGTAGCAGTAGGCCATGTTGCCCAGGGTGCTGTCTGTCTTCGTTGTCACCCATTCCCGGCGTCCATCTTGCTGGATCATGGTAGCTCCGTGCTTGCCACGGAGATGAAAAAGGAACTGCCTTGGATCAGTGGCATTGGCAGTGTGGCAGTTCATGCACTGGCCAGGTGTAAGTGTACTTTCTATGATAGGTTCCTCGTGGAAACTATGCAGATCCCTCTGATATAGGCCGATACGGCTGTAGGTAGTGTAACCGGGAGCGATCTTGCGATAGGTCACGCCGTAGTCATCCAGAGGCTGGGAACTGACATACATTATGAAATCCTGCCACTGGGTCCATCTTCCGCCCTTCTTTCCGAGGACGGTGAAAGTCAGGGTGCCGCCGGCATTCTGCTCCGTAAGAGCATGCCATTTGCGGACAGGGAAAGATGCCCAACGGCCCCTTGTCTTGAGAAGACCGCCGTTGCTTCCGGTCACCCGGACAAAGACGCGGTCATATTCTTCAGGAATATTGAAATCCATCGGCGCTATCCCTGCCGGGACAGTCACTCCTATGTAATCCGGATAGATTTCGGGAAGCGTGTCAGACAATGACGTGCCACCCTTGCAGGAGTAAAGCAGCAGAGCAACTGCGACAAGTGAAATGAACTTTCTCATTCTGCGCCCTCCATCTGCTTGAGCCGCTGCCACACGGTATAATATTCAGCGGCCATGAAATTGTCTTTGTTCTGGTTGTAAAGGACGGCCATCATGATGTCCAGTCCCTGGTAACCTGTGATGAAATCATCCTTGAAACGGACCGACCTGACATAGGCGTAGACCGGATCGGAATTGACAGCAGCCTCATTCCTGATCATTTCCTTCCTGCGAAGGGCGTCTTTGCGGTAGAAAAGGCTGTGGGAAAGAAGGTCCAGGTACCTTTCTGCCGGTCCATACCAGCCGTTTACTATGTTGCAGTCAGCCATGCGCGAGAGGAATCTCCCGCTCAACCGGCCGTTCTCGATGGACTCCATCGAATCAAAATAGTACTGAAGGGTGATGTTCGGCATGCCCATCATCCACAGGAGTTCAGCCGAAGTGAGATCCGAAACATTGTCACGAATGGACGGTTGGACAAGCCCCTGGGTCCCGCACTGGTAGAAATCAGTCAGACGGGATGAAAGCTGGCCGGTCATAAACAGGCTGAAATTCACCGAACATGCGCTTATAGGGTTGTGAGGCTGATAATGCTCAGCCCTTTTGACCACATCCTGATAACGTTCGTGGCGGATGAGGTCGTCGTAAGCCAAGACCTCGTAAGCGTCCCTGTCATAGGCAAGCCTCACTGAGCCGGCCGTTGCAATGGCCAGAACCACAAGGATGGCCCAGTCAACCGTCACCGGATGTTTTAGTTTCGCTCCCAGTCCACTGGCAAAGATGCATCCCAGGGTTACGAATGGAATGACGACCTGAAGGACTGGCAGCATCTCGCGAATGCGGGTATAGTTAATTCCGAAGAAGGCATCGTGCGCAGGATACTGCGAAGCCAGAAGCCTGTAGCCGGCATAGAAAACCAGGGCGGTGTAAACAAGATGCAACAGATCGGAAGTCTTCCTCCCTGCAATGGCCGAGAACAAGACCGGAACTATTACTACGGGCCCCAGAAGCCACCAGAAAAGAGGAATCAGCCAGAGACGGTGCCAGCCTGCCTTCACAAAGAACGGGCAAACCGCTACCGACAGCAGAAGGGCGACAGGATAGCTAACGAGCACCTCCATGTTGCCCATGTGTACCAACATCAATAGCGATGGCACGAAGCTTAATGAATAAAAGCTCCTGTTTCCTTCTGGATTAATGCTCCGTGCCGCCTTCCAGACGGAAAGCTGGAGCAGTACGGCCAGGATGGCAAGCACGAGGGCGCCGGACCAACGCAGGAAAAAGAACTGCACCAGGAATTCGGACAGCCAGTCAGCGAAGCCTCCCGGAAGGGCCAAGCGCTCCCGGAAGTACTCCCATGTGCAGAGGAAAAGCTGGTTCTGCTCATGGTAGTTCAACGCCTGTGGATAGGCCCACATCCAGAAGGAAAAGACGGTCGCCCCCAACAGGGTTGTCATTGCTGATCTGTTTATCTTGCCCATCAGGACCTTTGATAATTTGAAAAAGGCAGCCGCCCGAAAGCGGCTGCCTGATAATTACAGAACTAAATTAATTCTTAGGCTGGAATCTCCACCAGGTGCACTCACCCCAGTCACCATTGCCGGCATAGTTGCTGACAAGCGAAAGGATGGTACCGTCAACGTAGACGATCTCATAGTTGGTAGCAACCTTTCCGCCCTGATTGATGGCGAACGGGAACAGGATGCCGGAACCACCGGTAGTTGTGATGTTACCCTTGCTGTAAGCGCTGGGATCCATCTTGAAGTTCTCGACAGCATAGGTCGAAGAGGCTATCTTGGTGCCGTCACCCTTGTAGGATGTGACAATGCCGTTGTTCCTGTCGAACACCATGTAAGCATCGTCGCTGCCATAGCCAAGAACCTGATTGCCGGAGTGGGCGGTCTGCTCGGTCTCAAGCTGCTCCGGAGTACAGCCCCACCATTTTCCGGGGATTTCTCCTGCGGCATTAGCCAGACCTGCATTGTAACCTGCATTACCCCAGGTAGCGCCGTCGATGGTGTACCAAGTCCATGCACGCTCTTTGCTTCCTGCGAGGGCATCCTCTGCATCAGAAGCGTTCTTGAACCTCCACCAGGTACTCTCGCCCCAGTCACCTAAACCCTTATCACTGATAAGGGTAAGGACGTTGGGATCGACGTAGACAACATGGAATTCATTGGTACGACCACCATTGGTGTTGATATCAAACGGGAACAGGATAGGAGCGTTGGTAGTGGTGATCTTACCGTAGCCGTAACCTGAACCGGCACCTTCGGGATTGTAATTCTCGAAGCTGTAGGTACCCTTGGCAATCTGAGTGCCGTCGGACTTGTAGGAGATGCATTCTCCGTCCTCGTTGAACACCATGTAAGCCTCAGGGTCACCGTAACCGTAGACAGTGTTGCCTGAGTGGGCGATCTGCTCGGTCTCAAGCTGCTCGGGAGTGCAACCCCACCATTTTCCAGGAACATCTGTCGGAGATGCGGCATGACCGGCGTTGAAACCTGCATTGCCCCAGCAGGCTCCGTCGACAGTGTACCACTTCCAAGCCTTGGAACCGGACTCACCGGTGAGAACCTTGATCTCGGGAGCAAGGTCAGCAGGGACATAGACATTGACTGAAGAGTCAAACGAGACTACTGAAGCATCCTGGTTGATTGTAGCCACAGAGTACGGCTGGTTGGAATCGGCTCCGCGGCGGGGAGTGATGTTGAACACTCCGGTAGATCCGGTTGCGAGGACGTTCCTCGAACCATCTTCCCTGGTCGTAAAGACCTGGACGGTACGGGCCGGCGACGTGTGGTACTTTATGTAGTTACCGTCGGGCTGGGCTACCGTACAGGCAGCATCTGCAAACTGACCGTCGATGACAAAGCCACTCTGGAGCTCGCTCGCAGCAATGGGAGCGTCAGCCTTGGGGCCCTCGATGAGTGAAGGCTCGCAAGAGACCAGAAGCGCACCGGCCAAAACGGCAATTGCGGAATATATTAATTTCTTCATATCGCGTAATATTTCATTATTGTGAATCTACTACCATCCGGGATAGTCGAATTGGGAGCCCCAACCCTCATTCTGGGTGAACTTGTACTGTTCTCCAGCCCCGGCCGACAGTGAAATCTGGCTGCTGGGAAGAGGGACGAAGCCCTTGGTAGCCTTGTAGCGCTCACCATAGCCGCCATTGTACTTGGAAGCATTGTTGGTACCTTCCACTCCACTGTTCCAGACCTTGACACCTTCTTGCTTGTTGAGAGCAGAGACAGCATAGCTTTCGCCATAACGACGGAGGTCATTGAAACGGACGCCTTCAAAGGCAAGTTCCCAACGGCGCTCGTTCCTAAGGTTCTCATCATTGATCGGCTTGGAAGGAAGACCAGCACGGTTCCTGACCCTGTCGAATGAGGCCTGGTTACCATTGATTTCGGCATCCATGAGGAGAACCTCGGCGAAGCGGATAAGGACCATGTCATTGACCGCATTGAGCTGGAAGTTATCCTCATTACCTGAAGACCAGGTCAAGTCAGGGAACATTACATTGGTGAACGTAGCCATGTACTTACCCTTGTCCTCGCTCCATGCCATGACAGGCATGTTCTTGGTCTGGTAGTAGCCGGATTCCTGAATGTTGGAATCACCGCCGAACACATAATTACCGCTGAAATTTCCCACAGGGATGATGGATGCATCAAGCCTGGGATCATTGGGCTCGAGTGTCTTCCAATCATCAACAAATGCCGGAGAAACCGGGCACATTCCCCAACCAACACCGAAAGGTACATAATTACCAAGTTGATAATCATCAGCATTCTGGCCACGCACGCCAAGGAAAAGGCATGTCTGGTTGGAATAGCCGATTGTAGTATCCCATGAAGGCTGGGTGTTGAACTTGATGACGAAAAGTGCCTCAGGATTACGGGCACCGTCGTCCTCGACCCACTTGTAGCCTTTACCTGCCCAAGGATTCTTGGGATCGTTGATGGAACAACGGTTGGTGTAGGCCCAAAGGTTATGGAAGTCGTCTACGAGGGTGTAGCCGGAATTGTTGACACAGTCAGTGATATAGCTTCCAACCTCAGCCTTGGTGATCTTGGTTCCCTCAGCGATGCTCAAACCGATTGCCTCATTCTCATAAGCCGGAAGGGTGATGTCGCTTATTCCGTAGAAACCAGAAGCGAAGAGGTAAGCGCGGCCAAGGAGAGCCTCTGCAGCATATTTGTCGACGTGACCGTCGCCAGTAGCCTGCTTGGCAGGCATGATGTCAGCTGCTATCTTGCAGTCCTCGATGATCTGTCCCCAAAGAGCTTCACCGCTGATCTGTGGCAGGGTAGGATCCGCTGTCGTGGTGACAGGACAAGGGATGTTGCCGAACATGGAAGCAAGCTCATAATAGTACCAGGCACGGAGGAAGAAGGCTTCTCCCATGTACTGGGCAAGTTTGTCTTCCACACCACAGTTTGGCAGGGATTCGATAGCCGCATTGGCACGGGCGATGCCCTTGTAACGGTCCTGATAGAAGTTATTGTACATGTCAGTACCGAAGTTCAGGAGAAGGTCTTCTGCCTGCATCGTCTGGTCATTCTGGCCACCGCCTCCAAGCGCATCGTCGGATGCAGCGATGGACCAAAGGAAATGGTTGACATGGACATTGTTACCGATAGAGACATTGAGGTTGTTGTAGATACCGGCGAGCATCTGCTCAGCATCGGTGGAATTCACCGGGAAGTTACTGCTGTCCTTGGACCAGTAGTTGGTGGTGTCGAGGAATGACTCACAAGAGGCAAACGAGAAAACCATGGCGGCGACAGCCGCAAGTTTCATTATCTTTTTCATATCAGTCATCCGAATTAAAATTTGAGATTGAGTCCAACAAGGAGGCCCTTAGCCTGAGGGTAGTAACCAAGGTCGATTCCCTTGGCCCAGCCGTCGAAGCCGGAAGACGATCCGACCTCAGGGTCCATGCCCTTGAACTTGGTGAAGCAGAAAGGATTCTGTGCCTGGACGTAGAGACGGCACTGTCCGAAAGGAGCATCCTTCCAGAGGCGCTTGAAATCGTAACCCAGGGTGATGGTCTGGATCCTGAAGAAGTCGGCATCCTCGATGAAGATGTCAGAGTTGTTCATGAAGTTGTAGTTAGTACCTGCAACCAGACGTGGGAAGTGGTTGGATGTTCCCTCTCCATGCCAGTAACCGTAAACCTCGGTGGTATAGTTGTTCCACTGGCTGTCTGAATAACGGCGGTAAGCGCGGAAAATCTGCTGTCCGAACATGCCGTAGCCGCTGGCTGCGAAATCGAACCCCTTGAAGTAAACCGAGAAGTTGACACCAAGGTTGAAATCCGGATTAGGATCTCCGGTCATGGTCTTGTCAGCGTCATTGATGACACCGTCCTTGTTCTGGTCGACGAACTTGAGGTCTCCGGGGACCACTTCATTTACTATGGTGCCGAGGCCCTGGGCCTTCCATGCATCGATCTCCTCCTGGTTCTGGAAGACACCGTCAGTGGCATAGGTCCAGAAGTAACCGATAGGATAACCGACCTGGGCACGATAGAGCTCGGCAATACCCTGGACCACGTTGCCGGGACCATGGATAATACCCTCATCGTTGGCAATACGGGTAACACGGTTCTTGTTGTAGGATCCGTTCACGCCGATGCTGTAGGAGAAGTCCTGGTTGATGGCATCGTTCCAGTTGAGCGCGAGCTCGACACCGGAGTTGCGGACGTCACCACCATTGACATAAGGGGCATTGGCACCGAAATGTCCCATGATAGGAGCATTGACGAGCCAGTTCTTGGTGTCTTTCTGGTACCAGTCGAACGCAACATTAAGTTTGCTTCCGAACATGCGGGCATCGAAACCGAGGTCAAGCTGCTGGGAAGTCTCCCAGGTGATGTCGGGGTTGGCCAGCTTGTCAGCATAAGCTCCGGTACCGGAATTGGTGGCGGTCGGACCGGTGTAGAATGAATAACCACCGTCAGCTGCACCTACGGAAATAGTTGACAGGTACTGGAAGTTGTCGATGTTGCAGTTACCGTTCTGGCCCCAGCTGCCACGCAGCTTGAGGAAGCTGACGAGGTTGGAATGCCACCAGTCCTCATTGGAGATCACCCAACCGGCAGAAACTGAAGGGAAGGTACCCCAGCGGTGACCGCGCATGAAGTTGGAAGATCCATCGTGACGGAGGATGAGAGAGAGCATGTAACGCTCGTCGTAGTTGTAGTTGACACGGCCGAAGAATGAAACCAGGCCGTTATCACCCCAAGTGGAACCGGAAATGTCAGTCAGAGAAGGGACTCCCGAAGTGTTGCTGACATAGGCATATTCCCACTTGTTGGGCCAGAGGACATTGCTGTTGCCAGCTCCCACGCTCTCGCCGAAGCCACTGTGCTCGAGGGTGTTACCGACAAGGGCATCGAAATGATGCTTGCCGGCGACATCGAACACGTAGTTGACAGTGTTCTCCCAGGACCAGCTCCAGCCAGCAGATGCGTTCTGGCTGACATTGTCACTGTCGGAGAAAGCATAGTTGGTGAGCTTGTAGGACAGGCCGTACTGACGGTATGTGCTTGCACTCATCCTGTAGTTGAACTGGCTCTTCCAGGTGAGGCCCTTGATGGGCTGTACCCTCAGGTTGCCGGACATGGTCAGACCGTAGCTGTGACTGTCGTTGTTACCACGGCTGGAATAGACCATCGAAGCAATAGGATTGCTGGTGTAAGAGTCAAGAGTCCAGATTCCGCTGCCAGACAACCAGTCGTACCCTGTGTAAGATCCGTCAGGCTGGTAGATGGGAACCATGGGATTAGCCGACATCATGTTGTAGACATCGTTCCAGTAGTGGTTGCCTGTACCGATACCGCCATGCTGGTTCGTGCTGTAAGTGAAATTCTCGCCGAAAGAGATAACATCAAGGTCACCCTTGCGCCAGATCACATGGTCGGAATTAAGACGCACAGTCAGACGCTTGTAGTTGGAAGCCACAGGCTTTCCGAAGATACCTTCCTGGTCAGTGTAGCTGACACCCATGGAGAATTTCGAGACGTCAGTACCTCCGACGATGTTCACGGCGTGGTTCTGGTTGGGAGCATTCTCGTTGCGGATGCCATCCAGCCAGTTCGTTCCGACGAATGAGCCGTCCTTGATGCTGTTGTACAGAGAAGGATTCAGGATTCCAGCCCAGTCGATGGGATCTTTGCCCATGTTGAAGTTGACCTGGTCCTGGATGTCCATGTACTGCTGTGCATTCAGAAACTCTGGCATCCTCATGACATTCTGGACACCGTAGAATCCATCATAAGTAACAGTGAACTTGCCGGACTTACCCTGCTTAGTGGTGATAAGGATGACACCGTTGGCTCCACGTGCACCGTAGATGGCGCAGGAAGCAGCATCCTTAAGGACGTCGATGCTCTCAATGTCGGAGGGGTTGAGGGAGTTGATGTCTCCGCCAGTTACACCGTCGATGACATAGAGAGGTGCATAGGAACCAATGGTACCCATACCACGGATGTTCACGTTGTAGCCTGATCCAGGCTGACCGTTCGAACTCATGATACTGACACCGGGAGTGGAAGACTGCATGGCACCGAGGGCGCTGGTGGTGTTGAGTTTGGCCAGGTCCTCACCCTTGACCTGTACAGTAGAACCGGTCACGAGTTTCTTCTTCTGGACACCGTATCCAACAACCACGACCTCCTCGAGGAGCTCGTTATCTTCCTCAAGCATAACTTCAAAAGTGGTGCGGTCGCCAATGGCGATCACCTGGGTCTTGTAACCGATGGATGAGATCTCGATGCTCGCACCGGGCTTGACGGTGAGAGTGAAGGCTCCATCCATGTCGGTAATGGTCCCGTTTGAAGTTCCGCTTTCGATGATGCTTGCCCCTATCACAGGTCCTATCGCGTCGCTGACCGTACCAGAGATCTGGACAGTCTGCGCCATTGCGCTAAAACCGAAAAGGAGCAGCATCAGTGAAGCAAAAAGTTTACTTTTCATGTTGCTGATAGTATTAATAAAAAATGAGTTATTGCATTAAATGCATAAAAAGTCGCCAAATTTAGGGAAATTTTGATTAATTACATATTCTAAATCCGTTATTGACAATTAATCAGAACTTTATATCAAAACTTTATAACAGTAAAAGAGCTACCTGCTACCTCAATGATGTTTCCAGATGAAACCGTGATCCGGTCTGTCCGGGGTGCTACGGCATCAGGAGAAAGAGGTGTTACCCTTTGTTCAGGGGCTGCGGTAAGGGTCGTCCGAACGGCAGACTTCTTCCTGATGGAACGGTCAAAAAACAAGTTGAAGGATGCAGGTTCGGTCGACAGATTGATGACCTTCACAATAGTGGATCTTGACGCGGAATCATAACCTGCGGTTACGAATAGGGTCCTCTCCCCTTCCGTGTTCTCCACCTTGTAGACCCTGTCCATCGTGTTGTCCCTCATCATCTTGCACATCCAATAATTGAATGTCCTGGCACTTACGGTACTGCTGTTCAAGAGCATCGGCACCATCTCATTCCTCTCGATGCACTCCCAGTTGCGCATCAAGGGACGGTCAGCCATGATCGGGTTGAGGTCCCCGTTCCTTTCGAGTCCCATCTTGAATATTCCTTCTGCCAGGATACTGCCGGGATAAGCCCCCTGAGGTCCACCTACGCCGTTATTCTGGATACCGAGTTCAAGAATGCAGATATCTATCCACTGACGCTTGTAGCTGTCATACTTATGGAAGTTCTCCACAGCCCACGGAACACCTTTGTAATAGTGTTCATCGTAGATCTCAATTTCACTTTTGTCAATGAACTCATCGATGAACCTCTCTTTGTCGTCAGTAGAAAGGGGACTGTCAGCCAGGAACCTCAACTGCGGGTAACGGGCCTTTACTGCGGAATAGATCTCATGGTAACGCCGATAGTATTCAGGGCCGAAGTCCTCATTGCCTATCTGTATGTATTTGAGAGGGAACGGAGCCGGATGACCGTTCTTCGCCCTCTCAGCTCCCCAGCGGCTGTCCACAGGACCGATGGCATATTCAATGGCGTCCAGAAGATCCTGGATGTAATAGTTGACGTCATAGTCCTTGTGCATCAGGTGTCCGTCCTTGTCACGTTCGACCCATCCCGAGCAGACCATTCCATCAGGAGCTGTGTACATCGCGGCGCAGCCCATATATTCACACATCTGGAGGAACTCATGGAAGCCGATGCCGTCAGTGCGGTAATGGGGATCCCATTTGCTCCATTCTCCCGGTCTGTTCTCAAGAGGCCCAATGGTCTTCTTCCAGTGGTACATGGTCTCGGCATTGACTCCGTGAACGATGCACCCTCCGGGGAAGCGCAGGAAGTCCGGCTTGTAATCCACAAGATTCTGGAGAATGTCCTTGCGGAAAACAGAACGACCACCGTCGTAAGTGTCCGAAGGGAACATGGACACCATGTCGAGCTGGAAGCGGCCGGCCTTGGTAGGAACGATGGACAGCATTCCAGCAGCCTCATCCCTTTCCGGAATGAGTTCTGCCTCGAATCTTGTCCAGTCCTTCCCTATCCGTCCGAAAGATTTTGGAGCGGAGCATGGTGCCCCGGTTCCATCTGAAAGGCGGAAGACCAACTCCCCTTCATAGCCGTCAGACCTGGCATAGAAAGACAACCTGCATGGAATCCCCTTCTTGAAAGCCATCCCGAAGTACCCCCTGTTGTGGATGGCCGTCAGTGGTGAGTCGCTGTCAGTCAAGACGTTCACAGCCATTGAATGGGAATTGTTCTCATTCAATGGATTCCTGTCCGTCAACGAGATACGGATCGGACTACAGCCAAGAGGAGTCGTCACCCACCCTACAAGCGGATCTATCTTATAGATAGCTTTCTCGCCCCTGGCCGCACCCGGTATATCCTTGTACTTACCGTTCTCGATCACCAGTCCTTCAGGAAGGTTGGCCTCCTCGAAATTTCGGTTACGGACCATTTCGGCATACAGACCACCGTCTCCGATCATTCCGATTTCTTCATAATGCCAACCATACAGTACACGTGAAACCTCCTTCGGCTTGGAAGTCTTTATCGTAACCTTGGGATTAACCGCGTAGAGTGAAACGGTCAGCAAGGATGCCATCATCAGGATGGCGGTTCTGGTGGTAATTCTGTTCATGACATATAAGTGCTTATCGGACAAAAATAGACAATAATTTCGTATATTTACAAACTACTAAAAATCAATCAAAAATGTCTTATCTCTGGATTCTCCTGGCGGTCTCGCTGGCCGTCTCGGCAATCGGCTGGAAGTATTTCATCTATTTCTTCAGCCTCGGTTACGGCTTTTCAATCGCAGCCCTGGCAATCACGATGTTCATCATGTTCCATCCGGCAATCACCACGGCCACGGCCCTGGCCTGTGCCGTACTCCTGATCTTCGGATGCCGTCTTGGAGGCTATCTGCTCTTCCGCGAACGCAAGGCTGCCGCCTACAGGAAGATACTCTTCGATCCCCTCCTGAAACAGGAAAAACCGCTTGGTGTGATTCTTTCCGTATGGATCTTCTGCGCCCTCCTCTACGTCTGCCAGGTAAGTCCCGTCGCTTTCAGGCTGGGTAACATGACAGCCGGGAAGCCCGTCTATGAGATCTGGGTCTGGATCGGAGCGGTTGTCATGCTCTGCGGAGTCCTGCTGGAAGCCGGTGCCGACGCTCAGAAAAATGCAGCGAAGAAGGCAAATCCAAAAAGATTCGTTGACAAGGGACTCTACAGGATAGTCCGTTGTCCCAATTATCTCGGGGAACTCGTGATATGGACAGGCTGTCTCCTAACAGGCATCGGTGCCTGCATGACCGTCTGGCAGTGGATAATCGCCCTGATCGGCTATGCCGGAATCGTCTACGTGATGTTCAGCGGAGCCCGGCGCCTTGAGATCAGGCAGAATGCCAATTATGGAGATGATCCCGAGTACCAGGAATATGTCCGCAACACTCCTATCCTCCTGCCCTTAGTCCCGATCTACAGCGTCGAGAAGTACGAATGGCTTAAGGCATAGGGGACCAGACCTTAGTCTCGGTGCACCTGACGTTGAGAGCCAGGCCGCCGCATGAAAGGCGGAAATCTCCCTTCTCGAGGGTCCAGTCGCCTTCGGTATTCACGAATGCCAGTTCTTCTGCAGGTAGTTCGAATGAAACCACCTTAGACTCCCCTGGTTCAAGGGATATCTTGTCGAAACCACGCAGGCGCTTCACGTCAGGGATGAGGGAAGCAACCAGATCGGAACTGTACAGCAGGACGGCTTCCTTGCCGGCACGGGAACCTGCGTTCGTCACCTTGACAGAAAGCTTGAGGACATCTCCTGCCTTGAACTCGGCAGGGCCTTCGAGATTGAAGTCGGAATATGCGAACTCGGTGTAACTGAGGCCATGCCCGAAGGGCCACTGGACATCCATGATGGCGTCGTAGTTGTAGGAGCCTTCCATCATCTCCCTGTGCTCGGAGACTTTGTAGTCGTAGGTGTGCAGGGCGTTGATGTGTTTTGAATAAGTGAACGGCAGTTTTCCGGAGAAGTTTTCATCTCCTGAGAGAAGGGCCGCAAGAGCGTCTCCTCCATAATTGGAAGGAAGCATCACGTCGACGACAGCCTTCACCAACGGTTCGATGTCACCGATAATCCTCGGACGGCCTTCATTGAGTACAAGGATGATGGGCTTGCCTGTAGCGGCCAAAGCCTTTACAAGGTCCTTCTGGTTAGCCGAAAGATTGAGGTCATCCATGTTACCGGGAGTTTCGCAATAAGAGTTCTCACCGACACAGGCGATGATCACATCGGAGGCCCTTGCTGCTGCCACAGCCTGCGGGATGCTCACGACATTGTCTTTCTGCCACTGTCCATAATTCTCATCATAGACGACTCCTGGTACATATTTCACATTCTTGAAACGGTTCTGGACAGCTTCAAGGATCGTGTTGTACTGGGGGACGAAATAGTCGGCACTTCCCTGCCATGTGTAGCTCCATCCGCCGTTCAGGGTCCTCAATGAATTGGCATTGGGGCCTGTGACAAGGATCCTTTCACGGCCCTTCAGAGGAAGGATTCCGTCCTCGTTCTTGAGGAGGACCTCCGATTCGAGGGCAGCTGCGTAAGATTCCTTGGCGAAACGCTCGCAGCCGAAATCCTTGTAATCATACTCCCAGGTAGGATTGTCGAACAGCCCGAGCCGGACCTTGAGACGAAGGATCCTCCGGACGGCGTCGTCGATCCTGGACATGGGAATGTCTCCCGATTCAGCCAGGTCCACTATTACGTTGACGCACTCAGGATCGTAGGGATCCATTATCATGTCGATACCGGCATTTATTCCGAGGGCGACAGCTTCTCTCTTGTCAGCCGCCACATGGTCGCGGGTGTAAAGATTGTCGATGTCAGCCCAGTCAGTCACGACCACTCCGTCCCAGTTCAGTCCTTCTTTCACCCAGCCGGTAAGAAGGGTCTTGTTGGCGTGGGTAGGCACTCCGTTAATGGATGCCGAATTGACCATTACTGTGAGGGCACCCGCTTCGAAGCACTCCTTGAAAGGACGGAAATATTTCTCCCTCAAATCATTGAGCGCAATGAAAGCCGGGGTGCGGTCCTTGCCCGTGTGCGGGACGCCGTAGCCCATGAAGTGCTTGATGCTGACTGCAGCGTGCTCAAGGTCGATGTGGTTGGGGTCTTCTCCCTGGATTGCTACCGTCTCAATACGAGCCATTTCTGACTGGAGGTAAGGATCTTCTCCCCAGCTCTCCCATATCCTTGGCCAGCGCGGATCACGGCCGAGATCCATTACGGGAGAGAACACCCACGGTACCTGCGCGGCGCGGGTCTCATAAGCCATGGCCTCACCCATCATCCTGGCGTACTCCCTGTTGAAAGTAGCTCCAAGATTGATTTCCTGGGGATAAAGTGAGCCATCGGTAAGATAGGAAGCTCCGTGGATCATGTCCAAACCGTAGATGCATGGGATTCCGATGGTCTCCATCGATTTCTCCTGTATCTGCCTGATCATGTCCGCTGTCTTCTCCCTCGAATGGGCAGCATCATGCATGACATTCAGGATCGATCCGACCCTGTACTCTCCTATGATCTTGTCCAGCTTCTCGGGATCTAGAGCCTCCCTGGTCTTATCCTCAAGGGACAGGATCGTAAGCTGGACCATCTGTCCGGCCTTGTCCTTAAGGGACATGCCTTTAAGTACACTTTCAACCTTGGCCTCAACATCCTTGTCAGGAGTGATGGCCGGCTTTGTACTCTCGTTCCTGGCGCAGGAGGAAACTGCTGCAATCGCCAGGACAATTGGGATAAATGCTTTTTTCACTTTGCTATCAATTAGTTATTTGATTATCTGATGGTTATTCCGACATTGACAGGAGAGATCGAAGATCCAGAAAAGGTCACTACCGCCTTCCCATCACCCCCTGTGCTCTGGATCAACACCTGGGCAAGGCCGTTGAAAGTATCGACGGTAAACGACCTGGCGGAAGGCTCCTCTGGACGTTCCTTGGCACGGAAGGCAGGATCGCCGTTACCGACGCCGAGGATCCTGACCGGTCCTTCGACAGTCACCTTCACCGGGACACAGGCATCCGGAACGAAATTACCCTTTGCATCAAGCACAGACAGATTGATTACAGAAAGATCTTGTCCGTCTCCATTGATCTCAGGGCGGTCAATTGAAGCCTGGATGGAGGCCGGACTGCCAGAAGTGCGCACGATCTCAGTACAGACTTTCTTACCGGACTTATAACCGACAGCCTTCACGCTGCCAGGGGCGTAGACTGTCTTCCATTCAAGATGGCCACCATGAGGCATCTTCTTCCTGCCGAGATTCTTGCCGTTGACCTGCAGGGAAACTTCATCGCAGTTGCTGTAGACCCAGACAGAGACTTCTTCGCCTTCATGTCCGGTCAGGTTCCAATGGGGCAGGATGTGAAGCACCGTTTCATCCGTCCACCAGGACTTCAGGTAGAAAGCTTCATCCTTCGGGAAGCCGCAATAATCAAGGATTCCGAATTCGGATCCTGTCGCAGGATAGGAAAGCGGATTAGGCTCTCCCCTGTAATCAAAGCCTGTCCAATAGAACAAACCGGCAAGCCAAGGTCTTTCTTCGTAGAACTTGAGTCCCCTTTCAATACAATTATACAGGCTGTCAGGTCCGTTGGGTTTCCTGTTCAGTGATGCCATCCTTCCGCTCTCGATGTCATCGAAATAGATCCCGCGTGTTCCGCAACCTGACGTTTCCTCGGTCCCTACACCAATCCTGGAAGGATAATCCTTCCTATGCTTGTCGATGGGATTCTGGAGGATGTAGTTATAGCCTGCGACATCAGTGCCCTTGATCACTTCGGGGCCGCTGCTTGTCGCCACCACGACTGGTCGGGTCGGATCTACGCTATGGCAGAACTCCGTCATCACCCTGGCTATCTCCTCTCCCTTTTCATTCCATTCGATTCCCCACTCTTCATTGCCTACGCCCCACATTATGATGCAGGGATGGTGCTTGTCCCTCTCTATCATCTTCCTGAGAGGTTCGAGCTGGGCATCGTTAACACCCATCAGACGGGTTTCCTCTATTACATACATTCCGAGCCTGTCACAAATGTCGAGAAGGACTGGAGAAGCCGGATTGTGTGAGGTCCTTATCGCGTTAAATCCATATTTCTTAAGCTCATGGACCCTATATTCATAGAGGGCGTCCGGAATGGCAGCTCCGACACCGGCATGGTCCTGATGGAGATTGCATCCCCTCAGGCGGACGGGCACACCATCTATCAGGATTCCCCTGTCCGGATCGGTCTCGATCCTGGGAAGTCTCATTGAAGGTTTTGAAGGAGCCTCCCCGATCGTAAGCCATACATGCCTGTAGATTCCCGCTCCCTCATAGAACCATCCTTCCTCGAAAGTAGCGTCGGCTCGGACGGCCACTATATTGTCTTCGCCATAATTCAGATAAGGAGCGATGTCATAAGAAGCAGAGGTATAGCCGCTCTTTTCACCGCCTAGCCAGAAACCGTTGACCCAGATATCTGAATCCCTGAATATTCCGTCGAAACGGATGGAAACGGGCTTGCCCTTCGCCTCCTTCGGCACACTGAAATGCTTCCTGTACCAGCCCACGCTGGTCTTCGGATAGGCCCAGCCTACTGTCTTGTAGCCATGACTGTGGCTTGCCTCCGGTGCAAAGGGGAGGTCGACCACCCAGTCATGGGGGATCTGGATTTCCTTCCAGGCAGAATCATCAAAATCCTTCGAATAAGGACCGGCGTTATGTATTGAAGCTGCCTTGGTAAAATAGTTGAAATACTCTGTACCACGTCCGAAATCCTTTTCCGGAGACGAGGCGTCTCCGAAAGCGAATTTCCAACCGTCGTCGAACAACTTCTCCTGCGAATGAAGGTTGATGGAAGCGATGAGGGCAAGAAGTATGAATGTGACTTTTCTCATGACGGGATCATCAGAGTTTCAGTGATACGGCTTTCCCGACGTATTCAATGACAGTACCCTCGGCATCCGGGTCATATCCAGCAGGGCTGCCGGGAGTGATGGCAACCACATGGAATTTCCTGTTTTCAAGCATGCCGGGGAAGGTTCCCTTCCTGTCCCCTACCGTAAGGGTCTTCGAAGCCTCATCCCAATGGATGGGGATAGTGGCGAAGGCTCCTTTCTCATAGGAATATGTCAGGCCGTCGTCCTCGTATAGCGTGAAGTCGGCATCGGCACCGGTATAGACATATAGCCTGATGTTGTCTGCCGGTTTCTCGTCAGACCATTCCATCTCAGGGCCGAAGGGTATGATCGAGCCACCCCTGACATATAGCGGCATACGCTCATAAGGGGCTGAAGCAGTTATGGTCCTGGATCCCTTAAGGTACTCTCCGGAATAGAAATCGTACCAGCTTCCTTCAGGGAGATAAACCTCGCGGCTCCTGGCACCATATTCATAGACAGGGCAGGGCATGAAGGCCGGGCCGAACATCCACTGGTCGGAAAGGTCGCGTACAGCGGGGTCATCCGGGAAGTCCATAGGGAGTCCCCTCATGATGGTATAGTCTTCAAGGTTTACGGAGCCTGCCAATGAATATAGATAAGGCATCAGGCGGTAGCGAAGCCTCATATACCACAGGATGCTTTCGTAAGCCGGGGATCCTTCAGGAGCGATGTTCCAAAGCTCACGGCGAGGCCATTGTCCATGTGCACGGAAAAGCGGCACGAAGGTACCGAACTGGTGCCATCGGGTCTGGAGTTCCTGCCATTCAGGAGCGTTCTTCGGATCATAGAACTTGCCCATGACGGAGAAGCCTCCTATATCCATTCCCCAGAAAGGTATGCCGCTCATCGAGTAGTTGAGACCTGCAGCCATCTGCATGCGCATGTCGGTCCAGGAGGTCCCGATGTCGCCGCTCCAGGTAGCAGTGGAGTACCTCTGGAGGCCTGCGAAACCGTTCCTGGTAAGCAGGAATACCCTTTTGTCGGGGTCCACGCTCCTCTGGCCATTGTAGATGGCATCCGCATTGACAATTGAATATGCGTTGAGATATTCAGTGGAAGGGCCAAGGGCGGTAGGAGTAAGGAGCCACTTGAGGTAGTCCATAGGGAGGCAGTCCCTCAGGTTTGGTTCGCTGGCATCCATCCACCAGGCATCTATCTTCTTTCCGTACTTCGAATAGAGGCTCTCATCCATCTGCCTCCAGAACATCTTGCGTCCGCCTTCGGCATAGGCATCGTAGAAAGTCTGGTTGTGACCGAGCCAGTCCACCAGGCCCACATCCTCGGCGTGGGTATAGGCATAGCCTGCCTCCTTGAGTTCCTTGTAATGTTCGGTGTTGGTGTAGAATTTCGGCCACACGCTGATCATGAACCTGCCATGCATGGCATGGACGTCATCCAGCATCTTCTCCGGATCCGGATAACGTTCCTCGTCGAATTCATGGCTTCCCCACTGGTCGTTCTTCCAATACTGCCAGTCCTGAACTATGTTGTCTACAGGAATATGCCTGCGGCGCATCTCGGCGAGGGTCTCTACCAGTTCATCCTGAGTGGAATAACGTTCCCTGCTCTGCCAGAAGCCAAGAACCCATTTGGGCATGACCTGGGCCTTCCCGGTAAGGGTGCGGTAGCCATGGATCACATCGTCGTAGTTGTTTCCCGCGATGAAATAGAAATCGACCTGGGGCTCGAATTCGGACCAGAAACTTATCCCGGCCTCCTCTTCGGGAGTCATCAGGTCAGCAACCCTGAGTCCGATGTATGAGACTCCCCCGTCGGGTTCCCACTCGATACGTACTGGTGTCTTCTCCCCTTTCTCAAGATGTGCGGTGAACTTGTAGCTGTTGGGATTCCAAGCCGGACGCCAGCGACAGGACATGGTCTCGACTCCCCCGATCTCGGTACGCTGGAAGCCTGCATAATATTGGATGAAATGATAATCGGCAGTCTGGGGAGCTTCAATGAAGCCTTCGTAGACAACCCTGGAACCATTAAGGTCAACTTCAGGAAGGTTCTTTATCGCGAATTCATTCTCAAAATACAGGGAATCTTCCCGGCGTACAAGAGGCCTCCCCTTTGAAGGAATATACGTACCTGTAAGGGCGCCTTCCTTTCCATCCTTGTCATAAAGCTTGAAACTTTCACCGAGCTGGTGGTAAGGATTCGGGTTGCCCCAACGGCTGAGGGAATAGGCATCAAAAAGCAGCCCATACCCCTTGGTTGATACGACGAAGGGCACGCTAGCCTTAGTGTTGTACTGGTAGAGTTCCTCACTCCTGCCCTTGTGGTCGAACTCACCCGCCTGCTGCTGTCCTAGGCCGTAGAAAGACTCGTCAGGAGTGGAGTTGAAGAATGTCCTTACAGACCAGGCTTTCTTCCCTTCTACCTCGATCGGATCAAAACTGAAGCGACCTTCGTCAACGATGGCCTTGCCTTCGCTGTCAAAGAAACCGACTTTCCCGTCAGGTGAAACTACAGCCTTCATTGCAGAAGTTACCAAGCACACATTATCCCCTTCCCTGACAACCTTGAAAGCGGAGAACCCGGACTGTGGAACCACGACAAGGCTTTTCCTGTCGGAGAACCGGCCGTCAGGAGTGACGGAGACCCTTATCATTTCAGGCGACACGGCCTGCAGCCTCACGACGGAGTTCTCACAGGTAACGGTCAACTGTCCGTCCCTGACGGTATAACCGCTGTGGCAGGAAATAGCCAACAAAGCCGAGGCTATAAAGAATAAAACTCTTTTCATATCGTAACGATGTTATTATCAGATGATGAAGAATCCGTCAAATATACCTATTTTATTCTTCAGGCACAAAAAAGAAGACCCGCCGTGTTCCGGCGGGTCTGTGTGGTGCTGGGAAGAATCGAACTGCCGACACATGGATTTTCAGTCCATTGCTCTACCATCTGAGCTACAGCACCGTGGCGTTTTGGGATTGCAAATATAGACAAAAATCCTCTCGTTACAAATTTTTTTTGGTAAATTCGCCTCATGCAAACGAAATCTACCGAAACCCAGAAAAGCCTTCGCTACTGGCAGTGGCGGACCATCATCGTTACAATGATCGGTTACGCAGTCTTTTATCTAGTCCGCAAGAATTTCTCTTTTGCAATGCCAGGCCTGGCTGCCGAATTCAACATTACCAAGACCCAGCTGGGTCTGTTCCTGACCCTTCACGGAATCATTTACGGCCTCTCCCGCTATGTCGTAGGAATAATAACGGACCGTAACAGTGCCAAGAAGATCATGAGCCTCGGTCTGATGCTTTGCGCAATCGTAAACATCCTGTTCGGAACATCCGATTTCATGACCAGGTTGATAATGGGAGTTTCTGCCACAGCCGGCGACGGTGCTGCCATTGCATCCGTCCTTGTCTACATCATGGGCATGCTCTGGCTGGTCAACGGCTTCCTCCAGGGTATGGGTGTTCCTCCTTGTACCAAGACTTTGACCCAATGGATCCCACCTAAGGAGCTTGCGACAAAGATGAGTATCTGGAACATGTCCCACTCGATCGGGGCCGGCCTCGCAATCGCCCTCTGCGGTTGGGTCGTCATGCCACATCTTGGTGTAGACCTCAGCGGGAATGCTGCTGCGGTTTCGGCAATTGCAAACAACCTTGGCCTTGAGGCTTCAGACCCCAAGGTCCTCCAGTTCGCCGCACATTACGGAGCATGGCGCTGGTGCTTCCTGATTCCGGCTTTTGTCGCATTGATCGGTGCCGTATGGCTATATTTCAACATGAAAGACTCTCCTTCCGACGTCGGACTCCCGGAAGTGGTCGGCAAGAAAAAGGCCATTGTAACCACTCCCGAAGAGGCGGCAGAGCATTCAGCCTTTGTAAAGAAGCATGTTTACGGTAACCGTGTCATATGGACCCTGGCCATCGCCAATTTCTTCGTTTACGTCGTGAGATTCGCCTGTCTCGACTGGGGACCGACCATCCTGACGGAGAACAAGAACCTTTCAATGGCTTCTGCCACGACTGTGATGCTGTTCTTCGAACTTGTCGGAGGCAATCTGGGCATGTTGTTCTGGGGATGGGCCACGGACCATATATTCCATAACAAGGCCCATCACACAAGCCTGGTCTGCATGATCGGAGTAATCCTGAGCGTCTTCGTGTTCTGGAAACTTCCTGCCGGGACATCCTGGATAGCACTCCTCGCCCCGTTCATGCTTATCGGCTTCTTCATCTACGGTCCCCAGGCACTCCTTGGCATTTGTGCGGCCCAGCACGCGACAAACCGCGCATCAGCGACTGCCAACGGTATCCTCGGCATCTTCGGCTACGCGAGCACGGTTATCTCCGGTGTAGGCTTCGGATTCGTAGCAGACCACTACGGATGGGAAGGCACTTATCTGACCGTGGTTATTGCAGCCATAGTCACAGTAGGTGTCCTGGCGACCATCTGGAGCGCCAAGGCAACCGGATACGAAGAATAGCTTATAGAAACTTGATTATTGGAGAATCTCCCAGTGACCTCCGGGTCCGAAGAGATACTTCTCCAACCTGTCCTGCACACCCAGCCGCTGGATAATGTCGGCGTTGGTGTAGCGGCTCCTCATGTACGGAATCCTGCGGAAGGTGTAGCGGAGACGCTCCCGGCTGATTCCGATCTGCTCGGGCTCGTAAGGCGCTCCGACCCGCTTGAGATAGTCGTAGACGGTGTCAAATGAATATATCTGACCGCGGACTTTCTCCCTCAGCGTCGGCCAGACACGGACGAAGCACTCCAGCTCTTTGCGAAGGGCTTCCTTTCCGACATATTTCCCCTTTGTCTCCTTGAGGGCGCGGGCCATGTGGGCAGGCTTGTCCTTGAACAGTTCGCGGATTCGCGTTTCCATTCCATCCCATTCAGGCCACTGGGAGACCGCCTTGTCAATATCGATGGTATCAAGAGGAAGGTCGATCAGGAATTCCAGGCTGGCCGTGGAGACCAGGGTACCGATACCGACCTTGAATCCATGGGAAACATGTTTCCCGTTCATGCAGAGCCCATCCATATCCCAAAAATGAGAATACTGATGCTCAGTACCTGAAGCAGGCCGCGAGGATTGCAATGCCTGCATTGCGAATCCGCTCATGATAAGCCCTTCTGCAAGAGCCTCTGTGACATCCTTTTTACCGGCATGTATTCCATCTGGATCTGAGAGGGCAAAACGCAGTTTCTTCTGTACGAGATCCCAGGTGAAAGGGTCGATGGGTTCGACCCCGAGGGCATCCGCTATGATCCAGTCGGCTCCGGCAGGAACCTTCGCGATTAGATCCGCATAGCCTGATGCGGCTAGTTCCTTCGGAGCTTCTGCCGAGATGACCGGATCCAGGATCATGCCCCTGGGAGCCGGGCAATCGAGGGTCTGCTTGTTACCATCGATGCTGATAGAAGCTCCGTAGGCAGTGTAACCGTCCATCGAGGCAGCAGTCCCGACTATCATGTAAGGACGTCCGAGAGTACTGGACACATATTTGGTCAAGTCATTGATGACACCTGAGCCGACAGCGACCGCAACCGCAACGGCGTCAATTCCGGAAAGATACTCTTTCAGCATGCAGGCAAAACCCCATTCGGCGAACAGGTCGGGATCGTCGAAGATGAAAGGCTCGGCTGCTTTCAGGCCTGCCTTTGCCATGATTGTGTCCACCCTCTTCCCCGCTACCGAAAATGTCCTGGTGTCAGCGACGACCACTCCTTTCTTCCCGGGGAACAGCTCCATGAACATGGTTGCAGTCTTCTCCATCGCGCCTCTCTCGAGGATAAGCGCCTTAGTGTCCGTGGTCCTTTTCAGGGCCTGTTCTATCAGATTCATAATTATTCTAGTAGCCTATGACATCGTAAAAATCAGTCGTCATCCAGGTGAAGCCGAGTTCTTCGCCGATCTTTTTCATGTAGTCGCTGTTGACCATCCAGAGGAAGGTGTCAATGCCCAGTTCCTGGAATTCGCGGATCCAGTCAGGATGGTTCAGGATGACATTTGAATTGTAAGAAATACCCGTAAAACCATGAGCCTTGACTTCTTCCGGTGGCATTGAACCGTGCAGGCTGGACGAGTTAAGCCCGACTCGCATCTTCGGTTCCTGGCGCAGGACCTCGTCGAGAGTCTCGCTGCTGAAAGAGAGGATGTAGACCTGATCCATCATGTCAAGTTCCTTTATCATGGCCAGGGCCTGCCGGATCAGCTCTTTCTCCTTGTCAGGATCCTGAGCCTTGATCTCAAGGAACTGGATCATCTGGGGAGTTTTCTTGGCCTGCTCGAGCCATTCACGAAGCGTAGGGATCTGATGTCCGAATGGAAGCCTATGGGCACGGATATCTTCAAACTTGCTTCCCGTGCATGTGAGCAGGTCTTTGACGATTACATTATCATGCTTGATGACCAGCTGGCTGTCCACAGTCATGAAAACATCGAATTCGACGCCTTCACATCCCTTTTCCTGGGCACGGATCAAGGCATCGATAGTGTTCTCGTCTGTAGTAAATTCAGTACCAGTGGTACAGAAACCCCTGTGTGCCAATACCTTTGGACGGTCAGCCCGCTGAGAAGTGCAGGAAAAGGCGACGATGACAGCAAGAAGAAGGACAAACTTTTTCATGTCAGTACAATTATAATCGGTTTACAGAACATAAATGTAATAAAATATTTTGGTAAATTCGCCTTATGGCTGCATCAATCTTCATACACGTACTGCTCCCGCTGAAACTCAAGTGGGAGCCGGTGTATTCGATCCAATCCCCATCCGTGTCTGTCGGTGAAAGGGTCAGGGTTGAATTCGCCGGGAAGGAATATGTCGGAGTCGTCACGGCCACCGATGCCTCTGAAGCTGCAGCCGGAATAGACCCTGGAAGGATAAAACCAGTCCTGGAATGTCTAACGGAGCTTAATCCCATATCAAAGGAAGAACTGGAACTCTGGATGCAGGTTTCCGACTACTATCTGTGCACACCCGGAGAGGTCTACAAAGCCGCTTATCCGATGGGTAAGATCGAAGAGGAGCAGGTCAAAGCGAGATTGAGGGAAAGGCTTCAGGACAGGATTGCAAAGCTCCAGGATAAGATTGCCAAGGCAAGGCGTGAAGACACGAGGGCAAGATATGCCGAACAACTGGATGCACTTTTGTCCAATCGACAGGATCATGGACCTACCGGAACGTACAGCGGGACATTCTCGTCACTGGTACCGGAACTGTCCCCCGCCCAGGCGGAAGCATATTCCAGGATCAAAGGAGTATTCAAGAATGGCAAACCGGCGCTGCTCCATGGGGTAACCGGTTCCGGAAAGACGGAAGTTTACATGAAACTTGCCAGGGAGGCTCTCGACAACGGCAGGAATGTCCTGTTCATGGTCCCGGAGATCGCTCTCAGCAGACAGCTGGAAGAAAGGATAAGATCTATCTTCCCAAAAGAACTCCAGGTTTTCCACTCTGCTGAAACAGCCGCCAAGCGGATCGAAACATCGTTATTCATGAGACAGAGCCAGTATCTGGTTCTCGGAACCAGGAGTTCCGTCTTCCTCCCCCACAGGGACCTCGGACTTGTGATCGTAGATGAGGAACACGACTCCTCCTACAAACAGGACAATCCATCGCCGAGATACAACGGGCGCGAGGCGGCCATCATGCTGGCAAATATATTCAAAGCCAACGTGATCCTTGGATCGGCCACTCCATCACTAGAATCACTCTACAACTGTTCCGCAGGACGTTTCGAAAAGGTGGATCTTACGAAGAGATACTTTTATGCCGCAGAAGCTGACGTGGAGCTGATAGACACTATTGCCGAGAAGAAGAAGAACGGTATGGTCGGGAGTTTCTCAAGAAAACTTATCGAACGCATTGAGGGCACCTTGGCACGTGGAGGGCAGGTCGCGGTCCTGCGCGAACGAAGGTCTTACTCCCCCGTCGTCCAGTGTCAGGAATGCGGTTCCATCCTCAAATGCGACAGATGCGATGTCGCCCTCAGCCTCCATCATCGCCTGGACGGCAGTGAAAAGCTGGTCTGCCATTACTGCGGCAGAGTGAAGGAATACACTGGCAAGTGTCCTGAATGCGGAGGTGAACTGCTGCCTGTAGGAGCGGGTACGCAGAAAATTGAAGAAGAGGCCAGGGTACTTTTCCCGGAAGCTAAGATTGCAAGGCTGGACAGCGACAATCATGGTTCCGAAGCGGACATTATCAAACAGTTCGAGAACGGGCAGATCGATATCCTGATAGGCACCAGGATGGTTGCCAAAGGATTCGATTTCAGCGGCTTGTCCCTTGTGGCCGTGCTTCAGGCCGACTCCCTGCTCGGACAGCAGGATTTCCGGGCTGACGAGCATGCAGTCCAATTGCTTGAACAGTTCAGGGGACGCTGCGGAAGGAGATCGGAGAAGGGACTTTTCATCATCCAGACATCCCAGCCTGATCACCCTGTCTACAAGACCATTCTCGGTACTGCACAGGACACCGGAAGCTTTATCGCTGAAAGGAAACTGTTCGGTTATCCTCCCTATTCCCGCGTCATCAACATAATCGTCAGGGACTACAACCTGCAAAGGCTCGAACTGATGGCAAGGTCGCTTGCAGATGCCATTTCAAGATCCGGATTGTCAAAGGGTTCTTCGATCGCAGGCCCTTACTCTCCACCGGTCGAGAAAGTCGCCAGGGAACACATCAGAATCATCAGAGTCCTGCTTCCGAAGGACAGGAACCTGAAAGGCAACAAAAGGATCATCCCAGAGACTTTGGAGAGATTCGAGAAGGAAAGGAAATATCCAGGCCACGCCTCGCTGGACGTCGACCCGGTTTGAGAAGCGATTTATTTTTATTAAATTTGTAGTTTGAATCATAGTTCAGTTATGGGAAAAGTCATAGCAATAGCAAACCAGAAAGGCGGTGTGGGCAAGACCACCACTGCCATAAACCTTGCAGCGTCGCTTGCCGTCCTGGAGAAGAAAGTGCTGATCATTGACGCCGATCCCCAGGCAAACACAACTTCCGGACTGAACTTTTCTCCTGACAACGACGAGAAGAGGACGATCTACGAAGTAATGATAGGCAAGATCGATGTCCGTGACGCCTTGATCCAGACGGAGATCCCCGACCTTCAGATGATCCCCTCCCACATAAATCTCGTAGGTGCAGAGATCGAGATGATAGACGAGGAGAACCGTGAACTGTTCCTGAAGAAAAGGCTCGCTCCAATCCGGGACGACTACGATTACATCATCATCGACTGCTCTCCTTCCCTGGGGCTCATCACTATCAACGCGCTCACGGCCGCAGACTCCGTCATGATCCCGGTCCAGCCGGAGTTCTTCGCCCTTGAAGGCCTCGGCAAGCTTCTCCAGACAATCAGGCTCGTCCAGCATGAGATCAATCCCGCGCTGACGATCGAAGGTTTCGTCGTGACGATGTTCGACGGCAGGACAAAAGTCCACGCCCAGGTTGTGGGAGAACTCAGGGAGCATTTCAAGGACATGGTATTCAAGACGATCATCCAGAGGAGCATCCGCCTGAGCGAAGCCCCTTCGCATGGAAAGCCCATCATCCTCTACGACGTAGTAAGCAACGGCACGTCCAACTACATGAACCTCGCCAAGGAAGTCCTTGACAAGAACGAAAAGTAATATGAGCAACAAGCAGGAAAGCAGGCTGGGCAAAGGTCTCAGCGCCCTTCTCGGCGAGATGTCCCTCAGCAGCCCTGAGAGGAAGCCGGTAGGCTACATCAACAAGGAGATCGCAGGAGCGAAGCCGGTCCAGGATTACGGAGATGTCCTTCGCATCCCAGCCGGGCTCATCGACCCCAACCCCTATCAGCCCAGAATGGCTTTCGACAACGACTCCCTGGAAGAATTGGCCGAATCCATCAGGACTTTCGGCCTGATACAACCGATCTCTGTCAGGAAGCAGCCTGACGGCCGCTACCAGATTATCAGCGGAGAAAGGAGGTTCAGGGCATGCAGGCTTGCAGGCATGGATGTCATCCCGGCTTACATACGGGCCACCGACAACCAGGGCATGCTCGAGATGGCCATCGTCGAGAACATTCAGAGGCAGGACCTCGATCCCATCGAGATTGCCATGAGCTACCAGCGCCTTATGGATGAATGCAACCTGACACAGGAAAGGATGGCCCAGAGAGTCGGCAAGAAGCGCGCTTCCGTAGCCAATTTCCTCAGGCTCTTGAAACTTCCTGCCAAGGTCCAGCACGACTTGAAGGCTGGATTGCTCAGTACGGGCCACGCGAAGGTACTCCTCGGAATAGAAGACCCACACATCCAGGAACTTCTATGCGACCTGGTCATCAAGGACGGGCTTTCAGTACGCCAGCTTGAAGACAAGGTCCGTCGCCTCGGCGGAGACGGGAAAGTTTCCCCTGCACCGCGTCAGCAGGACCTCCCGGAAGACTATTACCGTATATTGGAACACATCGGCAAGTTTTTTGATAACAGCATAAGCCTGAAACGCTCACCCTCCGGAAAGGGAACGATGACCATCAGGTTCAACTCAGACGAGGAAGTGAGCAAGTTCCTCAAGGTTCTTGAGGACTCGAACATTTAACCGTCATAATGAAGGATCTGGTTCTAAGGATATTGCTTGTCTTGGCCCTCGCCACCGCTTTTTCCTTTGGTGCAAATGCACAGTTCAAGGAAGAGGCGTTCAGCCAGAGCTACAACAATCCTGCGGACACCCTGGCTTCCAGGGACTCTGTGGACCAGATGTGGACATTCAAGGAGTTTTTCCATGGGGTTGCAAAGCATGACAGCACCCTCAAGATCGGATCCATGTTCGCCGGTTCCACCGTCTTTATCGGAGCCGAACAATTCTACAACAAGCAGTATTGGAAGATTCCCGTCATCTACGCCGGCATCGGTACTGGAATAGGAATGGGAATTAAGTACAACAAGCAGTACAAGGCATCCAAACGTGCCTACGACGCTGCTTATGAGGCAGACCCTGAGACTACCCTGACCATAGATCAGGATGCCAGGCGCATGTCCAACTACATGTTCGCCGCTGCAGGCCTGATTTACTGGGGAGGCCTGATGGACGGTGTCGTAAACTATAAGCATGACGTCAAGAACCAGGCTGGAAAGGCCACTATCTATTCCATCCTGCTCCCGGGTCTCGGCCAGGCCTACAACGGAGAATTCTGGAAGATACCTATCTATTGGGGAGCCATGATCGGATCCTACCACTATTGGTCTACGAACAATACTAACTACAAGAGATACAAGAGGATACACAATGAGGCGACAGCTGAAGACAGCACTTATGAAGGCCTGATTCCGGCAGAAAGGGCCCTTTACTACAGGAATGCTTTCAGAAGATTCAGGGATTACTCCATGGTTGCTCTTGTGGGAAGCTACCTGCTTCAGGTCATAGATGCCAACGTGTTCTCTTACATGCAAGATTTCGAGGTCAATGACGACCTGTCCATGAGAGTCGGACCGGCGGTCATACCTCAGAACAATGAATATGCCCTGCTGGGCAACAGCGCCCTCGGCCTGAAGGTAGGGTTCACTTTTTAAGGATGAAGACACTCAGATCAATACTCCTCGCAGCTGCGATGTTGCTCCTCCTGCCCGGCGGAGCTGATGCACAGGTGTTCAGGAACAGACTAAGAACGGAAAATGACAGCCTGAGGGCACAGATAGACTCCCTCAAGAAAACAATAGAAATCCTCCAGCATGACATACTCCTCAAGGACAGCGTAGCCAATGAAATGCTTGGCATCTACGAGGAGAACGAGGACAAGAGTGCAGCCGGACTCAACCCGGAGGACTACAGCCCCGAGATAACTGACAGCCTTCTGAACATCTGGTACCTCCACAGGCAAGTCAACGAGGACAGCAGCAATGAAGAGTACGACATGGATTCAGTCCGCTTCTCTTCAAACGTGTCAGATGAAGTAATGAGGGAAAGGCTGGAAAACATGAATTCCTACATCACCCTCCCTTACGACGAGAAGGTCCGGAATTACATGGTCCTATATTCCGAAAAGATGCCATCGAAGATGAGCAACATCCTCGGGCTCTGCCAGTACTACATGCCGATCTTCGAAGAGACATTCAGCCAGTACAACCTCCCGGATGAGCTCAAGTACGTCGCCATAATCGAATCCGCCCTCAACCCGACCGCGGTGTCAAGGGCAGGAGCTAAGGGCATGTGGCAGTTCATGACCAAGACAGCGAAGAGTTACGGACTGGAGATCAACTCCTATGTCGATGAAAGGCTCGACCCCTTCAAGTCTTCCGATGCTGCGGCCCGCTACCTCGAAGACTCTTACAACCTTTTCGGAGACTGGAACCTTGCCATCTCCTCCTACAACTGCGGCCCTGGCAACGTCAACAAGGCCATCAGAAGGAGCGGCAAGAGGGATTTCTGGTCGGTCTACGAATATCTCCCAAGGGAGACCAGAGGCTACGTTCCTGCATTCGTTGGAGCCATGTATGCCATCAAGTACAGCAAGGAATATGGGATAGTCCCCAACAATGTCCAGATGCCCGTCCAGGTGGACACATTCATGATCAACAGGAACCTCCATCTGCAGCAGGTCAGCGACCTTGTCGGAATCCCACTGGAAGAACTGAAAGAACTTAATCCTCAGTACATAAAGGACATCATTCCGGGCAACAGCAAGCCTTACGTGCTCAGGCTGCCTTACAACTATTCGAGTTCCTTCATCGCAAATGAGGACTCCATCTACACCCACCGTGCGGAAGAACTCCTCAACCCTCAGACTCTCGTCAGCTCTAAATCTTCTTCATCTGAAGATAGTTCTTCGGGCAGCCGTATCTCCTACAAGGTCAGAAGCGGAGACTCTCTTGGAAAGATAGCATCCCGGCATCGGGTCACCGTGGCCCAGCTCAAGCAGTGGAACCATCTGAGGAGCAATACCATCCGCGTCGGACAGAGGCTATACATCTACAAAGGTGGGTCTTCAGTCTCATCTTCTTCCAGCAGTTCAACATCCAGCTCAAAGACCCAGGCTTCACCTGCAAAGGCTCCTGCAGCGTCATCCGAAGGAGGGACGATCTACAAGGTCAAAAAGGGAGATACCCTCTACAAGATATCGAAGCAGTTCGGGGTCTCTGCCTCAGCCATAATGAAATTCAACGGCATAGGAGAAAGCATCCGTGAAGGACAGACCATAAAGATTCCGTCCAAATGATCATAAGGAGGCAGTAAGCTGGATCCTGGCTTCGTTTCTGGATGGTTTCGGCTCCTTCATGAATGGATACCTTATCGAAGAGACCCTGAGATGAATCTTCAGGGTCTTTCTTTTATCCTTCCCGAAACGGAAGCGTCCTCCGCCCAAGGCTGTGACACTGAATCCCCTTCCATAGTAGGCTGGTACGGTGAAACCACCTGGCACATCCCGTTCAAAGGAATATATCCTGTCATCCCAGTTGTCCACCATGAAAAGGGTTCCGCGAACCCAGGCTGAGAAGTCTCCGGCCTTGCGCCCGAATTCCAGATATGACAGACCGGCAAGGGACCTGCACAACATCCCTTCAATTCTCCACCCTGCCATCCAGGCGTCTCCGTCTGATTCTCCATAACGCGCGGAAATCCCGGCACTTGACCATTTCAGCTCCACCCTCGTTCCCGTCTTGAAACGGAGATATTCTTCATAAGGCCTGAACCTCTCCGTGGCCCTCAACAAGAGGATGGTCCTGTCCGAGACTTGGACAGGACAGGTGAAGAACAGTTTCCCCTGCCTGACCGCATGATCTTCCTGTTTTGCCGCCAGGTCAGCTGTGAACTCAAAGCCGTGTTTTTCCAAACCAAGGGCAATTCCGGTCTCATCAGAAGTCTTGCTCCAGCTTCTTACTCCTCCTGAATAAGGCGAACTGAAGGAAGACGGATAGTTCCTGAACACACCGCTCAGTTTCCAGTCCGGACAAATGGGGACGATGGCCCCAGCTACAGTTCCCAGCCCCCATTCCGGACACAGCACGACTACTTCTCCGAAATAATCCGCCCCTTTCCGGTTGTAACGGAAGTCCGCCGAAAGCAGACCTCCGCTACTGCCGCCATAAACAGTGACGGAGACCTGTCCTTCTCTCCCGAAATAGCCGGCATTCGCTCCTGCAAGCCATCCCGGGACAGACTTTCTCCCCTCCATCCTGTCTTTAAGGCCAGGGAAGGACAGGAATTCAGTGAAAACGAAACGACCGGCCTGGAAGTCGGAAGCGACTCCCCTGTGGGTCCCGACACCGGACCAGGAATATGATGGAGACAGTCCGGTGGCACGCTTGTAAAAAGAAGAAGATGAGGAAAACCCTGAAAGGGAAAGGCCGCTCCACAGAGCCAGCCCCTGGGCAAATCTCAGATTATAATCCCCCAATACTACCTTCCATGGTTTCCTGCGCCCGAAGAATGCTGCGCAGCCCGACCAGGAAGATGGAGGCCACTGGGCATTGTCCTGGTAAGACGTTCTCCCGGCTAAGGAAACTTCAGCCGCATCTGCCGATGACAACCTGTATTTCAGTCCATAGCTTAAATCTTTTCCCCTTTGCGACAATCTTCCCAGGATGTCTTGCCGGACAGTATGGTCTTCCTGTCCTGCCTGACCGGGAGGTTCTTTCCCCTTCAGGGACAAGAAGGGTTTCAGAGCGTTGACATATTCCTGGCTGAAGCCTTCTATCAATGCCAGTTCTGAGAAAGAAAGTACCTCTCCGTTATGCAATCGGTAATCCTCCAGGCTTGCCACCTGGTAACGGGAAAGCAAACCGCTGGACAGCAGTTTAGCGTGACTCTCGAGGTTTATTTCCAAAGGATGGTTCAGGAAGTGGACGAAACGTTCCATCTCCTGTTCATCCAGTTCTTCGGCAGAGGAAGCTCCGACCAAGGCCATTACCGACATCATTTGAGAGTCGGTCTGTGCAGGTACAGGGATCGGAACACAGGCGAATGGAAGGATGGCCGTGATCAGATAAGGCAATATTCCCAATAAAGTTTTCATAGTCCATGTCAAAGTCATGCAAAGTTAGGTGCGGGATGTTTAATAACAACAGATGTTAATAAAACTCAAGGGGATTATTTCTGTTTTTTTAAGGAATGTGCTATTTTTGTTCAAAATAACACTGCGCAATGAGCAACGTCAGACTCCACGACAAATCCTTCCGTCCTTTCATCGAGTACGATGCCATAGAAAAGGCTATCGACCAGGTTGCGGAAAAGATCAACAACGATTACCAAGGCTGCACGGACGTTCCTGTCCTGCTGTGTGTCCTGAACGGTTCCATCCTGTTCACCGCCGAACTCATGAAGAGACTCACTTTCAACTGTGAGATCGTCTGCATAAAGCTTTCTTCCTATGTTGGAATGAAGTCCACGGGAGAGGTCAGGGACATCATCGGCATGACCGGCAATGTCAAGGGCAAGAGGGTGATCATTGTCGAGGACATCGTGGATTCAGGCAGGACGATCGCCAATCTCACGAAAATGATGGAGGCGAACGGAGCTACCGAGACAAAAATCTGCACAATGCTTTTCAAGCCCGGCTGCTACAAGCTGGACAAGAAACTGGACTATGTGGCCATGGAGATTCCGGACGATTTCATCGTCGGCTTCGGACTCGACTATGACGGTCTTGGCAGGAACAACAAGGACATTTACGTTTTGGACAGTACCATGAAATATTACATTCTTTTCGGCCCTCCCGGTGCGGGCAAAGGCACCCAGGCAGCCTCTATGGCTGAACGATTCAACCTGTGCCACATCTCGACAGGAGACCTCCTCCGTGGTGAGATGGCAAAAGGCAGCGAACTTGGACTCAAGGCCAAGGCTCTGATCGAGGCTGGCGAACTTGTCCCCGACGAGATCGTGGAAGGCATGATCGAGAATAAATTCAACACAGTGGAAGGGGTTTCCGGCTTCCTCCTCGATGGTTTCCCGCGCACGATCGCACAGGCTGAAGCCTTGGACAAGATGCTCGCCAAAAGGGATGAGAAAGTCAGCGGTGTCGTTTCCCTGATGATTCCCGACGAGATGATCAAGGAAAGGATCCGCCATCGCGCCGCCATCGAAGGACGTGCTGACGACGCATCCGACGAGACAATCTCCAACAGGATCAAGACCTATCACGAGAAGACCGAACCCCTCGTGGACTTCTACAAGAAGGCCGGAGCGTACAACGAAATCGACGGCATCGGCACCATCGAAGAAGTCCGCGACCGTATCTCCGCATTGATGGAGACGATCTAAGGGTCATGCCTGACAGCAATTTCATAGACTACGTCAAGATCTACTGCGTCTCCGGTCACGGAGGTGCAGGTTCGATGCATCTTCACAGGGCCAAATACGTCCCAAAAGGCGGCCCAGACGGAGGTGACGGCGGCCGCGGAGGCCATATCATTCTCAGGGCTAATCCACAGTTCTGGACCCTCATCCACTTGAAATACCGCAAGCATGTCAAGGCGGATGACGGAGGTCATGGAGAGGGAGGCCTAAGGACAGGAAAGAACGGAGCTGACATCATTCTGGAAGTACCCGTAGGGACTGTTGCAAAGGATGCTGAGACTGAAGAGGTACTCTTTGAAATGATGGAGCCCGGCGAGGAAAGGGTCCTGTGCAGGGGTGGACGCGGTGGTCTCGGAAACAACAATTTCAAGACAGCGACAAATCAGACTCCGAGATATGCCCAGCCAGGAGAGGAAGGAGAGGAAGGTTGGTTCATCCTGGAACTCAAACTTCTGGCCGATGTCGGCCTGGTAGGTTTCCCCAATGCGGGCAAATCCACCCTGCTGGCAGCCATCACTGCAGCCAAACCGAAGATCGCCAATTATGCATTCACCACTCTCGAACCTAACCTCGGAATAGTCAAGTACTATGACGACCAGTCCTTCGTCATGGCGGACATCCCTGGAATCATCGAAGGAGCCCATGAAGGCAAAGGAATAGGAATACGATTCCTGCGCCACATCGAAAGGAACTCAGTCCTTCTTTTCATGGTCTCTGCGGAAGAGAACGACATCGCCGGAAGCTACAAGACCCTTCTCAATGAGCTTGAGGAATATAACCCCGAACTTCTGGACAAGGAAAGATTGCTGGCGGTGACCAAGTGCGACATGATCGACAAGGAAATCGAGGCCCAGATCGAGCCCTCCCTCCCCAAAGGGGTTCCCCACATATTCATTTCATCAGTTTCCGGTGAAGGCCTGAAGGAACTCAAGGACATGCTATGGTCAGCGCTTCAATCATAGAATCGCTCCATCGCATCGACCAGGATCTGACCCTTCTGATCAACAACTGGAGCACTCCTGCGACCGACTCGTTCTGGATGATGATGTCGGACAAGATGTTCTGGATTCCGGCCTATCTTATCTGCACCTATTTCCTTTTCCTCCGGCTTGGCTGGAAAAAGGCCTTGATCGTCCTTGCTTCAGCCGCAATCGCTTTCGCACTTTGCGACCAGTTCTCCAACATAGTAAAACACGCCGTCTCCAGACTCAGGCCGAACTATTCATTCAGGATGCTTGACGGAGGCCTCAATGTCCTGGAAAAACGCGGCGGCTTCTACGGTTTTTTCTCCGCCCATGCGGCTAATGCCTTCTCGCTGGCTGTATGTCTTGTCATTGGGTTCCGTAATGACAGTACGCACACCTACAATTGGTTTTGCAGATGTGCGTTAGTCTGGGCTTCGCTTGTTTCGATAAGCCGTATATTCGTCGGGAAACACTACCTGGGCGATGTCCTAGTCGGCGCAATAATCGGAATCGCAATCGGCTGCATTGCAGGTGCTGCGGCCAGATATTGCATCAGCAGGACAGTCCCTATAGCTCAGGAATGACCTTTTCCATCTGGATTCCCCTGGATCCCTTGACCAGGATGGTGGAACCACTCACATGATTCTCCTTCAGCCACGAGGCCAGTTCGTCCGAAGTAGCGAACCATCTGGCCTTGACCTCAGTCCTGCCTTGAAGGGCCTTGCTGAACTCTTCTCCGACAAGACAGACAAGATCCAGGTTCATCGAGAGCAACTTGTCAAGCACTTTAGAGTGTTCGGCAACTGATTCTTCACCAAGTTCCCTCATGTCACCGATCATAGCTGCCTTGTGGTCGGCCTCGACTAGATCCAGGTTGTCCAGAGCAGCGGCCATGCTGGTGGGATTGGCGTTATATGCGTCTTCAATCAGGACATTGCGTCCAGTCTTCTCCATCTGTGAACGATTGTTCTTGGGAACATAACTGCACACAGCCTGGATTGCATCCTCCAGGGACACGCCGAAATAACGGCCGACGGCGATGGCCGCAGCCACATTTGTTGCATTGTATGCCCCTGCCAGATTGGTCTCTACAAGTGTCCCGTCAGAAAGCCTTATCCTGAGATAAGGATGTTCCGCACTTGAAGGGAGAACCGTCGCCCCCTGGTAGTGGATGCCATAGAGATTGGCCCTCACATAGAGATTGCGGTCCGCCGCCATGGCTGTCAGATCAGGATCGTCAGCATTCAGGAATATCTCCCCTCCATGTCCGGCTATATAATCATAAAGCTGTCCTTTAGCCCTCTTCACCCCGTCAAAGCTGCCGAAGCCAAGCAGATGTGCTTTCCCGACATTCGTAATCAGGCCGAAGTCCGGCTCGCAGACATTGACAAGCTTGAAGATGTCGTCAGGATGGTTGGCTCCCATCTCGATGACAGCGATTTCAGTGTCCTCCCCGATTGAAAGGAGCGACAGGGGCACACCGATGTCATTGTTGAGATTGCCCTTCGTCGCTGCGACATTGTACTTCGCAGAAAGAACCCTGGTGATAAGTTCCTTGGTCGTAGTCTTGCCGTTGGTGCCAGTGAGACCGACGACAGTGATTCTCTTTCCTCCGACAAAACTGTTCTCCCTGTGATAGCGGGCAAGGGCCTGGAGTGCCTCCAAGGTGTCCCGGACAGGAATCACCCGGGAATCACCTGATTGTGAAGCCGGCGTTCCCTCATTCACGACAGCATAGCGCGCCCCGAGTTCCAAAGCCTTGAGGGCGTACTGGTTGCCGTCAAAATTCTCACCTTTAAGGGCGAAGAACATCTCTCCGCCCTCTATCGCCCTGCTGTCAGTAGAGACTCTCGAGCATTCCTTGAACAAGGAATAAAGATTAGCTGTTTCCATTTGGACTTAATTACTTGCTGCCGGTGCTTCCCCAGCCTCCGGCTCCCCTCTCTGTCTCGGAGAGGACTTCTACATCCTCCCATTCGACGCGTTCATGCCGGGCGATTACCATCTGGGCAATGCGCTCTCCAGGAACGATCTCGAAAGGAGTGTTTGAAAGATTCACCAGCGAGGTACGGAGTTCTCCCCTGAAATCGGCATCGACCGTACCGGGGCTGTTGATCACCGTAATGCCATGCTTAGTGGCAAGGCCGCTGCGTGGACGGATCTGGGCCTCATAACCAACGGGGAGTTCTATGAATATTCCTGTAGGTACAAGGGCCCTCTCGAGCGGACCGAGGACTATAGGTTCCTCAAGGTCCGCCCGCAGGTCCATACCTGCCGAAGCCTCGGTCGCATAGAATGGATCGGGCCAGCGGCTTTTATTGACTATCTTGACTTTCAACATTGTAATTATTCGGTTTTTGCCTCAGCTTCAGCAGCTTCCTTGTCAGGGATGATGAGGTTGAGGATGACGCCGACGATGGAAGCAAGACCTATTCCTGCAAGTGAGAACTTGCCGAAGCTGATGATTGCTCCGCCGATTCCGATAGTAAGGATAAGTGAAGCGATGATCAGGTTGCGGGTCTTGTTCATGTCTATCTTTGCCTTGACCAGGTTGTTGATACCGACGGATGCGATGCTTCCGAAGAGAAGGAGCATGATACCTCCGAGAACAGCGGTAGGGATGGTCTGGATGGCTGCCCCGACTTTACCGACCAGTGAAATAAGGATGGCAGCGATGGCCGCTATCCTCATGCAGGCAGGATCGGTGACCTTGGTCAGGGAGACGGCTCCTGTGACCTCTGAATATGTGGTGACGGGAGCACCTCCGAGGAAGGCGGCGAGCATACAGGCAAGACCGTCGCCGGCCATGGTCCTGTGAAGTCCGGGATCCTTGACGAAGTCTTTTCCGGCAATCTCGCTGATGGCGTAAACGTCACCTACGTGCTCGATGATAGGAGCTATGGCCACGGGAGCCATGAATACTATCGCCTGCCATGAGAAACTCATCTTGGCGAAATGAGGCAATGCAAACCACTTTGCCTCAGCCACGGGTGCGAAATCCATTCCGCTCCTGTAGAAGATGATAGCAGCGATGTAACCTACGATCGCGCCGAAGAACACCGGGATGATCTTGACCAGTCCCTTCCCCCAGATCGAGCAAGCTATTGCAACAAGGAGAGAGATTATAGCCAGGACCCAGTTCTGGCTGGCCATGTCGACTCCGGTACTGGCCAGCGAAAGACCGATCAGGATAATGACCGGACCGATGACGATCGGAGGGAAGAGCTTCTTGATGAAACTGATACCGAATAGCTTCACGAGAAGGCTCATCAGCAGGTAGACGACGCCGACGGCCACAAGGCCACAGAACATTCCGGGCATGCCGTAGAGTTCAGTTGCCTTGACGATAGGAGCAATGAAGGCGAAACTGCTGCCCAGATAGATAGGAACCTTGCCTCCTGTCACACCATGGAAGAGAAGGGTGCCGAGACCGGCCGCCAAAAGGGCTATAGCCGGATCAAAACCGACGAGCAGAGGGACCAGGACCGTGGACCCGAAAGCCACGAACATGAACTGAACGCCTACTATCGTACGCTTCAGTGGGGAAAGAGTTTGTGTTGACATATGGTACCAGTTATTTGGATGCTCTTGAATACAGGAATGCAGCCACAATTCCAAACACTATGTTGGGCAGCCATAGCGCGACCATCGGGGACAGTGCCCCTGAATAGACGAACATCTGGCTGAAACGCAGGAATAGTATGTAGGTAAAGCTGAGTGCTATGCCGACGCCTATGTTAAGGCCGATTCCTCCCCTCCTCTTCCGGGACGACAACGACACTCCGATAATAGTAAGTATGAAGGCGGAGAACGGCAGCGCATAACGCGTGTGCTTCTCGATCAAGGCATACATCACGTTGGTGTCTCCGCGTAGTTTCTGCTGTGCGATAAGGTTGTTGAGCTGCCCGATAGGAAGGGTCTCAACCGTGTTCTTGTTCCTGTAGAAATCGGTCACCGTGAGACTTATCACAGTATCCATCCGGTCTCCTGTAGTAACCCTGTCTTCCAGTCCTTCGGAATACTCCCTGAGGAAATACCTGTGAAGGGTCCATGCTCCCTTCGTACTGTCCCAGACAGCGGTTTCGGCCGAAAGCTTGTTGACCAGCTTGTTGTCCTTGATTTCCTCAAGGGTAAAGCCGAATGCAGTGTTGTTCCATGAACTGAAAGACTCGACGTAGACGAACTTGCCGGTGTCGATCTGGTAATGGACATTGTTGCTGCTGAATGGATTCTTGTGCTTCACATAAGTGGTCTCGAACTGCAATCGGTGTACGTTCGCCCTGGGGATGACCCATAGGCTCAACGAAAGTGAAAGCAATGCTATTATGGCAGCGGAAACCATATATGGCACCATCATCCTCTTGTAACTGACGCCGCAGGACAGGATAGCGATGATCTCGCTGTTGGCAGCCATCCTGGAAGTGAAGAAAATCACCGTTATGAACACGAACAAGGGACTGAACATGTTCATGTAGTAAGGCGCGAAATTGACGTAATAATCGAAGATGATTGCGTGAAGCGGAGCCTTGTTCTCTACGAAATGGTTGATCTTCTCACTTATGTCGAAGATTATGACGATACCGATGATAAGAAGCAGCGCAATGAAGAAGGTCAGGATGAACTTCTTGATGATGTACTTGTCTATCTTCTTGAGTCCCGGTACCATGTGACTTGCTTATAACCTAGTGCTCACTTTCCTGACAGCTTCTTCCTTCCATGACGAAAAATCCCCGGCTTCGATGTGCAGCCTGGCCTGGCGGACCAGGTCGAGGTAGAAGGCAAGGTTGTGCTCGCTTGCAACCATCGCTGCAAACATCTCCTTGGCAATGAAAAGATGGTGGAGATATGCCTTGGAATATTCCCTGTCAACAAATGACGTACCATCGGGATCCAGTGGCGAGAAGTCTTCGCTCCACTTGGCGTTCCTCATGTTGATGATGCCGTTCCACGTGAACAGCATGCCGTTGCGGCCGTTCCTGGTGGGCATCACGCAATCGAACATATCCACACCCCTTGCTATCCCTTCCAGGATGTTGGCAGGTGTACCGACCCCCATGAGGTATCTGGGTTTGTCCTCCGGAAGGAGAGGACAGACGAGTTCGAGCATCTCGTACATCTTTTCAGTAGGCTCCCCTACTGCGAGTCCTCCGATTGCATAGCCTCCGACAGCCTGGCTGTCACCAACGAGTGTCACTGCATAGTCGACTGCGCGTTTGCGGAGTTCGGGAAAGACACATCCCTGGATGATCGGGAACATCACCTGGTCATAACCGTACAAAGGTTCGCTCTCAGTGAAATGCTTGAAATACCTTTCCAACCATCCCTGGGTCAACTTCAATGATTTCGCGGCATACCTTTCATCGGCATCGCCGGGACAGCACTCATCAAGGGCCATCATGATGTCGGAACCGATGATCCTCTGCGTGTCCACGTTGTTCTCCGGTGTGAACATGTGCCTGGAACCATCTATGTGGGACTGGAAGCGGCAGCCCTCTTCGGTTATCTTCCTGATCTGGGTAAGCGAGAACACTTGGAATCCTCCGCTGTCGGTGAGGATCGGACGGTCCCATGATTCGAACTTGTGGAGTCCGCCGGCCTTTCTAAGGGTCTCGAGTCCCGGCCGCAGGTAAAGATGGTAGGTGTTGCCAAGGATGATCTCTGCACGGATGTCATCCTTCAGATCCTTGTGATAGACTCCTTTGACAGAACCGACGGTCCCGACAGGCATGAAGATAGGTGTCCTGACTTCACCGTGTGCCGTGGTGAAAACTCCCGTTCTTGCGCTGCTGCCCGGATCGACTGCTGTCCTGGTGAATCTCATTCTGACAAAATTGACTTTCAAAGATAGTGAATTTTACACTAAAAACTCGTATTTTTGTCCGTTTCGCATACCATGTGACAAACATTAAATAATCAATAATGATGAATAACCGATCCATCACCCTCCGGCTCATAGTGCTCTCGTTCCTCGAGTTTGCAGTCTGGGGGGCCTATCTCACATCCTTGGGAAGATATCTTGGAAACATCGGACTGGGTAACCAGATCAAATGGTTCTTTGCCATGCAGGGTATCGTTTCCATATTCATGCCTACATTGATGGGCATCCTGGCCGACAGGAAGGTTCAAGCCCAGAAAGTCCTCTCCCTGTGTCATCTGCTGGCCGGATTGTTCATGATTGCGGCTGGCTATTACTGCAAGGGCGCAGGTACTGGAATTGCCTTCGGTCCCCTGTTTACCCTCTACAGCATCAGCGTGGCTTTCTTCATGCCGACAATCGCCTTGGTCAATTCCGTCTCCTATAATGCCCTGGAGACTGCCGGAAAGGATCCTGTAAAAGATTTCCCTCCCATCCGTGTATTCGGAACCGTAGGATTCATCATCAGCATGCTCTGTGTCAACTGGATCAAGATCGGAGGTACTGCCATGCAGGATTCATACACCCAGCTCACCGCCTCCGGCATCCTTTCCCTGGTCATGTGTGCCTACGCCCTGACGATGCCTCCCGTGCCCACTAAGGACGACGCCGGGAGCAAGTCCATTACAGAGGCTCTTGGACTCAAAGCTTTCACTCTTTTCAAGGACAGGCAGTTCGCGATATTCTTCATCTTCTCCATGCTCCTTGGATCCGCCCTGCAGATCACTAACGGTTATGCCAACACCTTCCTTGGTTCATTTGCAGCAGATCCTGCACTAGCCAACACTTTCGCGGTAAAGAACTCCAACGCCCTCCTTTCCATCTCCCAGGCTTCTGAAACCCTGTGCATCCTCCTGATCCCATTCTTCATGAAGAAGTTCGGAATCAAGAATGTCATGCTCATCGCCATGTTCGCCTGGGTGTTCAGGTTCGGATTCTTTGGACTCGGCTCACCCGACATGCCTGGTGTCATCCTGTTCATCCTATCATGCATTGTCTACGGAGTCGCCTTCGACTTCTTCAACATTTCCGGTTCCTTGTACGTCAATGAGAACACAGATACTGATATCAGGTCGAGTGCCCAAGGTCTTTTTATGCTCATGACTAACGGATTAGGAGCATCTATCGGAACCCTTGCTGCAGGTTGGGTCGTCGAGAAATGCGGCTGCTTCGAGAACCCTGCAGGATGGTCGAATGCCTGGTACATCTTCGCAGCCTACGCCCTGGTGGTCGCAATCCTCTTCATGATCCTGTTCAAGGATCCGAGGAAGGTCAAGGCCCGTTCCGCCGGCACAGTTCAAGCCTGAAAACTGAACTCTCGGACATATAGTACTTGATGTCATAGCATCTGTACTCCTTGTGATTCCTGACCTTGTGGTAGGATGTGATGCAATCGAAATTGTATCCCAACTGCGCAAGGTCAGGAATATCGATTCTGGTGACCCCTTTGGCAATAAGGGAAGCCAGGATTTCATGATTCCTGTCCAGGGCCCCTATAATCCTCCTTCGGAGCCCTTTGATATCCCCGTCATGTTCATAATGCCACCTGCTCTTGCATGAAGTACAGCAGAACTTCATGTCACTCCTTCCATAGGGAAGCTCATTCCCGCATTCAAGGCATCTACCCCTCTTTTCCTCTATCTTGTAAGCCATGCCCCAAATATAGTTTCCCATCAAGACACTTCCTATGCCCGGAAGGAGGTGAATTTACCAATTACCCCCATGGGGTTTGGGTAATCTTTATTAATAATCCCATAAGAAAAACTTCGGTCGCAAATAAAACAGAAATAAATCGATGATAATCCTAATCATCCGCTCGAATAAAGGAAAAAATCCCCTAGCTTTGGCAAAGGATAATTAAACAACTATAACTATGGAACAACTCAACAGAATCGAAATCCGTGGGAATGTCGGCAACGTCAACATCCTGAAGGTCGGGAACACGCGCGTCGCGCATTTCTCGGTGGCCACCAACTTCGCCTACAAGGACAGGAACGGCGAACCTGTCATCGAAACCACTTGGCACAACGTTACTGCCTGGGAAGGCAACAAAGGGATCCCTTCTCTAGACGGGATCTGCAAGGGATTTCCCATCTATGTAATAGGCCGGCTAAGGACTCAGAAATACATCTCTGGAGACGGAAGCGAGAAGACGAGTTATGACGTAATCGCCAACTCAGTAGAACCGGTTGAAAGCAACGTCATGCCGCAAATGGCATGAAAAACGGAGCATTTCATCTATTGCTTTAAGTAGATATATTTAGACATATTCAACATATTACCAATATGTTATACCATATTAGATAAATTATTTTTACAATAAATTGCAAAAATATTTTTGGAGTTAATATTTTTATGTATATCTTTGCAGTACCAAATCTGTACAGCAGGCAAAGGCTGGAGGACGCCGAAGCGGAATTCCTTGAAATGTTCAAGGCCGTCAGGCAGCAGCAATGCCGGATGAGTCCGCTCTCCACCGCCAGAACTCCTTACCGCAGTCAGAAAGGGTCTTTCTTGCGAAAAACCGCGACTCCAAAGGGCCGCGGTCTTTTCTTTTTATAATATACTGAGTATTATTTAATTATCTCAAGTCTCCTGAAGATCTTCTCCAGCTTATCTATTCCCTCGTCCACTTGCTCGAAAGTGTGAGTAGCCATAAGCGCAAAACGGATTATCACGGAATCCTGAGGGACTGCTGGAGGGATGACAGGAGTAATGAACACGCCTTCATCCAAGGCATCCCTGACGGCAGTAAGGCATTTTTCAGTGTCACGGACATAGAGTGGAAAAATCGGCGATTCAGTTACCCCGATATCGAATCCCCTCTTGATGAATTCCTCGTGAGCATGATTGGTTATGTCCCAGAGATGGCTGATCCTCTCCGGCTCTTCAAGCATTATGTCGATAGCCTTGCTGACTGCGGCCACATTTGCAGGAGGCATGCTGGCGCTGAAAATCAAGGAACGGGAATTATGCTTTATGTAATTGAGGAGGGTGTGGTTTCCGGCCACGAAACCTCCTAGAGAGCCAAAGGACTTGGAGAATGTACCCATGATCAAGTCGACCCTGTCCGTGACACCGAAATGATCGGCAGTCCCCCGGCCGCAATTGCCGAGAACTCCGAGAGCATGAGCATCATCCACCATAACCGCGGCATTGAACCGTTCGGCCAGATCAAGGATATCAGGGAGCGGCGCAATGTCTCCGCTCATTGAATATATCCCATCGACAACTATCAGCTTGGGAGCGTCAAAAGGAACCCTTGAAAGCTTGTCAGCAAGGGCTCCCATGTCGTTATGTGCAAATTTGAGAACCTTGCTGAAGGAGAGCCGGCTGCCGTCGATTATGCTAGCATGGTCGTAAGAATCGAGGAACACGTAACCGTCTCTTGTTCCGAGGGAGACCACCCCCAGATTGACTTGGAATCCGGTGCTGTAAGTCACCGCCTCTTCCTTTCCAACGAGCCGGGCAAGTTTCTCCTCAAGCTCAAGGTGTATGTCCAAAGTCCCGTTGAGGAACCGAGACCCCGAACAACTGGTTCCATATTTCCTGATAGCCTCGATTGCAGCCTCTTTGAGCCTCGGATCATCAGAAAGGCCCAGATAGGAATTGGAACCGAACATCAGTACATCCCTGCCGCTCATTTTCACGACAGGGTCCTGACCGGACTCGATAGGCCTGTAATAAGGGTAGATTCCCTTTGCCTTCACTTCCTGGGGCAGGGTGTACCTTCCGAAAAGTTCGTTGAACAACTTATTCATATTCAGCGATTGCCGTACATTCTGTCGTAGTAAGTCAGATAGTCCCCGCTAGTGACATTGTCCAGCCAGTCCTGGTGGTCAAGATACCATCTGACTGTCTTCTCGATACCCTCCTCGAACTGCAGTGAGGGTTCCCACCCAAGTTCTTCCTTGAGTTTCGTGGAATCGATCGCATAGCGGAGGTCGTGGCCCTTCCTGTCCGTTACAAAGGTGATGAGATCCTCATCTGCACCTTCCGGCCTGCCCAGCAGGCGGTCTGTGACCTTGATCAGGACCTTTATAAGGTCTATGTTCTTCCATTCGTTGAAGCCTCCGATGTTGTACGTGTCTCCAACCTTCCCTTCATGGAATATGATATCGATGGCCCTGGCATGGTCCTCGACGTAAAGCCAGTCACGTACGTTCTCACCCTTTCCGTAGACCGGGAGCGGTTTGCGATGACGGATGTTATTGATAAACAATGGGATAAGTTTCTCAGGGAACTGATAAGGACCATAATTGTTGGAGCAGTTGGTCACCAGGGTCGGCATGCCGTAAGTATCGTGGTAGGCCCTGACAAAATGGTCGCTGGAGGCTTTGGCCGCCGAATAGGGGCTGTGAGGCTGGTAACGCGTATCCTCGGTGAAGAAAGCATCACCATAAGGACCACCTCCGGACTCTCCGGCTGAAGGGTCCCCTTCAGGCCTGGTCAGCTCAAGGGCACCGTAGACTTCATCCGTGGAGATGTGATAGAATCTCTTGCCTTCCCAACCTGAAGGTTCCCAGTACTCCCTGGCCGCCTGAAGAAGGGTCAGGGTGCCGAGGACATTGGTCTTGGCAAAAGTGAATGGGTCCAGGATCGACCTGTCTACATGGCTTTCTGCAGCAAGATGGATGATTCCGGTGACATTGTTGTCACGGATGATGGCCTTGACGGCCTCATAGTCACAGATGTCAGCCCTGACGAAAGTGTAGTTAGGCCTATCTTCGATGTCTTTGAGGTTCTCAAGGTTGCCGGCGTAGGTAAGCTTGTCCAGGTTGATGATCCTGGTGCCAGGATATTTGTTGACGAATAGCCGGACGACATGATTTCCTATGAATCCGGCGCCTCCGGTAATGAGTATCGCTCCTGTTGTATCCATGAATGAAACTGTTTTTCCTTAACCGCTTATTTATCCAGCCTGCCTTCCTGCATCGAATCGAAAGCCTCCCTCTTGCGCAGGATGTCTATTGCCGTGAAGATCGAGGACATCATAGAATGAGGATCGGCTTCATCACGTCCGGCCATCTCATAGGCTGTACCGTGATCAGGAGAAGTACGTACGATAGGAAGGCCGGCAGTGAAATTCACACCATCCTCGAAAGCCAGAGCCTTGAACGGAGCCAGACCCTGGTCATGGTACATTGCAAGGGTCGCGTCAAACTTGGCATAATGGCCGAGTCCGAAGAAGCCATCCGGAGAATAGGGACCGAAGGCCAGGATCCCCTCCTCATTGGCCGCCTTGACGGCAGGAAGGATGATCTTCTGCTCCTCATCGCCAAGGAGGCCTCCGTCACCACAGTGAGGATTGAGTCCGAGGACAGCGATCTTGGGTTCGATGACTCCGAAATCCCTCTTGAGGGACGATGACATGAGGCGTAGTTTACCCACGATCGCCTCGACAGTTATCGAGGTAGGGACTTCCTTCAAAGGAATATGTCCGGTCACGACTCCTATCTTGAGCTGGTCAGAGACCATGAACATGGCCACATCATCAACCCCGAATTCTTTCTGCAGGTATTCGGTATGGCCTGTGTTGCCGAAACCTTCTTCAACCATTGCCCTCTTGTTGATCGGGGCAGTGACAAGGACGTCGATATCCCCGTTCTTGATGTCCCTGACAGCACATTCGAGAGACCTGATGGCACTCTTTGCCGATTCGGGTGTAGGCTTTCCAGGTTCAACGAAGGAATTGTCCGGAAGGCAATTGACTATGTTGATCTTGCGCGGTTTGGCATCCCTCGCGCTCTGGATCACGTAAGTGTCCATCTGGTCAAGGTTATGGATCAATTTGCGGTAGAATCCGAAAATCTTGGAAGAGCCATAGATGACCGGAGTGAAGGATTCCAGGATCCTTGCATCTGCCAGTGACTTGATTATTACTTCATAGCCGATTCCGTTGCCGTCACCCTGGGTGATTCCGACAATCGGCTTCCGCATATTTCTATCTATCATTATATTGCTAATTATTTATTTATTCAAAATCAATCAAAGTATCACTTGAAGTAGCCTGAGCTTCATAACCTTCATCCACAGGAAGGACTTCTCCCCTGGCTACCGCCCCTGCTCCGGCTGCAACGGCCAGCGCATCGCATCTCTCATTCTCAGGATGACCGGCATGTCCTTTGAGCCAGTGGAAACTGACCCTGTGCCGGCGGTAAACCGCAAGGAAGCGCTGCCAAAGATCCGGATTCTTAACCTTCTTCCATCCTTTCCTCTCCCAACCTTGGAGCCAACCCTCGTTGACCGCCTTGACCACATAGGTGGAATCACTGAACACCTCTACCACGGCATTATCCCACTTTATGGCCTCCAGCCCTTTTATCACTGCCAGAAGTTCCATACGGTTATTGGTTGTCCGGGCGAATCCACCGCTCATCTCTTTCTCATGTCCTCCGCACCGAAGGACCACTCCATATCCTCCGGGACCAGGATTACCGCTCGAGGCACCATCAGTGTAAAGGAATATGGCTGGTCTGTCTTTGTCCATGAATACAAATATAAGCTAAATTTTTTGGGCAACTTCATTTTTGTCACTATTTTTGGAATATGAATGTCTTAGTCACAGGGGCCAACGGCCAGCTCGGAAACGAGCTCCGGAATGCAGCTGTCCGAAGCCGCAACAGGTTTGTCTTCACTGATGTCAGTTCCGTTCCCGGGATCGAAACTGTCTATCTCGACATAACCAACATAGATGCGGTAAGGATTATCTGCGCATCCGAAGACATAGATGTCATCGTCAACTGCGCCGCCTACACCAATGTGGACAAGGCCGAGGATGACTCGGCGACGGCCATTCTCCTCAACAGCACTGCAGCAGGGATACTTGCCACGGTGGCAGAAGAAAGGAACGCCACCCTTATCCACATCTCCACTGATTATGTCTTCCACGGTGACAGGACTGTTCCATGCCGTGAGGACTGGCCGACACACCCTCTTGGAGTGTACGGATCGACAAAGCTCATGGGGGAAAGGAAGATAACAGAGTCCGGTTGCAAGAGCATCATCTTCAGGACTGCATGGCTGTATTCTCCTTACGGGAAGAATTTCGTGAAGACCATGAAGGCCCTGACGGCAGAGAGGGACAGCCTCAAAGTTGTCTTCGACCAGGTGGGGACCCCTACCTATGCCCGCGACCTGGCCCTGCTTATCGTCAAGGTCATCGACTGCGACATGCTGGACAGAACCGGAATTTACCACTACAGCAACGAGGGGGCGATCTCCTGGTACGACTTTGCCAAGGCGATCTGCGAAATGTGCGGGAACTCCTGCGACATCCGCCCCTGCCACACCGAGGATTATCCTTCCAAGGCAGAGAGGCCGCGTTTTTCCGTCCTGGATAAGAGCAAGGTCAAGGAAACTTTCGGGATAACCGTCCCGTACTGGAGGGATTCCCTCGCCGACTGCATCAAAAGATTGAATCCATGAAAGGAATAGTTCTCGCCGGAGGAAGCGGCACCAGGCTCTATCCCATTACCAAGGGAGTGAGCAAGCAGATGCTACCCATCTATGACAAACCGATGGTTTACTATCCGATTTCGGTTCTCATGAACGCCGGGATAAGGGACATACTGATCATCTCAACCCCTGTCGACCTTCCCATGTTCAGGAGGCTGCTTGGAGACGGAAGTGATCTCGGAGTGCGTTTTGAATTCGCAGAACAACCTTTCCCGGACGGCCTTGCGCAGGCCTTCATCATTGGTGAAGATTTCATCGGGGACGATTGCGCCTGCCTGGTGCTTGGCGACAACATTTTCCATGGAGCCGGTTTCGACGTGATGCTCCACACTGCCGTCCGTACCGCTGAAGAAGAAGGCAAAGCCACCGTTTTCGGCTACTGGGTAAGCGATCCCAAGAGATACGGAGTAGCTGAATTCGATTCAGAGGGCAACTGTCTCAGCATAGAGGAAAAGCCTGCTGAGCCCAAGAGCAACTATGCCGTGACGGGGCTCTACTTCTACCCCAATGAAGTCGTGCAAATCGCCAAGAGCATCAAGCCTTCCGCACGTGGAGAACTGGAGATAACTACCGTCAACCAGGAGTTCCTTTCCCAGGGCAAGCTCAAGGTCCAGAAACTCGGACAGGGCTTTGCATGGCTGGACACCGGCACGCACGAGTCATTGACCGAGGCCTCCAATTACATCGAAGTAATCGAAAAAAGGCAAGGGCTGAAGGTGGCCTGCCTTGAGGAGATAGCCTTCAGGAAGGGTTGGATTGATTCCGCAAAGCTTCTCTCCGTCGCCAAACCCATGGAAAAGAACCAGTACGGACAGTACCTGATCAAACTTGCCGGAGAATGATTATCATAAAGACAGGCATAGAGGGTGTCGTGATCATCGAACCGCGAGTGTTTCCTGATCCAAGAGGTTATTTTTTCGAATCGTACAACCGTAAGGCATTCGAGGAAGCTGTAGGTCATGTTGATTTCGTCCAGGACAACGAGAGCCGTTCATCCTACGGAGTCGTCAGGGGGCTCCATTTCCAGAAAGGAGAACATGCCCAGGCGAAACTTGTCAGGGTGGTCAGCGGTTCCGTACTCGATGTGGCGGTGGACATCAGGAAGGGTTCTCCCACCTTCGGGAAGCATGTGGCCGTAGAACTCTCCGGAGAGAATCACCTCCAGTTCTTCCTCCCCCGCGGGATGGCTCATGGATTCAGCGTCTTGTCAAAGGAAGCGGTCTTCCAGTACAAGTGCGACAACTTCTATTGCCCCGCGTCCGAAGGTGCGATAGCATGGGATGATCCTGAAATCGGCATAGACTGGAGGATCCCGAAAGAAGATGTGATCCTGTCCGAAAAGGACAGCCATCATCCACTCCTGTCGGAGATTTACGATATCTTGCTGTAATCTTTCACTGAATATTTATCCTTGCGCAGTTCTACCGCAAGGGACCTGTTGGCCGGATCCGAAAGTGTTGGGTCGCCTGCCAGCACGTGCTCGGCATAGCTTCTGGCATCGGAAAGTAGTTGTCCGTCATGGGCAAGGGAAGCGATGTTGAGGGCAATGGGAAGGCCGCTCTGCTGTGTTCCTTCCAAGTCGCCGGGTCCACGCATCTTCATGTCTTCTTCTGCCAGGTCGAAGCCGTTTTCCGTTGCGCACATCAGTTCAAGCCGCTTGCGAGATTCCTTGCTGACCTTGTTGCCATGCATCAGCACACAGTAAGATTTCTCGCTTCCGCGACCGACCCGTCCGCGAAGCTGATGAAGTTGGGCAAGCCCGAACCTTTCTGCGTTCTCGATGACCATTATGGAAGCATTTGGGACATCCACTCCTACCTCGATCACAGTGGTAGACACAAGGATGTTCGCCCTGCCGGCAGCGAAGGCATCCATGTTGAATTTCTTCACGTCGCTCGTCTGCTGGCCGTGGACGATGGCCACCTTGTATTTCGGCATGGGGAAACGGCGTACGATCTCTTCATAGCCTGCTTCCAGATTCTGGTAATCCAGTTTCTCACTCTCGAAGATCAACGGATAGACTATGAAGACCTGGCGGCCGGCATCTATCTCCTTGCGTATGAAGTTGTACATCGCAGGGCGCTTGCCCTCCCCAATCAGCATTGTCTGGATAGGCTTCCTTCCGGGAGGCATCTCATCTATTACCGAGACATCAAGGTCTCCATAGAAAGTCATTGCAAGAGTTCTGGGAATAGGTGTAGCCGTCATGACAAGGACATGGGGAGGTGAAGCCGTCGCCCCCTTAGACCAGAGGCGTGACCTCTGGTCGACCCCGAAACGATGCTGCTCGTCGATGATGGCAAGTCCAAGGTTCTTGAAGACCACATCATCCTCGATAAGAGCATGGGTACCTATGATTATTCCCACTGAGCCGTCCTGAAGTCCTTCGTGGATCGGTCTTCTCTCAGCCTTGGTAGTAGACCCGATCAGGAGCTCACAGCGCACACCTGTCGGTGCAAGATATTTGGAAATATTTGCATAGTGCTGTTGGGCAAGGACTTCCGTCGGCGCCATTATGCATGCCTGATAACCGTTCCCTACCGCAATCAGGGCGGAGAGGACAGCTACCATAGTCTTTCCTGAGCCCACATCTCCCTGTAGGAGCCTGTTCATCTGGTGACCGCTCATCATGTCCGAACGGATCTCCTTGATCACCCTTTTCTGCGCACCGGTGAGTTCATAGGGAAGGGCATTGTAACAAGCGTTGAATGCTGTTCCAACCTTCGGCATCATGATGCCGTTCTCTGCCCTTGAACGAACGTATTTCTGCTTGAGGAGGGAAAGCTGAAGGAGGAAAAGTTCCTCCCACTTCAGCCTGTACTGGGCCTTGGCAAGGGCGGCAGCATCGACCGGAAAATGGATGTTGCGGATGGCGTACTTCAGCGGCACGAGACCTTTCTCCCTGAGAATATACTCAGGAAGAGTCTCTTGGATGTCTCCGATGGCAAGGTCGATGGCTTCAGCCATTAGCTTGTTCATCACCTTCCCTGTCACGCCTCCGTTCCGGAGTTTGTCGGTCGAGGCGTACACACCCGTAAGGGTCCCCGTAAAACTTTGCGCTCCTTCGGTGGGAGGATTGTCTATCTCGGGATGGACCATGTTCATCTTCCCGTTGTAGACGCTGGGCTTTCCAAAGAACAGGAAGACGCTTCCTGGCTTCAACCTCTCATAGGTGTACTTTATTCCCTTGAAAAAAACAAGTTCCATCTCCCCGCTGAGGTCCCTGACGAGAACGCTCAGCCGTTTTGCGCCCTTGCCGGTGAGTTCCGCCGAGACGACCTGTGCAAGGATCTGGACATAGGCATTCCCTCCCCTGACATCGGCGATCTGCATTATTGAACTGCGGTCGATGTAGCGGAATGGGAAAGTATGGAGCAGGTCTCCTACCGTACTGACTTCCAATTCAGTACGAAGGAGTGAAGCCCTTTTGGGCCCCACACCGGGCAGGAACTGCACCTCCATGTCCAGCTTGCTGCGGATCATCTCATTCTATTATTTGCACCAGCGGTTGAGCCAGTCGAAGTAACTCCTGTGCCAGAAGAGAGCATTCTGAGGCTGCAGGATCCAATGGTTTTCCTCAGGGAAGACTATGAGTTTCGAAGGAACGCCCATCATCTGTGCGGCATTGAAAGCAGCCATTCCCTGATCGTAAGGGATGCGGAAATCCATCATGCCATGGATGCAGAGGATCGGAGTGTGCCACTTTGTGACATTGGCAGCAGGAGAATTGGCGTAGTGGCGGACGGCCTTGGGAGAATCACTCCAGGGCGAACCGGCCTGCTGGATGCCGCCGAAGGTCTTTCCGTCGCCGCGAGGCCCCTGCTCACCGGGTGTGAACGAATATTCAGTCAGTCCACCGTTGTCCCAGTTGGGGAACCACATCTCCTCAGTCTCGTAGTACATGTATTTCTCATCGAATATTCCGGCATGGGCGATGAAGCAGTCAAAGACGTCTCCGTGGATGCCGGCCATGTAGTAGACGCTGAATCCACCATAGGAGGCTCCGCATCCGGCAAGCTTGCCTACATAGGGTTCTCTCTTCAGTTCACGTGCTGCGCTCAGGTAGTCCTGCATGTTCAGGCCGATGTAGTCGCCGCTAATCTGTTCACACCATTCCTGGCCGAAAGCGGTCGTGCCGCGACGGTTGGGAAGGATGACGATGTAACCCTGGGAAGCCATCAGGCGGTAGTTCCAGCGGTAGCTCCAACCCTGGCTGAGGGTTCCCTGGGGACCGCCGAGGAATATCTCTATGGCAGGATAGACCTTGGTGGAATCGAACTTCGGAGGATAGAGGACCCAGGTCAGCATCTGCTTGCCATCCACGGTCTTAATCCAGCGTTCCTCTATGTTGCAGGTCTCAAGCTGGCCAAGGATATGTCCGTTCTCATCTGAAATACGTGCGAATGCACCGTCAGCCTCGTTGACGGCCACAAGCTCTGTAGGGAACTCCATGGAAGCGTAGCTGGCAAGGAGGGTGCCGTCCACGATGGCGAACGGGGAATTGAAGTCGTACCATGCGTCCTCAGGAGTGATCCTTACAGGAACGACACCGATGTCAAGCCTGTTACCTTCAGCACTGAAAGCACCTGAGAGTGCATCGACCTTGTAGATCGCCTGAAGACCTTCGGTAAGTGCATTGAAGTAGATGGACTTCGAATCTGAAGACCACACGGGGCCGGCAGCATTGTATTTGAAATCGGAAGTGAGTTCCCTAATTCCAAGAATAGCAGGGATCGCTGTCTGTCCGTCAGCTTCCTTCGCAGCGGGAGCGAGATCGGCCACGAACAGGCGTGTCTTGTCGGCTTCGTAGCCGTTGCGGGCCATGCTGATCCAGGCGATATGCTGTCCGTCAGGACTCCACACGGGGTCGGTGTCGTAGCCGCCCTCCATCGGGATGCGGACGGTCTCACCGGTGAGTATCTTATAGATGTAGATCTCGGTATCGGTCGAGAAAGCATATTCCCTCCCGGTGTCGACCTTCTTGCAGGAATAGGCGACCATCTGGCCGTCAGGACTCCAGCTCAGCTGCTCGATACCGCTGAAAGGCTCGATCGGCAGTTCGTATTTATCGGCCCCTGAATCGAGTATATTCAATGAATTATCCTTTGTTATCTCACTTCCTTCTACAACTGGTGCGACATAGGTCTGCGGCCTTTCTGTCGTCCAGTGGTCCCAATGGCGGTAAGCGAGGTCTTCGGTGACATAGGCCTGGGCTTTATCGAGTGCGGGATCGAAATCCTTCGGAGTCTTCACGTTGCCTGGGACCGTGCTCGTGTACAGGACCTGGGTCTGGTCTGGGCTGAGCAAGAACTCTCCGACACCAGCCTCAACGTTGCTGAGCTTCACCTTCACGCCAAGGGCCGGCTTTCCGTCCGCCACCTTGAAGGCAGCCTTCCAGATCTGACCGCCCTGGGTAAAGAATATGCTGCCGCCGTCAAGGCTCCAGCGAGCGTTCCCTACGCTCTTCCCTTCAGCGGTAAGGGCAACCTTGTCCCCGAATGAAAGGGCTCCGTCTTCACTCCTGGAGACCTCCTGGATGAAGAGGTTCCTGCATGAACGGTTGTCCTCGATTGATGTATAGCTGACTCCATAGAGTATCCATTTCCCGTCGGGAGAAAGCTGGGGATCGGAAAGCCTTCCGAATGAGAGAAGGACTTCCGGTGTCATGATTCCGTCCTCGACCTTTATGTCCGAGGCTCCGATGAAGGCGCTTGTCTGTTCGGTCTTCTTGTCTGTGCAACCCATAATAGTCATCGCAGATGCTGCCACAAGGGCAATCAATTTGGTTTTCATATTGTTATCTTGTATTTATCATATCCTTTTCCAAGTTCTTCCAACACGGCTGAACGGACGCTACGGGGTTCAGTCACCTCAACCTTACCTGCCAGGCGGCAGAACTCCATCACCAGGTCCCTGTCCGGGATCACCCTGATCCGGAAGACCACATCCCCGTCGGCCGACCTCCCCTCTTCTACCTGCGAGTGATGCAGTGGAAGATCCCTCAGGTACCTGGCTTCCGATTCTGGAGCCTTGAAACGAACAGTCTCGCTTTTCTGCCCCGGCTGTGGAAAGAATATGCCGAAACTCTCGCTGAAAAGGGCATCCACGTCGAAGCCTCGTGGCATCTTGAAGGTGCTTTTGCTCTCTTCCAGAGAAACTATCCTGTCCAGGCCGTAAACCCTCCATGCCCGGACATCGGAATTGCCGGATTCCTTTCCGTCCCCGACGACCCTCTCATGGCAGTAGGCTACCAGGTACCAGCGTCGCCCGTGCTCCTTCAGGGCCAGCGGCTGGATGTGAAGCTTTTCTGAATATGACGCACTGTACTTGCCGTACACGATCTCCAGTTCGCGTCCTTCTTCCATCGCCTGCATGATCGCGGTAAGGTGCTTCTGACCGGAAGGCACGTCTTCCACGCTCACACGGCCGCTGAGGCGTTCCTTCCCAAGCGAAAGAAGATTGTTGACGGTGAAGGTGTTGATAAGCCAGCCTATGCTCTTGTCGTCATCCATGGCCTCTTCCCCGTAAGGGATCCAGTACCGGTTGGTGCTCCGGTCGCACTCCACTTCAATCCCGAAAAGGTCCGATATGGCGGAACGGTGATTGTAGAATGAACGGCGGGAATACTTCTGGTCGAATCTCTTCTCGTATTTCGTAGTTATCTCATCAAGGGAAAGCCCCCGGTCACCTGCGGCCGAGAGGATCTGGATCAGCCAGATGTACTTCCCTATGAGCTCAGAAACCATTGAACAAAATCTGGTGATGATATCCCGAGGCCTTGGTAACCGTAGTGTCCATTAGATGATAGACCGGTGTGCCTTCTTCATTCAAGATGAAAGGACCGCTGAAGTACCTGGCCTGGCCTGGCTTGGTGTTGTGTACATTGACAACCGTTTCCTGCCTTGGAGAGAAAGAATAATCAAACAGGACACGATCCCCTGTCTTAAGCTTTTCGAATGTCAGGAAGCCGTCATCCCCTACCTTTGCCGGCAGTATCTTGCCATCATATTGTATGGTACTGAGCAGCATCCAATCGGGGACATAAACCTTGACATTGACTCCGCTGCCTGTCAGGTTGCTCTTGACATCAAGGACAAGGATTCCTTCAAAAGGATAATCAGTTGTCATCTCCAGCTCCAGACCTTCGGCAGAGAGAGTCGAAGAACGAGGGGTGGTGACATAAAAAGTGTTGCCTTCCCTCATCCAGAAACAAGCAGCTGCAGTGGCAAGACCTTCTGCCCCGCTCATCGTGCCCATGGGGAATGGTTCATCGGTCACGACGCTTAGATCTGTCCCTGAAGCCTCACCAGGGCAAGTGTCCAAACCGAAGCTTCCATCTCCTCTTTGGACATGGCACAAGGCATTGTAGTAGATCAGCTGGGCTTCTTTCAGATATTCGCTTTTCCTAGTGTGCTGCCAGAGCTTCAAAGCAAGGATGTAGGAATCGGCGGTCGCACTTGGATCAGCATGGCCCTCATAAAAACCCATCTGGGTGTAACTTCCATAGTTCTCAGTCATGCCGTATTCTTTGTAGACATTCCAGCGGCTTTCTGCCTCTGCCACCCATTTCGGATTCCCTGTAATCTCTGCATAGCTTATCAGGCCCCTGCAGGCAGAAAGGCTTGCATGCGTACCAGCTTTCACAACTGCGAGGTCGGTCTCCAGGAAACGTGTTGCCATTGAATCAATGACTTCCTTCATCTCAGGTGTTCCAACCAGACGATAGGCTTCGACGAGACCGTCCAGCCCCGGTGCCAGGGAGTAGTTCATGAAGACTTCCTTGTCCCTGACGAACAAGCCTGAAGCCACTGAACGTATCCAGTCCAGGGCCTTCTCGTTGGAACTCATGTTATAGTAGGCACAGAGTCCCCTGAGTATCAAACCATTGTCAGCGAACGTCCGTTCATCTGGCTCGCTGTCCTCAGATCCGATGTAACCGAGTCCATTCAGGTGTGACGGGAATGCCGATATTATCTCATTCAGCTTTTGGGAAGCCTTGCGGGAAGCACTTGCATCCGTAACCAAGGCCAGGATGGCCAAATCCTGGGACTCTGATGAATTCAGCACGTCGAAACTCTGCTGCAGCCTGTAAGACAATTCTCCTTTTATATCGATTTCATCGTAGCGTACAGGCAAAGGCATTGATGAATTGTTTCCACCAACTTTGCAACCGGCTGAAAACAAGGCCGTCAAGGACAAGCTAACGACTATGGAAAACAATCTTCTCATTATCTTTCACGAACTTTTTCTATTCTACAAATATAACAAATATTCATCGAATTGTTAAACGAGTAAGGCCAGGCGGGCAATTCGGAAGGCGAAGCCTGACGCAGGGGAGTTTGAGGGGGTCCGCCCCCCTCAATGAATATAAAGTACTGGTACGAGTAAAGCCAGGCGGGCAGCCTGGCTTTACTCGTACCCCCATGGCGAATCGAACGCCAATCGTAGGAACCGGAATCCTAAATTCTATCCATTAAACTATGGGGGCCTGGATTCGCAAAGTTACGAAAAAATTCATTATCTTTGAAAGATTAAATAAGATCGCTACTCTGATGATTATTCAACCTTTTCACAAGATGCTGGCTGCCAGTCTATTGCTGGTAAGTTTCCTTAGTTCCTGCGAAAAAAGCTCCAAAGTCAATGACGACGGTTCTATCGATATCGTCCGCAATGGTAAGACTGCATATTCGATCGTTTACAACCAGGAAACTTCGAAAAGCATCTGCGACAACCTAGTCCTGGCTTTTGAAGACCTTACAGGAGCCTCTCCGAAGGTGGTTACTGATGATTCCAGGAACTCCAAATTCGAGATCATCGTAGGGAACACCGGAAGGACCGAGACTGCAGCCACCCTGGCCAAAGTTGGAGAAAACGGCTATGCAATCACTGTGGATGGAAGCAAGGTCGTAATTGTCGGGTCAAACGTCGTATGGACATCCCTGGCCATCAAACAATTCGAGAAGCGTATTCTCCGCAATCCCCTTTTCTGCAAGGACAACAAGCTGAACATCTCCGGAGACTATTCCTACATCCAGTCCTATGATGATCCCATGCTTGTGGCCCGCCTGGTGGAATCTGGAATCGAGTTCACCCTCAACCCTACCCTCGTGCTCAACTGCCCTGGAGATGAAGGCATGATCGTTGCCCAGGGAGCTGCTTCAGACGGCAAGCATTTCTATTTCCTCAACCGGAGTACTGAAGACGGCCAGTCGATAGTGTACAAATACGACATGTCCAGCCTGTCACTTGTAGGAAAGTCGAAGATTTTCAACGCAGGGCATGCCAATGACGCCACATTCGATTTCGGGAAGAACCGCTTCATCGCCGCCCATGGCCACTCAGAAGGCAAGATCCTGACCCCGCTCGATCCCGAGACGCTCCAGGTCCTTCCCAACATAGACATCACCGTCGGCAGCGGAGCCATCGCCTACAGCAAAGGTAAAGGACAGTTTGCCATAAGCCAGGGAGGAAAGACCCTTTACGTGACAGACAATGACTTCAATGTCCTTTCATCCTACACCAGGACAGACAATTCACCGTATCTGGCCCAGGGAATGGGCTGTGACGACATGTACGTCTATTTCCCGATGAGTCCCAGGAATGGCAAGACAGACAATGTCCTGGTGACTTACGACTGGGCAGGCAACTACATCATGGACATCCACATCCCGATGTCCCTGGAGTCGGAATCCATGTTCTACTCGGCAGGTTCATACTACGTCAATTTTTATCCTGGATCAAAGAAGGGCGCCGCCCTTTACAGGGTTGATCCGGTCTACAATTATACATATTCAAAATGAAAAAAGCTTACGTTTTCCCCGGACAGGGTTCACAGTTTCCCGGCATGGCGAAAGACCTTTACGAGAACAGCGCCATGGGCAAGGAAATGCTTGAAAAGGCCAACGAGGTCCTTGGATTCAGGATCACTGACATAATGTTCGACGGTACGGCAGAGGACCTGAAAGCGACCCGGGTCACCCAGCCAGCGATATTCCTCCATTCCGTCGTCTTGGCAAAGTGCTACGAAGGCTTTGCTCCCGACATGGTGGCCGGCCACTCACTTGGAGAGTTTTCCGCCCTGGCGGCAGCCGGTGCCATCAAGTTCGAAGATGCCCTGCGTCTCGTCTACATCCGCGCCACCGAAATGCAGAAATGCTGCGAGAAGGTCCCCGGAAGCATGGCAGCAATAATCGCACTTGCTGACGACGTAGTAGAAAGGATCTGCTCGGAATGCGAAGGAATAGTTATTCCTGCCAATTACAACTGCCATGGACAGGTGGTGATCTCAGGAGAGAAAGATGCCATTGCCCAGGCATGCGAAAAGGCTAAGGAAGCCGGAGCCAAGAGGGCTCTTCCCCTCCAGGTCGGCGGGGCTTTCCACTCCCCTCTCATGGAACCTGCCAGGCTCGAACTCGGCAAGGCTATAGAGGAGACTGAAATCGTCGCCCCGGCCTGTCCGATCTACCAGAATGTCACCGCGGCTCCTACAACGGATCCGGTTGTCATCAAGAAGAATATCCTGACCCAGCTGACCTCCCCGGTCAGGTGGACCGCAAGCGTCGAGAACATGATTGCCGACGGAGCGGATTATTTCATGGAAATCGGGCCGGGGACCGTCCTCCAGGGCCTTGTCAAGAGGATCTCCGGCAGTCCGGAAGGAATGGTCATAGAAGGAATCTCAACATTGTAAGAATATTCACACAACATAAAGGATATGGCAAAAGAAAAGAAATTCATCACTTGTGATGGTAACACCGCAGTTGCGAACGTCGCATATCTTTTCAGCGAGAACGCCTGCATTTACCCTATCACTCCCTCCTCTCCCATGGCGGAGAACATCGACGAGTGGGCTGCCCACGGAAAAAAGAACCTCTGGGGCGAAACCGTCAGCGTAACTGAGATGGAAAGCGAGGCCGGTGCCTCTGGAGCCGTTCATGGTTCACTGCAGGCCGGAGTACTCACCACCACCTACACCGCTTCACAGGGCCTTCTCCTGATGATCCCCAACATGTACAAGATTGCCGGTGAGCTTCTCCCCGCTGTCTTCCACGTCTCTGCACGTGCCCTCGCTTCCCATGCTCTCTCCATCTTTGGAGACCATCAGGACGTGATGGCCTGCCGCCAGACCGGCTTTGCCCTCCTGGCTTCAGGTTCCGTCCAGGAAGCCCAGGACCTCGCCGCTGTCGCACATCTTGCCGCTATCAAGTCAAGCGTTCCTTTCCTTCATTTCTTCGACGGATTCCGCACATCGCATGAGATCCAGAAGATCGAGGCCCTCGACGAGGAGGCTCTCAAGGGAATGGTCAGCGAAAAATCCCTCAAGGCTTTCCGTGAAAGGGCACTCAACCCTGACGCTCCCGTCACCCGCGGTACCGCCCAGAACGGAGACGTATATTTCCAGGCTGTCGAGTCCAGGAACAACAACTATGCTGCAGTTCCCGACATCGTCGCCCGCTACATGGGTGAGATCAGCGAGCTGACCGGACGCGAGTACCGTCCTTTCACTTACTATGGTGCCCCCGATGCTGAGAACATCATCGTCGCCATGGGTTCCGTCACTGAGACGATCAAGGAAACCATCGACTACCTCGCCGGACAGGGCAGGAAGTACGGTCTGGTGACCGTCCACCTCTACAGGCCTTTCGCCGAGAAGTATTTCATGAAGGTTCTCCCTAAGACCGTCAAGAGGATCGCTGTCCTCGACAGGACCAAGGAGCCCGGTGCTCTCGGTGAGCCCCTCTTCCTTGATGTAAAGGCCCTCTTCCAGGGTAAGGAGAACAGTCCCCTCGTGATCGGAGGCCGCTATGGTCTGTCCTCAAAGGATACCACTCCAGCCCAGATCGTGGCTGTCTACGACAACCTCGAGATGAACGAGCCCAAGGCAGACTTCACCATCGGCATCGTGGACGATGTGACCTTCAAGTCACTGGCTCTCAAGAACGAAATCTCCATCGTGAAGCCAGGCACCACCGAGTGTAAGTTCTACGGTCTTGGTTCCGACGGTACAGTCGGTGCCAACAAGAACACCATCAAGATTATCGGAAGCCACACCCAGAAGTACTGCCAGGCCTATTTCGACTACGACTCGAAGAAGTCCGGCGGCTACACCTGCTCGCACCTCCGCTTCGGCGACCTGCCCATCAAGGCTCCCTACCTCGTCAGCACTCCTGACTTCGTGGCTTGCCATGTTCCTTCATACCTTGAGAAGTACGATGTTCTCAAGGGCATCAAGGAGAATGGTACCCTCCTTCTCAACTCCCTCTGGGACGAGGCTGAGACAGTCAAGAGGATTCCTGACAACGTGAAGGCCATCATCGGCAAGAAGCACATCAGGCTGTTCATCATCAACGCCACCAAGATCGCTTCTGAGATCGGCCTCGGCAACAGGACCAACACCATCCTGCAGTCCGCATTCTTCAAGATTACCGGCATCATTCCTTACGAGGATGCTGTCAAATACATGAAGGACGCTATCGTCAAGAGCTATGGCAAGAAGGGCGAGAACATCGTCAACATGAACTATGCAGCTGTCGACCGTGGCGGTGAGTATACCGAAGTCACCATCCCGGCCGAGTGGGCAGAGATCACTGCCAAGTTCGAGACCCCCAACAAGGACCGTCTCGCTCCTGCTTTCGTCAAGGAGATCGCCGACGTAGTGAACTCCCAGAATGGAGATTCCCTCCCCGTCAGTGCCTTCCTGCCTTATGCCGACGGTACGATGCCCGCAGGCACAGCAGCCTACGAGAAACGTGGCGTCGCTGTCATGGTACCCAGCTGGGATCCTGACAAGTGTATCCAGTGCAACACCTGCGCATTCGTCTGCCCCCACGCTGCAATCCGTCCGTTCCTCCTCACTGCCGAAGAGGCCGAGAAGGCTCCCGCAGGCCTCAAGAAGGCTGCCGGAAAGGCTGTCCTGAAGGAATATTCATTCGCTCTTGCTACCTCCGTCGACGACTGTACCGGTTGCGGCAACTGCGTGGATGTCTGCCCTGCGAAGGAGAAAGCCCTCACAATGGTTTCCGCCCTCGACCAGCATCAGGAGCAGGAGAATTTCAATTGGCTCCACTCAAAGGTCGGTTACAAGGACAGTGTCGTCAATAAGGCTGCCAACGTAAAGAACTCACAGTTCGCACAGCCTCTCTTCGAGTTCAGCGGCGCTTGCGCAGGCTGCGGAGAGACTCCTTACATCAAGAATATCACCCAGCTGTTCGGTGACAGGATGATGATCGCCAATGCAACAGGTTGCTCCTCCATCTATGGAGCCTCCTTCCCTGCATCACCTTATTGCACCAACGCCCAGGGTCACGGCCCGGCATGGCATAATTCCCTCTTCGAGGACAACGCCGAGTTCGGACTTGGAATGAAGATCGGTTCCGACCGTGCACGTGAGACCGTCGCCAACCTGATGGGACAGATCATCGCCTGCGAATGCTGTGGCGAAGAGATCAAGGCCCTTGCCCAGCAGTGGCTGGACAACAAGGAGGACGGCACTATCACACGCGAGGTCGCTGACAAGATCGTTCCCCTTGCAGCTGACTGCAAGTGCGAATCCTGCACCAAGCTGCTTGAGTACAAGCACTTCATCCCTGCCCGCAGCCAGTGGATCTTCGGTGGAGACGGTTGGGCCTATGACATCGGCTACGGCGGTCTTGACCATGTCCTTGCTTCAGGCAAGAATGTCAACGTGCTCGTTCTCGACACCGAAGTCTATTCCAACACCGGAGGACAGAGTTCCAAGTCAACTCCCGCAGGTGCTATCGCTAAGTTCGCCGCTTCCGGAAAGAAGATCCGCAAGAAGGATCTTGGAATGATGGCTATGAGCTATGGCTATGTGTATGTTGCACAGGTCGCCATGGGCGCCTCCCCTGCACAGTACCTCAACGCCATCAAGGAGGCCGAGGCCTATGACGGTCCTTCCCTCATCATCGCTTACGCCCCTTGTATCAACCATGGCCTCAAGGCCGGTATGGGCCTGAGCCAGAAGGAGGAGAAGCTCGCCGTTGACTGCGGTTACTGGCATCTCTACAGGTACAACCCGAACCTCGAGGCAGAGGGCAAGAATCCGTTCTCTCTCGACTCCAAGGAGCCCGACTGGACCAAGTTCCAGGACTTCCTGAAGGGAGAGGTCCGCTTCGCATCCCTCTACAAGCTCTTCCCCGACAGGGCACAGGAACTCCTGAACCTCACCGAGGAATTCGCCAAGGTTCGCTACAACACCTACGCCCGCCTCGCCGGGAAGTAGTCACTTTCATCCTGAGCACAGCGAAGGATCTAAAAAGAGGGGATGGCCGATTGGCCATCCCCTCCTTTTCATATATACCTATTTATTCGGCTTGAGGCCGGTATTCCAAAAGATCGCCAGGCTGGCAGTCAAGTACCTTGCAGATGGCATCGAGAGTAGTAAAGCGGACTCCCTTGGCCTTACCGGTCTTCAGGATCGAGAGATTGACCGGAGAAAGGCCAATCTTCTCGGCAAGCTCGGACGAAGTCATTTTCCGCTTCGCCAGCATCACATCCACATTGACGATGATCGGCATGACTACTCACCCTCCTTTACTGCCTCTTCAGCAGCGGGTTGTGCCTGTTCCTTGCCTTTCATGTATTCGGGAAGGCTCATTCCTGCCATGTTGAAAAGGTCCTGGAGTGGAGGAACCGATCCCATGAGTCCTGAAATGAAGTTTGCAGTCGATGTCTTGCCATCCTTGGAACCGTTTCCGTCCCAGACGGTGACCTTGTCGATCTTGATGCCCTTGACAGCCTCGACCTGGGTCTTGACGAGCTCGGGCAGACGGTCGGATATCATCATGAGCACAGCCTTCTGGGCATCGCCCTCGGCAGCATTGACCATACGGGCGAAACCGTCGGCCTGCTTGGTCAGGATCTCTAGGGTACCGCGGGCCTGTGCTTCCATCTTGGCGAAGATGGCATCTGCCTCTCCCTGGGCAGTCCTGCGGAGCTTCTCGGCTTCAGCTTCAGCCTCGATGATGAGTCTTTCCTTGTCGATCTGGGCAGGGACGACTATGTTGGCCTGCTGGGTAGCCTTTTCCCTTTCAGCACGGGCAAGCTCAGCGTCACGCTCGCTCTGGTATGCTTCCTGGAGGGCCTTTGCAGCCTGTACCTTTTCTGCGGCCACGGCTATACGGGCGGCCTCAGCCTCTTTCTCACGGCGCATGGCGTCTGAATTGGCGATGTCGATCTTGGAGGTATTCTCTCCCTGGACAGCAAGCGCATTGGCTGCGGCTGTCTTGATCCTGGTGTCCCTCAGGGTCTCGGCAATACGGATGTCCTTGTCCCTGTCAGCCTCTGCCTTACCGATCTCACCGAAACGGTTCTGCTCGGCGACGCTCTTCTTGGCATCGTTGATAGCCTTTGCAGCAGCTTCCTTACCGAGAGCCTCGATGTAACCGGACTCGTCACGGATGTCGGTGACATTGACGTTGATGAGTTTCAGACCGATCTTGCGGAGCTCTGCCTCAACGTTCTGGCTGACGGCAGCGAGAAATTTGTCACGGTCGGAATTGATCTCCTCGATGTCCATCGTCGCGATGACGAGACGGAGCTGTCCGAAAAGGATATCAGTCGCAATGTTCTGGATGTTGTCAATAGAGAGGCCAAGCAGACGTTCTGCAGCGTTGGTCATGCTCTCGGACTCGGTGGAGATACCGACAGTGAAGCGGCAGGGAACGTCCACACGGATGTTCTGCTTGGAAAGGGCATTGGTAAGGTTGCACTCGATCGAAATCGGCTTCAGGTCGAGGAAAGCATAATCCTGGAAAACAGGCCAGATGAAGGCTGCTCCACCATGGATGCAACGGGCGGATGAGATGGAACCGCTCTTGTTCTTGCCGGTCTTACCATAGATGACCATGACCTTGTCGGAAGGACAGCGTTTGTAACGTCTCAGGATCGCCGCGAAGGTTACGAATAGGACGGCGACAATGATAAGGATAAGAGTAATGTCCATGATTATTATGTGTTAGATGATTGTAGGATTGAGTTCTTCGACGAGAAGGGTGTAGTCATTAAGGACCTCCACCACCCTGATAGGAGTACCGGTCTTGATGGCGTCACCATCCGTGACGGCATCGTATTCCCTGACGGCATTGTTGATGGTGATCTGGACTTTCCCTTCTCCACTCCTCTCAGCGGGAATGACAAGGTAGACTTTGCCCTCACAGCCGACAGCTGATTTGTGTATATCGATGTTGCCGCTCTGCTGCATGCCGGTCAGCCACTTGAAAAGCCACATTACTGCAGCCACAAGGCCGATTCCAACGATGACGGCGACCAGGATAAGCAAAACATTGGAGGTAATCCTGTCCCGCATCAGGACGGCAGTCCAGCCGAAACCTAGGCAGAAATTGACGAAATTCCTGAAGGTCAGAAGGTTCATTGAGGGATCTGCATCAAAGGATCCGTCAGGACCTTCGATGTCCAGGTCACCGTCAAAGTCAGTGTCGATGCCACCTTCACCTCCTAGTCCGAGGAAGGTAAAGATTGTCTGGATGACGAAGATCAATGAGGCCGAAAGGGTAACTGCCCAAAGGACCTGCATTGCAGTACTGAGTGATGTCCACCATGTAATCATATCGAAAATAATTAGGTTGTCTTTCGCAAATATAAATAATATTTATGAAAAACAATAATTATTTCAAAAATTTCGTAAAGAAATTAGTAGAAAGATTACAATGCAGGATTATATGCCTCGCGGAGCAGGTTCCTCAGGGAATCGTAGGCGGGATCATCTATGTCTACGGAGGAGGAAATCATCAGGTCAAACGACAACCGGTTCAGATTGACGGGCATGGGGACAAGTCCGGCGGCAATGGCCGCATCCTTCGGGACAAGGCCTACAAGGTCAGGTGAAACTGAAACCAGATGGCAGATCGATGCCGGGGAATATGATTCAACGGCCGTCATTGCCATAATGTCCGGAGTAAGCAGGCTGGAATATGGATGCCAGACTGCGAAACTGATGTTGGATGGAAGTTTTTCAAGGTTGTCTTTAGTTGCAAGGGAATGATTGGAAGAGACCGCAGCTGCTTCCACCGTTCCGATAAAGCCGGCACCATCTTCCAGGGAAAGCTCATCAGAGTGAGCCTGACACCACAGCCGGATGTCTCCGGATCCATTGTCAGGTACGATCTCTAACTTCAGCCCAGGAATGCGTGCAGACAGAGTTGCTGCACAGGAAGGAAGTATTGTCTCTGCGACATGGCAGCCAGATGCAATCCTCAATGTACGACTGCCCTTCAGCGTTCCATTGAAAGCTGATGATGCCGCTTCGTACCAATGAAGGATCCTGGAAGCATATTCCTTGAAAGAGATTCCCGCCGAAGTCGGTGTCACCGCTCCCCTGCTTCTGGAAAAGAGCTCGGTGCCAAGTTCCTTTTCCAGTTCAGCAATGTTCTGGCTGACGGCAGGCTGGGAGATACCAAGGTTCCTGGCCGCCTTGGTGAAGCTTTGTTCCTCCAAGACGGCCATGAAAACCTTAAGTTTGAAATCTTCCAGCATAAACCTTATTCAGTGGTCTTGCCTGGCATCTGTGCGAACTCGATGAAGTTGCCGGACTCGTAAAGCCTGCGCGCTGCTTCCCTGATCCCTTCTTTGGTCAGGGAGGCGACAGCCTCTTCGTACTCTTTGTCATAATCGAAGCCGAACCTGGAGTACCTGACAAGATTATTCATCCAGTAACTGTTGCTTATCCTGTTCTCGGGAACATTCTTCTTGAAGTTCTCCAAGGTACGTGAGAACTGCTCGTCAGTCGGACCGTTCTGGGCCAGCTTGCGGAACTCGTCCCTAGCCATAGCCCTTAATTTGTCTGCCATCTCAGGTTTGCACTCGAATGCGACCTGCATGATGTACATCGGCTCGGGCTCCAGTCCTGCATTGGCTGATGAGGATGCACCATAGGTTCCTCCTTCATCCTCGCGCATGGTGTCTACATAGATCTGGTCAAGCACATAGCTGACAGCATTCGTAAGGACGGCATCCTTGACGGTGTAAGGCCTGTAATCCGAATAGATTTCGATCACCGTGGACTTCGGTGTCTCCATGTCGGTCTGGATGGTCTTGATGTTCTCGCCCTTCACGAGTCTCGGGTAGAGATCCTTCACACCCTTGACCTTCTTGCCCTTGGGGAGAGAACCTATGTACTTCTCAACAAGAGGCTTCAGAGTGTCAAGGTCCACGTCACCGGTTATGACCATGACGCTCCCGGCAGCAGAAGAGAAGAGTTTGCGATAGTTCCTTTCGACAGTCTGGAGATTCGCTTTGTCGAGAGTCTCCATGGTGATGAACTGGCTTCTGGGATTGCCTCCGTAAATGAAGTCATTGAGTTCTTTCTGCATCTTGAACTGAGGAGTTCCGAGGGCATTCGGAAGCACAGCCTTGAGTTGTGCGATAGCATTGTCCCACTCTTCCTGGTCGAAACGAGGATCGGTGTAGGTCAGGTAGACCAGCTGCAAGGCAGTCTCCAGGTCTTTGACCGACGAAGAACCGCTGATTCCGTTATAAATAGCGTCAATGTACGAGCCTACCTGGAGATTCTTACCGGAGAGCATCTTTGTGACCTCGGTGCCCTTGAATCTGGACACTCCCTGCATGGATTCGAAGGTGCTGTAGATGTTTCCGTCGAATGAGGCGAAATCCTCGGTGGGAATAAGGTTCTGTCCGCCGGCCCTGTAAAGGGTGAAGAGGATCTGATCCTTCTTGTGGTCCGTAGGCAGGACGATCACCTTGACACCATTCTTGAGGATCCACTCGGTGGAACCGTAGATTGATGTGCCGGTCTTCTTGACAGGCGACCCCTTCAAGGTGGAAGGATCCATGAAAGGCTCGGTGGCAGTCTCTGCTGCAGGAGCGGCGATCTCGGCGGCTTTTGCCTCCTCGAAGGCAGCGAGCAACTGTTTCTCCGTAGGGGTGGCGATTCCGTCCTTCTGAGGACCGCTGTAGATCATGACTATGTTCTCGTCAGGGATGATCTGGGCGATCATCTGATTGAGGATGTTGGCGTTGATCTGGTCCATGAAAGCCTTGGCGAGCTCATATTCAGTCTTGGGCTCCATGTAGGCCTGGTTATCGAAGAAGTTGTTGATGAGAGGATGGACGAACTCAGGATTCTTCCTGGTGTCAGCTTCGTTGACTGCTTTCTCGAGGGAAGCGAGGATGTTGTCCTTCGCCCTGGTGACCTCACCTTCAGTGAAGCCGAAACGGCTCATCTTCTGGAGTTCTACGAGGAAAGCCTTATAGCCTCCAAGGATGTTGTCCTCCTTGAGGGCGACACGGCCCATGACTGCCTCGAAATCCTCGCAAAGCTTTCCTATTCCGAACATTCCCTGAAGGAATGGGGCGTCAGCCTTGGAAGTGATGTCGGTGAGACGCTCTGACATGACACCGGAGACAAGGGCCTCGATCAGATCCATGGAGTAGCCGGCGGGAGTGCTGTTCAGGGCCTCGTCACGGGCATCGCTCTCCCAGAGGATCTCAACCATAGGCATGGTCGTTTCAGGATCGGTGATGATTCCGACCCTTGGCTCGGTGAAGTTTGTAATGGTGTATTTAGGCTTAGGCTGAGGGTTCACCGCAGCGGGAATGTCCGCCCAAATCCTCTTGATCTTAGCCTCCACAGCGTCTACATCCACGTCACCGACCACTACGACAGCCTGGTTGCCAGGATGATACCATGTACGGTAGAAGTTAACGAGACTCTCAGGCTTGAAGGTCTCTAGATTCTCCTGGCTGCCGATGAGAGTGCAGGTGGAGTACTTGTTGTCACCATAGTAGTAAGGAAGCGAGCGCTCAAAGGTCCTCCACTGGGCATTGCGGCGGCTGCGTCTCTCCTCGATGATCACCGGCCTCTCCTTGTCGATCTCCGCTGGATCGTTGGTCACGAAATGGGAATAATCGTGAAGGATCAGCAGGCAGGTATCCACTACCCCTTCCCTGACAAGAGGAATATTGTTCAGCATATACTGAGTCTGGTCGATGCCGGTCGAAGCATTGACATTGCCTCCGAAGGAGGCTCCGATGCTCTGGAGCCAGTCCAGCAAAGCCTTGCCTGGGAAATTCTTAGTGCCGTTGAAGCACATGTGCTCAAGGAAATGGGCGAGACCATCCTGGTCCGGAGTTTCCTGGATTGCACCGACGTTGGTAGCAAGGTAGAATTCCGCCCTCGAAGCAGGTTTGTCGTTGTGCCTTATGTAATAAGTCAGGCCGTTGTCAAGCTGGCCTTTCCGCACTGCCGGATCATTAGGCAACTGCTGCATCTGGGCTCCGGCCAGGAAACCATGAAATGACATCGCCAGTACAGCGATGGTCAATAGATACTTTTTCATATTCACTGGTGTTGTTGGTTTTGATCGGTATATTCAAGGATGTCGCCGGGCTGGCAGTCCAGTGCCCTGCAGATAGCATCCAGGGTCGAAAACCTGACAGCCTTGGCCTTCCCGGTCTTCAGGATGGAAAGGTTGGCAGGAGTGATCCCTATCTTCTCGGCAAGCTCGCCGGAAGACATCTTCCTGCGGGCGAGCATCACATCTACGTTTACAATTATCGGCATAGTATTGCAAACTTAGTTAATATTCCTCGTTTATCCAAATATTTTTGTCGTATTTCAATAAATTATTATCGAATAAATAAAAAACTCCGCACCGTTTCCGGTGCGGAGCCTCATCAGTTTATGCCTGATTACTCACCGGGATGGATTGCACCCATCGGGCAAGCGTCTGCACAAGTACCGCAGTCGATGCAGACATCGGGATCGATGGAGTAGACATCTCCCTCGCGGATTGCACCCTGAGGGCACTCTGCCGCACATGTTCCGCAAGCGACGCAATCAGTTTCTGAAATCTTGTAAGCCATAATTCCTTTTGTTTTTAATTGGTTTCCTTTCTATGAGAACCGGCAGGGCCGGAATCCGAATGCAAAGATAAACCTTAAAATCACAATAACAAACCCCATACCACAAAAACTATCAACGCGATTCCCACTTTCAGGGCCTTGGCCTTGAGGAAGGCTCTCTTGCTGTCAGCCAGCAGAGGAAGGGATGCGTGGCCGTCCTGGACTATGGAATTGGCCAGCAGGACTGGGAAAGGGATTACCCCGCTTGCAAAAAGTGTCACGAAGACGAGGTGCGGTCCTGATTCCGGAATCAGGCCGACTGCTATTGCGATAAGTATCATTATGGCGGTGTTGCCGCTGACCCATGATTCGATGTCTACGAAATGGAAGAGGATCCCTATGGCAAGCAGGACCCCGAACGTCCAGGCGAATATGCTTGGCAGATGCCTGCAGACTATATGCTCCCACAAATGCTCTTCGACGAAATGGTCGGATGCGAAAAGCAAGGCGCCGAGCACGACAAGGCTCAGGGCTCCGAAAAGCCAGTACATCCATTCTTCACTAAGGAGGTTGAGACCGTCGGTGTCCGGTGTTTCTTCCTCAAGCAAGCCGGAGACAAGTGCGGCGACGAAGACAAGGACTCCGATGAACATTACAATTCTCTTCCAGAAGGTATGGCCATGTCCGGCCTCATCATGATGGGCCTCATGGGCGCAGTCATCTTCATGGATCTCATAGGTGTCTTCAAGCCGTGTAGGCAAAGGCCTGCTCCCCTTCCAGATCCGGTCGGCAATAAGGCCGGTCACAACTGCAAGCGTGAACAGGATAAGGAAAAGCCATAAAGCCTTGCCTGGGAACAGGGCAAGCATCATGAATGATTCATCGCCGGCGGTGGCTATCATCATGGCAAGCAGGGCTCCGAAACTGAGCATCCGGTGGGTGTAGAGAGACACGGCGGCAAAGCCTCCGACACAGCCGGGAATCGACCCCAGAAGGGCGGACACGAGGACCTGGGCAAAGCCGGACTTCCTGAGGCCCATGAATATCCTTCCGCGTGATTCCACATTGAAGGATTCGATCAGCATCATCATGACGACTACGAGTCCGGAAATAAGGATCGCACTGCGAAGGGCTTCAAGGATAATGTCGAACATGGGAAACTATTCAATCCAACCGGCCATGAAAAGATTCATGATCGGACGAAGAGGAGAATTAGTGGTAAGTGTCAGGACGATCAGGCATTCTCCCTTCGGGAAACCTGAAGTGTCGAGGGTGACCTCCATGGTGCCCTTCTTCCCCGGCGCAAGATCCGGGAAAGCCTTGGCTTTCAGATGGGAACTCTCGGAATCCACCTTGTAGACCTTGAAGGCAGACTTGCCCTGGTTGGCGATGTCGAAAGTTCCTTTGACCACAGTCCCGGCCTTGACCTTATTGAAAGAGAACGTGCTCTCAGAAGCGACGGGGACAGCCGCAGCATCACGCTGTTCCTTTGTCCATGAAGAAACACCGTCCTTTGACGCGGCAAAAGAAAAACCGAATAAATCTTTGCGGGAATCGAACGATCGGACTCGGGACTCCGTACGTTTAAACCCCGATGGATTAGCCGGAAAACCTGACGCAGATCATTTGCCGTTCGACATTCAGGATAAAGGAAACCGCGGCAGTCACGGTGTAGGACAGTTTGGCAGTGCTTCCAGCTGGGATAGGATTACGTGAAAGCTTCAAGGAAAGGCCTTTGCTGACCTCGGAGAACTTCACGTTGATGGGTTTCTGACCAAGGTTGGCGACTACCACTTCCCCGGTCCTCTGCTGTCCCTGGGAGAGGTTTCCCCCCTTGATGTCCACGGACTTGAAACCAAGGTTGCCGAACTTGACTGGATACATTTCCCCAAGACTGACTTTCTTGGCGTGGCTCTCACCGCGAAGCCGGAGGATGACCGGCTGCTTCGGTTCGGAGAAACTTACGGTGAGCGTCTTGTCAAAGGGATAACCGCCTTCGTCATTCTTATAGGTTGCCTTGATCGAGCCCTTCTCACCCGGCTTAAGCGGCTGCCTGGTCCATTCCACGTCGGTGCAACCGCAGGAAGAAGCGACATGATAGATCACAAGGGGCTTGCTGCCGACGTTTGTGACAGTGAAAGTAGTAGAGACGGGGCCGTCGGAAACCATTATGTCGCCGAAATCATGGACAGTCTTGTCCAGCTTCACGACTCCTCCGAAAACATTGCCCTTCTGCGATCCCTGGGCATAAGCGCCTACGGTACCGGCCAGGAGGCAGAGGAACACCGTCATTACTATGGAGAATATCCTGTTCATATAGTCATTCATTAGTACTGTGGAAATAATAGCAAATACCTTTCCAAACGCAAATTTACTACTTAAAAGATACTTTTTCAAATACGGCCAAAAGTTCGTAAATTTGTACGATTATGCAAAACAACGAATATACAGAAGCCAACATAAAAACCCTGGAAGGAGTCGAACACATCAGGCGCCGCCCCGGAATGTACATCGGAAGGCTCGGTAACGGAGCCAACCCGGGAGACGGCATCTATGTACTCCTCAAGGAAATCGTTGACAACTGCATCGACGAGTTCTCGGCCGGCTACGGCAACAAGGTCCTCATCGACATTGAGGACAAGCAGGTAAGGGTGCGTGATTTCGGTCGCGGTATCCCGCTCGGTTCCGTAGTAAAGGCTACCAGCGAACTCAACACCGGTGGAAAATTCGATGACAAGGTCTTCAAGAAGTCAGTGGGACTCAACGGTGTCGGTACCAAGGCGGTCAACGCCCTGTCTGAGAAGTTCTACGTGGAGTCATTCCGCGATGGTGAGAGTTCTTGGGCCAGCTATGTCCGTGGCGAGCTCCAGGACAGCGGCAGGAAGGAAAAGGTCAGCGAGAAGAACGGAACGCTCGTGATATTCACTCCTGACAACGAGATGTTCGGAGGATTCGACTTCAACATGGACTACGTCGAGACCATGGTCAAGAATTACTCTTACCTCAAGAAGGGTCTCACTCTTGTCCTGAACGGAACCGCCTACAAATCTGACAACGGTCTCCTCGATCTCGTGCGCGAGAACATGTCAGAGACACCGCTTTACGAGCCGATCCACCTTGAGGATGAAGACATCGAGGTCGTACTCACACACGGGAACTCTTATGGAGAGAACATAGCCTCCTTCGTCAACGGACAGAACACACGCGACGGAGGGACCCACCTGGCCGCCTTCAGGGAAGCGATCGCCAAGACGCTGAAGGATTATTTCAAGAAGGATTACAAACCGGAGGACTGCCGCCAGGGCATCATCGGAGCCATCAGCATACAGATCCAGGAACCAAACTTCGAAGGCCAGACAAAGACCAAGCTTGGGTCGACCTACATGTGGGAGAAGTACAAGACCGACGAAAACGGTAAGAAAGTACAGAATCCGGACGGTTCCCTCGAGATAGACCGCGGGCCGACGATCAGGTCATTCGTCAACGATTTCGTAGCCAGGAACCTGGACAACTACCTGAGGATCCATCTTGATGTCGTTCCTATCATAGAGAATAAGATCAAAGAGTCCCAGGCCGAGCGCGAAGAGATAGCCGGCATCCAGAAAAAGACCCGTGAAAGGAACAAGAAGGCGAATGTCTACAACCGCAAGCTTCGTGACTGCCGCTACCATTTCGGAGACAAGCTTCCGAAGGACAAGCAGGACCTGGCCGAACAGACAAGCATATTCATCACTGAGGGAGATTCCGCTTCTGGCACGATCACCAAGGTACGCAACGCCAACTACCAGGCTGTTTTCAGCCTCAGGGGAAAGCCAATCAACTGCTATAAGGAAAGCAGGAAGAGGGTGGCGGAGAATGAGGAACTCAACCTCCTTATCTCTGCTCTCGGAGTAGAAGACGATCTCGACAACCTCCGCTACAACAACATTATCGTAGCGACTGATGCCGATGACGACGGAATGCACATCAGGATGCTTGTACTGACTTTCTTCATGAAGTACTATCCAGACCTGATCCGCCGCGGGCATGTCCACATCCTCCAGACTCCCCTGTTCAGGGTAGCCAACAAGAAGGAGAGACGGTACTGCTATTCCATAGAGGAAAAGGAAAAAGCGATCAAGGCTTTGAAGACCTCCGTCCAGATCACCAGGTTCAAGGGCCTTGGAGAAATATCTTCCGATGAATTCGTGGATTTCATAGGTGAGAACATGAGGCTTGACCTCGTGAAGCTTTCCGAAGAGGAATCGATCTCGGACATCATGGAGTTCTACATGGGCGACAACACGATCGACCGACAGAACTTCATCAGGGCTAACCTGAAATCCGAAGAAGAACTTGAAGACGTCAACATCTAAACTGTTTGAACGAATGTCACGATGGGCTAAATTCTGTGGATGGCTATTGAAGAAGATGGGATGGACAACCGTAGGCGGTCCTGTTCCTGAGAATAAGGCTATAATCCTGGGCGTCCCCCACACATCGGCCATGGATTTCGTCATTTCTTACCTGTTCTACACCCAGTTTGCCGCTCAGAAGGCCAGGGTCATGATCAAGAAGGAGTTTTTCTTCTGGCCTATCGGCCCGCTGATCAGGCGGATGGGTGGAGTACCTGTCGACAGGAGCAATGCCGCATCCATGGTCAAGAGCCTTATCGACCAGATGGAAGACCAGGAGACCTTCATCCTGGCCATAGCTCCCGAAGGGACACGCAAGGCCACCAAAAAGTGGAAGACCGGCTACCACCTCATAGCCAAGGCTGTCGGCTGTCCCTGCTACCTGGGCTATTTCGACTGGGGCAGGAAAAGAGTCAGTGTCGGAGAAAAAGTCGAACTGACCGACGATGCAAGGGCTGACACAGATAGGATACAGGGAATATACGAGGAAATGCACCTCCAGGGCAAGAATCCAGAAGGTTACATAACACATTAACAGTCATCAGATGACCAGGAACAGTTTGTTCAGGCCGAATAGGGAGGATTATGTCTCCACTCTCTCGAAGTTGTTCGAATACGCGACCACCTCTTTCCCCAAGAGACCGCTCTCCCGCTTCTTAGACGGTGGGCAGGAATACACCTATGACAGTTTCAAGCACAAATGCCTGGAGCTGTCCCATCGGTTCAACCGGTTCGGCATCAGCGCCGGGGACAAGGTAGCGATACTTTCCAACAACATGCCCAACTGGACTGTGGCGATGTTTTCGTGCGTCCCCTTCGGAAGGGTCACCGTTCCCATCCTCCCGGATTCTTCCGAGAGCGAAGTGACCAACATCCTGATACACTCGGGATGCAAGGCAATATTCATCTCCAAGCGCCTCTTGAAAAAGCTTTCGGACGAGGTCAAGGACAGGCTGACTCTTGTCATAGACATTGAGACCTTCGATTTCATCAAGAAGGACGACCATGCCTTCACATGCGAAGGCCACTCTTCCGAGCCGCAGGCTGACGACCTGGCATCCATCATTTACACGTCCGGTACCTCCGGCAACGCCAAGGGCGTGATGCTCAGCCACAGGAATTTCTGCCAGAACATCATTGCAGCCTTCCATGCCCAGCCTGCTGGCAAGAAAGACAGGTGGCTTTCAATCCTGCCAATGTCCCACACCTACGAGATGGCCTTCAGTGTACTCTATCCCCTATTCGTAGGTGGATGCGTGTACTACATAAAGAAACCGCCGACACCCAACATCCTCATGGATGCCATGCAGAAGGTACGGCCGACCATAATGTGCGCCGTCCCCCTCATAATAGAGAAGGTTTACAGGAACAGCGTAGTCCCCACCATCTCCAAGAGCCGCACCCTCTCATGGATGAAAGAGAAGATGCCCAGGGTGCTATATTGGCTTGTAGGAAAGAAGTTGTACAAGTCATTCGGAGGAAAGTTGAAGTTCTTCGGCATTGGGGGCTCGAAGCTGGACTCCACCGTCGAGGATTTCCTCCACAAGGCAAAGTTCCCTTATGCGATCGGTTACGGCCTGACCGAGACGGCTCCTCTGATAACGAACGCCTGTGTCGGAAAGACTGTAGTCGGTTCTATCGGAGTCCCTGCCTACAACGTACAGGTCAAGCTGCAGAATGTCGATCCGAAGACCGGCGAGGGAGAGATCGTCGCAAAGGGCGACAACGTCATGCTGGGTTACTACAGGGATCCTGAACGTACCCGCGCCGCCCTGACAGACGACGGATGGTTCCGAACCAACGACCTCGCTTGCATGGACTCAAAAGGTCGCTATTACATCAAGGGCAGGCTCGGCAACATGATCGTAGGTCCTTCCGGTGAGAACATCTATCCCGAGGAGATCGAACAGGTCATCAACAACATGAGGGGCGTCAACGAATCCCTTGTCATCGAGCGTGACGGCAAACTGGTCGCCCTGGTGAAGTTTGATGAGAACGTCATCGACTGGGGCATGATCGAGAAGGAGGAGAAGTTCTTCGAGAACCTGGAGTCCTGGAAGAAGGCCGTCCTGGACTATGTGAACAAGAGGGTCAGCAAACAATCAAACATCGGCGAGGTGGACGCCATGAAAGAGGACTTCGAGAAGACTGCTACGCAGAAGATCCGCCGCTTCAAGTACAAGTCCTTCAAGCCCGAGGACGGGCAAAGCGAAGAAAAAAAGGAAAACTAAGGTTCGATATTCTCGAAATACGGGGCCTCTCCGGATGTCGAAGGGGTTCCGTTTCCTATGACGGGCCATCCCTCCTCATCCCAGTAGACTCTGTCCAGAAGCAGGCAGCGGCCGTTGTAGTCATTGCCTTTCCAATAAGAATGGTACAGGATCCAGTCATTTCCTGCATCATCGGTGATGATGTTGGAATTGTGACCTGGGCCGACGAACACCTTGTCCTCCGAGGACTGGAGGATCTGAGTGTCATAAGTAGCCAGATCATGGATCATGGACTGACCGTCCCTGGCGAAGAAAGGGCCGTGGGGTGACTTGGAGCGGCCGACAGCGACATGATAGTCACTTGTGGCCCCGCGGCAGCAACGGCCTTCGGAGACGAAGAGGTAGACATAGCCGTCGCGGACATGGGCATACACACCCTCCTGGTCGTTGCCCGCCACCTTCAGGGGTTCCGACCTGGTGTTGATCGACAGGCCGTCGTCGGTAAGCTGGATTATGAATATTCCGCTGCCCGCATAGACACTCCCCCAGTACATGTATTTCTTGCCCTTCCACTCGAAAAGATTGGGATCTATGGAGTTCACGATACCGGTGTTCTCATAGCTGATCATAATCCCGTGATCTTCGAAGGGACCGGTCGGGGAATCTGAAGTAGCCACTCCGGTCGCCCTGGGCGCATGCGATTCCGGACCGCCGGTCCAGGAGCCTCCGCCCAACGCATAATAAAGATAGTACTTCCCGTCCACATAGTGCACGTCCGGAGCCCATGTCCTGTAACCAGGGCGCCATTCTGGGCACTTACCGGCGAAGGCATCCGCTACGAACTCCCAGTCCACCAGGTTTTTCGAACGGTACACCGGAATGTAGGCAGTTCCATTGGTGAGTTCAGAAGAAGTGAGGGTGGAATAGACATAGAACCATCCATCACGCTCCCTGTTGTCAAGTACGTAAGGATCGGGACAGTTGGCCCTGAGGACAGGGTTCTCGTAAGTTGCAGCAGGCGTCTCAGGGCGTCCGGTACTGCACGATATTGCGAGCAGGGCAAGGCATGTAGGAACAAGGATTCTGCAGATAGACTTCATGATCTTATGTGGTTTTACCGCAATATAATAAAAAACGGTCGCCGTTCAAAACAGCGACCGTAAAATTAAAGACAAGTATTATCCTCTTAGGCCTCGGCCTCGACGATGAACTTGACAGCGGCCTTGACAGCCCTGTAGCACTTGACTGTACCTTCGTACTCACCAAGAGCCTTGATATCCTCGGGGATGGTGATGTTCTTCTTCTCAACCTCGATACCGGCTGCCTTGAGAGCTTCCTCGATCTGGGCGGAAGTCACTGAACCGTAGATCTTGCCACTTTCGCTGACCTTGACGGCAACCTTGACGGGCGTAGCCTCGATCTTTGCGGCAAGAGCCTCGGCGTCAGCTACAAGCTTAGCCTCCTTATGAGCCCTCTGACGCTTGGTCTCCTCAAGCTGCTTGAGAGCAGAAGGAGTAGCGACAGTAGCAAATCCCTGGGGGATCAGGTAATTCTGAGCGTAACCACCCTTTACCTCTACCACATCACCGGCCTCGCCGAGATTGGCAACTTCTTTCTTCAAAATGATCTTCATGATTGCGCTCTCCTATTATTTAAGAAGGTCGGTAACATACGGAAGCAGAGCAAGTGAGCGGGCCCTCTTGACGGCCTGTGCAACCTTCCTCTGGAACTTGAGGGAAGTACCGGTGATACGGCGGGGAAGAATCTTACCCTGCTCGTTGAGGAACTTCTTGAGGAACTCAGGATCCTTGTAATCAACGTACTTGATGCCTGCCTTCTTGAAACGGCAGTACTTCTTCTTTCTGACCTCGACTGTAGGAGGGTTCAGATAGCGGATGCCAGCATTCTGTGAATCATTCTGTGCCATAGTGATATCCTCCTTGATTAAGCGTTGTTCTCTTCAGTGGTCTCTTCAGGCTGTGCAGGGACTTCCTCTTCTACCTTGACTTCCTCAGTCTTGGCAGCGGCAGCCTTGCCACGGTTCTGCCTGCGGCGCTCGGCATATTCGACTGCGTCCTTGTCGAGGGCGACGGTAAGGAACCTGATGATCCTCTCGTCACGGAAATACTGGGTCTCCAGGGTCTCGACGAAAGTAGGCTCAGCCTTGAACTGGATAAGATAATAGAAGCCGGAGGTCTTGTGCTGGATAGGATAAGCCAGCTGACGGAGTCCCCAGTCCTCTTCGTACACAACTTCACCACCGTTGTCAGCGATGAGCTTGGTGTACTTTGCAACCGCTTCCTTCATCTGTTGTTCAGACAAAACGGGAGTAGCGATGAAAACGGTCTCGTACTGTTTTAACATTTGATGTAATTTTTTGATAATAAATAAAATACAGTCCTTTCGGGAACGTATGCCAACCCAAAAGGACTGCAAATATAGCAATTATTCCTGAATCCGCAAAAGATTATTTCTCAGGAATATTCTCCAGTACGGCGGTGAGGTAATGCCAGGTACGCTCGACTGATGCGATGTTGACCCTCTCGTCCGGAGAATGGGGGTACTTGATTGTAGGTCCGACCGAAACCATCTCCCAGTTAGGGTACTTGGCACCCATGATGGCGCACTCGAGCCCTCCGTGGGTAGCCATGATCTTCATCTCGTGTCCGTAAACCTTCTTGAACTGCTCCATCATCACCTTGTTCATCGGAGTGTCGAGTTTCGGAGTCCAACCGCTATAGCCACCCTTGAACTCGATGCTGTCGGCACCTGCAAGTTCGAAGATGCATCCTACACGCACGGCCAGGTCTTCCTTGGCTGTGTCGACGGCGCTGCGCATCAGACTGTGGACAGTGATGCGGCCTTTCTCGGTGCGTACGATGGCCAGGTTGATGGAGGTCTCAGTCAGGCCGGGCATGCTCTGGCTCATCCTGATCACATTGGAAGGGCAGGCGATGATAGCCTTGACGGCACGTTCCATCACAGAAGACTGGATGAACTTCTCAGGTACAGGAATAGCATCCACGTAGAGGGCTGCACCAGGATCGGAATCGATGAACTCGGCCTTGACCTCGGCGAATATCTTGTCGATCAGTTCTCGGGCACCCTGGAACTCTGCCTCGGGTATGATGACGTCAGCAACAGCCTCGAAAGGAATGGCGTTGCGGAGCGAACCACCTGTGAAGGAAGCCACCCTTGCACCCTTGACCTCGATCAAAGGATAGAGGATACGGGCCATCACCTTGTTGGCATTGGCCCGGTAAAGGCTGATGTCCATTCCGGAATGTCCGCCCTGGAGACCCTTTACGCTCAGCCTCAGGGCTTTCTGGCCTGCAGGAGTCTTGTATGTACGGTACTTGAAGGTTGCAGATGCATCGAGTCCGCCGGCGCAGCCGACACAGAGTTCACCTTCTTCCTCGGAATCCAGGTTGAGGAGGATGTCTCCCTTGAGGATGCCGGGTTTCAGGGCATTTGCTCCTGTCATTCCGGTCTCTTCATCGTAGGTGATGAGGGCCTCGAGAGGACCGTGCTTCAAAGTCTTGTCCTGAAGGACGGAAAGAGCGAGAGCGACACCTATTCCGTTGTCGGCACCAAGGGTGGTACCCTTGGCTGTAACCCACTCACCGTCAATTTCGGTCTCTATGGGATCGGTAAGGAAGTCGTGCTTCGTGTCAGCAGTCTTCTGGGGGACCATGTCCATGTGGGCCTGCATGATCACGCCCTTGCGGTTCTCGAATCCCGGAGTTGCAGGCTTTGTGAATATGATGTTGCCGGTGTCGTCACGCTTGACGTCCACACCGTGGTCCTTACCCCACTGAAGGAGGTATTCCTGAACCTTGCCCTCATGCTTTGACGGACGGGGCACCCTTGTAAGGCCATAGAAGTTCTCCCAAACGGCCTTCGGTTCTAAATCTCTGATTGTCATAATGTTATTTGATTTGTGGATTAAGATTCTTCACTTCGTTCAGAATGACATTGTACTTCGTTCAGAATGACATTGTCATCTTGAGCCGCGAAGCGGCGAAAGATCTAAATGCGGCAAAAGATCTATTTCGATGAAATAGGGAAATAGCTCTCGACACCGAGCTGGTAGACAGCTATCCTGTCCTGGAGGATAGGGTTGACTCCGTCGGTAAGCTTGACGTTGCAGATGGCAGGGATCCTGTACATCGCTACCGCACCCTTGGCTGCAGTCCCCTTTCCGGTCGCAGGTGAGACTGCCTGGGGAGTCAGCTCGATAAGATAAGGCTTGCCGGACATGTTGTCAGCTGAGACGATTCCGTCTGCATCTGAAATACGGAAAGCCACATAGGTCTGTGACTTACGATTCTTCTCCGGAACCACGTCACACTTGAGCTTCTGGGTCTGGAAGTCGCTGTAGCCGATGAACATGGACATATATTCCTTCTCAAGGGCTGCAATCTCCGCGAGGGCTGCACCCATAGCTTCACCGCTGTAAGTGGCATCGGTGTCACCTGTTACGATCTGAACCCTCTTCTTACGGAGGTCGAAGATCATCTCGGCAGCCTCCTTAGCCCTCTGCTCAAGGGACTTCTGTACTACCATGTTCTGCTGTACGCCGACACGGTTGCCGTCGACTCCACGGAACAGTGTGGTTGCCTCTGAAGTAAGGTTGGAACTCACCCCCTTGTCGGAGAAATCAGCGCCTGCCTGGGAAGCGAACCTCCACTGGGACCCGTTCCCGAAAGAACCATCGTTGACAGCGATAAGTCCCTGTGATGTAAGGGAAAGGAATGACATGGAGTTCTTGTCCGGAGTGATGAAAAAGCGGTTGCTCTGGTCAGCCTCGATCACAGGGGTCATCTTGACTGCAGTGAGTGAACATGTCTTCTGGTCTTCCTGACGGGCATCCACGCCAAGATATTTCTGTGCGAACTTGGCATAGGGACCTGCATAGAAATTCTCACGCACCGCCTCGACCTCGAGGGTAATGGTGGTCTGCGGCAGGGCATAGGAAACCGTCCCCATGGGGTCCTGTGCAGCTGTCTTAACGGCAGGTAAGAGTGCGGCTGCCGCAAGTAGGAAAGTCAGTGCTTTTTTCATTTTCATATCGTTAACGTTTTTGACATTATTAATCATTTCCATCTCTTATGTGTCCAGAGGTAGCACCAGGGAGCAGCCTCGATGTCTTTCTGGAGAAGATTGTAGTACTCGTCCATGATCTCCCGGACAGTCAACTTGGAAGCGTCCGGGCAGATCTGGGTAAACCGCCACTCGTAGTGGCCCTTCCCTACCGGGAAAAGACTGGCATACAAGACGCTCCAACCGAACTTCCTGGCCAGGGAGGCTCCGCCGAACATAGTCCTGGTCTCCTGGTGGAGGAAATCAACGGTGATGTCCGACACCGAGTCCCTGTAGGGGCACTGGTCGGACAGCATGTTCACGACCAGTTTCCTATCCTTGTTCCCAAGGACATGACGTAGGATGTTCTCCGTGCTGATATACCCCTTATAATCAAGGTATTTTACCGGAGCGCAGCGGTTGTCTCCCATGATCTCATCCCACATCTTACTTTTGAGGGGCTTGTACACGAAGATCACATCGTCCGGCACAAGGCCTTCAAGGATCTTGCCGCCCGGACGGTAATCATAGTTCAGGCAGCCACCCAGCAACTCCCAGTTGCCGAAGTGTGAGGTCAGCACCGCTACTCCGGGGCTCTCTGAATATGCCCTCTCAAAGACCTCGAGGTTTGAATATTCAACCAGCTTCTTCGCCTTCAGGCGCTCAGGGTTCCTGCAGCCGCCGAACCATATCGCCTCGGCTGCCAAGCGGCCGAAGTGCTTGTAGAACCTACCGGATATCTCACTAAGTTCCTTGTATTTCTTGTCCGGGAATGACCGTGAAAGGTTGATCATAACCACGTCACGCCTGTAGCGCAATACATCCTTGAGGATCCAGGAGAAGAAACCAAAACATACATAATGGAAACCGAGCGGCAGCGCACCGAGCGCCCTCATGATCCCTTTCATTATGCTGGTACCGACATTCATCTCAATTCCTGTTCGTAGCTTACAAATATAACAAAAGCCCTCCAATTATCATAAATTTGGATAATCAGCCATTAATTCGTAATTTAGTGAATCCAATCCGGATCAAACCAAAACTAATAAATATGTTCAAAAACCACCCGAAAGGACTGCTTGCCGCTGCTCTCAGCAACATGGGAGAACGCTTCGGCTACTACATCATGAATGCGGTCCTTACCCTTTTCCTCTGCTCGAAGTTCGGTCTGACCGACACGAGCGCCGGTATCATTTATTCATTTTTCTATTGCGGCATCTACGTGCTCGCCCTTGTGGGCGGCATCATTGCCGACAGGACCTCCGACTACAAGGGCACAATCCAAAAAGGATTGATTATCATGGCTGTCGGCTATGCCCTGCTGTCCATCCCCATCTTTGCCACACCTACCAACAAGGTCTGGCTCCTTCCGTTCACATGCATCGCCCTCTTCCTGATTGCCTTCGGTAACGGTCTGTTCAAAGGCAATCTCCAGGCCATCGTGGGACAGCTCTACGATGACTTCGAGGCTGAAGCGGCAAAGGAAGGCCCGGAGAAACTCAAATGGGCTCAGGGCCAGAGAGACTCAGGATTCCAGATCTTCTATGTGTTCATCAACATCGGAGGTCTGATCGCTCCATTCGTGGCTCCGCTCATCCGCCAATGGTGGCTGGGACTGCACAATGTATCCTACAATGCCCAGCTTCCTCGCCTTTGCCATAACTTCATCACCAGCGGTGATGTCTCGAACAACCTGATTTCCGAAGCCGCCAATGCCGGTGCGGTCCTGGATCCTACGAACGTTCAGGCCATAGGAGATTTCTGCAGCAACTACCTCAACTACTTCAACACCGGAGTACATTTTTCATTCATAGCTTCGGTCGTCGCAATGCTGATCTCGTTGACGATCTTCATCTGCACGAAGAAACTCTTCCCCAACCCTGGCAAGAAGGCCGCTGCCGTCTCCTCAGACTACACAGAGGAAGAAAAGCTCGCAATGGCAAAGGAGATCAAGCAGAGGATGTACGCCCTCTTCGCCGTCCTCGGCGTCGTAATCTTCTTCTGGTTCAGTTTCCACCAGAACGGACAGTCCCTGTCGTTCTTCGCCCGTGACTTCGTCAACACCAGCAAGATAGCCCCCGAGATCTGGCAGGCTGTCAACCCGTTCTTCGTGATCGTGCTGACTCCTTTCATCATGTGGTTCTTCGGTTGGCTCGGCAAGCGCGGCAAGCAGATTTCGACTCCCCGCAAGATTGCCTACGGAATGGGTATAGCTGCCATCGCATACATCTTCCTGTCGCTGTTCTCCTTCAAGATGGGTTATCCTTCAGCTCAGGACTTCCTCGCACAGGATTCAGCCGCCCAGGCAAGCATGAAAGCCGGTCCTTGGGTACTGATCGTCATGTATTTCTTCCTCACCGTTGCCGAACTCTTCATCTCCCCTCTCGGACTTTCCTTCGTATCGAAGGTCGCTCCCAAGAGCATGCAGGGACTCTGCCAGGGACTCTGGCTCGGTGCTACCGCAGTTGGTAACCTCTTCCTCTTCCTTGGTCCGAAGATGTACAACGTCATGCCTCTGGGATGGTGCTGGGGAGTGTTCGCATGCCTCTGCCTCATCTCGATGGGAGTCATGTTCGGAATGGTCAAATGGCTCGAAAGAGTGACCAACTCATAGAATACTATTGCTTGGGATGGGTGACCCCATAGCCGAACAGCGAAAAGTCACCCTTGCAGGGATCACCGGGGAAAATGTCATCGAACACCCCGGTGATTTCTTTTACTGTCACTATATCCTTAGGCTTGCGGCAGGTCAGACCGAGATCCACGGCCACGTCGTAGACATGGACGTCAAGCGGGATCAGAAGGCTGCCGGGATCCGTGTTTTTCCAGAGACCCAGGTCGACCTTCCCGTCGTCACGGACCATCCAACGGCGCATCATGTTGATCTTCTTGTTGGGGGCCTTCAGGTCGGGTTTCTGACCGTAGATCCTGACCCTTATCTCATCCTGGGAAAGGCACTCGATGCTGGGCAGTTCCTCATAAACGGTTTTCAGCCGTGAACATATTGCAGCAACCTCGCTCCATTTGACTGTACGGTGGATGCTGCACGGATCGCACCGCCACTCCCCTTTCATGACATAATCATAGGGTCTCCAGTCCATCTCATCGAAAAGCCGTCCGCAGTCGCGCACAATCATCGCCCTGCGGCCCCAAGCGAAATGAGCGGCAAAGATGGCCGCAACCTCTACGTCCTTCACAGTGCGTTCACCTCTCCGCTCGAGTTCTGCAAACCTTCTTGGGAAGGCTATCGGGTCCTCTTCGAAATATTTAGGATCATTATAGGTTTCTGCCCACTCTATGAGCAACAGTCTGGTATTATCATCCATTTCCTGATAGTATTTTACGAGCCCATGGCATCACCTTGGCCGGGGCCTTTTTCAAGATCAGCAGGTCGCGCATCCTCTCGAAGAATGGCTGAGTGTGCCTGAAATATGCCTTAAGTCCAAGGCAGAGCGAATTGCGAGCCTCGCCGGAAGGAGTCCTGTCGAAACGGTGCTTGGGGCATTCCCCCCTGCAGGCAAAATAGAACCTGCATTTCATACACTCCGGAGGAAGGCTCGAACGCTTGGCGACTCCGAACCGGAACCGCTTGGGATCGTTGTAGATATCCACGAGTGGTTTCTCAAGGATGTTCCCGAGAAGATATTCCGGATAGACGAAATGGTCGCAATTGTAGACGTCCCCGTTGTGTTCGACCACAAGGCAGTCCCCGCAGGTCTCGCACATGGAACAGACGCCCGGCTGGGCATTGCAATACTGTGCAAGGGTGGCATCGAACATTTGGACGAAATAGTCACCAACATCGGCCACCACCCATTCATCGAATATGTCGCATAGGAACTTGCCATAGCCTTCGGCACTCACGCTCCATGGTGCAAGATAAGCTCCTTCGGTGGAAGGAGACACTATCACCGGCCTGTGATAGTCCGGCCGGTCCACTACATGTTCGACAGCAGGAAGGAACTGCATGAAATGGCTGCCGATCGACTTGAAGAAGGAATATATTTCCTTGCCACGGCCCTCGCAACGAGAATTGACAACGCTCAATGTGTTGAATTCAACACCATGGTGCTTCATCAGATCCACTGACGCCATGACCCTTTCCCAAGTGGGCCTGCCCTGTTTGTCGAGTCGGAAACCATCATGCACATCCTGAGGACCGTCAAGGGAGATCCCTACCAGGAAGTTATTCATCCTGAAGAAATCGCACCATTTTTCGTCAACGAGGGTACCGTTCGTCTGGATGGTATTCAATATCCTCTTACCGCCGGCGAATTCCTTCTGGTAAGCCATCGCCCTCCTGAAGAAGTCCAAGCCAAGCAGCAAAGGCTCTCCTCCATGCCAGCAGAAACTGACCTCGTCCACTGCATTCGCCGTGATGTACTGGCGGATGTATTCCCTAAGCAAGGCGTCGCTCATCACCGCCTGACGGCCGCCGTACTGGACCGCCTTGTCGAGGTAGTAGCAGTAGGTACAATCGAGATTGCAGGTCGACCCGGCCGGTTTGACCAGTGTCGAAAAAGCGGTCGGACGCGACTCCTTGACTGCATCCCCAAGAGTAATGGTTCCGGAATTGTTCATGGCGGTTATGTCTCTTCACGCAAATTTAGTATTTTTGCACGATATAATGCCCAGGCTCTTCATCATATCAGGTTGCAACGGATCCGGAAAGACCACGGCCACGTACGCCATCCTCCCCGAGATACTAGGTTGCAGCGAATTCGTGAACTCTGACGAGTTCGCAAAGAGCCTTGCGCCCTTCAGCCCTGAGAAGGCCTATGTCGGAGCCAGCCGCTACATGCTCCTGAAGATGAGGAACCTGCTTGGCCGCAAAGTCGATTTCGGCATAGAAACCACCCTGGCCACCAGATCCTTGCTAAAGATGATAAAGGAGGCTAAGGCCAAGGGGTACTATGTTACCATCCTCTACCTCTGGCTCAATTCTCCCGAGCTGGCCGTAGCCAGGGTCAAGGCCAGGGTCGAAGCCGGAGGACACAACATCAAGGAGGAGACGATCCGAAGGCGCTACCACGTGGGACTTCACTATTTCTTCAGGGATTTCATGCCGCTCTGCGACAGGTGGATCCTCTATGACAATTCAGACGGCATGCTGACGGTAGTGGCAGAAAGTTCCGAGGGAGGCACGATTGTAAGGGACCCTGAAAAGTTCAGCAGGATCAAGGGTATAAACGAGGCTTATGAGAAGGAGCTGAAGGAAGAAAGCAGGAAGAAGAATGTTTAAGGAAGAAAGATATTATCTGGACCTTTTCCAGGTCACTAAGGAACAACTAGCAGCCCTTGCCTGTAAAGGGCTCGGAGAAGGAGGAAGCTATTGCGACCTTTTCTTTGAAAACACCACTTACCATGATTTGCTTCTCCGGGATGGAATAGTCTCATCCGGAGGATTCCATATTGATTATGGTGTAGGAATAAGGGTTTTGAAGGGCGACCGTACCGGTTATGCCTATTCAGAGAGCACGGATTCAAAGTCAATGGCGGAAGCTGTCATGGCTGCTTCCAAGATCGCGATGGGGTCTTCATCTTCGAATATGGTAAAGCCGGAGTGCCCAGCTGCCACGGCCGAGTCCATCCTCGCTTCGCTGCGGCTGAGTACGGCCGATGGCACAGGGCACCTCCGGCATGCCACAGTCAAAATTGAAGATTTCTACCCCTATGTAAATGATTGGCGCGAGGCAGAGGCCAGCCAGTTCGTCCCGTCTCTGGAGAAACTCCAGCAAAGCATCAGTTCCAGGGACAGCCGCGTACTGAAAGTCATCGTATCGCTCTCAGACCAGGTCAGCGACATCATGATGTTCAATTCCCTCGGGGAACTGACTTTCGACTCTCGGCCCATGGGCACACTGGCCGTTTCAGTAGTATTCAGCCAGGATGGAAGGATAGAGAACAAGACAGTCTCCCGGAGCTACAGGACGGGTAATGAAATGATAAGCGAAGCCCTTCTCGAAGAAATTGCTGCCGAAGCCGTTTCAGGAATAGATGAACGGTTCGGGGCCAGGCGCCCGAAAGGTGGACAAATGCCGGTCGTCATGGGTGCAGGAGCTTCAGGGATACTCCTCCATGAAGCGATGGGGCATGCCTTCGAAGCTGACTTCAACCGCAAAGGCCAGTCTATCTTCAGCGGCAGGATCGGGCAGAAAGTCTGCAACGAGGACATCTCGATTGTTGATGACGGGACCATAAAGGGGAACCGCGGTGCCGTAAACTTCGATGACGAAGGGGTGAGAGGGCAGAAGACCTTCATGGTCAGGAACGGAGTCCTGGAGTCCTACCTCCATGACAGGATCAGTGCTGCGCATTTCGGAGTCTCCCCAACCGGCAACGGACGGAGGGAGAGTTTCCGTTATGCTCCGATCCCGAGGATGAGGGCGACATACATGCTCTCCGGTAGTGCTGAAAAGGAAGGGATCATCTCTTCCGTCAAGAAAGGCATCTACGTGGACCAGTTCAGCAACGGTCAGGTACAGATAGGTGAAGGAGATTTCACATTCTTTGTAAAGAGCGGTTTCCTCATCGAAGACGGACGCCTTACTATGCCGGTCAAAGACATCAACATAATCGGTAACGGTCCACAGGCCCTGGCAGACATCATCGCCGTAGGTAACGACTTGAAGGTAGATGAAGGCGCCTGGACCTGCGGCAAAGGCCAGAGCTGCCCGGTTTCCTGCGGGATACCTACAGTACTTATAAAGAACCTTACAGTGGGAGGAGAATAGTGATGGAAGAGATCAACGGAATACTGCGTGAAGAAGAGATCCGCCTCGCTCACGAATGCATTGGAAGGGCACTGTCCCTAGGCGCGGACAAGGTACGCATAACCTTGAACAAAAGCCTGATGGAGCTGTTCGGCACCTTGAATGGAGAGCTTGACAAGGTAAACCACTGCCTGGACAGGTCGATGAGCATCTGCCTGTTTGTAAACGGAAGGTTCGGCAGTTTTTCCACAAACCGCCTGGTTGAAGAAGAACTGGACAACTTCCTTTCGCGGTCCATAGCGATGGTCAGGATGCTGGCAGAAGACCCTTGCAGGGATCTTCCTGACCCGTCTAGGACTTGCATGAATGCCAAATCAGGTCTTGAACTGGGCCTCTACGACCCAGCCTATCCCGGCATAAACTCAGACATGAGGCTCAAGCTGGCCCTTGACTCATCCATATTCATGAATCACAAAGGAGAAGACCTCATCTCTGAAGAAGGTGAGTACTCCGATTCCATCTTCGACACCTATGTGATCGATTCCAACGGGCTGGAGTGCCGCCACACCGAGACCTCCTTTGAATATGGGGTTGAAATGACAGTCCAGGACGCGGAAGGCAACCGTTTCAGCGGCTATTGGTGGGATTCTGCTCCGGTTTTCAAGGATCTCAAGGCGCTTTCATGTGGGGAGACGGCCCTTCAAAGGGCAAGGGCCCAGATCGGTCCGATCAAGGTACAAGGAGGTGAATATACCATGGTGGTCGACAGCGAAAACTCTTCAAGGCTCCTGACACCGGTCACCAATGCCCTCGGAGCCTTCGCCCTGCAGCAGAAGAATTCATTCCTTCTAGACAGTCTGGGCAAGAAGATATTCCCCGAGTGGATGGATGTCATTGACAAGCCACATGCTGCCGGACAGACTGGTTCCAGGCTTTTCGATTCAGAAGGGGTCGCCACAAGGGAGACACCCGTCATCGAAGGAGGAATCATCAAGGAATATTTCGTCAACACCTACATGGCGGCTAAGATGGGGATTGCACCCACCATCGAAGACGTCATCCGTCCTGTTATCCCTCCATGCACGGCTCCTGGGCTGGAAAGACCGGAGAAGCTGGACAGGAACGGGATCATGAATATGGTCGGAGAAGGAATCCTTGTGACCGGCTTCAACGGAGGCAACAGCAATTCCGCCACGGGAGATTTCTCGTTCGGAGTAGAAGGGTTCCTTTTCAAGGATGGAAAGATAGTACATCCCGTCCGTGAGATGCTGATAACGGGAAACCTGATAACTCTCTGGAACAACCTCCTGGCAGCCGGAGACGATGCCAGGCCTTGCAAGTCAAAACTTATTCCTACCTTAGCGTTCGGAAAAGTCTATTTCAGCGCATAAACAAAAATTTATCATATGAAAGCAGAAAAGAACAAAGTGGTCAGCCTGACCTACGAACTGATCGTCGACGGAGCCCTTGCAGACAAGGCAGACGAGAACCGCCCTCTTGAATATATTCATGGGACAGGAATGCTCCTCCCCAAATTCGAGAGCGAAGTTGAAGGGAAGGAACCCGGAGACGAATTCGCATTCACCCTTACCCCCGAAGAGGGCTACGGAGTCTTCGACGAAACCAGGCTGATCCCACTTCCCAAGGAGGCATTCATGATCGACGGCAAGGTCCGTGAAGACCTGCTCGTAATCGGCAAGGTCATCCCCATGATGAGCGACTCAGGCCAGGTGGTCAACGGCATCGTCTATGACGTTACAGATGAGAAGGTCACGATGAACTTCAACCACCCCATGGCCGGCAAGACCCTGAACTTCACCGGCAAGGTAATAGAAGTCCGTGATGCCAGCGAGAAGGAACTCCAGAAGGGGCACCCCTGCAAGCACCACGGAGATGGTGAATGCTGCCACAAAGGCAAAGGACATCACAAGGACGGCGAATGCTGCCACGAAGGCGAAGGCTGCTGCGAAGAATAAATCCTACTTCATATTGAAGTCGACCACGATCGGCAGATGATCCGAGGGACGCCAGAAGTTTGAAAGGTTCTGGGGATCACGGATCGGAGTCGTGTACTCATCCCAAATGATGTCGGCATAGGTAATCCGGTCGTACAACGGCTTCGTGCAATACACGAAGTCGATACGGCTGCCCTTGCCGCCCGTGCTCGGCTTGAATTCATTCGGGTACTTCTCCTTGATCACATCGATGTAAGGTGTGTTAGCACGGATGTAGTCATGCCCATCAGGTCGAAGGAATGGTCTCCAACCTCAGCCTTGTAATTGACGATGTCCTCGTTGAGGGCGAAGGCACGGCGGGTGTCGGTGATGGTGGCTGAATTGGTTGAATAGATGTACTTCTCCGTGGTGTAGGCCTGGTACTTGGCGTCCGAAATCTCGGTGGCGAAGTTCGCCGTGATCGTCAGACCGAAGGCCGTGACCATTGACAAGAATAATGTCAAGAATAAGGCTTGTTTGTTTAACATAAGTGGATAGATTAAAAATGTTATTAATTAGGATTGTTAAGCTCTTGCGCAATTTAACCACAGTATAACACATTTTGCGAAAATAACAAAGGCGACTGCCTTTTTTTGACAGCCGCCTGTTGTTATACAATAGCTGGAAAAACTATCTATCCATGCGATCCAGAATGTGGATATGGGTAACTACACGACGCTCTTTATCATGTTTGAACGTCCTTGAACCTGAAGGATAATTTACCACATTGGTCCCTTCTGCACCGTGTCCCTTAACACACATTGCAGAAGAGCCTCCTCCATCCATATTCATTGCCTGGACAGGATGGAACTGGTCCTCGATGAAAGAGGTTAGTTCGAATGCGCTCATGCCTTCCGCTATCCCAGGTCTGCGGCCGTCGACAACAATCAGGAGAAGATGGTTGTCGGCAGTAGTAGCAACTGCGGTACGAGGATGGCGGACTCCCTGATGCCTCATAGGATCTTCACGGCTTAGCTGGCCGATCTGGTCGCTTGTCATATTGGTCGCAGCGAAGTACTTCCCTACCGGCACATAGTTGTCAATCAGCATGGGAGCGCTGGTGAACACGTTCGGATAGGTAATGCTCTCGAAGGCCTTCCTCTGCTCGGGAACGGTCTTGTCTTTCCCTGTATATTCAATCTTCACGTTCCTGCCGTCAGTGCTGAACGAACAGTCGCTCTTCCACTGAGGCACGGCGCCGGCGTAAGGAACGATGTCGCAAGGAATATTGTAATGGATCTTATCATCTACTTTGATAAAGACAGACTCCCTCTCGTAAGTAGCATTGACGGTAGCGACTGCTCCCGACTTCTTGAAAGCGTCAGAGGTGGAAATCCTGTTGTCATCCAGGGTGAACTTGACCTCGTAACGAGGATTGTTGAGATCGACATCCACCACAGAGATAACCTGATTGGCGCCTGAGACCGGTTCAACTCCGCTGTAACGCTTGTAGACTATTCCCTGCTGGACTGTATCGACCTGCCATCCCTTCCTGAGGAACGAAGGACGGTTCTCAAGTGCATCCACATAATGGGCCCTCAGGTCGGACCAGTGGTAGAACGGCCACTTTTCAGTCTTGACGCCGGCGATCCTGGCCTCATTCTCATTAAGCAGGACTTTGACGAGGATATCCTTGGATCCTCTCTTCCTGAAGAAGACCATTTGGATGTTGGCACCCATCGGACAAGTGTTGGTAAGGTTCCAGGACGTCTCCGGATGCTCCGGATCACTGACCGGTGAGCAGCTGCCCTCGATGTCCATCTCAACTGCAAGAGGAGCTATCTGGGTGTCATGACCGTATCTCAGAGTTGCTCTGTACTTCCCGCCTGCAAGAGCTTTGTCGGCATGTTCGATCATGTGGCGCAAGGTAGTCGAAGCTTCGTCGCGAACAATCTCCCCGAATTCCTCGGAGGGACCGACGATGAAATATTCCTTCCAGTTGACAGCCCTCCACACTCCGTAGAAATCATCGTAAGTGAAATATTTATAGAGATCCACTCCAAGCTCGTCGTTCAAGGCATTGTCAATCGCAAGCTCCCAGATGTAACGAGTGAAACGCTTCCTGTCTTCAGGAGTCATGAATGTATTCTTCCCTTCTTCCCCGTAGGTGAATATCTTGTCGAGCAGAGCCTCGTTGGATCCCTCCTCGAGCACCCTCCCGTCAAAATCCTTCCCGTATTCACGGGAAACGGCTGAGACGGGGAAAGAATTGAACACCTCTGCCTGGACTTTGGGTCCGACATGACGGTCATAGCTGACCTTGGGATTCCTGGCCGTGATGGCATCGAGGCTGTAAGCCATGCTCATGATGCAACGCTGGCTCGTGGATGCGTAGACATCGATCCTGCAGTCCGGTCCGGAGAAGATCTCCGGATAACGGGAAACAGTCCTGCTCATGATATGGTAATGCTCACGGCCGCCTCTGGGGAGAAGCATCCCAGAGAGACCTACCGCGTCAGAGGCTATCTTCCTGACATCTTCAAGCAGTTCCTTGCCCATGGAAGTCAGGTACCCTCCCCTTGCGGCTGTTTCCAGGATTTCCAGTGGCTTGGTGTAGCTGGCATCCGAGAGGAGATAACGGCTTCCGTGCCTCTGGAAGGTCGAAATGTAGACTGGCTTGTAACCGGCGGGAGCCTTGGTAAACTGGGTCTCGACATCAGGATATGGGGCATAAGACCATGTAAGGTCCTTGATGTCCTGGGCGAACGCCGATGCAAAGAATAAAAGCATCGCTGCTAAGGCGACAAATCTCTTGGAGTGATGAAGGGACATTGTTTTATCTATTTGGTTATATGCAAATATAACAAGTTAAACAGACAATAAAAACAAGGCAGGGCCCCGATCGGGCCCTGCCTGAGCATTGTAATAAGTAGTTCTGCTACCAACCCGGGTTCTGCCTGAGCTGATTCTTGTCTGAATACAGATCGAGAACAACCTGAGGGATAGGATAGAGGTACTGCCTCTCCGGCCATGCCCTGCCCGGCATCGCATAGTGGATCAGGTAACCACCATCGACTGGCTTGACATTGAGATAGTTGTTCTTAGCCGTGCCTACATAGACCTGGATAGACGCATAGGTTTCGTCTCCGATCTTGTCAGTGTCATAGAAGTATGCATCAGGTTTGCCGTCACCATTAAGATCGACTGGAGCATTGATTGCAGGAATAAAGATTCCATCCCAAGGATCCTCTGTCCAAAGGTTGATCATGGCCCAGCGTTTGAGGTCCTGGAGACGGAAGCCTTCGAATGCGAGCTCTATCTCCCTTTCACGAAGGACCTCGAGCAAAGCAGGATTGGAGGCCATCTTGGGATAATAGCTGGCAATGTAAGGCTCAGCCTTGGTAGGCCTCGCTGTGAGTGTTCCGGTCTCGTCTGTGCCACCGGTGATTCCAGCCCTGGCGCGAAGTGCGCCGACAGTCTGTGCCCAGTCTGCATCAGTCAGGGAACCAAGTTCTGCCTTAGCCTCAGCATAGTTGAGGAGGACCTCAGCATAACGCATGAGAGGAGTGTTGTTGTCATTGGTGGCAGCATCATCGTAGCTGATGTCATCCATGACAAACTTTGTAACCTGGTAGCCTGTAAGTGAGTGGCCCTGGAAGTTGGCCGGAGTAAGGGCCGGACCGGCAGGGGTCGTGCGCTCGTAGTCATAGGCACGAAGGGTCTGATTCATACGATAGTCACGTCCCTTGGTCTCCTCGAAGAACTGCTTGTAAGAACCGTCAGCATTGAACTCGTTGTACGGGGTTCCGTCAAGGTTCAGATAGGTCTTCGCAAACTTGCGGGACATGCAGAGGTGAGGTCCGTAAGTCGAGGAGTTCCACCACCAGTTCTGCTCACCGAGATCGATAGCGGCATCTGCAACGATTGCAAAGATGACTTCGTCGGTCTGAGTGTTGAGAGAGGTGAACAACTCACGATATGCTCCGGTGCCTGCGCCCTTGTAGGCAGTACCAGTGTGAAGCTTGTAAGGGCCCTTGTCCATTACCTCCTTGGCCGCAGCTGCAGCAAGGGTGTAAAGGTCATTCGGAGAATACTTGGTGCAGCCGGTCTTGGCGAAATCAAGTGCATCATTGGCATGATACTTTCTCCACGCTGCCTCGAACAGGCAGACGCGGGACTTGAACGCAGGAGCAAGCCATTTTGTCACCAGGGCGGCATTGTCGGAAGAAACGACCGTGATGTTGTCGTAGGCATAGTCCAGATCCTCAATAATCTTTTCGATAATGAGGTCACGGGTGTCCTGACCTTTGAAAAGATCCTCATCCTCAGGAGAGTTGAAGACCTTGTCGATCCACGGAACAGGTCCGTAGGTCACGAGCTTGTCAAAGTAGAAACGGGCCCTGAAGAGACGTGCAATACCATTGTAGTTATTGCGTATCGCCGCAGGAACTTCTTCATTGACGTTGTTCTCCAGGAAGAAATTGATGTTCCTAAGCGCGGTCCATGACCAACTGGTGGAAGAGTTGACTGTGTAGGCACCGACCTCCATTCCGCTGATGGACTGCTTCACACCGTAGTCCAATGTTGCATCGCGATGCGCGGCATTGTCATCCGTCGGGAGAACATTATAGAAGGAATATGCATAAGTCTTCAAGCCTCCTTCAGAACTGAAAACCATACTGACGCTGGCATCGGACTTGGGCTCCTCATCGAAGGTGCAAGCGGTTGCAAGCAATGCTCCGAAAGCCAGGATTGCGAATAAACTCTTTTTCATCGCTTTCATCGTTTAGAAGGTAATGTTAAGACCAAGTGAGAAGATGCTCATGATCGGGTAGTTGTAGGCATCGCCTCGGCTGGTGCTGAGGTCGACGTCGGAAGTTCCGATGTTGGAGACGTTGATGTCCCTTGTGAGCTTGTACAGAGGTGACCATGTCCAGACATTCTCACCGGAGAAGAAGATTCCGATCTGATCTGCGTTGATCCTGCTGACAATGGACTTAGGAAGGTTGTAGCCAACCTGGAGGTTCTTCAGGCGGATGTAGGCGACACTCTGCAGGTAACGGGTGTTGGCAGCCCAGGTACCCTTGTAGAAGGTGTCGTTGTAACCTGAGTAGCGCGGCAGGTAGGCGTCGGTGTTGTCCTCGGTCCAGTAGTTGCCGATGTGCCACTTAGGCAGGTAGCCGTAAGGACGGTTGTACTGTCCCCACATTGTCGAGGCCTCATTGGAAGGATACCAATCCTGCTTGCCGACTCCCTGGAAGAAGGCGGTCACCCAGATATTGTTCCAATCAAGGTTGATTGTAAAGCTGTACATGTAACGGGGGTCCTCGTTACCGATGATCTTACGGTCACCCGGATCGTCAACGGTGTTGCGACCACGGTCGATGTAACCGTTACCGTTAAGGTCTTCATACTTGGTGTCTCCAAGACGGGTCTTGTAGTCCTTTGTAGCACGGATCAGGGGGTTGAAATAGGACTGGCCGGCCTTCTTTGCATTTGCTTCGGCGGCATCAATGTCAGCCTGGCTCTGCCAGAGTCCGTTTGAGGTAAATCCCCAGAGTTCACCCATCCTCATGCCGACATAGTAGTTGCCGGCAAGTGCCTGGTTGGCATCAGTAGAAAGGGTCTTCTGCTCGTTGTTATACTTGTCGATGATTGAATAGTAGTCAGACAAGGAAGCCCTGACACTGTACTTGAACGGCTTGCCACCAAGATCGAACTGATCCTTCCAAGTAACCGAAGCCTCGAAACCATAGGTGGAGAGGTCGGCATAGTTGCCTCTAGGAGAAGATGCTCCAAACACATTAGGGACGGTAGGACCGGCGACAATCATGTCGGTGGTCTTTCTGAGATAATAATCAAATGATCCAGAGAGACGGCCGTTGAGGAAACCGAAGTCAACACCAGCATCATAAGTCGTTGCAGTCTCCCAGGTCAGATCCTCAGGAAGTGCAGCAGGTGAAGAAAGGTATCTCTGCTTGATTCCGTCAAGGATGTAGCTGGAAGTGGACACACCAAGAGTCTGCTTGTACTGGTAGTTGCCCAGTCCGTTTGCATTACCCAGAGAACCATAGGAAACACGGAACTTCAACTGAGAGATAGCTTCAGGAGAGATGTTCCACCAAGGCTCCTCGGTAACCCTCCAACCAAGGGAGATTGAAGGGAAGAATGCCCAGCGGTGATTGGCGGGGAAACGTGAAGAGACGTCATAACGGCCGTTGATCTCGAGGAGGTAACGGTTGTCGAAGACATAATTCAACCTGCCGAAGAAACCTCCGAACTTGTAGGCTGACCAAGATGAACTGATAGCCTTTGAATCAGTTCCGAATGCGAGATTGATGTTCTCGACATCTTCCGTAAGAAGGTCGGTATTGGAGACCTCGATCCTCTTGTTCTGGCTCTGCTCGTAGTTCCAACCGACCATAGCCTTAAAGTAGTGCTTCTCTGCGAAGGTGTTCTCGTACTCACCGTAAATGTTGGTAGCAATATAACGTGTATTGCGAGGGTACTCGTACATCCTGGTCTGAGGAGCAGTTGCAATTGTTTCAATCAGAGGATCACCATTGGAATCAACACCCTTTGAATAAGGGGTACGGACCTGACGGAGATTGCGGTCGTAGGTGGTCTTCTTATAGGTAAGGTCACCGTTGAAACGAAGCTTGTTTTCAAAGAACTTTGCAGTGAAGGAAGCCGTGTTGCGCATTACTTCGTTGATGGTGGTCATACCGCTCTTTCCCTGAAGGAGGTCACCGACGGTGTAGACACCGGAGTAAGTGATGGTTCCGTCTTCGTTGTAGATAGGCTGTGAAGGGTGACCTTCGTCAGCAATACATCTCCAGATTTCGCCTGATCCCTCGGAGAACGTCCTGGGGTTGTAGTAGTTGTTGTAAGCCATCTCGACGTTGTCCATGATCTTCAACCAGGGAGTTACCTGGTAACCGGCCTTGAAGCGGGTGTTGAAGCTCTTGTACTTATCGGTCTGGACATTGCTGTTGAACAATCCATCATAGGTATAGAAACGGCCTGACATGTAGTAGTCGAACTTGCCGTCAGTTCCAGAGATAGAGAGGTTCTGGTTCTGTGAGAACACCCAGTCCTTGTAGAGTTCATCGATATAGTCGACACTCTCAGGATAGTAGACGTAACGGCCCTTGGTTCCGATCGAGCCGTCGGAAATAACCTGCCCGAACTGGCCGGTTTCATGACGGCGCTTGTACTCCTCAAGCCACGCCAGCGAGAACTGCTGGGTCTTGTTGATTCCGGAAGGATTGGAGAGCTGGTAATTGTTGTAAGCCGTGTAGAAGTGATCTGCCCAGACATAACCATCAGTAACGAGGTCGAGGAGATTCTCCGGTCTCTGCATCGAGAAGTTGCCTGAATATGAAACCTTTGCCTTACCTGCTGCTGCGTTCTTGGTGGTGATAAGGACAACTCCGTAAGGAGCACGTGCTCCGTAGATAGCGGAAGATGCAGCGTCCTTCAGGACGGAGATACTTTCGATATCGTCAGGGTTGACCATTGAAGGGTCTCCTTCAACACCGTCAATGAGGACGAGGGCGCTGCCACCGTTGATGGAGCCGGTACCACGGACATTGAAGTCGGCGGTACGACCAGGCTTACCATCGGCCAGTGTGATGTTGAGGTTCGGAATAGCACCGACCAACATCTGGGTGAGGTTGGCGGACTGACGTCCTTCGAGTTCCTCACCGGAAACGGCCTCGACCGCACCGGTCATGTTGATCTTCTTCTGAGTACCGTAACCGACGACCACGGTCTCATTGAGTGAAAGGGCATCATCCTCAAGGATGACTACAACCTGGGACTGAGTAGAAGGGACACTGACCTTCTTGCTCGCATAACCCAGAGATGATACATCCAGGACGACAGTTCCGGACGGAACAGACAGACTGAATGCTCCGTTAAGATCTGTGACAGTTCCCTGTGTCGTGCCATCAAGCATGACTCCGGCTCCCATTAGGGGTTCGCCTTTGGCATCACGTACGACACCGGTCACCGTACGGTTCTGAGCAAACAGACCGAACGACGTGACCACTGACAGGAACAGCGTCAAGATCAAAGAATGTTTGTGAAACATAGGTTTGTGGATTAATTAAACAAGTGTTATAATATGATTTTTGGACACTAGTCTTATTAATAATGCAAAGTGGTTCGTTTCGTAATTTGAGTACAAGATAACCTAATTTGCGAAATAATCAAAATAATCCACAAAAAAAGCAGTCGATCATCGATCGGCTGCCAGCATTTCAAAACTCCTGAAATCAGATTATAGCGAGAAAATTGCGTAAATCGGATAATGATCCGACAGATAAGCTACGCTCTCGTAAGGCTCTATGACGGTGTGGTACTCGACGGTCGTTGCCTTGGAGAAAAGGATATTGTCGATCAATCCTGTACTGCCTCCCCACCCATTGAAAGTGGAGTTCTGATCCGAATGCCCAGTCGGAGCATGTTCCCGGGAATTGAACATCAGAGGGAGATTCTTGAATATGCTACTGGAAGGAGAAGCATTGAAATCAGCAGACAGGAACTGCGGAAGGCCATCAGGATTGTACTTTTTGAAACGCTCCTCTATCAGTTTCATTGACTCTTCCCTCGCCTTCGCGCCCTTGTGGTCCAGATGGGTGTTGATGTAGCAGAAGCGCTTGCCTGTTGCTATAACTTCGAATATCCCCCAGGTTGCACTACGGAAGCATGCCGCATCCCAGACATCGGCTTTGGAGGGGGTGTCCGGTTTTGGAGAAAGCCAGAAAGTACCTCCATCGATCTTTTTTATATCTGACTTCCTGTAAAGGATGCCCATGCACTCCCCCTTCTCCTTGCCGTCATCCCGGCCTACACCGAAGCCATCATATTCATCTTTCAATTCCTCGAGGAAGTACTTGAACTGGATGTCGTACACTGCTTCCTGGAAGCCTATGCATGATGGTTTCTGGTCCTTGATCATCGAGACGCAGGCCGCTTTCCTGTACTGCCAGTTGTTGCTGGAATTAGATTCCTTGGCAGTCCCGTAGCGGACATTGAAGCTCATGATCTTAACCTCCCCTGCCTTGGGATACTTCTGAAGATCGACTTCCTCGTACTCGGGACGGTCCGGAAGATCAATCACAGGATCCTCTTTCCTGCAGGACACGATGAACAGGCAAAGCATAAGAAACTCCGCCAAGAAAGGAATGGTGTATCGGTAATTCAATTTCACTCTTCGAAAATAATAAAATCCTTGCGCTCACGCAATAAGTATCCTTAAAAAGAAAGGAGGCTGACCTACCAGTCAGCCTCCTTGACTATTAATACGGTAGACTACCAACCAGGGTTCTGGGTGAGGCCGTTGCCATACTCAGAATGCTTGAGGTCAAGCACGGTCTGAGGGATAGGATAGAGATACTGCCTCTGAGGCCAGTCACGACCAGGCATTCCCCAGTAGACGAGGTAGCCACCGTTGACAGGCTTGACATTGAGCATATTGGAACGGGCGGTTCCGCAATATGCGCCGATAGGAGCATACTGGGTGTCACCAATAGTCTCGGTGTCATAGAGATAGATATCATAAGCACCATCACCGTTCAGGTCGACAGGTGCGTTGATGGCGGGAACGAAGATTCCCTCCCAAGGATCCTCAACCCAAAGGTTGCAGAGTCCCCAACGCTTGAGGTCCTGGAGACGGAAGCCTTCGTAGGCAAGCTCGATCTCCCTTTCACGCATGACTTCCAGCATGACCGGGTTGTTTGCCATAGGAGGATAGTAAGCTGCGATGTAAGGCTCAGCCTCGGTAGGACGGGTGGTCAGAGTACCGGTTGCTGCAGTACCTCCGGTGATACCGGCCCTGGAGCGGAGAGCTCCGATGGTCATTGCCCAGTCGGCATCGGTAAGGGTACCAAGTTCAGCCTTAGCCTCAGCATAGTTGAGGAGGACCTCAGCATAGCGCAGGATAGGAATGTTGTTGTCATTCGTGGCTGCATCGTCGTAACCCACATCGTCCATGACAAACTTGGTAACCTCGTATCCAGTGGTGGAATGGCCCTGGATGTTGGCTGCAGTAAGAACATACTGTCCGGTGGTGTTCTTCTTGGTGTAGTCGTAGGCACGGATCGTCTGGTTCAGACGGGTGTCACGGTCCTTGGTGTCCTGCTCGAAGGTCTTGTAGGTGCCGTCAGCATTGAACTCATTGTAAGGAGTTCCGTCTATGTTCAGGTAGGTCTTCTCGAACTTACGGCTCATTCCAAGGTGAGGTCCGTAGGTCGATGAGTTCCACCACCAGTTGTGCTCACCGCTGTTCATTCCGATAACGCAGGCGATTCCCATGATCACCTCATCGGTCTGCGTGTCGATGGAGGTGAACAGGTCGCGATAGGCACCACGGCCGCCGCCGGTGTAAGGAGTTCCGGTGTGAAGCGTGTAAGGGCCCTTGTCCATGACTTCCTTGGCAGCTGCTGCAGCCATATTATAGAGGTCGCTGGCAGAGTACTGGGTACATCCGGTACGGGCTATGTCAAGCTGGTCGCCGGCATGGTACTTCCTCCAGGCTGCCTCGAACAGGCAGACGCGGGACTTGAAGGCCGGAGCAACCCACTTGTTGACAAGTGTGGAGTTCTCGGTCTTGCCGGAAGTGGTGATGTTGGCGTAGGCATAGTCGAGGTCCTCGATGATCTTGGTGATGATCACGTCACGGGTGTCCTGAGCCTTGTAGAGATCAGGATCATCGGGAGAATTGAACACCTTGTCGATCCACGGAACGGGTCCGTACTGGACAAGTTTGTCAAAATAGAAACGGGCCCTGAACAAACGTGCAATACCATTGTAATTATTGCGTATAGCTTCAGGTACGTTCTCGTTAGTGTTGTTCTCGAGGAAGAAGTTGATGTTCCTCAAAGCGGTCCATGACCAACTGGTGGAAGATTCAGTGGTATAGGCACCGACCTCCATTCCGCTGATGGAATTCTTCGGACCATAATCCAACGTTGCGTTCCTGTGGGATACGTCATCCGGAGTAGGAAGAACGTTGTAGAAGGAGTAAGCATAGGTCTTGAGACCTCCCTCGGAACTGAACACCATGTCAACACTCGCCTCGGATTTCGGATCCTCGTCGAAGTTGCAACCGGTGGCAAGCACGGCTCCGAGAGCCAAAACTGTGAATATACTCTTTTTCATCGTATTCATCATTTAGAAGGTAATGTTGACACCGAGTGAGAAAGTGCTCATGATAGGATAGTTGTAAGCATCACCACGTCCTGTGTTGAGGTCAGGATCTGAGTTTCCGATGTTGGAAACGTTGATGTCGCGTGTGAGCTTATACATCGGAGACCATGTCCAGACGTTCTCGCCGGAGAAGTAGACTCCGATCTGATCGATGTTGATCTTCTTGAGCCACTTCTTAGGCAGGTTGTAACCGAACTGGAGGTTCTTCAGACGGATGTAGGAAACGTCCTGCATGTAACGGGTATTGGCATAGTAACCGCCCTGGTAGAAAATACGGTTGTAACCGGAGTAGCGGGGCAGGTAGGCGTTGGTGTTGTCCTCGGTCCAGTAGTTGCCAAGATGCCACTTAGGCAGGTAGTTGTAAGGACGGTTGTACTGTCCCCAGAGAGATGAACCTTCATTTGAAGGATACCAATCCTGTTTGCCGACTCCCTGGAAGAAAGCGGTAAACCAGAAGTTGTTCCAATCAGCGTTGAGGGTGAAGCTGTACATGTAACGGGGATTTTCGTTACCGATGATCTTACGGTCGCCGGGATTGTCGACGGTGTTACCACCACGGCTGATGTAACCGTTACCGTCAAGGTCTTCATAGATAGGGTCTCCAAGACGCTGCTTGTAATCCCTTGTGAAGGGCACGAGGGGGTTGTAATAGCTCTGACCGACCTTCTTTGCATTAGCCTCGGCAGCATCGATAGCGGCCTGGTCCTGCCAGAGTCCGCTGACAACGAAGCCCCAGAGTTCGCCGATACGCATTCCCTCGTAGTAGTTGCCACGCTCGGACTGGTTGGCGTAGTTGGACAGGGTCTTCTGCTTGTTGTTGTACTTGTCGATGATCGAATAGTAGTCGGACAGGGTAGCCCTGACGCTGTAGCCGAAAGGCTTGCCTCCGAGATCGAAGCTGTCCTTCCAGGTAAGGCTGACCTCGAATCCGTAGGTGGAAAGGTCGGCGTAATTACCTCTAGGAGAAGAAGCACCGAACACGTCAGGAACGGTAGGACCGGCAACGATCATGTTGGTGGTCTTACGGACATAGTAGTCAGCGGATCCGGAGAGACGGCCGTTGAGGAAGCCGAAGTCGATACCACCGTCATAAGTGGTAGCGGTCTCCCAGGTCAGGTCCTCGGGAAGGGCTGCAGGAGAAGAAAGGTAACGCTGCCTGAGTCCATTGAGAATATAGTCAGAAGTGGAAACGCTGAGAGTCTGCTTGTACTGGTAGTTGCCAAGTCCGTTGGCATTACCCAGGGAACCGTAGGAAGCACGGAGCTTGAGCTGGGAGATAGCCTCAGGAGAAACGTTCCACCAAGGCTCCTCGGTCACTCTCCAACCAAGGGAGATTGACGGGAAGAAAGCCCAGCGGTGATTCTTGGGGAATCTGGAGGAAACGTCATAACGGCCGTTGATTTCAAGAAGATAACGGTTGTCGAATGCATAATTGAGTCTTCCGAAGAAACCTCCGAATTCATAAGCCCTCCAAGTGGAGTTGACCACCTTGTTGTCGGTACCGAATGCAAGCTGGACGTTCTCGACATCAGGAGTAAGGAGGTCGTCATTACGCTCATAGATCCTCTTGTAGCGGCTCTGCTCGTAGTTCCAACCTGCCATTGCCTTGAAGTAATGCTTCTGGGCGAAGGTGTTCTCATACTCACCGTAGATGTTGGTTGCAAGATAGCGGGTAGCGTCAGCATATTCAGCTATCTGGCTCTGTGTTCCGGAGATGGTCTCCATGATAGGATCGCCGCTGTTGTCGACACCCTTTGAGTACTGGGAACGGACCTGCTTTATGTTCAGGTCATAAGTGCTCTTCCTATAGGTAAGGTCACCGTTGAAACGGAGCTTGTTGTCAAAGAATTTGGCGTTGAAGGAAGCGGTGTTACGGACAACTTCGTTGACCGTGGTTCTTCCGCTCTGACCGTAGAGAAGGTCACCGACGGTGTAGACACCGGAATAGGTCAGGGAGCCATCTTCATTGAGAATAGGAGATGACGGGTGACCTTCATCGGAGATGTTACGCCAGATGTCACCGGAACCCTCTGAATAGGTCATAGGGTTGTAGTAGTTGTTGTAGGCCATCTCGATGTTGTCCATGATCTTGAGCCATGGAGTCACCTGATAACCAGCCTTGAAACGGGTGTTGTAGGACTTGTAGTGGTCAGTCTGCTTGGGGCTGTCGAAGAGTCCGTCATAGTAGTAATAACGACCGGACATGTAGTAGTCGAACTTGCCCTCCGTTCCGGAAACGGAAAGGTTGTGGCTGTGGCTGAAAACCCAGTCCTTGTAGAGAGTGCCGTAGTAGTCCACATCACCAGGATAATAGACGTAACGGTTCTTTGAACCGATGGAACCGTCGGATACGACTGTTCCGAAGTTACCGCTGTCATGACGGCGCTTGTACTCGTCGAGCCATGCCAGTGAGAACTGCTGGGTCTTGTTGATTCCGGAAGGATTGGAAAGCTGGTAGTTGTTGTAAGCCTTGTAGAAGTGCTCGGCCCACACATAACCATCGGTCACGAGGTCAAGGAGGTTCTCAGGCCTCTGAAGCGAGAAATTACCGTTGTAGGTAACCTTCGGTTTGCCCTGGGAAGCGCTCTTCGTCGTAATGAGGACGACTCCGTAAGGAGCACGGGCTCCGTAGATTGCGGAAGATGCAGCATCCTTAAGAACAGAAACGCTCTCGATATCGTCAGGGTTGACCATGGAAGGATCACTCTCGACGCCGTCAACAAGGACAAGTGCGCTGCCACCATTGACAGAACCGGTACCACGGACGTTGAATTCAGCGGTACGGCCAGGCTTACCGTCTCCCAGAGTGATGTTGAGGTTAGGAACAGCACCGACCAGCATCTGCGTGAGGTTGGCACTTGTACGTCCCTCGAACGTCTCTTCTCCGATAGCCTCGACTGCTCCGGTCAGGTTCACTTTCTTCTGGGAACCGTAACCGACGACGACTGTCTCGGTAAGAGAAAGAGCATCCTCCTCAAGAACGATGGAAACTGTGCTCTGTCCGGAAGAAACATTGATCTTCCTCGACACATAACCCAGCGATGACACATCGAGTACCACCGCACCGGACGGAACGCTAAGTGTAAACGTACCGTCAAGATCAGTGACAGTTCCTCTCGTTGTACCGGAAACCATTACGCCGACTCCGGAAAGAGCCTCGCCCTTGGCATCCTTAACCACACCGGTCACCGTACGGTTCTGCGCAAACAGACCGAACGACGTGACCATTGACAGGAACAATGTCAAGATCAAAGAATGTTTGTGAAACATAGGTTTGTGGATAAAAAGTTTATAAATAAGAGTGTTAAAAAATTGGTTCGTAATAATTGTCCAGTGGTTTGATTCAAATTGCCCAAAACCTTAAAAAGCAATACAAAATTAACCCTTTCAGAAACGGCATAGGGGTCATAATGCGCAAACAGGGTCGGCTATTTGCGCATTATAAGTCAAATGGTTTTTCGGCAAAGACAAGTTTTTTTCCTATGTTTGCACAGTCATGAGAACTGCAGTCGTCATACTAAACTGGAACACGAAGGATTTTTTAAAGCGTTTCTTGCCCGGGCTAATCTCTTCGATGCCTGACGGAGCGGAAGTTATGGTCGCTGACAGCGCTTCGACCGACGGTTCGATGGAATTGCTCACAGAGGAGTTTCCCCAGGTCACACAGATCCGTCTGGATGAGAATTTCGGCTTTACCGGAGGATACAACCGTGCTTTCAAGGCCATATGCACAATGCCGGAAGCCCAGGACCTGGAGTACTTCGTGCTGATCAACTCCGACATTGAAGTCGCACCAGGATGGCTGGAGCCTCTAATCGCATGGATGGACTCGCATCCGGAATGCGCAGCCTGCGCTCCGAAGCTTCATTCATGGCAGGAACGTGACAGTTTTGAATATGCCGGAGCGGCCGGAGGCATGCTGGACAAGTTCGGTTACCCGTTCTGCCGAGGACGTGTAATGAAGAGGCTGGAAAGAGACTCCGGACAATACGACACGCCCGCAAAGGTGTTCTGGGCCACTGGAGCCTGTCTGATGATAAGGAAAGATGATTACTCGCGGATGGGCGGACTTGACAAAAGGTTCTTTGCCCACATGGAAGAGATCGACCTTTGCTGGAGGCTTCAGTTGGAAGGTCGCGAGATCTGGGTTGTTCCTCAATCCGTGGTATGGCATGTAGGCGGAGGGACCTTGTCCAACGACTCGCCATGGAAATTGAAGCTGAACTTCCGCAATGACCTCCTCATGCTCGACAACAATCTTGCGAAAACTTATTCATTGGCTTTTGCAAAGAGGATGTCGCCGGAAAAGGCAGCGGCAAGGGCATGCAGGAAAGCCTCCGGGACGATTTTGTGGAGAAAGTTCCTGGACGGACTTTCCGCGGTTGTCTACCTTCTTTCCGGGAGAATGGATTATTTCAAGTCGGTTACGGCTGCCCATAAGGAATTCAAGGAAAAGCGAGCTGGTACGGATGTTGCCTCCGTCAAGGATTACATCCTCTCGCACAAGGGATTGGAAGGTCCGACCCTCTTCCCTGAATGGATTGTTCCTTTGGCAATTTGCAAAGGAAATGGTATATTCGCATACTTAAGGAAAAAGATATGAAGATCGTCATCCAAGGTGCCGGTGAAGTCGGATCCCACCTGGCAAAGATGCTGAGTCGGGAAGACAATGACATCACGGTTATAGACGACAGCGCCCAGAGGCTCCATAGCATCACCGAGATTGCAGACGTGATCGCTGTCGAAGGCCCTCCTTCATCACTGAAAGTCATGAGGGAGGCTGAAGTACAGCATGCCGACCTGTTCATTTCGGTGGTTCCCTTCGTTCCGCAGGACGTGAACATAGTCAGCGCCCTTCTCGCAAAGAACCTTGGGGCGGCAAAGGTCACTGCAAGGATTGACGACAACGACTTCCTTACCCCTGAGAACAAGCTCTTGTTCAAGCAGATGGGTATTGAACTGATGTTCTATCCCGAGAGGCTCGCCTCCGATGAGATCTTCGAACTCCTCAAGCATTCCTCCTCCTCTGAATCCATGGATTTCGCCAGAGGAAGGCTTCAGGTCGAAGTGTTCAAGCTCGAGGAGGATTCTCCCCTGCTGGACATGAAGATTGCCGAGTTCGCAGCTATCACCACCAAGGATGAACTCCAGTTCAGGGTGATCGCCATTTCCCGCGGCGGTCAGACCATCATGCCCAAGTTCGACACCAAACTCATGTACCACGACCTGGTGTTCATAATTGCCACCAGGGAAGGAATGCAGTTCCTGATGAAATTCCTTGGGAAGAATACGGTTGAGACCGACAAGGTGATGATCCTTGGAGGCTCGAAGATCGCGGAACTTGTAGCTGACCGGTTGAGCAAGAAAATCAGCCAGGTGAAGATCCTGGAAAAAGACAAGGAGAGGGCCATGGTCCTTTCGGAGAAACTGGATGACAACGTGATAGTCGTGGTCGGAGACGGCCGCAATTCCGAACTGCTCGTCGACGAGGGCATTAAGGATTTCGACGCTTTCCTTGCGCTCACCGGCAAGGATGAAGCCAATGTCCTCGCCTGCGTGGTCGCAAAGAAGTTCGGAGTCGAGCGCACGATTGCAGAAGTTGAGAACATCGAATATATCCACCTGGCAGAAGAGATGGGTGTTGACTCAGTCATCAACAAGAAGCTCATCACCGCCGGAAGGCTTTTCAAACTCACCTTGAGCGGAAAGGCCAGGCTCGTCAAATACATGAGCGGTACCGATGCCGAGGTTCTTGAATATACGGTAGCTCCCGGCAGTGCCATCACCAAAGGTGCACTGAAAGACCTCTCCTTCCCAAAGGATTCAGTGATCGGAGGTCTCATCCGCGGAAGCGAATCGAAGATTGCAATAGGTTCAACCAAGATCGAGGCCTATGACAGGGTGGTTGTCTTCGCCCTGCCACATGCAGTGAAAGAAGTAGATAAGTTTTTCAAATAGAAAGCTCGAGCCATCTGGTCTCGGCTGTATCAAGCAATTGAGAGACTTCAGAGAAACGGGCTGACACTCGCTGGAGTTCTTCGTGGTCGGTAAGTCCGCCGTCCATCCGGGCTTCCAGTCCGGCCTTCTCTGCCGTCAATGACTCAATCTCTTTCTCCAGCTGTTCCAATTCCCTTTGCTCCTTGTAGGACAGTTTCCGCGGCTTCGAGATGGCAGGACAGGCTTCATCGGTAGGGGTGCTTCCATCGCTCCCTGCGCTTCGCGCCCTTGCCGGGTAAATGGTCGATTTGGCAGCACCCTTGCCCGACGGCAAAGCGGCGGCTTGCCTTCCGCCCCTGACTACAGATTCGCGGTACTGGCTGTAGCTGCCGACAAAATCCTTGAGGGTCCCGTCCTCCTGGAAAATAAATATATGGTCCACCAGCCTGTCCAGGAAATGCCTGTCATGCGAGACGATGATAAGGGTCCCCTTGAACTCCTTGAGATACTCCTCCAACACGTTCAGTGTCACGATGTCCAGATCATTCGTAGGTTCGTCCATGACCAGGAGGTTCGGCTGACGCATCAGTATGGTGAGAAGGTAGAGCCTGCGTTTCTCCCCTCCTGAAAGCTTGCTGATCCTGTTGTTCAGCATGTCATGAGGGAACATGAAACGCCCGAGCAAATGAGTGTCGTTGACTGTCTCAAGCACGGTCTGGTCCTCGTCGAAATCCATCCCGTCCTGACGGTAGTAGCCGATTTTCAGGGACTCTCCCCTCTCGACATTACCTTCTATCTCAACCGGGTAACCTGACCCGACGGCCCCTGTAAGCACATTGATAAGTGTGGTCTTTCCGGCACCGTTGCCTCCGACAAAGCCTACCCTTTCATAACGCTGGAAATTGTAGGTAAAATCCTTGACAAGGGTCCTTCCTCCTATGCTAATTCCCAGACTGCGGCAATTGATGATCTTGGTGCCCAGCCGGGTAGCCGGTCCCATCTCATCCAGATTCAGCTGGTTGGTCCTGTAGACCTGCCCCGCCCTGTCTTTCAGTTCATAAAAGGCGTTTTTCCTGGCCTTTGCCTTGCCGGAGCGTGCACATGGGCTTGCATGCATCCACTCGAGTTCACGTCGCAGGATATTCCTGACCTTGTCAGTCTCCGCATTGTAATTGTCAATACGTTCCTGCCTCTTTTCCAGATAATTCTCGTAGTCTCCACGGTAGATGTACACCTGGCCATGATCCAGTTCCATCACTATGTTGGCCACGCTGTCCAGGAAATAACGGTCGTGGGTAACCATCAGGAGGGTGCATCTGGCATGGGAAAGATAATTCTCAAGGAATTCGATGGCATCGATGTCAAGATGGTTGGTGGGCTCATCCATCACATAGAAATCAGCATCACAGGCCAGCATGACCACCAGGGCAACCCTCTTGACTTCCCCGCCAGAAAGATCCTTCATCAAGCTGGACGGATCCACCATTCCGAGAGAGTCAAGCAACTGCCGGATACGGAGTTCATACGATGCAAGATGTTCCGGGTCAAGATGTTCAGTCCATTTTGTGCTGTCTGAGATGATCTGGTCCCAGACAGTGGACTCAGGGTCATATTCATACTCCTGCTCGAGGAAGGCAATCCTGATGTCCTTGAGGAACAGGACCCTGCCGCCTGAGTCAGAACTGTCTTTCCCCGCAAGGATGCGGAGCAGACTTGTCTTCCCGGTGCCGTTCGGTGCGATAAGGGCTATCTTGTCGCCTTCGTTGATGTTGAAACCAATATGCTCGAAGAGAACCTTCGGGCCATAGGATTTGGAGATGTTTTCAATCTGGAGATAACTCGGCATTGATTTGCAAGCTCTTATTGCTCCTGTGCATCATAGTCCTCGAACCATTCGCCGAGTTTCTGGCGGGCCTGGATCTTGACCTCGGGCGTGATGTTCTTAGCCACGGAATACAATGCCCAGGTGAGAGCAGCCAGATCATCGGTGTAGCCTGCTACAGGAAGGAAATCCGGAATGAGGTCAGTAGGAAGAAGGAGGTAGCCAAGGGCTCCCAGGATCTTTGTCCTGTCAGCCTTTGGGGTTGCCGGATTCCTCATCACATAGTAAAGGAGAAGGGCTATGTAGACTATCTTGATACCGGCTTTGCGGACAAGTTTCTTGACCTTGCCCCAAAACTGGTCGTCCGAGAAATATTTCTGGTATTTGTCGTAATTGGCCAAAGCTTTCATAACGGTGTAAAGATACGAAAAATATCAAGAATGATTATATTTGCATTATGAGTTCATTCCTTGCACCACCTCCCTTTAAAGAGGAAATGACCGGCCCAGGGGTCGATTCGCATTACAAGAAACTGCGCTGGCAGGTGTTCCTGGGTATATTTATTGGCTACGCCGGCTTTTACATCGTCCGAAAGAATTTCTCGATGGCCATTCCCGGCCTTGAGGCCCTAGGCTTCAACACAGAGGAGCTGGCTGTCGTCCTGTCGATGAACGCAATAGCCTACGGATTCTCAAAGTTCCTGATGGCCAGCATTTCCGACAGGAGTGACGCAAGGAAGTTCCTGCCTCTTGGCCTTGTAATGGCCGCCCTCTCCATGGCATTCATGATCGTACCGGTCCAATGGCTCGGTATCGAGCATAAAGGCTGGGCAATCGCCCTGATGTCTTTCCTGAACTTCCTCGTCGGATGGTTCAACGGTATGGGCTGGCCCCCATGCGGAAGGGTAATGACCCATTGGTTCTCAATCAAAGAAAGAGGCACCTGGATGTCGGTCTGGAACTGCGCTCACAACGTTGGCGGAGCTCTTGTCGGGCCCATGGCCACCTACGGAGCCATGTGGTTTGGGTCCTGGTTCTACGGTACCCACACTGACCATTATTTCCTCATCGGATCATTCGTCTTCCCGGCAGCTGTTGCAATCCTGATCGCTATAGTGGCCTGGTGCCTGATCAGGGACACGCCACAGTCCTGCGGTCTCCCATCGATCGAGAAATGGTCCGGGCATGCCGCCCATAATTATTCCGAGAAAAGCGAGGAGGTCCTTTCAGTCAAGGAGATCTTCAGGACCGTCCTTTCAAACAAACTTCTCTGGTACATCGCCTTTGCGAATGCCTTCGTCTACATGGTCCGTTACGGCTGTCTTGACTGGGCGCCGAAGATCCTTACTGACAAGGGGATAGATTTGACCAGTACCGGATGGGCTTATTTTGCATATGAGTTTGCAGCCATTCCCGGAACCCTGTTCTGCGGCTGGCTCAGCGACAAGGTCTTCCATGGCCGCAGGGCCCTGCCTACAATCATATTCATGGCCCTCGTCGGTGTTGCTATATTCATCTACTGGCGCAACCTTGACAACCTCACGGTCATCATCGCCTGCCTTATCGCAATAGGCTTCTTCATCTATGGTCCGGTCATGCTGATCGGAGTCCAGGCACTGGACCTCGCTCCGAAAAATGCGGCAGGCACGGCCGCCGGTCTCACCGGGTTCCTTGGCTACGTCCTCGGTACCGCAGTCCTGGCCAACATCCTCATCGGTTTCACGATGAAGAGCGCAGGCCTGGACACGGTGTTCGTGCTCTTCCTCGCGGCATGCTTGATCTCAATCATCCTTATGGGACTCACCTACCGCGCTGAGCAGTATCTCGTCAAGAAAGACTAGAAATTGAAATAATTCTTTGCGTTGAAGTATGAGATGTCGCGGACCATCCTCGCGACATCTTCCATTTCACTGGCAGGGATCCTTCCACTCTCCACGTCACGACCGATTACATCGCAGAGGATGCGGCGGAAATATTCGTGCCTGGGATAGCTGATGAAGCTTCTGGAATCCGTCAGCATGCCCACGAAACGGCTGAGGAGACCGAGCATGGAGAGCGAATCTATCTGGCGGCGCATTCCGACCTCCTGGTCAAGGAACCACCAGCCGGAACCGAACTGCATCTTGCCAGGTACTGTCCCGTCATTGAAATTGTAGGCGGTGGTCATGATGACGTCGTTGTCCTTGGGATTGAGACAGTAGAGGATGGTCTTTGCAAGGTTGTCCTCGGAAAAGAGCCGGTCGAAGAACTTATTGGCCCCTACAGCCATCTCGGTGTCGAGGATGGAATCGTACCCGGTGTCAGGACCGGCCTGGGCAAACATCTTCGAGTTGTTGTTGCGGATCACACCGACATGGTACTGCTGCACCCAACCAGCCTTGGCATCCATAACGGCCTGGTCGTGGAGGAAAGCACTGCGGAACTTCCGCACCTCCGAATAAGTAGGAGTCCTCCCATACAGGACTTTCCTGAATATGTATCTGATCTCCAGCCGCTTGTAGTCATCGGCATAGAAAGTGTCGAAACCATGGTCTGAAAGTTTGCAGCCCATCGAAGCGAAGAAATCATGACGTTTCTGCAGGACATCCATAAGGTCGTTGTAGGTACGGATCTCCTTTCCCACGGACTTCCCCAGTTTTTCGATGTATTTCCTGTAGGTAACCGGATTCTCGATGGCCATGGCCTTGTCCGGTCTCCAGGCCGGAAGGACCTTGGTACCGAACGGGTTGTCAGCTATCTTCTTGTGCCACTTGAGATCATCTGCAGGATCGTCTGTGGTACAGACTGTCTCTACATTGAATCTCCGGATAAGGGCCTGGCCACGGAACTCCTCCGTAGCGAGCTTTTCGTTACATTCTTCGAATATGTCACGAGCAGTCTTGGGGCAGAGGATCTTGTCGATCCCGAACACCCTTTTAAGTTCAAGGTGGGACCAGTGATAAAGAGGATTCCTCATAAGATACGGCATGGTCTCAGCCCATTTGCTGAAGGTTTCCCACGAAGATGCGCCTCCTCCGGTGATATATTTTTCATCAACTCCGTTCGCCCTCATGGCTCTCCACTTGTAATGGTCGCCAGACTTGCCGTCTATGATCCATAGCTGGGTGATGTCCTTGAACTGTATGTTCTCGGCTATCTGACGGGGATCCAGATGGCAGTGGTAGTCAATAATTGGCATATCCTCAGCGGAACCGTGGAAAAGATCACTGGCTGTCTTGCATGAAAGCATGAAATCGTCGTTGATGAAAGATGACATGGCTATTGTTTTATTCAATCAATAAAAATAATGCTTTCAGATCAAAAAAACAATTCCTTGGCACAACAACCGCAGCCTCTGACATTCTGTCAGCAATTCCTTATTGGCAGATAATTTGATATCTTTGCAGCGTCCAACTAAGAAAAGAAGGCAAGACTATGAGCAAAAAGAACAAGAATATCAACGAAGAAGCAAAGGTCGAAAAGGAAGTCAAGGCTGAGGAAGCCCCGAAGGCAGAGGAAGAAAAGGCAGAAAAAGGTTTGGAAGAGAGGATCGCCGAACTCCAGAAAGAAAACGAAGAGCTTAAGGCGAACGTGGCCAAGGAAAAGGATGATTACATCCGCCTGATGGCCGATTTCGAGAATTTCCGCCGCCATTCCGCCGAGGCCAAGCTTGAGCTTGTCAGTTCAGCTTCAGCAGAGACCATCAAAGGGCTGCTGCCGATCCTGGATGACTGTGAAAGGGCCATGAAGATGCTTTCGGATGCTGATGACAAAGTTGCCTTGGAAGGCACTGAGCTTATCTACAGCAAGCTGATGGGCTACCTGAAGACGAAGGGCCTCGAGCAGATAAAGGCAAAGGACGAGAAATTCGACACCGACTTCCATGAAGCAGTGGCCCAGGTTCCCGTCCCTGAAGAAGGAAAGAAGGGCCTGGTCTTCGATGTCGTCCAGAACGGCTACACCCTTTCCGGCAAGGTCATCCGCTACGCCAAAGTAGTGGTGGGAATATAGGAGATCGACTGAAATGGCTGAAAGAAGAGATTACTACGAAGTATTGGGAATCGCCAGGACGGCGACTGCCGACGAAATAAAGATGGCCTACAGGAAGGCTGCCATGAAATGGCATCCTGACCGTTGGGTCGAAGGAACTGATGCCGAAAAGAAGACAGCAGAAGAAAAATTCAAGGAGGCTTCGGAAGCCTATTCAGTCCTGAGTGATCCTGACAAGAAGGCCAAGTACGACCAGTTCGGCTTTGCAGGAGTCGACAGCCAGGGTGCTCCTGACTTCAGTGGAGGTTTCGGCAACCTGGAAGACATCCTCAGGGATCTCTTTGGAGGTAGTTTCGGAGGTTTCGGCGGAGGATTCAGCGGTTTCGGATTCGGAAACGGCGGATCAGCCAGGACCCAGACAAGAGTCTACAAAGGACGTGACATCCGCACAAGGGTACGCCTTTCCCTTGAGGAGATAGCCCAAGGTGTAGAAAAGGAAATCACCATAGAGAGGAACCGTCCTTGCCCTGACTGCGGAGGACGCGGCACCAGGAATGCATCAGATGTTAAAACCTGCCCTAACTGCAAGGGTTCAGGCCAGGTACAGCATGTGACAAGTTCCCTCTTCGGAAGGACAATGACTTATTCCACCTGCCCGCAATGCGGAGGAGAAGGCAAGGTCATAACCAATCCCTGCCGCACCTGCGGAGGAACCGGACTCGTCAGGAGGAAGGAGACAGTAAAGGTCAAGATTCCTGCAGGAGTGGAAGACGGAATGCAGCTGACACTGCGTGGAGAAGGACATGCAGCCCCACACAACGGGGTCAACGGTGACCTTCTGGTCATCATCGAGGAAGTTCCCCATTCCAATCTCAAGCGCGACGGCAACAACTTGTTTTATTCCACGATGATTTCCGTGACCGATGCCATCCTTGGAACGGAGATCGCAGTTCCATGCCTCGATGGAAGCTATAAGGTCAAGGTCGATGCAGGGACCCAGTCCGGAGCCGTCATCAAACTCCGTGGCAAGGGCCTTCCATCTGTCAGCGGCTACGGCAGCGGCACAGGAGACATGTACGTGAAGATACTCGTCTGGATTCCCAAGAAACTCTCTAGCGACGAGAAGGCGGCAATCCAGGAAATGAGGGCCAGCCGGTCATTCACCCCGGATCCGTCCAGGGATGACAAGGCCGTATTCGACAAGATCAAGGATATTTTTTAAATATTCCTCCAAAAAGTTTTGTGATTGTCAAAACAATTCGTACTTTTGCAGTCCGAAAATCAAAAGCAACCTCTTGCGGGTCGTTATCAGATGTGCGTAATGTTGCGTTAAAAGTATTGAGAGATGGATTTAATGAAAGTTGTAGAGCAGTCTTTCGCTAACGAGAAAGTTGCTGAGTATCCGAAATTCAAGGCCGGTGACACCATCACCGTTACCTATAGGATCAAGGAAGGAGATAAGGAAAGGCTCCAGAACTTCAGGGGCGTCGTCATCCAGGAAAGAGGTGCAACCCCTACCACCAGGACATTCACCGTCCGCAAGGTTTCAGGTGGAATCGGCGTCGAGAGGATTTTCCCCTTCCAGTCCCCGTTCATTGAGAAGATCGAACTGAACAAGGCCGGTAAGGTCCGCAGGGCCAGGATTTTCTACCTGCGTGCACTCTCCGGTAAGAAGGCAAGGATCAAGGAGCGCAAGTACTCCGCCCCCAAGAACGAGGAAAAGTCCGCTGAATAAAGGTTTTGGTCCCCTAGCTCAACTGAATAGAGCATCTGACTACGGATCAGAAGGTTACAGGTTTGAATCCTGTGGGGATCACAAAAAGGCGCAGTTGAATCTGCGCCTTTTTCTCCTTAAGCGAGATTAGCTCAGTTGGTAGAGCGTTGGCTTCCCAAGCCGAAGGTCGCGAGTTCGAGACTCGTATCTCGCTCAAACGAAAAAGAACAGCTCATCGCTGTTCTTTTTCCGTATATTCAAGCCACAAGGACAGGTTATGCCTCGGGAATCTCGTCTGATGCAGGTACTGCAAAAGGAGAAGGATTGTTTCCTACCTTGTACTCATCAACCTCTTCCTCCGGCTCCGGCACATCGTACATGGCAGGACGCTCGCCGGTGGTAAGCTGGCTGAACTCCTCCTCGGAGATCATCTTGCAATTGCCGTTGAAAGTAGCGTCCAGATCAACCTGGAGCCTGCGGATGTGCAGGTCACCTGAAACTACGCAGGTAGCTTTCAGGGAAAGAGTGTCCTTGACATAGAAATTGCCATTGATCCTACCCCAGAAATCACAGTTGCTGCAGACGATGTCACCCTTGATGACCGCCTTCTCGCCCACGACCACCTTGGCCTGTGAGACGATCTTGCCCTCGAAACTACCATCGATACGGATGTCATTCGGAGATGTGATTTCTCCCTTGATAACTGAACCGGCAGAAATCCTGCTGATATCGTTCACACCGACGGATTCTCCAGACCTGTCAAAACTTGATGCCATATTCTTTATCTTTTGTTATTATTGATTATCACTGTTAAACCAGACCTGCTCCATGGCAGTTCTTATACTTCTTACCCGAGCCGCAAGGACAAGGATCGTTCCTGCCGACCTTCTTGTCAACATGGACAGGAGCATTGGCCTTCTGTTCGCCATTGGTGGTGAGATCATTGCGGCGGGTCTGCATCTGGCTCATGTCGGTCCTGCGGCGAGGAGCCTGGGCAGGACGGGCCTCGCTGTCGTCACGCAGCGGCACGAACGCCCTGAGCAAGAAAGAAAGCACATCCTTGTTGAGATCCTCGAGCATCGAGGCGAAGAGGTTATAACTCTCGAGCTTGTACACCACGAGGGGATCTTTCTGCTCATAGGCGGCATTCTGTACGCTGGTACGGAGATCGTCCATCTCGCGCAAATGCTGTTTCCAATGCTCATCAATCTGGTAGAGGATGATGGTCTTGCTTAGAGCCTTCGCTATCTCCTTTCCCTGAGTGTTGTAGGCTTTTTCGAGATTTACGCTGAGTGTCAGCATCTTTCGGCCGTCAGAGATCGGTATGGCGATGTTCTGGTACATGCTTCCCTGCTTCTCAAAGATCTGCTTGAGGAATGGATAGACTTTCTCGGCGAGGGTGTTCATCCTGCGCTCATAGACCTCCTGCATGTGCTTGCAGAGGGCGTCGGAAAGGTCATCCGGCTTGGCGTTGGTATAGAAGGCTTCGTCGAAACCAAGATCGATGGATAGCTGTCCCATCACATATTCCTCGAAGGCCTGGTAGGACATCCCCTCTGCCCGGCCGGCAATAAGGGAAGCTGAATCGATCATCATGTTCTGGACATCGATCTCGATCCTTTCACCGGAAAGTGCATTACGACGGCGGGCGTACACAGCTTCGCGCTGGTAGTTCATCACGTCGTCATATTCAAGAAGTCTCTTACGGACACCGAAGTTGTTCTCTTCGACCTTCTTCTGGGCATTCTCTATGGACTTCGAAAGCATCCCGTTGACGAGGGCCTCGTCATCCTGCATGCCAAGCTTGTCTACTACTCCGGCTATCCTTTCTGAGCCGAATAGTCGCATAAGCTTGTCCTCCAGAGAGACATAGAATTCAGAAGAACCCGGGTCTCCCTGACGTCCGGCACGACCCCTGAGCTGGCGGTCGACGCGGCGGCTGTCATGTCTCTCGGTGCCGATGATTGCAAGTCCGCCGGCAGCCTTGACCTCCGGTGACAGCTTGATATCGGTTCCACGGCCTGCCATGTTGGTAGCGATAGTGACCGTACTCGACTGTCCTGCCTGGGCGACGATCTCGGCCTCCCGGGCATGCTCCTTGGCATTCAGGACATTGTGCCTGATACCCCTCATGCGCAGCATACGGCTGAGGAGCTCTGAAGTCTCGACATCAGTAGTACCCACAAGGACCGGTCTCCCCTTTTCAGTCAGTTCCTGGACCTTGTTGATAACGGCCATGTATTTGGCCTTCTTGGTCTTGTAAATGAGGTCGTCCTGGTCGTCCCTGATTACGGGGCGGTTGGTAGGGATAACGACCACATCGAGCTTGTAGATGGACCAGAACTCGCCCGCCTCAGTCTCAGCGGTACCGGTCATACCGGCAAGTTTGTGATACATCCTGAAATAGTTCTGGAGGGTGATGGTAGCGAAGGTCTGGGTAGCAGCCTCGACCTTCACGTTCTCCTTCGCCTCGACTGCCTGGTGGAGTCCGTCGCTCCAACGGCGGCCTTCCATGATACGGCCTGTCTGCTCGTCGACGATCTTAACCTTGTTGTCAATGACGATGTAGTCCACATCCTTCTGGAACATGGCATAAGCCTTGAGGAGCTGTATCATCGTGTGGACCCTCTCACTCTTGAGGGAATATTCCTCCATGAGCTTGTCCTGCTCTTCCTGCTTCTGTTCGGGAGTAAGATCCTCATTCTTCTTGATGTCGGCGATCTTGCTGCCCATGTCGGGAAGGACGAAGAAATCCGGATCGGATACCGCATTGGCAAGGGCATCATGTCCCTTGTCCGTCATGTCCACGGAGTGCTGCTGCTCGCTGATAACGAAATAGAGTTCGTCGGTCACGATGTGCATCTGGCTCTCGTTGTCCTGCATGTAGAAGTTCTCCGCCTTCTGCATGAGGGCCTTCATTCCCTGCTCGCTAAGGAACTTGATAAGGGGCTGGTATTTCGGAAGACCTTTGTATGCCCTGTAAAGGAGCATACCTCCCTCGTCCATCTTACCGGCGGCGATCGCCTTCTTGGCTTCATTTAGAACCTGGTTAACAAGGTTGCGCTGCTTCTGGTAGAGGTTTTCGACATAGGGTCTGAACTCCATGTACTGCTCATCGTCCTCAGCCTTCGCAACCGGACCTGAGATGATCAGAGGGGTACGGGCGTCATCAATGAGGACGGAGTCGACCTCGTCGACAATTGCATAATGATGCTTGCGCTGCACGAGATCATGCATGTGCACAGCCATGTTGTCACGTAGGTAGTCAAAACCGAACTCGTTGTTGGTACCGAAGGTGATATCGCAGTTGTATGCCCTCTTTCGTGCGTCGCTGTTCGGCTCGTGCTTGTCTATACAGTCAACGGAAAGTCCGTGGAACATGTAGAGAGGTCCCATCCACTCAGAATCTCGCTTGGAGAGATAGTCGTTGACGGTAACCACATGGACTCCTTTGCCGGCCAGGGCATTCAGGAATACAGGCAGGGTCGCGACAAGGGTCTTTCCCTCTCCTGTAGCCATTTCAGCGATGCTTCCCATCTGCTCCTTGTTTGACTTGACTCCTCCGTTGAGGACGATACCGCCGATGAGCTGCACGTCGTAGTGGACCATGTCCCAGGTGATTTCGTTACCCCCGGCAACCCAGTGGTTGTAGTATATGGCCTTGTCTCCGTCGATAGTAACGAAATCGTGGTTGATACTGAGGTCCTTGTCCATCTGGGTGGCAGTCACCTCAATCGTCTCGTTCTCCTTGAAGCGCCTTGCCGTCGATTTCATGATAGCGAAAGCCTCTGGGAGGATCTCTTCGAGGACCTTCTCGATCTGCTCGTCCTCTTCCTTGACCAGCTTGTCGGATTCAGTTGCAAGGGCTTCCTTCTCGGAAACCGGGATATCTTCCTCAAGCTTTGCCTTTATCTCCTCTATCCTCTTCTCGAAAGGTGCCTCGCACTCGCGAAGCTTAGCCTTCAGTTCCGCTGAGCGGGCCCTGAGTTCGTCATTTGAAAGCTTGTCGATGGATGGATAGGCGGCAAGCACCTTGTCCAAGACTGGTTTGACGAGTTTCATGTCCCGATCGGACTTGGAACCGAAAACTTTCTTAAGTAATCCTGATATTGCCATAAAAAGAATTGTCTCTGATTATCCTACAAATTTAGCGATAATCAGAGACAAATACAATACCAGATTCTTCACTATCTTTCAGAATGACAACTTGTCACCCTGAGCGCAGCGAATGATCTAGAAGAGGAATCCGACGCCGAGTTTCAACTGGCTGCGATGAACCTTGAGGAATCCGCTGGTAAGGTTTCCGCCATTGCGGTTTATCAAACCGTAATCGTACCTTACTGTAAAACGGACCGCATCCATGACGTCCAATCCAAGACCGCCGCCGATGAGGACATCGAAACGGTTGTACTTGGTCATATCCCCAAGGGCACCGTCATAAATGTCATATTCAGCACTTGTATCCTTCAGCTTTGCACGTGATGTCAGTCCAAGGTCAAGCGTGGGACCAGCGACAATCAGGAACTTCATGTCTTCACTTATGGGAAGATGAAGGTTGAGATCTAGCGGAACTGCCAGATATGACTCATTGAAAGAGGCCTTCCCTAAATTGAAAGGCAAGTTGACATCTCCGCCTGTAAAATAACCCACCTGGATACCGGGAGCAAAACCGATTGTTCCTTCTACGACAGGGATCTCATAAGAAAGGCCAAGGGTTCCGCCATAAAGGTCGGCGGTAGTGCTACCCAGGGTATAATTGAATCTTGTAGAACTAAGACCGAAACCGGCCTCGACAGCCAAGTTCTGTGCGAAGACAGAAGTCCCGGCAAGCATCATCGATGCAGCAAGGAGCGTTGTAAGGATTTTCTTCATAACTGAATATGATTGAATGTTTCTGTTCAAACTTTGCCAAAACATATTTCTGCCAAAATCAAGCCAAAGAGCGTTTCGCCCCTCCCCTAACGGAATCTGGCCAGCAGGGAATAGACCTTGACAGGGTGCTTGGGGAAGATGGAAATCAGAGCACCTTCGAGCCTGTACTTGAATTCCTTGGCCTTCAGGAATGTCTTCCGCGTCCATCCCATCGAACGGAACTCTTCGGAGAAACGTCTTTCAAGCCCAGCGTCATGAACAGAGAAGGCTTTCACCAATTTGAACGACTGGTTAAGGACGTTAGAAATAATGCTGTTCATTGATGGAAGCTGTTCTTCACCGACCTTCCCTGATCCGGTGAAGGAATGGAGTCTGGATGCCACCTCCAGAAGGGCATTTACACGGGCAGGATTGTAGTCCCTGGACAGCGACCCTTGCCTTACCAGGCGGCAATAAGGAGTCATTGTCGTGACATGGACGGTCTTGGCAATGCAGATAGCCCTCGGCATAAACTCTGCATCTTCATGGATCAGTCCCGGAACGAAGCGCAATCCATTGTCAAGCAGAAATTTACGGTTTAAGATCGAGAACGGGACACACATCTTGAGACGTTCGCTCATTGCCATGAGATGCTCAGGCCCGCTTCTGGAGACTTCTTCAGGATAGCTGAAAACATCTCCTTTCTGCATTGTCCCTTCATGGCGGCAATAATCCACCGCGCCCAGCACCAGGACATCCTGTCCTTCGACCTTCTCCAGCAACCTCCCAAGGCAGTTATCCTGTATCCAGTCATCTGCATCGACAAACCAGATGTATTCCCCGGATGCTTCTCCGAAGCCAGTGTTCCTGGCTGCGCTCAAGCCGCCGTTTTCCCTGTCCACTACCCTGACATTGTCCCATCCGTTCGACTCGATCATCCCACGGACCACGGCAGGGCCGTCATCGGTACTTCCGTCATTCACTACGATGACCTCATACTCATCACGGGACAGGTCCTGGCTCATGCAAGACCTGAGACAGGTTCCTATGAACCCGCCGGCATTGTACATCGGGATGATTATGGACAACTTCATCTCAGTGGATTCTTTTCTGACTTGAACCATTCGATGAACTTACCGATACCATCATGCAGGGTGGTTGAAGGGTGGTAGCCGAGTTCTTTTTCCAGCTTGCTGCAGTCGGCATAGGTCTGATAGACATCCCCCGGCTGCATGGGAAGATATTCCTTGACGGCCTCGACGCCCAGGGCGCTTTCGATCTCGCTAATGAAGTCCATCAGTTTAACAGGATGGGAACAACCGATGTTGTATACCCTGAAGGGAACAGATCCTTCGCTACGCTCAGGATGACAGGCAGGAGGGTTGTCAATTACGCGGACGGTTCCTTCGACTATGTCATCCACATAAGTAAAGTCCCTGATCATGTCACCTCCATTGAACACCTTGATCGGTTCTCCTTTGGAAATGGCTGTTGCAAAGAGCATCGGGCTCATGTCAGGACGTCCCCAAGGCCCATAGACAGTGAAGAAACGAAGACCGGTAGAAGGTATTCCGTAAAGCTTCGAATAGGAATGGGCCATCAGTTCATTCGATTTCTTGGTCGCCCCGTACAGGCTGACGGGGCTGTCAGCCTTGTCTTCTTCACTGAAAGGAACCTTCGTGTTCAGGCCGTAGACTGAACTTGACGAAGCGAAGACCAGATGCTTGACCGAGTTGTTGCGGCAGGCCTCCAGGATATTCAGGAATCCTTCAAGGTTACTATGAAGATAGGCATAGGGATTGGTTATGGAATATCTGACCCCAGCCTGGGCCGCCAGGTTGACCACCACGTCGAATTGCTCCTTCCCGAACAGTTCATCTACCAGTGACTTGTCACAGATATCTCCTTTTATGAACCGGCAAGATGGCCATGTCATGCTATTCTTGAGACAGCGATCCTGGAAAGGTCCTTCGAACCAGTTCAAGGCAAGACGGCCAAATTTGAGACGAGTGTCATAATAGTCATTTATGTTGTCAAGGCCAACCACTTCATCACCTCTCGATGCCAGACGGCCGAAGAGATTGGATCCGATGAATCCGGCGGCTCCTGTAACAAGTATCTTCATCATATGATTAACTATGGTTCAGCAATTTGTAAATATAATTATTTCTTATGGTAGATCCAATCAGGATAAGAGAGTTTGGGTTCAAGGGCCGCAATCTGCCCCGCCCTTGAACTGACATACGATGAAGGCTTCCCTGCATTCCTCTTCAAAGGGTTCGGGAGACAGGCGGCGATAAGGCAGCTCTGGCGCCTGGTGAGATCGGCGGCAGTTGTTTTGAAACAATGTTCTGCCGCAGCCTCAACCCCATATAGTCCCTTTCCTGTCTCAATCACGTTAAGGTAGACTTCCAGGATCCTTTCCTTTCCCCAGATATTCTCTATGAGGAAGGTGAAGTAAGCTTCAAATCCCTTCCTGACATACGACCGGCTTGGAACTAGGAAAACATTCTTTGCAGTCTGCTGCGATATCGTACTTGCGCCTCGCATCTGCTTTCGCTTCCCGCTCCTGACCTCCTCCCTTGCCTGCTGTATCGCCTTCCTGTCGAACCCGTCGTGTTTGACGAAAAGATTGTCTTCGGAAGCAATGACGGCACGAGCCATCTCAGGGCTGATCTTCTGATACGGGACCCATTTATGGTGGGTTGAAAAAGTGTCGTCTGACCTGAACTCTATCGATCTTTGGATCATAAGAGGAGTAACCAGGACCGGGCACCATTTAAGGACCAGTACCCAGAGGACAGTAAGAATGATGAAGGCTGCCGGAATCTTTATCAGCAGCAGCCTCCATAGCCATCCTTTCGAATGTCTCCGCCCTTTGGGCGTGGGATTATCCGAGTTTTTCAAGACAGTCGAGTATATTCTTTTCAATCGAGGCCTCTGAATACTCACTCCTCACGAAACGGTCTCCCGTAATGTGCTCATAGAGTTCGATATAACGGTCTGTAATGCCTGACACAACTTCTGGTGTCATTTCGGGGACCTTCTGGCCTTCCTGCCCCTGGAATCCATTGGCCATGAGCCATTCACGGACAAACTCCTTGGAAAGCTGCCTCTGGCGTTCACCACGGGCAAGTCTCTCCTCATAGCCTTCGGAATAGAAATACCTGGAAGAATCAGGGGTATGGACCTCATCCATGAGATAGATCACACCATCCTTCTTTCCGAATTCGTATTTCGTGTCGACCAGGATAAGCCCCTGCTTGGCAGCGATCTCTGTACCACGCTGGAAGATGGCTCGGGTGTATTGCTCAAGCTTCTCATAATCTTCCTTCCCGACGAGTCCGCTGGCTATGATTTCTTCCTTGGTGATGTCCTCGTCATGACCTTCCAAGGCCTTTGACGTAGGAGTGATGATCGGCTCGGGGAATTTCTGGTTTTCAACCATTCCGTCTGGAAGGGCTACTCCACACAGGGTCCGTTTTCCAGCCTTGTATTCTCTCCATGCATGGCCTGCCAGATAACCTCTGATGACCATCTCAACCTTGAACGGCTCGCATTTGTGGCCGATTGTCACGCAAGGATCAGGGACTGCCACCTTCCAATTGGGCAGAATGTCGGAAGTGGCATCCAGGAACTTGGCAGCAATCCTGTTCAACACCTGTCCCTTATAGGGAATGCCTTCAGGTAGCACCACATCGAAGGCGGAGATCCTGTCGGAAACTACCATGACAAGGTACTTGCCGTCAATGTCATAAACATCGCGGACTTTCCCCACGTACTTACCAACCTGTCCGGGAAGGTTGAAATCTGTCTTGACGATTGCTTTCATTTTCAAAAAAAGAATTATGAGGTCGCAAATTTAGCTATTCTTCTTCAAAATATCATCCACTATCGGAGCTATCTTGTCATAGTCGTATCCTCGGGTCAGGCCGAACTTGAGGAGTTTGAACTTCTCTTGCGGGTCACCGGCCAGAACCTTGTACTTTGTCTCCAGCACCAGACGCATCTTCCTGTCTGCCTCTTCCGGATCTATTTCCTTGAGAGCTTCGACAACAACCTGCCGTGGAATGCCTTTTCCGGCAAGCATGTAGGTAATCTTCGCCGGTCCCCAGCCTGAAAGCCGTGCCTTTTCCCTTGCAAAAGCCGCGGCATAACGAGCGTCATCCACGAACTTGTCATCCTGAAGGGAGTGTAGTATCTTGCCTGCCATCTCCCTGTCTCCATCGAAGGCTTTCAAGGCCTTCCTGTAAACATCGGAACTGCAGTACTCCCTCTTGGAGCACTGGGCCTGAAGGCGGTCAAGGACTTTTGAATATTCCTCCATGGCTAGAAATCAAATCCCAGGCTTACATAAGCACCCACCTTATCGGTATAGTCCGACCAATGGACATTGAACGACAGCGGTCCTACGATGGAATTGTAGGTGTACTGTAGACCGAAACCATGGTAGTCAAGCACATGCCATTTAAAAGCTTCCTTGAAGCTCTGTGCGGAGACCGCGTAGTTGTAGATTGCGGTCAGGTAATTGTTCCTGCTTGCCTTTATTCTCAGGTCAGCCCTGGCGATTCCAAGGGTACGTCCCATGGCAGCCGCATTGTTGATTCCGATAAAGGGCATCTGCTGTTCCAGATACCTTCCGGCGAGACTTCCACCCATGGTGTTGGTAAAAGGCACCGGAGCCTCATCGCCAAGCAAGGCCCTGATGTTGATGGAAGGGATGAAAGCCACTTCGTCACCTCCGAACACCCTCTTTGCATCGAAACTTACAGCATGGAGGTCGTTGAACCTCACCGGGAAGGCTCCGAACAACCATGAATATCTGATCCCGACGGAGTGGCCGCGTGTGGGGACATAGCCATCATCCATGTTGTCATTCCGCCCATCCAGGAATAGTGAAAGGTAGTTGTTCTTCAAGGAATTGACATCATAAAGTCCGGCAGCCTGCTCGGCCATGACAGAACCGATGTTGTAGAAATCGTTCCTGACTCCGGCCTTCACGAAGAACTGTGACCACTTTATGTTGGAGACATACACTTCCTGCCTCCAGTTGAAGAAATTGATCCTGAAGTTGTTGTCCCCGATGCTGAAAGTGTTGCGATCGGTGTAGCGGATGCCCGTAGCTGCGTTGACGGTCATACCGCGAGGAGCCACATAGGAATAGACCAGACTGGCAGCCGGATTGGTGCCAACCTTACCGGTAAAGTCCAGGGACGCTCCCTGAAGTTTCTGGACTCCCAGTCCCACATTGACCAGCACAGAGACAACCTCTTCAGTGTCGAAACGTCCGCCTACACCAAGCTTGTTGATCGGCCCTTTCTTACAATTGAACCTCAAACGATAAGGTTCTTCGTTTCCTAGGAGCTCGTAGTTGACGTAGTCAAAAGCATTGGTTCCAAAGATGGTCGCAACCGCATCTTCGATCTCCTCACTTCCCACAGGAACTGTCGGACTCATCTTTATCTTATTCTGAAGATAAGCGCTTTCCTTGTCACTGACACCAGCAACCTCAACACCGGAGAGAAACACCTTGATATTCCGGATGTCCTCGGCCGGGTGGTTCTGGAGGATCTTCATGGAATTGCCGATGATCCTTTTCAGGGAGTCCAGCTTTGGAGCGACTGCAACCGCAGCATCGTATCCCCTGCCGATAATGACATCGATGCTCTCTTTACTGAAACTCATCATGTCATACTCATGGAGATCAGGGGTTATGGTAACATCAGAGATGTCTATGTTGTTCTCGAAAGATGTACGCCCCATCATGTCGATGCTGGTGCCGATAATGTCGCCGATATTGTTGATCTCCGAATAGCTCTTGTAGCCGCTGGACAGGTTGACGCCTATTATTATGTCGGCTCCGCACTTCTTCGCGAGGTCGGTCGGATAGTTGTTGCGCATTCCACCGTCGACGAGGACCATTCCTCCAGATTTGACAGGGGTGAACAACCCGGGAATGGACATTGTCGACCTCAAGGCTGTCGTGAGCTTGCCCTTAGTCCAGATCTTTGCGGTACCTGTGACAAGGTCGGTCGCCACACAAAGGAAGGGTATCGGCAGGTCTTCGTAGAAATCTATCTCATCCTGATAACCGACCGAAACGGCGCTGAATATGTTATTGACATTCTGGCCGTAAACCATTCCGGAAGGAAGGCTTCCGAGAAGGTTGTCCTTCACCAGGCCTGAAGCATCCGGACCGTCGGCTCCAAGGTGGATGTCGTCAGAACGGTGAGGGTACTGGAGTTCATCGGCACGCTGCTGCAAGAAATCATTCCTGGCGTAATAGAATGGGAATGACAGGGCATATTTCTCCTTGTACTTGATAGTGGAATAGGAGAGATAATCCCTGGGGACCTTGTCTGAAAGGGCCATGTCCCAGTCGATGCTCCTTATCAGGGAATCCAGGTGTTCGGCACTGTAGCCGAGGGAATACAGGCCACCTACCAGACCGCCCATACTTGTACCCATCACTATGTCCACCGGCATCCCTATCGATTCCAGGTACCTTATTACTCCGACATGTGCAGCACCCTTCGCCCCTCCTCCTGCAAGCACCAGGGCGACAGTGGGACGATGGTTCCTTGTCCTCACCGAATCAAGCTTATGCCTGATGACACGGAGCCTGAGGTCCTTTGCCTCGTTCATCTCATCAAGCCGGGCATGACTTGTCTGGGCCTGAAGGTTCAGCGAGGAACCGATGGCCAGCGCAAGGGCAAATGCTGTCTTAACAATTATCTTTCTCATTTCAGTTCAGGCGTTGATTCTATCAGATTTGATTCTTTCGGTGTTCACCGGCAAGCATTCCGCAGGCTGCCATTATGTCTTCTCCCCTGGAGGCCCTTATCGTACAAGTTATACCATGGTTGGAAAGCCTGTCACGGAACTTCTCCATCACGATCTGCGGAGAAGGCTCGAAGGGAGCATCCGGAATCCTGTGGAAACGGATAAGGTTTACCCGGCATTCGATTCCGGCGAGGAGTCTAATGAGGGCATCGGCATGGCGCTTGTCGTCATTGAGCCCGGCGAACATTGTGTACTCGAAACTCACCCGCCTCTGGCCGGTGAAATCATAGTCATGAAGAAGCGCTATGACTTCTTCAAGAGGCCAGGCTTTCTGGACCGGCATGATCCCCGCCCTTTCATCCGGGAACGGGCTGTGCAGGCTCACAGCCAGGTGGCAGCGTGTGGAGTCGAGGTATTTCCTCAGGTTCGGAAGCACCCCGATGGTCGAAAGCGTAATACGCTTGGGACTCCAGCCGAAGCCCCAGTCGGAAGTCAGGACTTCGATGGCGCGGAGGACGTTGTCGAAATTGTCGAGAGGCTCGCCCATGCCCATGAAGACGGCGTTGGTCAGGCTCCCGGATTCTTCGATGGCGATGAATTGGGAAAGGATCCCTGCAACCGAAAGATTGCCGTGAAAGCCTTGACGTCCTGTCATGCAAAACTTGCAGCCCATACGGCAACCGGCCTGGGAAGAGACGCAGAGAGTCTTTCTATCGTCATCCGGAATCATCACGGCCTCAACCGCATCACCTCCTCCGAGAGGGAAAAGATACTTCCTGGTGCCGTCCACCGATTCCTGGCAGGCTGAAGGGTGGATGACTCCGAGGTCATATTCCTCCTTGAGCCTTTCCCTCCCGGCTTTGGAAATATTGGTCATTTCGTCAATGCTTCGTACCTTCTTGTCATACATCCATCTGGCAATCTGCTTGCCGGCAAAAGCCGGAAGGCCTACCTTAAGGGCGGCTTCCTTCAGTTCTACCGGGGTCTTTCCAAGGAGTGTCTCGAGCATCTTCAAAATCAGTCTTTATGGTTTACAAATTTAATGAAAAATAATGTCAGTTTTAAGGTTAATTTAATATCTTTGTTAGACTAACATTATTTCATTATGGCAAAAGAGGTAGAAGCAAAGGCCGCAGACATCAACGCCGCCAAACTGAAGGCGCTGCAGGCTACGATCGACAAGATTGAGAAAGATTATGGGAAAGGGACGATCATGAAGTTGGGAGAGCAGCCACAATGGGACGTGCAGGTCATACCAAGCGGTTCCGTAGCGCTTGACCACGCTTTAGGAATCGGAGGTTACCCCCGCGGAAGGATCGTAGAGATCTACGGTCCGGAATCCAGCGGTAAGACCACCCTCGCGATCCATGCGATTGCCGAGGCCCAGAAGACCGGAGGCATCGCAGCGATGATCGATGCCGAGCACGCTTTTGACAGGACTTACGCCAAGGCACTGGGAGTCAATCTGGAGACCCTCCTCATCTCCCAGCCGGACAACGGCGAGCAGGCCCTTGAGATCGCCGACAACCTCATCCGCTCAGGTGCTGTGGACATCGTAGTCATCGACTCAGTCGCAGCCCTGACTCCTAAAGCTGAGATTGAAGGTGAAATGGGAGACAACAAGGTCGGCCTCCAGGCCAGGCTGATGAGCCAGGCGCTCAGGAAACTGACAGCCAACATCGCCAAGACCAACACCTGCTGCATCTTCATAAACCAGCTGCGAGAGAAGATCGGCATCATGTTCGGCAACCCTGAGACCACCACCGGAGGTAACGCCCTGAAATTCTACGCATCAGTCCGTATCGACGTACGCAGGACCACCCAGCTGAAGGACGGTGAAGAGGCCCTGGGCAACAGGACTAGGGTGAAGGTCGTCAAGAACAAGATGGCTCCGCCTTTCAAGAAGGCAGAGTTCGACATCGTCTTCGGAGAAGGAATCTCACATGTAGGTGAGATCGTGGATCTTGGAGTCGAGTACAACATCATCGGCAAGAGCGGTTCGTGGTTCAGCTACAACGACCAGAAGCTTGCGCAAGGACGCGAATCAGTGAAGCAGCTGCTCCGCGACAATCCCGAACTCTGCGATGAGATCGAAGCCAAAATCCGCGAAGCCCTCAAGAACGTCAAGGACTAGGGGTTTCCCAGAACATCAAGGGGGAGAAATTCTGCATCTTGCGAGTTTCTCCCCTTTTTCTTTGTCAAGGATTCCCGCTTCAATGAGGGCCGCGACAGACCATTCTTCTTTCGGAGTGTTGTCACGGAATATGGTTATGGCATGGGCAGCCCGTCTTCCGATGTAGGGATGGAGGGCGAGTCCTGACTCCGGAAGCGTCCAGAGAGGGTAAGGAGCTGCCGGACCGACAGTGATAAGGTCTTTCAGGCCGTCGTACTTTTCCTGGTCGAAATGCCAGATGTCCATCAGTTGCTCCGGATATGAATATCCATGTAGCTCCTCCCTGTAACCTACCATCCTGGAGGCGAAGAACTTCCCTATCCCCGGCAAGGTTTCGAAGGCAGCCGAATCAGCTGAATTGATGTCGATTCTGGGGATAGTAATATATTGTTCAAGACGCTTGTAGACTGAGTCCTCTACCACATAGGACCTGGCGAAGTCGGACTTGCGGCGGAAACGCCCTCCTTTCTTTCGATAATTATCTATGGACTGCGCTTGTTTGAGGGTGAATCCCAGGCGCATCAGGTCATCGATGCTCACAGAGTTTGGGTCGAATGGGAAACATTCATAACGCCTCGGTGTGTTCTCCCGACGGATGGCAACGGCTTCCGGACTGTGCTTGTAATCCTTACGGATCTTGTAGCTCTTATTATTGCCGTATTCAGCCGGAGAGGCCGCCGGGCTTAGGCCGTACTCAGCCGCAGCGGAGCGAGGATGGACTCGGCCGGGCTCGGACGGCCTTCCGGCTGAACCAGCAGAACCGGCAGAACCGGCAGAATCTGTCTGCGTGGCTGTGCCATAGATATACACCGTGTCAGGATGGTCGTGATTGGCGACAATCCTCGCGACGGAAGCCTTATGGATGAATAGAGCAGCCTGATAGCCGATCACGAGGAACAGCAGAGCCACTGAACCTGCAACGAAAGATGAGGACGGATGACCGCCCTTCCCGGAAGTTTTCATGTCTGTTTAAGTTTTTAAGTCAATACTTGTTATTCAGTCTCTTTATCCTTACGATGTTTCTTTTCCCTTGGCGCTCCTGCGACCACTATCACGATCTCACCCTTCGGCTCATGTTCCTTGAACCATTTGACGACTTCGCCCAGAGTCCCCCTTCGGTGTTCCTCATGGACCTTGGAAATCTCCCTCGCGACTGAGCAGCGACGGTCGCTCCCGAAATATTCACAGAACTGCTCCAAAGTCTTTACAAGCCTGTAGGGGGACTCATAGAAGACCATGGTACGAGGCTCCGAAGAAAGTTCCTGCAATAAGGTCTGGCGCCCCTTCTTGACAGGCAGGAAGCCCTCGAAGCAGAACCTGTCGCAAGGAAGGCCGGAAGAAACTATGGCAGGGATGCAGGCCGTGGCACCAGGCAGTGTCTGCACCTCAATTCCTTCTTCAGCACATGTCCTTGCCAGCAAGAAGCCTGGATCGGATATTCCCGGAGTGCCGGCATCACTGATCAAGGCAACATTCATTCCTCCGAGGATCCGGTCCTTGATGAGTTCGACCGTTTGATGCTCGTTGAATTTATGGTGCGACTGGAGTTTCCCATGAATATCGTACCGATGCAGCAGGACGCTGCTGGTCCTGGTGTCTTCTGCGAGGATCAAGTCTGCCTCGTTCAGGACTTGGACAGCCCTGAAAGTCATGTCGTCCAGATTACCGACAGGAGTCGGGACAATGTAAAGGATCCCTGGCATCAGAGCGTCAGCTTAATTTCCTGCGGACAGCCATCATAAGCCTGTAGACTGGCTCGGAATTCAAGTCCCATTCAGGGAAATTCGCGGCGATATGTTCCAACGCCTCTGAAAGCGATCCCATGGAATTGAATTTCGCTATCGTATCCTGGAAGAGCAAAGGATCTTCCCGGAACAGTACATTTATCAGCAGAACCCTATCGTTCAGTGATATAGCACTGATTATATTCTTTACAGGCATGCCGGGACGGTCTGTCCTCCAAGCCTGCTTGTCTGCCATGACATCCATCACGGCCGTTTCAGCCTTTGCGGTGTCGAGGATAGGTTTTCTGTGCTCTTCGACAGGCTCTGGGGCTGCGCTGGGGAAGCTCTCGGGGATGTCATCGATGATGTCTGCTGCGGGTGTCTCTTCCTCTGCAGGAAGATCTTCGCCGGCAGGTTCTTCGACCGGTTCTATCACAGGAGGAACCGGCAACTCGATATCGGAGATGGTAATATCGAGAGGTTCAGTTTCTTCGACGGGCTCAGGAACCGGGGCTGGCTCAGGTTCATCAACTGGTTCGGGCTCCACCGGGACGGTTTCTGTTTCTTCAACAGGCTCAGGAACCGGAACAACAGCAGGTTCAGGATCCGGAACAGGCTCCTCGACATGCAGGCCAGAGATGAATTCTTCCAACTCTGAAAGTTCCTCTTTGATCGCTTCTATTCTGGCCAGGATGCCCGAAATGGTTTTCTCGTCGATGTTTCCCATAAAAATGTTATATTTGTGATACCAGTCAAATTTCAACAAATCTAACGAAATGTTTTCAGAAAACATAAAAAAAGCCGGCGAGATCGAGGTCATCTGCGGCTCAATGTTCTCAGGCAAGACCGAGGAACTCATCCGCAGGATCAGGAGAGCTAAATTCGCAAATCTCAAGATCGAGATATTCAAGCCGACCATTGACACCAGATACTCCGAGGACGATGTAGTCTCCCACGATTTCCACAAGATCCCCTGCCACGCAGTGAAGGATCCCAAGGAGATGCTGAATGTCGCCGACGACGTCCAGGTGGTTGGAATAGATGAGGCGCAGTTCTATGACATGTCTTTGGTGGAGGTCGCCCAGGAACTTGCAAACAGGGGTAAAAGGGTGATAATCGCAGGCCTGGATACTGACTACCTCGGTAAGCCTTTCGGTCCCATGCCTTTCTTGATGGCCGTAGCCGAAGAGGTCCGTAAAGTCCACGCCATCTGTGTCAGATGCGGCAACCTTGCCAACCACTCCCACCGGCTATCGAACAGCATGGAACTGGTAGTCCTGGGAGAAAAGGATGCCTACGAGCCCCTTTGCCGCGATTGCTACAACAAAGCCATGGCCGAGGAAGCCAGAAGGCATAATTCCGACTAGTTTCTCGGATGGTGCTCCAGGATAGAGCGCTGCCATGTTGAGCTGTCGATGTGGGTGTATATCTCAGTAGTCAGGATACTCTCATGTCCCAGCATCTCCTGCACTACACGTAGGTCAGCTCCATTTTCTATCAGGTGGGTCGCGAAACTGTGCCTGAATGTGTGAGGTGAGATTTCCTTGTTCACTCCTGCTGCCATCGCCTGTTTCTTCACCATATTGAATAACGAGACCCTGCTGAGCGGCTTTCCGAAGCGGTTCAGGAACATGATGTCATCATACTGAGGAGCTTGCGGATCCGGCCTGACTTCCAGGTATTTTCTCACAGCCTTGACAGCCATATCCCCGATCGGGACTATCCTTTCCTTATTGCCTTTCCCCACTACACGCACGAATCCCTCGTCAAGATAGACATGGGAGATTTTCAGCCCGACTGCTTCCGAGACCCTGAGCCCGCAGCCGTAAAGGACTTCCAGGATCGCCCGGTCACGTACCCCTGTCCATTTGGAGAGATCTACCGAATCCATGATTGCACCTACCTCCCCGACGGAAAGGACTTCTGGGAGATATCTCCCGATCTTCGGCGTGTCGATCGCATCACAGGGATTGTCAGTCCTGTCCCCTTCCAAGACAAGCCAGTCGAAGAATGAACGGAAAGCGCTGAGCTGCCGCGACTGCGAACGTTTTGAAAGCCTTTCGCTTACAGCAAGGTAATCAAGGACATCCTGGGTGGTTACCAGTGAAGGTTCAACGCCCAGATAGGTGAACAATGACTCGAGGTCGGAAGAATAGGCATCGACGGTGTTCGGGGACATTGCCCTCTCAATTCTCAGATAATAGGAATAATCCGAGAGAATCTTGTGTGTAAGGTCCATTATAGGGTTCTGTATTTCTTTCCGTACTGAAGTTGCTGGTCAAGGAAGTCTTCCGTGGGGACAATCTTGTAATCTACCGTAATCCCATCCTCCAGGACAGGGACTATCTCGGGATTCACAAAGCCTCCATAGGGCTTCAATCCGAGGGATAGGTAACGTTCGCGGGCTTCCTTGTGAAGGTCCGGATCGATGTTTACTGCATAAGTCTCGACCAAGGCTTTTCCGGCCTCATAGTCACCTTCCGACTTGATCCTCTGGATCTCTCCGAGGAGGGAAGCGAACAAGTCTCGCAAGGCGATGAAATCATTGACCACGAAATAAGTCTTCCCCTCCCTTATCTTTTTCTCTATCACATTGCTGGCCAAGCCTTTTTCATAGCACCACTCAGCTATAAGCTTGCGGTTCTGCATATGAGACTCGGTGTTCTTCCTTCCCAGCTCCAACCTGGAGAACTGTACGAATATTCCAGAACGGATGTAAGAAGAATACTCACTCTTCCAGGCATCCCCTTCGGGCATGATTCCCAGTTCGACCATCTTCGGGTCAGCTATGTAGTAGAGTGCGAACAGGTCCGCCCTCGCCTCTTCCAAGGTACTCTGGAACTCACCCAGAGCAGTAGGAGAGACTCCTGGCAGAAGCTGTCCTGAACCGTGTCCAAGACATTCGTGAAGATCGGTGTGAATCTCTGAAGCGAAGTCTCCGAAACGCTTGTACTGCTCGACTTCTTCCTTGTCGAAAGCGAATTCCTCGAGAGCACTGTGAGGGGCCTCAAGTGCAGCACGGTCATAAGCATGAGTGACGTTTGCAATCGTCACGGACTTGGAGCCGTGCGCGCTTCTTATCCAATCGGCATTGGGCAGGTTTATCCCTATAGGAGTCGTAGGATATGAGGCTCCACCCAAGGTGACTGCATTGATTACCTTGGCGGAAACACCTTTGACAACAGGTTTTCTGAAACGAGGATCCACAGGAGAATGGTCCTCGAACCACTGGGCATTGGCGCTAATGGTCTCAGTCCTCGCAGAAGCTTCTACATCCTTGAAATTGACATAGCCTTCCCAAGTGGCCTTGCGGCCGAGAGGGTCGTCGTAATCCTCGATGAAGCCATTGATGAAGTCAACCTGGCCGGAAGTGTCTTTGAGCCACGTGATATTGAATTCATCCCACAGCCGGAGATCCCCTGTATGGTAATAATCGATGAGCAGTCCAAGGGCCTTCCTTTGGACGTCGTTCTCGGTGCACTCCATGGCTTTACCCAGTTCTGAACAGATCCTGTCTATGGCCTGGCCGTAGAGACCTCCGGACTTCCAAGTCTTTTCCTTGATTATGCCATCTTCCTTAATAAGCAGACGGCTCTTTCCCATCGCAGTCTCTGGAATACAGCACAATGTGGTATGGTCACCATCGCCAATATCTTCGGCGAAAGACAAATCTATCAATCTGTCTTCCAGTT
>CADCJX010000002.1 GCA_902801885.1 uncultured Bacteroidia bacterium
TCTCTTCAAGAAATACCTTCTTGTGGGTGGTCTGCCCGATGCCGTGAATGAGTACCTGAGTTCCAGGAACATCGTGGCTGTCCGTGACATCCATGAGGCAATCCATACTCTTTACTGGATTGATGCCTCCCAGTACGATGAAGAGCACAAACTCAAGATTACGAGGATCTACAATATGATTCCTTCCTTGATGGGCAATAAGAAGAAACGTGTGGTGTATCGTGACATTGAGGAAAAGAAGAGCAAGCGGAATGAGGATTATCAAGATGAGTTTGATTATATCGCCGGGGCGGGAATTGCCATCGAAGTAAAAGCGGTCTCCTCACCTGTCTTCCCGCTTAAGGAGTCCGAGAGCAAGAACCTGCTGAAGTTCTACATGAACGACGTCGGACTTCTTACCAATGAGTTGTATAAGTACAACATCGACGCAGTCATGAACGACCGCCTGAGTGTGAATCTGGGAAGCGTCTATGAAAGCGTTGTCGCCTCCGAACTGCGGGCTCACTGTTCAGGACCGCTCTTCTACTACGACAACAAGGCCCATGGCGAAGTGGAATTTCTTCTGGATGACTACGACCATGCCGCCATCCTGCCGGTGGAAGTGAAATCAGGGAAAGACTATACAATCCATCGGGCGCTCAATGCTTTCCTTGCCAATCCGGACTACCACGTCCATGACGCTTACGTCCTGTCCAATGAACGGATCATAAAAAAGGACGGGTTCATCACCTATCTTCCCATTTTTTTTGCTCCCTTTATTCGGAGCAATCATCCTGACGTTGTGACGCTCTAATATAGCTTGCTTTTCAGCTTGGAAATTATGTAATACGCCAATATTCAGCACACAGAACCACCAATCCGGTATCACTTAAAAACGATAATCTTTATTGCCGATAATGAATCCGGCATATATTTCGTAAATTGCGGGAAATATGACTGATATGGAAAGAACTCCTTACGATGTGACGCTCCTGGACGATAACACAGAAGGCGGGATCAGGAAGACCTACTTCAGAACCTGCCCTGTTGTTTGCTCGGAAGCGATATACATAGAGACCGAAGGCGACATGATCCGTAAGGTCCAGTACACTAAGGGTTGCAACGGAAACACTCAGGGAGTGGCCGCCCTATGTGTCGGACGAAGCGTCAAGGAGGTGATCGGTCTTCTGGAAGGCATTGACTGCAAGGCCCGCGGGACAAGCTGTCCTGACCAGCTGGCCAGGGCACTCAAACAGCTCTGAATCGGTTGAGGGCGCTATTTCTCCTTCGGATGCAGTTTCCTGAAGATCTTGAGCGTGCTCAGCAAGCCTCCGAATTCACTCTTGGCGATGTGGGTGGCTCGGATTAAAGTATCGTTGTCAGGAATTGGAATGCTGAATTCCAGAATGCTGGAAGTGAGTAATTGTCTTCTTGTGACCTTGACGGTAGTGAGCTTGTCGTTGGGATACAATGCGGCAAAACAACCGGTGATCTCCATGGTTGCCTGTCTCGGTTCCTTGTAGAAAGCCTTGATTTCCTCCATCTTGGCGATAGCCTCTTCCAAAGTGCCTCCAAGAGGTATGAACAATTCATAGACTTGATCGAAATCAATCTGCACCAGATCATTCCCGATTCCTAGGTTCCCAAGTGACAGATAGTACATCCTTGGGTCCTCGTCGTTCATGTAGAACACTTCCAGTCTTGAAGAGACCGTTTCTTCAACTCCAGTCTCTGCTTCTGCTATTTCAATCCTCGGGCGGACAATTGAAGGGTTCTGAGCGAAAGAACAGACTGCCGCGCAAACTAATGCAATGGTTGTCAATATCTTATTCATGCCAAAAAACTATATTGCTGAATCAAGGGTTCCCATTCCTGAGGCGACCTTGCCGTTCTCGTCAAGTTTGAAAATCATGAACTGCGGATTCTCTTCAGTGCAGGGAGTCCAAGGGCCTGCCTTTTCTCCGTTTGGATTGCCGGATGCTGCAAAGTTGGTCCAGCAGGTAATCATTTGTTCAGCCAGGTCATAATCACCTTCGATGAAAGGTCTCCAGCAGAAGCGAAGTGACTTGAACATGTACCAGAGTTCAGACGAGTGGAAGGCTCCTTTGAGTACATCGGGACGGCCGTCGGTAGGGAGCCTGCGGTCAAAACGGTAGGCAAAGGCTGTACCTCCAACCTTCTGCCTTTCTGCGCAGAAACGGTCGATCCCACTTGCGAGTGCACCCATGTCGTCAAGCGTGCATCCTATCATGTAGGGGACGTCAGCAATCCGGCCTTCAAGAGCGGCTTGTGAGAAAGTCTCCGAAAGGGCATAGTTGTCAATTATCGGAGCAGTCAATCCGATAGCAGGTTTTCCGGTCTCTGTCCTGAATTTCGAGGTCATGGTCAGAAGATCCTTGGCGGGTAAGGCCCTCATCTGCTCAAGCGTGCTGCAGCCGGCCCAATCCATCAATTCCTTGCCTGAAGCCTCTGCAACGGAGATAGGGGATCCTCCGAGAAGCTGGCTCTCCCTTATCCCTCCACCGCTCTGGATAATCGCTCCTGCAATCAGATCCTTTGACAGGGGAGATGTCACAAGGGTCTGGACGCTCATGGCTCCGGCGCTCTGACCCATTATTGTGATCCTGTCGGGATCTCCACCGAAGGCACTGATGTTCTCCTTTACCCATTTGAGTGCAGCGATCTGGTCAAGCATGCCGTAGTTGCCACTGACGCCATCAGGGCTCTCTGAGCTTAGTGCTGGATGAGCGAGGAAGCCAAGCAGCCCGAGACGGTAGTTGAAGGTCACGAGGATTCCTCCATGCGCGGCCCATTCTTCCCCGTCCATTTCAGGCTCGAAACCCCATCCTGCAACATAGCCGCCTCCATGGATCCACAGGGTTACAGGAAGCTTGGCTTCAGCCTTTCCAGCCGCAGGAGTCCAGATATTGAGGTACAGGCAGTCCTCACTGAACTCGGGATCACCGTCGAAGAAGAATTCGGGAGTGTAGCCACCGGGCGTGTGTGACATCTGCCAGGCGGGATGGCCCCAACTGTCGCAGACCTTGAGACCACTCCATGGCTTCACTGGCTGAGGGGCTTTCCAGCGTAGTTCCCCTACTGGAGGAGCAGCGTAAGGAATGCCTTTGAAGACAGTCACTCCAGGTGTCTCAGTGGGCACGCCTTTGACAAGGCCTCCTTCTATTCTAAGAATTGGATCACCAGGCTTGCAGGAAGCGATGGCCGCGAAGGCCAGGATGGCGAAGAGCAACTTTTTCATATTCATCTGTTTTTATTTCACGTTGAGGACAACCACCGAAGCAGGAGGAAGGGTGACCTTCAGGGTACGTCCTGCAGTCTTGAAATCCTTGAAAGCTGCGGGTTCCACATTAGTCTTGCCGCCGAAATCATTATAGGACTTGACTGCTTCCAGTCCCTTGCCTTTTCCACGAAGGATCTCTCCTGTCACATTTGAAGGCTTAAGGCTGTCGAACTCAAGCTCGACTGTCTTGGTCTCCGTGATGGAAGGATTGGAAAGCGAGATGTGCACGGCGTCTGACTTCGAGGCACTAACGCTCAGTTGTGAGAAGATCCTTCCTGCCTTGGACACCTTTTCTCCAGCGGAGAAAGCCACCGGGACAGCGGTTGCATCATGGTGGACATTGTACATCCTGAACACGTGGTAAGTCGGTGTGAGTACGATTTCGGAGCCCTTGGTCAGGATCATGGCTTGGAGGACGTTGACCATCTGGGCGATGTTAGCCATCTTCAAGCGTGCAGTATGCTTGTTGAATATGTCTAGAGACATGGCTGCGACCATGGCGTCACGCATGCTGTTCTGCTGGTAGAGGTGTCCGGGATTGGTTCCTGGTTCGACATCGAACCATGTGCCCCATTCGTCGAGCAGCAGATCGATCCTGTGGCGTGGATCGTACAGGTCCATGATTGCCTCGTGGTTCTTGAGGACCTCGTCGATCTCCACAGCCTTCGCAAGGATGTCATAATACTCGTCTTCGTCAAAGTCGGTGGCCGAACCCTTGTGGCCCCAGTTCATTACCGTGTAGTAGTGCAGGGACAGGCCGGAGATGTTGCTCCTGACATTGTTCATGAGCACCTTCGTCCAGTTGTAGTCATAGTCTGATGCGCCGCTTGCAACCTTGTAGAGCCGGTTACCGTCGTAATTGCGGCAGTAGGTGGCGTACCTCTTGTACTGGTCGGAATAGAACTCCGGAGTCATGTTACCGCCGCAGCCCCAGCTTTCATTGCCGACTCCGAGGTACTTGATCTTCCAAGGTTCCTTCCTGCCGTTGGCGGCCCGCAGTTCAGCCATGGTGCCGCCTTTTGCTGTCATATATTCAACCCATTTTGCAAGCTCTTCAACAGTACCTGAGCCTACGTTGCCGGAGATGTAGGGTTCGATGCCCAGCATTTCGCAGAAGTTCAGGAATTCATGGGTGCCGAAGGAGTTGTCCTCTACGGTTCCTCCCCAGTTGGAGTTAATCATCTTGGGCCTCTGGGAGACGGGTCCTATTCCGTCCCTCCAGTGATATTCATCGGCAAAGCAACCTCCTGGCCAGCGGAGTACCGGCACCTTCAGTTCGCGGATGGCCTCGACAAGATCCTTCCTGTAACCGTCTACGTTGGGGATAGGGGAATCCTTGCCGACCCAGATGCCATCGTAGATACATCTTCCCAGATGTTCGGCAAACTGGCCGTAAATCTCCTTGGGAATCACGGGCTGGTCGGGAGCGTCTTCATGGACGGCGACCTTGACTTGTGCGAAAGAGACTACGCAGGCAAGGGTCGCAAGCAATGTGGTCAGAGTTCTTTTCATGACAGTATTGGTTGTTTTAGTAGTATTTTTTCTCCTGCCTGTAGAGGGCTATGAAGATGAAAATCAGTACAGTGAATGCCCAGAGGGACGAGCCGCCGTAACTAAGCAGCGGCAGCGGGATGCCGATAACGGGCATGAGTCCGATCGTCATGCCGATGTTGATGAAAAGGTGCATGAATATGCACGAGGCGACACAGTAGCCGTAGATCCTGGTAAAAGCCTCCCTGCTCTTCTCTGCGTCGACGATTATCCTCCAGATCAGGAAGACGTACAGGAGGATCACTACCAGGCAACCTATGAAGCCCCATTCCTCTCCAACGGTGCAGAAGATGAAGTCAGTACTCTGCTCCGGAACGAAACCGAAGGTCGTCTGTGTTCCGTTCAGGAAACCTTTGCCGCTGAAACCGCCGGAACCGATCGCAATCATGCTCTGGTTGACATTGTAGCCGACGCCCGTAGGATCCTCTTTCATCCCCAGAAGGACTTCTATTCTTTTGCGCTGGTGGTCCTGGAGGATGTTGTTGAATATGAAGTCGGTAGAGAAGATAAGGGCGATCCCGGCAACCAGCCCGAGGGTAGCGAGGGAGATGTGCCGCTTTCGTTCCTTGTATCCGCGGAAGAGAAGATACGGAACGGCGCAGATGCAGATTCCGATAAGGATGTACACCGGTTTTATCTTGCCGAAGAAACTCTCGGGATCGACTGTCTTGCCAAGGATCCATGGGAGCAGGCAGAACAGGAGGAATACCCCAAGGTTGATCCAGAACAGGCTTCCTATTTTCCCGGAACTGATGGCAGAGGCTACGATAAGAATCCCGATCAGCACGAGCAATGACACGTATGGTGATGCCGTGAGGGTCAGGATGAACAAGAGGATGGCCATGACTATGCTGAATATCCACCATCCTGAAAATCCTTCACGGTACATTACGAATATGAAACCTACATAAACCAGGGCCGATCCGGTCTCGCTTTCGGCCAGGATCACGAGCATCGGGATTCCGATGATTATCGCAGCCATCAGGAAATCCTTCAGCCTGGTAATCTTGAAGTTGGTCTGGCTCATTAGAGTAGCCAGCAGCAAGGACGTGGTTATCTTGGAAATCTCCGCCGGCTGGAATTTCACGGGTCCGAATTCGAACCAGGAATGCGATCCCTTTACGTCTTTCGAAACGAAAATCACCACTACGAGCAGCACCAGCACGAACAAGTACATTGGCAGCGATGCACTTTCCCAGAATTGTGGATTAACCAGGAACAGTATCACTGCGGCCAGGACCAGGGCCGTCAGGATCCAGACGAACTGCTTCCCGCAGCGGAAATTGAAATCGAAGATGCTGGCAGGGCCTTCGGAATGGATGGAGGCGTAGATGTTGATCCAGCCGATGAGGATCAGAAGCAGGTAAGAGATTACCAGCTTCCAGTCGATCGACTGTTTTACGCCTCTGTCTGAAAAATTGCCCATAGCCTTATTTGTAAGCTTTCACCCTCGACATGAGGTTCCCTTCCATAACCCTCTTTTCCAAGTCAGGCCGTCCTGTCTCACCGTTGAGGTATTTCTCGATGAGGAGCGAAGCGATAGGGGCAGCCCATGTTGCTCCGAAACCGGCATTCTCAACGTAAGCTGCTACCGCTATCTTCGGATCGTCCATCGGGGCGAAGCAGATGAACACGGAATTATCAGCTCCGCGCGGGTTCTGGGCTGTACCGGTCTTTCCGCAGATATCAAGCCCCTTGACTTCGGCTATCGCTGCTGTACATCCGGTTCCGGGACCGTTGTTGACAGCCCTCCACATACCGCGGATCACTTTCTTGAAGTTTGTGGTGTCGACCATCGTGTACTGCTTGTCATAGTACTTCTGCTCGATCTCGACCCCCTCGGAAGCCTTCACGATGTGAGGTATTCTGTACCATCCACGGTTCGCCACCGTAGCTGCAAGGTTGGCGATCTGCAGGGGAGTGACTCCAACCTCTCCCTGGCCGATGGAAATCGAGATGATGGTTGTGAACTTCCATCCCCCTTTTCCATAGCGTTTGTTGTAGAGGTTGGAAGTGGGCAGCGTCCCTCCAAGTTCAGCCGGGAAGTCGCTCCCTAGTTTCCGCCCGAAGCCGAAGCTCTGGACATAGTCATGCCACTTGTCGAGTGACTCGTCTATGTTCTTGTATTTCTTGTTCTCGAGGATGTTCTTGAGCACGTAGCAGAAGAAGCCGTTGCAGGACATCATGATAGCCTCTTCGAGATTGAGAGGTGAGCGATGTGAGTGGCAGCCGAGCTTGTGGCTGCCGAAATGGTAGCCCTGGTAGCAGGGATATACCATATCCATGTTGAGCGTTCCTTCCTGGAGACCGATCAGGCCGTTGACAAGCTTGAAGACTGATCCTGGAGGATATGGGGCCTGCACAGCCCTGTTGAACATCGGCTTGTGCGGATCCTTGATAATCTCGTTATAGTGCTGGCTTATGTCCGCCAGCATGCTGACATCGACTCCCGGGCTTGAGACGAGGGACAGGATCTCCCCGGTCTTAGGTTCGATGGCCACCAGACTGCCGACCTTGTTCTGCATCAGCTGCTGGCCGTATTGTTGAAGGTCGGCATCTATGGTTGTGACGATGTCGTGACCTGGCACGGCCTCCTTGTCCATCTCTCCATCCTTGTAGCGCTGCTCGATCTGGTTGCGGGAATTGCGAAGGTAGATGTGATACCCCTTTTCTCCGCGCAGTTCTTTCTCCCTGGCAGCCTCGATGCCTGTCTTTCCTGCATAGTCTCCCGGCCGGTATTCGCCAGGATGTGCTTCAATGTATTTCTGGTCGACTTCCGAGACATATCCCAGAAGGTTGCCTCCTGCATTGACCGGGTAGTCCCTGATGCTCCTGACCTGTCCCCTGAATCCTGGGAAATTGTACTGGAGCTCAGCGAACTTCATGTAGGTCTCAGGTTTTATCTGCTTGAGCATCACCATGCTCTGGTAGCCGATCTTCTTCTTGTTCTTTTCGTAATCGGCCATCTTTTCACGGATGAAGTCCGGGGCTACGTCAAGCGTGGATGCCAGAAGAAGGGTGTCGAAAGGAGTCACCTCCCTGGGCGTAACCAGGATGTCGTAGGTCACCTTGTTGCTTACGATGATCTTCCCGTTGCGGTCATAGATGATTCCCCGGGTCGGGTAGATGATGTCGTAGACCATAGAGTTGTTCGACGCATTGATCTTGTACTTGTCATCTATGATCTGGATGTAGAACAGTTTACAGAGGATGATGACGGCGACCGCCACCAGCCCGATCAGCAGAATCCTGCTCCTGTTGTTACCTTCTGTCGTCATAGCTCAGCAGGTTCACCAGGATGATGGACACTAGGTAGCTTGCCAGGAGGGACAGACCGAATTTGGTGCCGAGGAACCATAGAGGCCTGGTTCCGGCACTGTCGGCCAGTATGTAGATTATCAAGAAGATTGCAGTGACCAGGATGATGGCGAAGGATACTCTTGCAAATCCGTATTTCTTGATCGTCAGGTTCTCCTTTTGTTCGAAGGGCTCGACTCCGAATATGGTCCCGATCAGGGTTTTCCTCAGGAAGGCAACCGGTACCAGCGACAGAGCATTTATTCCCAGGGCGCCTTCTGCGAACAAGTCGACTGCAAGTCCCGTGGCGAAGGCTATGATCATTGCCAGGAAGGTGTCGACCTTAGTCGGGATGCACAGCACCATGGCTGGCAGGATCGTCAGCATGGCAAAAGGTGTGAAATGGAAGTAGTTGCTGAGGATCATCTGTGCGATCACCATCAGGATGTAAGTGAAAGTGAAGGTCTTTCTCATTTCTTCACCTCCTTTTCACGGCTTTCGATCTCCGCGATTTCGGAGAGACGGGTGTTCTCGATGATCGTGACGTACTTGAGGGCGCTGTGATCCTGGAACAACCTTACGCTGATTTCATTGGTTGCGCCGTTGATGACCTTGGCCTCTCCGGCTATACCCAAAGGGATGTCCGGAGGGAAGATGGCTGAATAGCCACTGGTGTAGACTGTGTCTCCTGGGTTGTACTTGAACTGCAGGGGAATCTCCTTGAGGACCGCCCCGTTGGTGCTGATTCCGTCCCATGCAAGGGGGCCAACTGCTCCGGATGTGTCCAGTCTTGCGCTGATGTTGAGTTCCTTGTTGAGGAATGAGATTGCGAATGAATAGTGCTTGCTGACGGCATCCACGATACCGATAACGCCTTTCGACGAGATGATTCCGGAATTCTCCACTACACCATCCTCGCTTCCCTTGTCAAGGATGAGGTAGTTGTGCTGTGTGCTTGTGCCTGACTTTATGATCGTGGCAGGGATGTAATTGAAACCATCTTTGCCCAGGACAGGCTTCATCGAAGAATCTGCCTTTATTGCGGCCTGTTCATAGCCCCTTACTATCTCCCGAAGCCTTTCATTGTCAAGGGCGAGTTCGTCATTCTGCTTCTTGAGAGAAAAATAATTGCCTATGGCCTGGGTGGTTCCCCAGGTCTTTGCCATGAATCCGTGGCTGATGCGTGCGAACCAGAGCCTCTGGAGCTGGTTGTTGTTGGAGAGCATGTGCAGCGACGCGATCTCCAGTAGGATGAAGAACGCGAGGTTGATGATTTTGCTGACTACAGGTCTCTCCTTGGGCATTACCTCATGAGGAATGAGTAGTTCGAAGTCTTCTTCAGAGCAATGCACGTACCCCTGGCTACAGCCCTTAGCGGGTCTTCAGCGACGTGGAACTGGATGTTGACCTTTTCGGTGAACCTCTTTGCGAGTCCACGAAGGAGGGCTCCTCCTCCGGAAAGGAATATTCCGTTTTCCACGATGTCTGAATAGAGCTCCGGAGGAGTCATTTCCAGGACGTGCAGTATTGAGGATTCAAGCTTGGCAACTGACTTGTCAAGGCAGTGGGCAATCTCCTGGTAGGTCACGGTGGCCTCGACGGGATGGGCCGTCATGAGGTTCGGACCGTTCACCACGAAGGGTTCGGGTTCCTCGTCCAGGTCAGGAATAACAGCTCCTACTGCGATCTTTATCTTTTCGGCGGTAGTCTCTCCGATCTTGATGTTGTGCTGCTGGCGCATGTAGTACTGGATGTCAGTGTTGAACACGTCACCAGCCGTCTGGATACTTTCCTGCTCCACAATTCCACCTAATGAGATGACGGCGATTTCTGCGGTTCCACCACCAATGTCGACCACCATGTTGCCCTTCGGTGCTTCCACGTCGAGCCCGATTCCCAATGCTGCTGCCATTGGCTCGTAAATCAGATAGACGTCCCTTCCTCCAGCATGCTCGCAGGAGTCGCGCACGGCCCTGATCTCGACCTGGGTACTTCCGGAAGGAATGCCGACGACTATCTTGAGGTTCGGGGAGAAGAGGGATTTCTTCTTGTTGTTGACTTGCTTGATGAATCCCTTGATCATCATCTCCGCAGCGTTGAAGTCGGCGATGACACCATTTCGCAGGGGACGGATGGTCTTGATCCCGGGATTGGTGTGCTCATGCATCAGCTTGGCCTGCTGGCCGATGGCTATGCACTTCTGGGTGTTGTTGTCTATTGCCACTATGCTCGGTTCGTCCAGCACTTTCTCGTCATTGCGGAAAATGACGGTGTTGGCGGTACCGAGGTCCATTGCTATTTCTTGTGTCAGAAAAGAAAATGCCATAATACTCTAATCAAATTCTAAGTCTGTAAATATACAAAAAAAGTTATATTTGTAAGGAATAATATGACGCACGGGAACAAAATATTGATAGCCATGGCGGCAGGAAGCGGCACCAGGATGGGATCCGCCACACCGAAGCAGTTCCTGGACCTTGGAGGCAAACCGGTGCTTCGCAGGACCATCGAAACCTTCGTTTCCGCCATACCTGACATCAAGGTCATCACCGTCCTTCCGAAGGAGCATATTTCTTTCTGGAAGGAATACTGCTTGTCCAGTGAATTCACCTGTCCACAACTTCTTGTCTCCGGCGGCATTACACGCTTTCATTCTGTAAGGAATGCCTTGGAAAGAGTCCCGGACGGAGCTATTGTGGCAATCCATGATGGAGTGCGGCCTCTCGTTTCTACAGGCCTTATCCGTGAGATGTTTTCGAAGATGGAAAGTGGGAGGATCCATGCGCTTATCCCTGTCGTTCCTTCCGTAGACACCCTGAAGGTTCTCGACACTGTGCAATCCGACCTTGGAGAGAAAATCCTTAAAGACTCCGGAGAAGGGATCGACAGGAGCAGGGTCTTCGGTGCCCAGACTCCGCAAATGTTTCTGTCCGAAGACATAAAGGATGCTTATTCCCAAGCCTTCGACACCTCCTTTACGGACGACGCTTCCGTAGTGGCCAAAAAAGGAATACCTCTCTCCTTCTGCGCCGGAGAAAGGTATAACTTCAAACTGACTTCACCTGAAGATCTGTCCCTTGCGAGGATGATCACTTCTTCCTTGTCTCGCTAGGAGACTGGTAACTAGTGTTCTTGTAGTCCTTCACCCAGACTTGGCGCTCGATTGCCTGGTCCAGGGAGATCATGGTTTCAGTAGACTGGATGTAGGGGATCTTCTGCATCGTGTTCAGAAGTACTTCCATTAGGTGATCATTGTCAAAACAGTAGACCTTTACGAGCAGGGCTGCGTTACCGGTTACGAAATGACATTCGACAATCTCGGCAATCTTCTTGAGATTGGCAACCACTTCAGGATACTTGTTTGCCTCTGAAAGGGTTACGCTGATGAATGCACAGACATTCAGTCCAAGAGCCTGGGGTTTTACGAGAAGGCGAGAACCAGTGATGACCCCGTTGGCTTCCAAACGCTTGACCCTCTGATGGATAGCCGCTCCGGAGACACCGCATTCGCGGGCGATCTCAAGGAATGGCATCCTGGCGTTGTTCACAAGAAAAGACAAGATTTTCTGATCGATCTGGTCGATGTGATAAGTTGCCATTACTTTCAGTTTATAACTTTGTAACGGCAAATTTAGATAAATAATTCAAAAAATCAAGATTTCTTGAAGCGCCTGCGGCCTTTTTCTGTAGGTTTTGAATTATTAATAATATCCAGACAGGCCTCTTCGGTCAGGACAGAAGCGTCGGTACCCTTGGGAATTTTGTAATTGGACCCGGCATGCTTGATGTACGGTCCATAGCGTCCGTTGATGACTTGGATGTCTGAATCCTGGTACTCTGCGATTACCGGTGAGGCGGATGATTTGTCCATACCCTTTTCGATGATCTCGGTGCATTCTTCAAGGGTGACCTTGAGTGGATCCTTGCCGCGGGGAATGGAGAAATTCTTGTCTCCGTATTTCAGGTACGGGCCGAAACGTCCCTTCATTGCAACCACTTCAACATCCTTGTAAGTGCCGACCGTCCTGGGCAGTTGGAAAAGCTTGAGGGCTTCAGCGAGGGTGATGCTTTCAATCAGCTGTCCTCTTCCCAGGGAGGCGAACTGAGCATTGACCCCTTCGCCTTTCTGGATGAAAGGTCCGAACTTTCCGAACTTTGCGATCAGCTTGTTGCCCTCCTCGTCGGTTCCGATCTCACGCGAAACATGGCTGTAATTTCCGTCGTGAAGGACCTCGTCCACCTTCTTGTGGAAAGGTGTGTAGAATCGGCTGATCACTTCATTCCAGACCATCTTGCCGCTTGCGATCTCATCGAAATCCTCCTCGACATTGGCCGTAAAGTCATAGTCCATGATCTCGGTGAAATTCTTCTCAAGGTAGTCCGTGACTATCATTCCGATCTCCTGGGGCAGAAGCTTGCCTCTTTCTGCGCCGATGGTCTCGGTCTTGGAAGTTTCGGTGACTGTGTTGTCCTTCAGGGCAAGGTCCCTTACTGAGACTTTCCGCCCTTCCTTGTCTCCCTTCACGATGTAGCCGCGACCGGAAGTGAGGGTGCTGATGGTCGTCGCATAGGTGGAAGGCCTGCCGATTTCGAGTTCTTCCAACTTCTTGACCAAGGTTGCTTCTGAATATCTCGGGGGCGGGGTGGTGAACTTGCAGTCGGCCTTCATCCCCTTGCGTTCCATCACTGTGCCTTCCTGGATGTCGGGAAGGATCATTTCGCCGTCCTCGGTGTCTTCCTGGTCATCGGAACTCTCCATGTAGAGCTTGAGGAAACCGTCGAACATGACCTGGGTAGCCTGTACGGAGAACTTTTCGTCCCTCTTGTCCGAGGAAACCTTCATGGTGGTCAGTAGCACCTTGGCGTCGGACATCTGGGATGCGACAGTCCGCTTCCAGATCAGGTTGTACAACTTTTTCTCCTGAGCGGTACCATCAATGTCCGTGTTCTCGATGTAGGTAGGGCGGATGGCCTCATGGGCTTCCTGGGCTCCCCTGGCCTTCGTCTTGAACTGGCGTGTCTTCTGGTACTCGGCTCCGAAGGTTTCGGTAATATATTTCTTTGCCGTTCCGAGCGCAAGGGTGGAAAGGTTGGTGGAATCTGTCCTCATGTAGGTAATGAGACCCCTTTCGTAGAGGGACTGGGCCACCCTCATCGTCACTCCGACGGGGAAATGAAGCTTCCTGGCAGCTTCCTGCTGGAGGGTTGAGGTAGTGAAAGGAGGTGCCGGGTACCTTGCCGCCTCTTTCTTTTCAACTCCGGACACCTTGAACTGTGCTCCGATGCAGTCTTCCAGGAATGCCCTTGCATCTTCAAGGTTTCCGAACCTTGTGTCCAGGTTGGCCTTGACTTTCACGGATGCCGGGTGTCCTTCGGGATGGAACAGGGCTTCCACCTTGTAGTACGGATCACTCTGGAAAGCCATTATCTCTTTTTCCCTCTCCACGACCAGTCTCAGGGCCACGGACTGTACGCGTCCTGCACTGAGCTTCGGCTGGATCTTTCTCCAAAGGATAGGTGAGAGCTCGAAGCCTACCAGCCTGTCCAGGACCCTCCGGGCCTGCTGGGCATTGACCAGGTCCATGTCGATGTCCCTGGGATTCTTGACGGCCTCGGTTATTGCATTCTTCGTGATTTCAGGGAAAACTATCCTGCGGGTATTCTCTTTCTTGAGCCCGAGGGTTTCGAAAAGATGCCAGGAGATGGCCTCTCCCTCGCGGTCGGCATCGGATGCTAGCCACACAGTAGATGCCTTCTCGGCTGCCTTCTTCAGATCCGAGACCACCTTCTTCTTGTCCGCGGGAATTACATATTCAGGAGTGAAATTCTCTTCGACGTTGACGCTCAGTTTTTTTTCCTGAAGGTCCCTGATGTGTCCGAAACTGGACTTCACCATGTAGTCGTTGCCGAGGAACTTCTGTATAGTCTTGGCTTTTGCCGGAGACTCGACGATAACTAGATTGTCTGCCATGTTCTTTCGTTTTGCAAGTTGTTCATAGATAGTTTGAAGATTCAGACTGCAAAGTAAACCACAAACCGGGCAATTTTCCAAATTTTGTTTTAAATTTGTCTTTATTATGACCCAAGAGACAAGAAAGAAAATTACGAAGTGGTTCTGGATCCTTATCACGTTTCCGGTACTGCTCCTGTTGTTCATGGTCCTGCTCGTCTGGGTGTTTGCTGACATTCCTTCCTTCAAGGAACTGGAGAATCCTGACAGCAAGCTCGCTACGCAAGTCATCGCAGAAGGAGGGGAGGTTCTGACGACCTTCCATATAGAAAACAGGACGTTCGTTACCTACGAGGAGCTTTCCCCGAACATTGTCCATGCTGCTATCGCTACGGAGGATGCCCGGTTCTACAAGCATTCCGGAATAGATTTCAAGGGCCTCGGCCGAGTACTGTTCAAGACCATCCTGATGCGTAATTCCAGCCAGGGAGGCGGCAGTACCATTACCCAGCAACTTGCCAAGACGCTTTACCCCAGAAAAGACATAGGCAAGAAGATTCCCGGAATCTACCATGTACACATGGTCTGGACAAAACTCAAGGAGTGGATTACTGCGGTCAAACTTGAACGTGACTACACCAAGGACGAGATCATGACCATGTATCTCAACTCCATCTTCTTCGGGAGCAGCGCCTACGGAGTCCGTTCTGCGGCTGAGACTTTCTTCGGAAAGCTGCCTTCCGAACTGACCGTGGAGGAGAGTGCGATGTTGGTAGGGATGGTCAACAAACCTACCCGCTACAATCCTACGATCAATCCCGAGAAGGCCCTTTCCAGAAGGAATTTCGTGATCGGACAGATGGAGAAGGCCGGTTACATCAACGAGCATCAGAGGGATTCGATCCGTGAGATTCCGATCACCCTCAACTATGAGGTTCAGGACCATAACGCCGGACGCGCTCCTTATTTCAGGGACATGATCCGCCGTGTCATGACAGCCAAGAAGCCGCATCGTTCAGATTACAAGATCCGCGAGGACTATTCTGCCGATTCGCTGGCCTGGGAGACCGACCAGCTTTACGGCTGGCTTGAGAAGAACCGCAAGACCGACGGATCTCAGTACGATCTGGACAAGGACGGCCTTAGGATCTACACCACCATCAACTACAAGATGCAGAAATACGCCGAGGAGGCTGTCGCCGAAAGGATCAAGTCTCTCCAGGCTGATTTCATGAAGGATCTGAAATACAAGACTAACGCACCGTTCTCGAACGATATCGACGAGGCCACAAGGAACCGGGTCATGAACCAGGCCAGGCGGTGGAGCGACCGCTGGCGCATCTTGAAGAATGCAGGAAAGACGGATGCCCAGATCTTGAAGACTTTCTCAGAGCCTGCCAAGATGCGCATCTTTGCCTATAACAACAAGGGTTACGTCGACACCACCATGACTCCTGACGATTCGATCCGTTACTACAAGTCGATGCTCAGGACTTCATTCGTGGCGATGGAACCCGGCACAGGTCACGTCAAGGCCTATGTCGGAGGACCTAATTACAGGTACTTCAAGTACGACAATGTCCGTCAGGGCAAGCGTCAGGTAGGATCGACCATCAAGCCTTTCCTCTACACTCTTGCAATGCAGGAGGGAATGACCCCTTGCGACAAGGTGGTGGACCTGCCACAGACCTTCGAGGTCCCCGGTGGCGAAACCTGGACTCCCCGCAGTACGGATGCAGAAAAATGGATCGGAAAGACCGTGACACTCAAGTGGGGACTTACCAACAGTTCCAACAACATCTCGGCCTACCTTATGAAACAGTTCGGCCCGGCTGCCATGGCTGACATGATGCGCAGGATGGGTATCCAAAGCCATATTGACGAGGTTCCTGCCCTTTGTGTCGGTCCGGCTGACATAACCCTCTGGGAGATGGTTGCAGCCTACAACACCTTCCCTTCCAAGGGAGTGTACATTACACCTCTGTTCGTGACACGTATCGAGGACAGCCAGGGCAATGTCATCAGTGAATTCACCACCAGCAGGCGCGAAGCCATCGGCGAGAACACTGCCTACCTGATGGTCAACCTGATGGAAGGCGTAGTCCAGGGCGGAACCGCCAGCAGGCTGCGCTACCGCTACAACCTGATGGGCGAGATCGCCGGCAAGACCGGCACCACCAACGACAACTCCGACGGATGGTTTATCGGCTACACCCCAACCCTTGTGGCCGGAGTCTGGACCGGTGCTGAAGACAGGCAGGTCCATTTCCAGTCCGGGTCACTCGGACAGGGAGCCAACATGTCGTTGCCGACCTGGGGAATATTCATGCAGAAAGTGCTCGCTGACGGGACTTTGGGTGTCCATGCTACCGACAAGTTCGCCGCTCCCGCCGGGGTCGTGGACGGCCTTGGTTGCACAGGCAGTGACGACGAAGTCACCGAGGAGCAGTCAAAGATCGAAGACTATTATTTTGAATGATTTCTGAATATGGGCAAGTACAAGAAGATTGCAGTCATCTACGGAAGCGACTCTTCCGAATGGGAGATCTCATGCCGCAGCGGAGAGTTTACGGCGTCCAGGATAGACGGAACGCAGTACGATGTCTATGAGATTTTCGCACGTTTCGGGAAATGGCAGCTTGTGGCCATGAGGAAGAAGGATTCCATCAGGGTCCCATTCCCGGAGGGTTCCAGACCTGAGATAGACAAGACTGACTTCTCAGTCAAGGTGTATGGCGAGAAAGTCAAGTTTGACTATGTCTACATCATGCAGCACGGTACTCCCGGTGAGAACGGCCTGCTGCAGGGCTATCTGGAGATGTTGGACATACCTTTCAGCAGTTGCAGTGCCTTTGTCTCGGCGGTTTCCTTCGACAAGTTCGTCTGCAAGAGCTATCTTCGTGATGTGGATTTCGTGAAATGCGCACCTGATGTGTTTGTCCGCAGCGGGATGGACATAGAAGAAGCGGCCCGGAAAGCTGCAGACAGATTCACATTCCCTATGTTCGTGAAACCCACTGACGGAGGTTCCAGTTTCGGAATCACCAAGGTCAAGGAAGCCTCAAAGCTTGCAGAGGCGATCCGTTTCGCCTTCTCTGAAAGCCGGACCGTGATCATCGAACAGGGAGTCAATGGCAGGGAACTGACCTGTGCTGCGTATGCAGATTCTGAAGGAGTCAAGGCCCTCCCGGTCATCGAGATAGTGACGGATAATGACTATTTCGACTACGATGCCAAGTACAATGGCAGCAGCCAGGAAATCTGCCCTGCTCCGATCGACGACGAGCTGACAGCCCACGTCCAGGAAGTGACCAGGAAGATTTATTCACTGCTTGGTTGCAAGGGTGTCGTGAGAATCGACTACATCTGTGGCGAAGACGGCCTTTACTTCCTCGAAGTCAACAACATTCCTGGAATGACCAGCGCCTCCCTGGTGCCTAAGATGGTCAGGACCGCAGGAATTGACATTACGGATTTCCTTACTGGAATTATTGAGAATTCCTGATGTTCCTGAGAGACTTCCTCAAGGAAGGTTCGGCCAGGCTTGAATCCCTTTATCCGGCCCCTGAGGCCATGAACATCATGCTGATGCTTTGTCAGGAACGCATCGGCACGAGTCGATATACCCACATTGTCGAACCGGGATATTCAGTTGCAGAGGAGGCACTAGGACAGCTGACGGCTGATCTGGACATGCTTTCTTCTGGAGAGCCTGTTCAATATGTGCTGGGTTATTCAGAATTCTGCGGACTCAGATTCAAGGTCGGTCCAGGCGTACTTATTCCCAGACCTGAAACCGAAATCCTCTGCCAGGAAGCGATCAAGGCGTGCGGCGGTGCGAGGGATATCAGGATCCTCGATCTCTGCACAGGTTCCGGGTGCATAGCCTGGACAATGGCGCTTAAGGTGCCCGGTGCGACCGTCGTAGGCGTAGACCTATCCGATGAAGCACATTCAATTGCTACAAGCCAGGACTTTTCTAAAGAACTGGAAGAATCCGGAGCCAAGGCCCCGGTTTTTGTAAAAGCGGATGTGCTGGATGATCCTTCGTCATTCGGCGATTCTTTATTCGACCTTATCCTCAGCAATCCTCCTTACATAAAAGAATCAGAGAAAGCATTCATGAGGACCAATGTCCTGGATCATGAACCCTCTCTCGCTCTCTTCGTTCCTGATGAAGATCCCCTTCTTTTCTATCGCGCCATAGCAAGGTGGTCAGGAATGCTGCTTGCTCCCGGAGGTACAGGAATCACCGAGATCAACGAACTTCTCGGGGTTGAGACTCGCGACCTTTTTTCAAGGCAAGGATTCGCGGAGGTCTCCATAATCAAGGATTTCTACGACAAAGACCGTTTCGTCCGTTACTCCGGAATAGCTTTGTAAATGCCCAGGTTGCCGTTCTTGAGAATTAGCCGTTGAATATTTTGTTCAACGGCTGTTTTTTTGTCACTTTGCTTTCGTAGAAATTAAAACTTATTCATCATGAAAAACTTCATTATTCCAAGGCTGCCGTTAACTCACTTGACGCTTTCACTTGCAGCCTGCTTTTTTGTCTTCCCGTCTTGCGATGACATCTCCAGGGAAGAAGTCCTTTCCCAGACCGGAACATCAGATTCCGAAGTGATTCTCCAGGTCAGTCCTGAATCCGTTGCAAGGATGTTGTCCGCATTGCCTCTGACCCTCGACCAGGTCCGTGAGGTCAAGACAGCCGTGGATGCCTCATCAGCCAACGGCTACGACGAAGAATATCCTTTCTCTTTGATCTTCTCCTCACCTGGCACGGGAGTAGGTGATGAAATAACCTCGACCAAGGCAGACCTGGAGGATCCTCTTTCCATCAGTGGGCTTATCCGTGAATATGCTTCCAAAACCCAGACCCGATCCGGCGATTTTGTCTCTGAGCTTGCAGCTTCAAGTCTACAGATTTATTGGCCATATTCAGATTCATGGGATCACCAGTCTTTTCCCGTAGTTACCTTCGCTCCCTCCGATGGAAGGGAGAGAAATGTCGGCTTCATCAGTGAAACCTTACCTGACGGTTCGCGGATAGTCAAGGAAATGATGGTCGATGAAACCTATGCCATGTCCCATCCGGTCTGGGTTGTCAATTTCAACCATGATGCAGGAGCTCTGACCCCTCAGATGCTTTCGAAGAAGCTTCCACAAGTTCTCCAAACAAAGTCCTCCAATAGTTTCAAGACCCTCAAGCTGAAAGAATTCAAGGCCCACAGGCAGTATGATCCATGGCTGTCCGGAGGGAGTGAGTTCTTCATTAAGACGGGCTCCCTGAAGGCTTTTACGGCAGATGTAGTTGCTGACCTTAAACTTTACAACCCGGAGATCACCGACCTGATGATAAAGGTGAAGAGGGGCCAGGTCGGCAGGGCCATGCGGTACAACACGATCCTGGTTTCGGACTGGTCTGACCAGCTGGACGAATGTGCTTTCATGCTGACAGAGGATGACGGAGGCAAGATGACTTCATGGAAGGCGAACGGAACAGTCAAGATCAAATCCAAGTCCTATGGCTTCGAAGTGGAGATTCCATATCACCGCAACGACGACATAGTATGGCGCGGCAAGCTCTCGTCCGGCTATTTCCAACGCTACAATGGCACACCCAACCGTTTCGGCGACGTCTCGCTTACCTTCACCTTTGACTAGGCTTTGGAGACGGTCATCTCACAGGCGGAGCAGTCGAAGCCGAGGCGGTAGCGTTTGCCGTTGTTGACGAGGTACAGCGGTCCTGCCTGTGTCATCGCTGTCTTTGTCGTCCCGTGGCCGGAGGCCGAGAGATCTTTCAGGCAGAGGCCGAGCTCGTGGCGGATGCAGTACTTGCTCCTCATGAGTTCGGCTTCATTCTGATGCGACAGTTCGAATGCCTTTTCAATGCTTGCTGCTCCGAACTTGAGGTAGATGCTTTCGGAGACCTTGTTGGAAACATTTGACTTGTAGGTAATCTTCCCAGGGAGGGTAAAGGGGTTCTCCTCTTGGGCAGGACCGCCTAGCGGAACGGCCTTGCAAGCCATGGAATCAAGTTTTGCAGCGATTTCCCTGCGGATGCCGTTGATGGCGGATGCAGGAAGGAACGGCAGTTTCCCGCCAGGCATCTCAAGGCTCTCCAGAATGAATGAATATCTTCCCGTTGCTTTTTCGATCTGGGTCTTGAACATAGCCTTCATCCTATCGACATTCGTCGCCTCCTGTTCTCCGGCCTCCATCTCGAACTCCACATTCCTACCATCCTGGCTTTGTGCTTTTACGAAGATGCTGAAACCAGCCGGTGTGCCTTCCGAACTTAGGCGATACTCAGCCGCAGCGGAGTGAGGATGGACTTCGCCGGGTTCGGAGAGGCACCCGGCTATGGGACGTATGATTCTGAATGAAACTCTGACAGGAATCAGGCGTTTCGGAAGGTTCGCTTCTATGTCCTTTTCAAAGGCAGTATCCAGATTGCGGAAGATCCTTGCACCTACATAGAGTTCCGGAACAGCCCTGGTGCTGATCACGGCACCACGGCAGGTGTCCCCTCGGAAGCCCACTATCGAATTGTGATCCTTGGAGACAAAAGAAAACCCGTCTCCATTGTGAAGCAGAGTGGAGGAATCGTCCAGCCGCACAGTCAGTTCCATTACTTTTGCTGCAGCGGATGTCTGGCTAAGGCCGTACTCAGCCGCAGCAGAGCGAGGATGGACTCGGCCGTGCCAGGACATCCCTGGAGCACTTATACTGATCACGGACCCTATTGGTTCTCCTACAGACTTTGGGGAATCCATCGAGGACCACTGTCCCTTCTCTCCGTCCAGGAACAACTCTGTGTAGCCCCTGTTGAAGGTCTTGCCCAGATCTGGTTTGAAACCTCCCTCGACCTTCCCGAAAGATGCCCTGCGATAAGTCCCAGGATGCTTGGCGACCAGGTCGTCCAGAGCCTCAGAATAGGCTCTTACTACGTTTCTGACATAGGAAATGCCCTTTAGGCGCCCTTCTATCTTGAAGGAACAAATTCCAGCTCCGGCCAGGTCGCCGAGTCTTTCGATCAGGTTGTAGTCTTTCAGTGAAAGCAAGGCCTTATCCTTGACGAGAGTCTTTCCGTTACCGTCCGCCAGGTCGTAAAGCGAACGGCAGGCCTGTATGCATGCTCCCCGGTTGGCGCTCCTGCCTTCTATAGCCTCGGACATATAGCATTGTCCGCTGTAGCAGACACAAAGGGCACCATGGATGAAGAATTCCAGCTCGCAGCTGATAGCCTCGCGGATGGCTTTGATCTGTTCGAGGGAAAGCTGTCTTTCCAGGACAAGCCGGGATGCCCCAAGTCTCTCGTAGAACTTTGCCTGTTCAGGTGTCCTGATAGCGCACTGGGTCGAGGCATGCACCTTGATGTCATTCTGAGCGCAGCGAAGAATCTCAAACACCGCCAAATCCTGGGCGATGATAGCATCGACTCCCGCCTCGGCCGCTTCAGCAAGCATCCTTTCTGCGTCCGAAAGCTCGTTATCGTATAGGATGGTGTTGAGTGTCAGGAATATCCTCGCTCCAAAGAGGTGGGCATATTCACAAAGCCTCCTGACGTTCTCCATGGAGTTGCCCGCATTCTGCCGGGCGCCGAACGACGGTCCGGCGATATACACGGCATCGGCACCGCAGTCGATTGCTGCGATGCCGATGTCAGCGTTTCTTGCCGGAGCAAGAAGTTCGAGGTCCGTCATTATTTGCTCAGAGCAGCGATCATCTGCTTTGCCTGGGCGCCGAACTTGGCGTCGTTCTGGATCTTCTTGTAGAACTCAAGAGCCTTGGCGTTGTTCTTGGCACCCTGATAGAGAGCTGCTACGGTGTAGGTGATGGCACCGGCGTTGGATGCGGTGGGCTTGAGCTCGAGATACTTCTCGAAGTTCTTGATGGCGTCAGCGTTCTTGCTGAGCTTCTGGGAAGCCTGTCCTGCGATCAGGTAAGCGGTAGCGTTCTCAGCGAAGTCATTTGCCTTGCCTGCAGCCTTCACGGCGTCTGCCCACTTCTGGGCCTTGAAAGCAGTGTTAGCCTCCTTGACATAGAGATTGGAGATCTGTCCGAGGGCAGTTTCCTGCTCACCGTTCCATGCAGCGTGCTGGAAAGCTTCAACGGCCTCTTCGGTCTTGCCGAGCTGTCCGAGAGCCTGTCCGAGGTAGAGAGCGGTCTTGCCAGCGGTGGTGTCGATGGCATAAGACTTGGCAAATCCGTCGGCGGCAGATGCGAAATCTTTCAGCTTGAGGGCATCAGCTCCCTTCTGCAGCCACATCTTCGGGACCAGTTCCTTGGCCTCTTCGGCTACTTCAGCGTTCTCGTACTCTTGAGCTATCTTGGCTGCAGCATCAAGTTTGGCTGCAGCTTCATCGTATTTCTCTGCCTTGATGAGATCCTTTGCAATCTGGAGGGAAACTCCGGGGATGGCCTTCTTGCAGTTGGCGACAAGCTCCTGGGCCTCTTCGCCGATAGTGTTGCCCATCTCAAGAGCCTTCTGGAAGCAATCCAGAGCCTCTGTCCAGTTTTCCATAGAAATAGCAGTGGCTCCATTGTTGTAGAGTTCAGTGGCCTGGGCCATATCCTGAGCCGATACAAAGCCAGCGGTCATGACCATTGCCGCAATTGCGATAATAATCTTTTTCATCTTTTATGGATTTAAGTTAAACTGTTTCTTAAGGTGCAACGAAGACAAAAGTAATAAAAAATTGTGTCAAAATGCACTTTATTCGTTAATTTTGCCTTAGAGGAGGTTGCTGTCCATGCGTCGTAGTCTAATAATATCGTTTTTCTGTTCTGTACTGCTTGGCTTTTCAATAAGTATGCCAGCACAGAATCTACCTGCCTTGCAGAAAGATGCATCAGTCACCCATGGGGAGCTTGCCAACGGTATTTCGTATTACCTCGTAACCAATCCCTCGATGAAAGGAGTCGCTGATTTCGCCCTCGTCCGCAAGGGCCTTTGCGACACTCTTGCAGCTCGGGAAGAGCTCACCGCGCTTCCCCACTTCAACAAGACCGTACCTTATAAATTCCTCTCCCGCAAGGGAATAGGTTGCCGTCCGGAAGGTTATGTCTCCTACCGTGACGACGTGACCATATTCAGGTTCGACGACGTGCCGATGTTCGATGCCGCGGCAGCGGACACAACCCTTTTGATGCTGTTCGACATCATCGCAGCCCAGCCCTGCAAACATGCCGTTATAGTCTCCGGGGACATCAAGGCTTCCGACATCATGGAAAAGATGAACGTCTTCTCCCTGATGGTTCCGTCCCGCAACCCTTCCTACACCGCTCCTGATTATTCATGGACACCTTCGGATAACACCTCCTGGTCGTTCGAGTCTTCAAGGCAGCCATCCGTGGAAGTTGATTTCCGGTCCCAGAGGACTCCGGCTGCCCAGATGAATACCATCCAGCCCTTCATCTCTGAGCTATTCTCCAAGGAGCTGGGGGAAGTGGTCAAGAATCGTCTTCGCGAAGCCCTGCTCTCAAGGAAGATCCGCATCAACGGAATGGAAGTGAACTACGAAGGCAGCGCGGACTTCCCTGGCGATGAACATTTCAGGGTCAGGATGGAGATGCCCGAATCACAGTTGATCCCTGCTTCGATGGCACTTGCCTCTACCTTGGCTGGAATAGGGACGGGAGGCGTCGGAATCGATGAGTACAGGACAGTCCGCGAGTCTGTCCTTCAGGCTTTTTCTAAGGCACAGACCAACGATGAGATCGTCAAGCGCTGCATTTCCGCCTATCTTTTCGGGGCCGACCTGGCCACTCCCGCCACGAAGGCCAAGTTCTTCTCATCCAGGAATATGACCCTTGATTCCGAGCTCAAGCTCTTCAACGGTTACATCTCTGCCCTTCTTGCAGACACCCAGAACGCGTCGGTCAGGTGGACCGGAAGTCTTGAGGAATATGACGAATGGATCTACCAGATGATGTTTAAATCCACCTGGAATGGCATTTCCATGCTGGAGAAGCCGTCATATTCATGGAAAGTCGCGGCAAGGGACACTTCTGATTTCTGGAGCGACAGGAACAAGTCGAAGTTGAAGACCACGGCCGCGGAGCCTGTCTCCGGAGGAGAAATGTGGACTTTCTCGAATGGCATGAGGGTCATCTACAAAAAGATGGCGACGGGTGACCGGTTCAGCTTTTCGATGATGATCAAGGGTGGTTTCTCCACTATCAGGGATTTGAAGAAGGGCGAGGGCGCTTTCTTCTCCGACATGCTCAGGCTTCACAACATCGCAGGAATGTCCGGTGAGGATTTCCTCAAGGTGCTGCAAGCCAACGGAGTCGACATGGAATTCAACGTAGGTGCAACCGACATCAGGCTCTTTGGGACGGCCCCGAAGGGCAGATACCCACTCGTGATGAAGGCCCTGCTTTCAGTGGCTAACGATCGCAAGGGTGATGCTGCTGCTTTTGACGCCTACCGCAACCTGGAACTGTCGATGATCCAGCCTGCAGTCCTTGACAGCCTCATGTACCAGGATTACAATTATTCCGAGATAAAGACCCCTTCAGGTCTCACCCCCACCGCACTTTCAGATGCCGAATCCTTCTTCTCCAAGGAGTTCCTGAGGTGCAACGACGGAGTTATCGTGATCGTGGGCGACCTTCCGTCTGAGGATCTTCAGAAGTATCTTGCCAAATCCATAGGAGGATTCCGGGTTAGCCGTACGGTGGCAGTCCGTCAGCCTGTGTCTTACAGGATGCGCAAGGGAGTGTCGACTTACACTGCCGAAGGCCCGGAGGCTGGCATTACCATCGGCATGGCCGCTGCCCATCCGTTCACTACGGAGAGTTACATGGCTTTCAGGATAGCCTCCCTGGCCCTCAAACGCAGGCTCAGTGGTACAATGGCCGAACAAGGATTCAGCGTCTCCATGTCCCAGAGGTTCGAGACGATACCCCAGGAAGCCGTTGAGATAGTTTTCAAGTTCGACCCGGTGCCGGACGAGGGTCTGCCCAAAGGGCTGGAGGGTGGCTCAGACCGTACATCAGAGGCACTCCTGGCTGCCAGGAAAGCTATTGACGAGGTATTCACCAATCCTGTCAATCCGGCCGAACTCGCTTCCTGCAAGTCCCTGCTGGCCAATGAATATACTACTGCGATGGCCGATCCTGGCAATTACGCCGATGCCATCCTGATGCGCTATTCGGCAGGCAAGGATGTCCTGACCGGCTATGCTGACAAGATAAAGGCCGTCTCAGCTGACAAGGTGAAGGAGATCTTCGGCTCCCTGTCCGAAGGAATGAGGATTGAATATGTCGTCAAACCACAGGAATAATTTCGGAACCATCATCCAGATTGGAGACATCCTGGTTTCGGAAGATGTCGTCACTGAATATTTTGCCTGTGACTATCCGGTCTGCAAAGGTTGCTGCTGTATCATCGGAGACTCCGGTGCCCCGCTTGAGGAGTCTGAATTGGATGATCTCGAGAAGAACTACCACGTCTATTCTGAACTCATGCGTCCTCAGGGCCGTGCCCAGGTGGACAAGGACGGTTTCTTCATCATAGACCGCGAAGGAGACATAGTGACTCCGGTCGTGGACGAAACCGGAGAATGTGCTTTCACTACATTCGATGAATCAGGCAATTGTTTCTGTTCCATTGAGAAATGTTATTTCTCAGGGACTTGCTCCTTCCGTAAGCCTCAGTCATGCTGGCTGTATCCTATCCGTGTTACAAAGCTTTCAGACGGGGGACAGGCCTTGAATGTCCATCGCTGGCATCTTTGCAAGGATGCTTACGAGAAAGGAAAACGCGAAGGAATCCGTGTCTACGAATTCCTCCGCGAGCCATTGACAGCCGTCTACGGCAAAGAGTTCTATGAAGCTCTCTGCGCGGCAGCTACACACATCCTGGGTTAAATCTCTTCTTCTCCTTCGGTCTCAGCCTCAGCCTCGTCAACATCCTCTCCTGGAGAGTTGATGAGTTCCATGGCGGCGTCATAATCAACCGCATTGACCTTGACCTCGATCTTTCCCACCACATTCAGCAGAGCCGTAGAATCTGCGCCGAACACTGCGGCAGGGATGCCGTTCTCGTTCAGCATGCCGGCAACCATCTGTGCGCTGATTGCATCATTGACCGTAAGAACGGTCTTGAATTCTTCTTCTTTCATGGTTTTCAAGATTTAGAATACTCGTCTTCACTGTTGTCCTTGAACTTGTATTCCAGGAAACTTATGATCCTGACCAAGTCCTTCCTGAGGCCTTCCATCTGGAATCCTCCGGGTTCGTGGATCATCGTGATCCTGTCCTCGTACAATTTCATGGCCCTCCTGAAGCCTGTCCGGAGGCGGAAAGTCATGTTCTCGCCGTCTTCTGACTCAAGCTCATATTCCCTTTGCTTCATCAAGCTTATGACCTTGTCGCGTATTTCCGGGTATTCACCAGGGATTATGGCTTCCCTTTTCGCAAAACCAGACAGGGGATAGACAGCAGCCAGGACGACGAACAAAGCTGCAATCTGCCAGATTGATTTTGTACCTTCCCTGAACATTACCCTTGGATCGGCCTCGACCAGATCAAAGGCTACCATTATGGCTAAAGTGATGCAGAGTACAAAGGCGAACCAGATGAAATACTTTACCGCTCTTCTGAGATAAGTCATGATTAGTGCGATTTTTGCTATATTCACAAATATACGAAAAAGAAATAGTTTTGCTATTTTTGTAAGTTGATTAAATAAAATCGATATTATGGCAGAAATTGACCCTATCATGGAGCGCCGTGAGCGCGAAGCTCAGGAGCAGAAGAACAAGAGCCTGAAGAACATCATGTGGGCCCTCGTGGCTGTGGCCGCCCTCATGGCTGCCGGTCTTGCTTACGTCTGGGCCACCAAGTCTTCGCTCGTCAAGGACTTGAACGCTGAGAAGGAAGACCTCACCCAGCAGATGATCGCCCTTCGTGGCGACTATGAGAGCCTTTCTTCGGACTATGAGTCCGTGAACAGCCAGCTGGATTCCTCCAGGGAGGAAGTCAACCAGCTCATCGAAAGGATCCAGAAGACTGAAGCTACCAACCGTGCCAAGATGCGTCAGTACGAGAAGGAACTCGGTACCCTTAGAAGCATAATGAGGAATTACATCGTCCAGATCGATTCCCTTAACACCTTGAACCACAAACTTACGGCCGATGCTGCTGCTGCCCGTAAGGAGGCTGCTTCAAGCAGGGCTGAGAACGCCGAACTCAAGGGTCAGGTCGAGAACCTCTCCGGCCAGGTGGCCGCTGGTTCAGTGATCAAGTCAAGGGGCCTGAGCGTGGCTGCTTACAACAGTTCCGACAAGGTTACTGACAGGAGCAGCAGAGTCGTAAGGCTTCTCGCTTCCCTGAGTCTCGTAGAGAATGAACTTGCCCCGAAGGGCCCCGTAAGGGTCTACCTCAGGGTAAAGGATCCGGAGGGAATCCTCCTGACCAACAGCAACCAGACTTCTTTCAGCTACAATGGACAGACCATGGTTGCTTCCGCTTCACGTGAAGTTGACTATCAGGGCAAAGAGGTCGATCTCAGCATCTATCTCAACGACATCCCTTCCTACCAGGCAGGAATCTACACCGTTGAGGCTTACACCGCGCAGGCCTTCCTCGGCAAGACCGAGCTCCTGCTCCGCTAAGGTTCGATGACAGTCGGCCGCGACCAGTGATCTACGTCCACGTCCCGTTCTGCGAGAGTTTCTGCACCTATTGCGGATTCTACTCCGTTCTGGTGCCCGGCACCAAAAGGAACAATGACTGTGTCATTCTGAGCGAAGCGAAGAATCTGTGTTTCGGTTCCTATGCTGATGCGATTTGTAACGAGATTGTCTCACGGCGGGATGAGATAGCTTCTACCTCTTCGGTAAATACCCTCTACATAGGCGGAGGCACCCCTTCGGTGCTTCCGCTTGATGTTCTCTCCCGGATCGTTCATTCCATTCAGAACGAGGTGAGGAATCTTTCAGATTGCGACGAGTTCACCATCGAAGTGAACCCGGAGGACATCGTCAAAAAGGGTGAGGAATATGTCAGGGGCCTTCTGGAGCTGGGAGTCAACCGGGTAAGCATGGGCGTGCAGTCCTTCGATGACGGTATCCTGCGATGGATGAACCGAAGACATGATGCCGCAACTGCCAAGGAAGCTTTCAGACAGCTTCGGAGGTGCGGTGTCGACAACATCAGCATCGACCTGATCTTCGGCCTTCCGCAGCTCTCCGAATCACTTTGGATGGAGACGATAGACAAAGCCTTGGCACTGGAACCGGAACACATCTCTGCCTACCAGCTTTCAATCGAAGAAGACAGCGCGCTTGAAAAACTGATCGCTGGAGGGAAATTCACCGAAGCTTCCGATGAACAGTGCCGCAGACAGTACGACATCCTCTGTGACAGGCTTGGGCATGCCGGCTACCACCATTACGAAGTCTCCAACTTTGCCCTTCCCGGCCGGGAGGCCTTGCACAACAGCGCCTATTGGAGAAGGGTTCCCTATGTAGGACTTGGTCCCGGGGCGCACTCACTGTCTGCAGATGGAGTCCGTTCCTGGAACAGTGAAGAGATTCCTAAAAGGCTTGATGACGGAAGTTTACGGGCATATTCGCAGGAAGAAGAAATCCTCTCGCCGGAAGACATCCGGATCGAAAGGATCATGCTGTCGCTCCGCACCGACTCCGGCCTTCCCGAAGCCGAATTACGTTCGCTTGCAGGCGACGAACCCGTTGACCGTCTTCTCTCGGAAGGAGCTCTTGTCTTTTGTCGTGAAGGAGCGCTTGTCTTTTGTCGTGAAGGAGCCCTACCCCCCTGTCATTCTGAGCGAAGCGAAGAATCTAACGGCGAAGGGTCTCTCCGTATCCCCGAGGACCATTTCTTCGTCTCCGACGAAATCATCCGCGAACTGATCTAATCTACGATCGCCCCTGCGACTATGTTCGCGACCTGGGCACGCAGGCGGGCCAGGCTGCCCTTGTCTTCGGGATGTACCCTGTTGGCGAGGATGATTACTGCGGTCTTATTATCCATGTCTATCAGTACCGAAGGACCGGTGTACCCGGTGTGCCAGATGCAGTCTTCGGGATTGAATATGTCTCCGCGGGTACCTGGGTTCATGCCATCCTTGTCCCATCCCAGGGCTCGGCCGACCTTCGGGTCGTTCTGCATGGGTGCCCTGCACATCAGGTCGACTGTCATGGGGGCCAGGATGCGTTTCCCGGGCTTGTCCTCATCCGAAGGCAGGATTCCGTGATTCATTATGGCGGCGCAGATAACGCTCAGGTCCCTGGCGTCTGAAAACACTCCGGCATTGCCTGAGTTACCTCCCATGATTCTTCTGGCAATGGGATCGTGGACGGCTCCGATGAGCGGAAGTCCGTCAGACTGGACCTCAGTGGGGGCGCAGAGTTTCTTCAGTCCTTTATCAAAGGATTCTCCGACAGGGAAATAGCAGGTGTGAGAAAGACCGAGAGGTTTGAATACATGTTCACTGGCATAATCGCATAGCCTCTGGCCTGTGACCCTTTCAAGGATTCTCTGGAGGGTGATGAAATTAAGGCAGCTGTAGAGGCAGTCAGTTCCTGGACGGAAATGCCTGCCGGCACGGGTCGCAATGTACTGCTCGAATTGCTCGGGTGTCTTCTCTCCGAACTCGGCGACATAGGCATCCACTCCTGCGTAGGCATCGAGTCCTGAGGAATGCGTCATGAGATCCCTGATGATGATGTCCACCTTTTCACCGGTGTCCGGATCTTCCCAAGGTTTGAATCCGGGGATGTACATATCCACCCTGTCAGTCAGCCGTACCTTGCCACTCTCGATCAGTTGCATGAAAGAAAGGGTGGTGCTCACACATTTGCTCACCGAGGCCAGGTCGAACATGGTCTCGGTGGTCATAGGCTCCGCTTTCGGAACGATAGATTTGTTGCCGAAGGCCTTAAGGTAGACGATCCTGTCCCCCCGTACTACGGAAATCACAGCTCCTGGAATAGCCTTTTCAGCAATGGCCTCTTCAAAGACCATGTCCACTTGCGACAGCCTTGCCGCGTCCATTCCATTGTCCTCCGGCCTGGCAGTCCTCAAGGCATTTTGCCCACTGGCTGAAATCCCAAAGAGTAAAAAAATTACTGAAGTAATAAACGATTTCCTCATTGCTTTGCTTTTTTAAATAATATACGTCGCTTCAGCCGAAGCGACGTATATTATTAATGACTAGAAAACCAGCGTTGCCGTAATTGGGTAGTGGTCGGAGATGTACTGACGACCCATGTAAGGCTTGGTGATGGTTTCGTACTCGGGGCAGGAAGAGAAGCCTTTGTACCAGACATAGTCGATGATGGAATCAGGACCTGACTTTCCCCAGCCGTTGGCGGTCTGGTGGTGGTCAGTCTTTACGGCCTCCTCGCGGGCATTCTTCATCATCTTCTTCATGTCGTCGAATTCAGGACGGTTGATCCTCATGTTGAAGTCGCCCGTAACGACCATCGGGAGACCCTTCGGATTGATCTTGTCGATCCTGTCGACGATGAGCTTCATTCCGTTCTTCCTGGCTTCCCAACCCACATGGTCGAGATGGGTGTTGACATAATAGAACTTCCTTCCGCTTGCCTTGTCTTTCAGGAGGGCCCATGTGGCCGTGCGGAAACACTGGGCATCCCATCCCTTTGAAGGTACGTCCGGAGTCTCTGAAAGCCAGAAGGTTCCCCACTTGAGAAGCTTGATGGTCTTCGTGTTGTAGAAGATGGACATGTGCTCGCCCTTATGGATGCCGTCTTCGCGGCCGACACCGACGCTCTTGTAGTCCGGGCAAGCTTCCTCAAGATAGTTCACCTGGAAGTCATAGGCCTCCTGCAACCCGAAGATGTCCGGTTTCTGGTCATTGATCATCGCTGAAGAGGCAGGGTAACGGAACTCCCAGGAGTTGTCGCCGTCCTTGGCTGTGCCCAGGCGGATGTTGTAGGAGATGACTTTCAGATCCGCAGTCTTCTTCTTTGCGGAAACGCTCACGGGCAGCACCATGAGGGCTGCCATGAGCAGAAGGATTGTCTTTTTCATGGGACTAGAAGATCAGCGTAGCCGTGATGGGGTAGTGGTCGGAGATGTACTTACGCTCCATGTAAGGCTTGGTGATGGTCTCGTATTCGGTGCAGGATGAGAAGCCCTTGTACCAGATGTAATCGATGATGCTGTCCGGGCTGGCCTTGCCCCATCCGTTGAAGGTAGCGTGGTGGTCGGTCTTGACGGCCTCCTCACGGGCGTTCTTCATCATCTTCTTCATGTCATTGAATTCGGGGCGGTCGATTGTCATGTTGAAGTCGCCGGTAACTATCATCGGAAGTCCCTTGGGATTGATGCTGTCGATCCTGTCGACGATGAGTTTCATGCCGTTCTTCCTGGCCTCCCAGCCGACATGGTCGAGGTGGGTGTTGACATAGTAGTACTTTTTGCCGCTGGCCTTGTCCTTGAGGAGTGCCCAGGTGGCGGTACGGAAGCAAGCTGCATCCCAACCCATAGAAGGAACTTCGGGAGTCTCTGAGAGCCAGAATGTTCCCCACTTGAGAAGCTTGGTCGTCTTCTTGTTGTAGAAAATGGACATGTGCTCACCTTCATGCTTTCCATCTTCACGGCCGACACCTACGCTCTTGTAGTCCTGGCATGCCTCTTCAAGGTATTTCACCTGGAAATCATAAGCCTCCTGGACTCCGAAGATGTCCGGTTTCTGGTCGTCGATCATCATTGCAGAAGCCGGGTAGCGGAACTCCCAAGAATTGGTGCCGTCCTTGGCTACGCCCAGGCGGATGTTGTAGGAGATAACTTTGATGTCAGCAGTCTTTTTCTTTGCTGAGACACTGAAAGGCAGGACCATAAGGGCTGCCATCATGATAAGGAGATATCTTTTCATGTTGGATTGTGTTACTAATACCACAAATTTAACAATTTGTAGTAATTTTGTCTTATCAAAGTCAAAAAAAGTAATCCCATGGCAGAAGAAACGTTCAATGAATATGGAAAGGAGGAGGCGATAGCCCTTCTTTTCGAAGGCACTGGTTTCGATCGAGAGGAAAAACCGGCTTTCGAGGCAGCCCCAGGCAGCACTGTGGTACAGGCCAGTCGTTTCTTCGTGGAAGGGATAGATTTTGACCTGACCTATTTCCCCTTGAAGCATTTAGGCTACAAATGCATCTCTGCCCTGGCGGGAGAGATCTACGCTGCCATGGCCCATCCAAGGAGCCTGTCAGTTAAGCTCGGACTTTCTGCCAAACTGGATTTCAGGCATGTCAGGGAGCTTTGGACCGGAGTAGTGACAGCTGCCAGGGAACATGGGTTCAAGTCATTGGACCTTGACATGGTTCCCTCTCCCAACGGACTTGCTGTCAGCGTATCCGCCGTCGGAGAGGAGCTGAAGCTGACCCGCGGCCGCAGGATGAAGGCCAGGAGCAAGGATCTGGTCTGTGTTTCAGGCAGTCTTGGCGCCGCTTACCTTGGCCAGCAGATCCTTGAAAGGGAGAAGCGTTCTTTCGAGAAGACAAAGGACGATTCCGCCCAGCCGGACCTGGAGAAATACAAGATGCTCATAGGAAGCTATCTCAAGCCGGAAGTTCCTTCTTCTGCAGTAGCACGTCTCGAGGATACGGGAATATATCCCTCGCATGGCTATCTGGTGTCCCATGGCCTCTCCGACACTCTAAAGAGGCTTTCAAGGGATTCCGGTCTCGGGGTGAAGGTCTATGCCGACAAGATTCCCTTCGAAGGCAACAGCTTCGCGTTCGGCAAGGAGATGGACATCGATCCTGTGTCTGCAGCCATGAACGGCGGTGACGACATGAGGTTGCTCTTCGTAGTGCCTATCCTGTCAGCTGAAAAGTTCCGCCGTGAGTTCCAAACCTTCGATATAATAGGCCACATGGCCCAGCCTGAAGTTGGTGCCGTACTCGTCACCCCTGAAGGAGTCGAGCTTCCGGTCAAAGCCCAAGGTTGGAGGAACGAAGAATGACATTCAGGCGTACCATACTCCTTACCTTAACCTGCCTGTTTGCCCTCTCCTGCACCACTGGCCTGGACAACCAGATGGAGGCGGTATTGGACAAAATGGAGGGAGAAATAGGTTATGTCAACACGGTCAGTGCGGACGATGTGGCCAAGGTGGCAAGCTGGTTCGTAAGGCGTGGGGATGATTCCCAGAAGGCCAGGGCATTGTTCTGCCTTGGAAGGGCGCAGATGAACGATGGTAGTAATTCGGCGGCCATCGTTTCCTACACGAGAGCCCTTGAATATGCCCAGAGGGCCGGCGACAGCAGTCATGAGGGCCTTATCTGCCGTGACATGGCAAGGATCAGCGGGGCGACCGGAAATTCTGCAGATGAAATACTCTATCTTGGAAGGGCTTCCGAAGCCTTCAAGGCTGCAGGGCTGGAAACGGAAAGGCAGCAATCCATTTTGGAAATAGGCCAGGCCCAGTCGGCTGCAGGTAAGTACGAAACTGCTGAGGAAATATTCAAGAGCGTTCTTTACGACGCGCATGAGATGCAGGACACACTCCTTGAGGCAAGATGCCTTGAATCCTATGCTTCACTGGCGGTGAGCAAGGATGAGCCTGATCCCGCCCTAGCGATAGACCTCCTTGGCAGGGCTACCGACCAGCTTGGCTATCCGCTCAGCTGCTCAGACAAGGGTATCCTGGCATATTCCTATTCATTGGCAGGACAGGATTCCGAGGCCTACAAATGGCTTTCGGAGGCGAAGGCTTCAGCCGAGACGGATGAAGATGCCGCTGACGCTTCTTTCAGGGAGTACCAGATCGCTTCCCGTTCCGGCGACACGGCAAAGGCCCTCAAGGCATTGGAGAGAGTCACTGAATATGGCAACAAAACTCAGTCTACTGCTCTCGGGGATGCCGTTGCTGCAAGTCAGCGGGAATATTTCCAGGGACAGAACGACATCCAGGCAGAAAAGCTTCGTTCCGCCAGGCTCAAGCTCTGGCTTCTTGCCCTCGCGGCCCTTCTTGTTGTCGGATTTCTGGTTGCGGCTTATCTTTACTATCGTTCCATGCAGCAGAGGCGTCTGGATGAGGAGATTGCTGAAAGGGATAAGTACATGACTATAGCGGAAGACCTCCAGCAGGCCCTACGGCAGGCTCAGGGACCAGTCGGTGAAACTGTCGAAACTGTTCCGCCTAAGGGACCGGGGTTTGATGCCCTGGAGAGACTCTGCGAGCAGTACTACATCTACGAAGGCACAAATAACCTTCAGCCAAGAATCCTGAAGGAGGTCAAATCTATTGTAGAAGGTCTTCGCAGTGACAAAAAGGTCCAGAAAAGTCTTGAAGACATTCTGGACGCTTCCAAGAATGGTGTCATGACAAAGCTGCGCTCCGACTTTCCTGCCTGGAAAGAAGACGATTTCCTGCTCTACAGTTTTGTCTCTTCCGGTTTTTCAACCACAACCATCTCTGCCCTTATGGGTAAGGAGAAGAGCGTCATCTACAACCGCGTCTGGCGCCTGAAGGGCAGGATCGCCAACTCGGGATCCACACGCAAGGACTTTTTCCTTAATTGCCTTGGGTCTTGAGTTTTTGATTAAGTTCCTTTATTTTCTCCTCAAGATTCTTCTTGAAATCCTCGTTGGACTTCTTGAAGTCTTTAGTGATGAATGTTATCACGCTCTCGGAGGGGTTCTCTGGATTCTTGTAGACAATTACTTCTGCGATATCTTCTTTATTAGTGATGTCTTTTCCGTCAGGGATCTGAGTGTTGTTTAAAAAGTAAAGGACTTGTCTCTTGGAAGACACCGGACCGTTTGAAGTAATGATGTTATGGATCTTTAAAACAGTCTTGCCACTACTGGCGACAGCAGTTTTCCAAGATTTGATGGTCTGGCCTACCAGTTGCGAACCGTCAAAATATTCAACAGCCTCTCCATTGATGAAATATTTTTCTGTTGTGTCCGCAGGTTCGGTAAGGCTCCCGGTCGAGATAAGGATTGAGCAGATAGTTGAAATCAAAAGAGTTCCCATGTTTTAATTTTTTATTGATTGTTTGCAGTTAAATGGAAAGAGATACCGTCTCTGTCCATGGTCATGATGAATGATCGTGTACTTCCATCTTTCATGTTTGCGGTAAGTATGGCTTGCGAACCATTAGGAACTGCAGAAATAGAGATGATTTCCTCGGTGTCGAGTTCCATCAGATGCTTGATTCCTTCGATCATGGCAACTGTGTCGATAGATTCTTCCTGCTTTTCCCATGGCCTTGATATCATCAGTGGCAAAGCGATTGCCGCGGCAGCAGCTATACTGCCTACCCAGCGGAGGACCTTCTTCCGCATTAGGGGTCTTTCATATTCGCCTACGATTCTGTCGAATTCAACGACAGCTTCGTCGGATAAGTATTTATCGGTGTCTTTCATATCTTTTTCATTTGTTCTCGCAACTTACGCCTGGCGTTGGAGAGTGCCACTTTTATGCTTGCTTTAGTCTTGCCGGTTTTCTGGGCGATTTCGTCAAGTGAAAGATCCTGGTCATTCCTGAGAGTGAGGTATTCGCGTTCTCGTCCGGACAGCTTTCCGTATAGATCTTTTTTTATCCTCGTGTTGTCAGCGGCTTCCACCCTCTCTTCCGCAGAGATTCCTCCACTGAATGAATCTCCTTCAAGTCTTGTGGTCTCCAGCTTCCTTTTCCTGTACCTGGAGACGCAGATATTCTTGGTTATCTTTATTGCTAAAGCCTTTGGATTCTGGATAGGATAATCTCTCTCGTACAGCAGCCAAAGGACGATCGTAGCCTCCTGGACGATGTCTTCCGCCTCCTCCGGTCCACTTGTAGCCTTGATGAATCTCCGGGCGAGCCTGGTCAGCTCCCCTTTTGTCTTGCCACAAAAATGCCCGAACTCTTCCCTTGTCATAAAAATGCGTCTCTAATCATAAGTCGCAATCTGCAATAGAAAGTTAAGATTATTTTTGAAAAATTGCTTAAATTTAAGGGTCAAGCATTTACGGTATGAAAGCTAAGGATCAAAGGTGGGTGGTGACCAGGATTGACGGAAAGGTTGCTTCCGTCAGCGCCGATTTCAGGGGACTCTCCCTTGTGGCTGAACAGGTCATGAAACAGCCCGTGGACAATGTCTCCGAGATAACTGTCAGCAAGATTAATACTTCAGGGTTGGCCGAACTGTCCGCCTCGACAAAGTGGGAGGACATGAGGTTGTCCGGATCTCCTTTCCAGGTGAATGTCTGGCATCAGCTTTATCTTCTGACCCATCACGAGGATGGAACCCCTATCCTGCCGGATGAAGGGATCAAGTTGCTGAGTTATAGTCAGCTGGCCGACTTGTGCGGCAACCCCAGGGGCGTCCGGGCCGTGGCACACGCCGTTGCCTGCAACCCTGTCGCCTATATAATCCCTTGCCACCTTATCGTCCCGAAAGAAGCGATCGACAAGATCCTCGCGATCCGCACCGTCGCCCAGTCTACCATATTCAAAGGAACCGACCTCTATCTGCTTGATTCGATAGAAGTCGGTGAATATGAATATGGTAGCCTCCTTAAGCGCCGCCTTATCGAGCGCCAGCTCTACGGACGCTAGTCGTTATTGAGCTGGACTATGTCCACCCTGGCTCGCTCAGAGTCACCGATGAGCCACTCGGAGTAGTAGTCAGCCATCCTCCAGAAGAAATATTCGTTCATGTCGCCGAAGCCGTGCCTCTGGCCTGGCAGGAGCAGCATGTCGAAGCGCTTGTTGGCCTTGATGAGGGCATTGACGACCCTGATGGTGTTGGCAGGGTGGACGTTGTTGTCTACGTCGCCATGGACCAGCATCAGGTGGCCCTTGAGGTTTTTCGCCAACTCCTGATTGGTGTCAATATGATAGACGAAGGTGGTGTCACCCTTGTCGATCTTCTCCAGGATTCCATGGTGCTGCTCACTCCACCAGCGGTTGTAGATGCTGTTGTCATGGTTGCCGGCACAGGAGACTGCCACCTTGAAAAAGTCTGGGTACTTGAGAATGGCCGCGGTACTCATGAATCCTCCGCCTGAGTGGCCATGGATACCGACCCTTTCGAGATCCACAAACGGATGGCGGGCGCCGATCTGCTGTATGGCATATTTCTGGTCCTCGAGACCGTAGTCACGCAGGTTGCCGTAGCCATAGTTATGGTACCACTTAGAGCGGTTCGGGTGACCTCCACGGTTGCCAACGGTAATGACAATGATTCCGAGCTGTGCGAGTCGGTCAACCCTCGTGAAATTCTTGCTCCAGGAGATGTTGTTCGCCTCGACCTGGGGACCGGGATAAACATAGTCGCAGATCGGGTAGACCTTGGTAGAGTCGAAGTCATAGGGCTTGTACATGGCTCCGTAGAGGTCGGTAACTCCGTCGGCGGCCTTGACCTTGAAGCGCTCTGGGAACTTGTAACCAGCTTCAAGGAGGAGGCTCAAGTCTGCTTCTTCGAGGTCGAGAATCTTCTTTCCGCCGGCACCGTAGAGGGCTACATTTGGAGTGTAGTCAACCCTTGAATAATTGGCTACAAAGTACTTGGCATCGTCGCTTGCGGTAGAGAGCACGTCCATGTCGTCCATGTCAAGCTGCTGGAGAGCTCCACCGGTCAGAGGAACCCTGAAGGTGTGCATCTGGTAGGGGTTCTCGTCCTTGTTGACTCCGCAGGCGCTCAGCATGACATAACCTTCCTTCTCGTTCACTCCCAGGACATTGTCCACATGGAATGCCCCGTCAGTAATCTTCCTGACAAGGGTCCCATCCTTGTCGTAAAGGTAGAGGTTGGCCCAGCCGTTACGCTCTGACCACCAGATGATCTGCTTTCCGTCCTTTATCAGGAACGGCCTCTTCGTCTCGATGTAGGTGTTGGACCTTTCTGGAATGATCACCTTGGCGGAATCGGAATTGACGCCTACCCAGCAGAGGTCGACTCTTTTTATGTCACGGCTCTGGCGAGTGAGGTAGAAGCCGCTCTCGTCTCCCATCCACTTGTTGGAGAAATAGTCTCCATAGCTATCCTTGGCCAGCCTTCGGGCGCTCTGTATGCTGAAGTCCTGGTCCTTGAAGGCATCGACGTTGACCTGTTTGCAAGTTGCGTCCGTGCCGTTGAGGGTAAAGACAAAGAGGTAGCCCTTCGGGCCGGGTTCTCCAGGCATCTGGTACTTGTAGGTTTCAAGTTTCGGACGCTTTGAACTTACTGAATTGATGACCCAGAGGTCCTCCAGTTTCCTGGTGTCCCACTTGGTCACAGCGAAATGCTTCGAGTCGGGCGACCAGGCAAGCTCGCCGGGATTGGAACGACGGGTGGTGTCCGTTTCGGTGTCTCCCGAATAGTTGCCGTAGCCGAAGCCGAACTGTTTGATGCCGTCAGAGGTCAGGCGATGCTCCACGATGGTGCTGTCCTTGGGATCCTTAGCGGCCTTCCTGAGATTGGTCGAGTCCATGATCCAGAGGTTGGAGTTCTTGGCATAGACACCGACAGTACCGTCAGGGGAGATCGAGGCGAAGGTGGGGTACTTCTTAACCTCTTTCTCCTTTTCTTCCGTTACGTCCTTCAGGGTGCGGGTCGCGAAGTCATATTCAAAATGGAAGACCTTCTTCTCGGCCCTGCCAGGGGCGGCTCCTCTTGGTCCTCCGGTCGTTCCGCCGCCTTTTTTCGCCTTGGTGGTGTCGGGTTTCTCAACCTTGTCCTGGGTGCTGCGGATGTCGAAAGTGAAGACCTTGTCGTCCTTAAGCCTCAGTCCCGTTATGGGAATATGCTGGGCGTCGAAGGGATCCTTTGTGATCTCGGTCAGTTCCATCGCAAGCCGCTCAAGGTCGAAGACTTCGGTCTTTGTTCCCTTGACGGGATCCACGATGTAATAGGCAGTTCCCTTTGGAGACTGCCATTCGTACCAGAAACGGTCTCCGTCCTTGAACCACCGCGGCTGTACCCTGGTGGAGAAGACCATCTGGTTCACCCTCTTGGCAGAGAACCTTTCTGCAAGGCCATAGTTGGCCTTGGTGATCCTCTCCTGTCCTGCTGCAGCAATACACATCAGAGTAGCTGCTGCAATCAAAATAGTCCGTTTCATGTCCATAATAGGCGTATTTTGTAATTTATAGTTTGATTCTGGTCCGCCCTTTTTTCAGTCCGTCGGACGTGGTGGTCACGACGATCTTGCCTTTAGCCCCGGGCTTGGTCTTGATGATGACCGAAGCCAGGCCGTTGAAAGCATTGATGCTGTCGCTGCGGAACGGAGTGAGGCAGGTCGGGTCACCGGCATCTACCGCCAGTATCTCGCCCGGGCCCTTGACGTTGAATTTCAGTTCGTTGCCGGCAGTCGGGGCGAAGTTGCCCTTCTTGTCGGTGATCTTCACGTCGACGTAGAACAGGTCTCCTTCGCCGAAGCCTTTTTCAAGGTTTAGTTTGATCTTTCGTGCCAGGCCTGCAGTCTTTATGGTCTCTGTGGCAACCTTCCGGCCGTCTTTCCAGCCCACAGCCTCTACCTTTCCGGGCTGGTAGACCACGTCGTCCCAGCGGAGACGGTACTGCTTGTCAGCACGCTCGAGCAAGCCCTTTGACTCTCCGTTGACGAAGAGTTCTACCTTGTCACAGTTGGTGTAGACATGGACAGGAATCACCTGTCCTTCCTTGCCTTCCCAGTTCCAATGAGGGAGAACGTGGAGGACCGTCTTGTCCGACCAGCGGGCCTGGTAGAGCCAGAACCTGTCTTTCGGGAAGCCGGCCAGGTCGATTATTCCGAAATAGGAACTCCTGGACGGAGTGGAGACGGAACCCTTTTCTGCCAGTTCTTTCTCTGCCTTGGCACGGGTGGCCGGGTCCTGGAAATTGTCCAGTATTGTAAAGTCATTGTTATAAGGAGTAGGCTCTCCGAGATAGTCATAGCCGGTCCAGACGAATTCTCCCAGGCAGGTGGGGTTCTCATCCTCATACTTCCACTCCTGCTCGGGAATCTGGCCCCAAGGGACAGTGTGAAGGTCGTAGGAACTGATCTGGAAGTCTTTCTCGCAGAATTCCCTGCCTCTGGGATCTTCCTCGATAGGGAAGAAATACACTCCTCTGGTGCTTATGGTTGAGGCGGTCTCGCTGCCGAGGTAGAGCTTGCCGGGGTTGGCCTCGTGGAACTTGGCGTAGAGGTGTGGCTTGTAATTGTAGCCAAAGATGTCCATCGTGTTCCGGAAATCCTGTTCCGAAGCCCAGGCTATGTTGGAACCGAAGGTCGTAGGCCTGGTCGGATCCTCGGCATGGCAGACATCCGTCAGGTGCTGTGAGATGTAGTAGAGGTTGGGGTAGCCCTGCTCGTTCGTTTCGTTGCCGATGCTCCAGAGGATGACCGAAGGGTGGTTGCGGTCGCGGTGGATCATGGCCTTGAGGTCCTTGTCCGCCCAGTCATTGAAAATGAGGGCGTAGCCGTTAGGTTTCTTTGGTAAGGTCCAGGTGTCGGTGAATTCATCCATCACTACGAACCCCATTCGGTCGCAGAGATCGAGGAATTCGGGGGCTGGGGGATTGTGTGAGGTACGGATGGCATTGCATCCCATTTCCTTCAGCATCTTGAACCGTCTTTCCCAAGCGGTCGTGTTCCAGACTGCTCCCAGGGCGCCGGCGTCATGGTGAAGGCACACTCCTTTGAGGAAGGTCTTCACTCCGTCAATGAATATTCCGTCCTCGCGATACTCGACATCCCTCATCCCGAAAGTTGTATAATACTCGTTTTCTGCCGGACGGCAGTCCGAGCCCGGCCGAGTCCATCCTCGCTTCGCTGCGGCTGAGTACGTCCTAAGCTCGGCAGCCGATCCGGCGAGAACAGTAGTGACTGCTACATATAACGCAGGATGGTCGGGACTCCAGCGGGCGGCGCCGGTCATGTCGAATTCCTGAGTCACGACGGTGCTGTCCTCTATTGAAGCTACCTTCGTTTCGGCTGAAGCGACGACTGTGTTCCCTGAATATTCATAAATCTCGGTCCTGACAACGCCTTCGACGGGAGCTCCCGAATTCCTTAAGGTTACCTGCAGGGTCGCTTTGTCGCCCTTGGTGGTAATATAAGTTCCCCAGTGCGCAACCCCGACGGGCTCCGCCTCTGTAAGCCAGACGTTGCGGTAGAGTCCACCTCCAGGGTACCAGCGGCTGGATTCCTCGGGATTGTCGAGGGTTATCTTGATCTCGTTTTCCCCTTCTTTTATAAAAGGTGTCAGGTCTGCCCTGTAGGAAGCGTAGCCGTAAGGCCACTCGGTCACGAATTCTCCGTTACAGAACACCTTTGACCATGACATCGCACCATCGATGTCCAGGAAGTAGTGTTTTCCTCCCTCATCCACTTTGAGGGTTTTCCTGTACTCCACCTTTCCCCACCATGGGAGTTTGCCTGTCTCACCCGGGTAACTGATGTCGAATTGTCCCTCGACCCCCCAATCGTGGGGCAGGTCGACGGTCCTCGACTGCCCATCCTTAGTGAAGGTCCAACCCTCGTTGAATGAAATTCTGGAAGCAGGCTGGGCGGACAAACCCAGTGAGATGACGGCCATCATCGCAGTGGCCACGAAAAGGATCTTGCGTTTTATCATATTCAAATATAGTGAAAATCCGTCAATTGCAAAGGCTCGTGAGATGATCAAAACAACGCAAAACTTTGGTGAATTGAAGAATATTCTGTAAATTTGCAGCCCCAAATTATTTGGGGAGAAACATAAATAATAGATTTACAATCATTTATGCCAACAATTCAACAGTTAGTTCGCAAAGGGCGCGAGAGCATTGTCTCCCAAAGCAAGTCTCGTGCACTGGACGCTTGCCCTCAGAAGAGGGGCGTATGTCTTCGTGTTTACACGACGACTCCCAAGAAGCCTAACTCAGCAATGAGGAAGGTTGCCAGGGTACGCCTTACCAACTCCAAAGAGGTCAATGCCTACATCCCGGGCGAAGGTCACAACCTCCAGGAACACAGCATCGTGCTGGTTCGCGGCGGCCGTGTAAAGGACCTCCCTGGTGTGCGTTACCACATCCTTCGCGGAGCATTGGATACTGCCGGTGTCGAGGGTAGGACTCAGTCCCGTTCCCTCTATGGCGCCAAGAGGCCCAAGGCTGCCAAGAAGAAGTAGTTGTTTTATTTATCACCTTTAATTTTTACTCAAAATGAGAAAATCGAAGCCTAAGAAGAGAATTCTACTTCCTGATCCTAAGTATCATGATGTCGAGGTGACTCGCTTCGTGAACAATCTTATGCTGCAGGGGAAGAAGAGTATCGCGTATTCTATTTTTTACGATGCCATTGACATGGTAGGCGAGAAGATGAAAGATTCTGACAAGGCTCCTCTGGATATTTGGAGGAAGGCTCTCGAAAACGTGACCCCTCAGATCGAGGTCAAGTCCCGTCGTGTAGGAGGTGCCAACTTCCAGGTGCCTACAGAGTTGCGTCCGGAGAGGAAAGTCTCGCTTTCCATGAAGAACATGATCGGCTATGCCCGTAAGCGCTCCGGCCACTCCATGGCTGAAAAACTTTGTGCAGAGATCGTGGCCGCCTACAACAACGAAGGTGGCGCATTCAAGAGAAAAGAGGATATGCACAAGATGGCGGAGGCCAACAAGGCATTCGCTCACTTCCGTTTCTAATCTTTATCGCGGATGGCTGCTAGCAGGGATCTGACTTTCACCAGGAATATCGGCATCATGGCTCACATCGATGCCGGCAAGACCACTACGTCCGAGCGTATCCTGTACTACACCGGTAAGACACATAAGATCGGTGAAGTGCATGACGGCGCTGCAACAATGGACTGGATGGTCCAGGAGCAGGAGAGGGGTATCACCATCACCTCTGCTGCCACAACTGCCTTCTGGCACTATGGTGACAAGGTGTATCAGATCAACCTGATCGACACTCCCGGTCACGTCGATTTCACTGTCGAGGTGGAGCGTTCGCTCCGCGTCCTCGACGGAACGATTGCGACCTTCTGTGCCGTAGGACGCGTTCAGCCTCAGTCCGAGACCGTTTGGCGCCAGGCCGACAAGTACGGGGTCCCCAAGATCGCTTATGTGAACAAGATGGACCGCGTGGGTGCTGATTTCCTCGCTTGCGTCGAAGAGATCTACACCAAGCTGGGCGCAAGGGCTGTTCCCATTTGTCTTCCCATCGGTGCCGAAGACAAGTTCCTGGGCATAGTCGACCTTATCTCCCGCAAGGCAATCGTCTACGATTCCAGCGAGGAACTGGTCAACTACAAGTTCCAGGAAGTCCCTGCCGACATGGAGGAAGAAGTTGAAAAATGGAGGAACAAGCTTATTGAAGCCGCCGCCGAGTGCGACGAATCTCTCATGGAGAAGTTCTTCGAGGATCCTGACTCCCTGACTGAAGAAGAGATCATAGCAGCTCTTCGCAAGGGTACGATCTCAATGCAGATCGTTCCGGCATGCTGCGGCTCATCTTTCAAGAACAAGGGCGTTCAGTTCCTCCTCGATGCTGTCATGCGCTACCTTCCGTCTCCGCTGGACAAGGGTGTCGTCAAAGGCACCAGCCCGAAGACCGGAAACGAAGAAGACCTTCTCCCTTCCGCAGACCAGCCTTTCTGTGCTCTCGTTTTCAAGATCGCTACGGATCCTTTCGTGGGTCGTCTTGCCTTCATGAGGGTTTATTCAGGAAGGATTGACTCCGGTTCCTATGCGTACAATGTGCGCACAGCGAAGAAAGAGAGGATCGCCCGCCTCTACCAGATGCACTCCAATCACCAGAATCCAATTGATTTCGTGGAAGCGGGAGACATCTGCGCTGCTGTCGGTTTCAAGGATCTCCGCACTGGAGACACAATCTGCGATGAGAACCATCCTATAATTCTCGAGTCAATGGTGTTCCCCGACCCTGTGATCGGTATCGCCGTCGAGCCCAAGACCCAGACGGATCTTGACAAGCTTGGCGTCGCCCTTGGCAAGCTCGCTGAAGAAGACCCGACGTTTACCGTCAGGGCCGACAACGAGACTGGCCAGACGATCATCAGCGGTATGGGTGAGCTCCATCTTGATATCATCGTCGACCGCCTCCGCCGTGAGTTCGGAGTCGAAATCAACCAAGGTGCACCCCAGGTCAACTACAGGGAGGCTATCACAGGTACCGTTCAGCACCGTGAGGTCTTCAAGAAGCAGACCGGCGGCCGTGGTAAGTTCGCTGACATCATCGTCGAAATCGGACCTGCCGATGAAGGCGAGAGCGGACTCCAGTTCGTCAACGAGGTCAAGGGTGGAAATATTCCCAAGGAATTCATCCCCAGCATCGAAAAGGGTTTCAAGTCTGCAATGGCCAATGGTGTACTTGCTGGCTATGAGGTCCAGTCGATGAAGGTTACCGTCATTGACGGATCCTACCACCCGGTCGATTCCGACCAGCTCTCCTTCGAGATGGCAGCCCGCATGGCCTTCCGCCATGCCTGCCCGAAGGCGAAGCCGGTTCTTCTCGAACCCATCATGTCATTGGAGGTCGTGACCCCCGAAGATTACATGGGCGATATCGTAGGTGACCTTAACCGTCGTCGCGGCCAGATCCAGGCAATGGATTCAACTGCCAATGGCGCAAGGATAGTAAAGGCTTTCGTTCCGCTTGCAGAGCAGTTCGGTTATGTCACGGTCCTCAGGACCCTTTCTTCCGGACGCGCAACGAGCACGATGTCCTTCGACCACTATTCAGAGGTTCCTGCGAACCTTGCAAAAGAGATCGTCGAGAAGAGCGGTTACAGCTTCAGGCATTCCGACGATGAGGATTAACACAAAGTTTTTGTAGAAAGTTAAAAATCAATTATTGATATGAGTCAAAAGATCAGAATCAAACTCAAATCATTCGATCACATGCTGGTTGACAAGTCAGCCGCCAAGATCGTGGACACCGTGAAGGCTACCGGTGCGAAGGTAAACGGTCCCATTCCGCTTCCCACCAACAAGAAGATCTTCACTGTCAACCGTTCCACTTTCGTCAACAAGAAGTCCCGCGAGCAGTTCGAGCTTGACGCTTACTGCAGGCTCCTTGACATCGATGACAGCAACGCCAAGACAGTCGACGCTCTCATGAAGCTTGAACTTCCCTCCGGTGTCGAGGTCGAGATCAAAGTGTGAGTTCCGAAGTAATTTGGAGTTTTAAAAATAAATCCCGACATTAGTAATCGGGATATCGGTCCCTTAGCTCAGTTGGTTAGAGCATCTGACTCATAATCAGGGGGTCGCAGGATCATGCCCTGCAGGGACCACGTTGATAATCAATCACTTACACAAGTGGTTGATTATCTTTTTATAAAGATGGTTGCAAAAAAGTTGCAAAATTAGCCTATTCTAACTCCACTTTATCCCATTTTAATTCTACATGCTAAACTCGATAAACAGTATTGAACTCAGGCTTATGTTCCCTGTTTTGCCTGTAAGATTATTATCTGAGAAATAAGACAACTTTAAGTAACTGCAAGCAAGCATGTGTCAGTTAGTGTGGTGACACGTGTAGATCCATGTTTGTACCACAAAATGTGCCTTGCAGTGGCACGGAATGTGATTATTGTACCAGCCGTGCGCCGGCCGGCACATGAGAAATGTTGTTTTTATTTAGCTTAAAATTTATGAATCGAATTAGCAAAGTCCTGCTTGCAGGAGTTTTGATTGTCACATCATGCATTGGCGCATCTGCCCAGAATGACTACAGGTCTAAAGGTTACAAAGGAAGTGTCTCGATAACCGATCACTATGGTGTCTGGCTTGGTGCTGAAACATCCCACGGTTACATGTTCAACCGCAACATCTACCTTGGTGCCGGAATAGGTGGCTACATATTCCCTAACGGGACGGAGAATCCTTATTTCGGGGAGGCCTTCCTGGACTTCCATTCTTATCTCAGGAATAAAAAGGGCACTCCAGTCGTCGGTCTGAAAACAGGATTCATGCACGGATTCGACTTTGAGAAGAAGGATGGAATGACCCTCGAGAACGGCCTGTTCGTTGAGCCTAACGTAGGTTGGAGCTGGGGCCTACGCTCCGGCCAGGGATTTACTATCGGACTGGGCGGCAAGGTAATAGCTCCTCTCGGGGATAAGAGGACCGACAAGAAGGCTTTGCTCATGCCCAAGATATCCTTCGGCTTCGAGTTCTAGAGGCAAACCCGGAGATAAAAGATTACCAATCACAAAAAATAGCTTACTTTTGTGGTTGGTAATCTTTTTTATGAATATTCGTAAACATAGTCTTCGGGCATCGATCAGGGCTTTCCGGATCTGGCAGAAACTGGGAGTGTTCCCATGGGCGAAGTCGAAGAAGAAATCTGCAGGCAAAGGAGGTTTCTCCAAGGGCGCTTTCGATAGCATCCCCTTCCTCAACGATGATGCTAAGCGCACTTTCGTGCATCTTCTTCTCCGTCCTGGTTACATGATCCGGGACTACATCAATGGCCAGCACGAGCGATTCCTCGCACCGTTGACTTCATTGATCATCTTCTACGCCTTTTTCGCCATGCTGGTTTCGATTGTGAAACCGGATTACCGGGCCGAAACCGCAGGTAAAAAGGAGAAGATCAAGATCGAGCAGCTTGACAGTACCGGCGTCGAGGTAAGAGAGAGTGCCAGGAGGGAGAATGTGCCTCAGATCGTCCGGATTATTGAAGAGAACAGGTACATATTCAGTCTTGACAAGCATCCCGAAGCAGTGGATTCCCCGGCAAAGGCTTCTTTGGCGGCATTTGAAGGGACTTTGAGAAGTCAAGGCGTCTACATGTTCCTGGGTAATTTCCTGATGCTGTGGCTGGCCATGTATTTGTCCCTGAAGAAACGAGGCATGAGTCTGTCCGCATCTGCGGCGGTTGCAGCCTATGTTCTGTGCCAGTTCTGTTTTTTCATGCTGTTTGCCCTGATCCTTTCATTCGGTCGGAACAGTGAGATCGGTTTCTGGCTGATGGCCGCCTTGCTGATCTTCGACTATTGCCAGCTTTTCAACCTGACATGGAAGGGCAGCCTCCGCCTTGCCATCAAGACAGGACTTGCCTACATCCTCCTTTACGTAATCCTCTTTGTCCTCCTTCTGGCTGCCATCCTTATCGTGGCCTTCAAGACAGGCACCTACACTGTCTAGGGCGTAGTTTATTCGAAGGCCTCATCGGGGGCGCTGCCGGTCCAGTTGTCGAGCGGGTCGATGCCGAGGACTCGGGCCAGGGTGGGGGTGATGCAAGTGAGGATGGCTATGGGTTTCATAGGATTGAATTTTTACAAGAATAACAAAAACCGTATATTTGTTTAATTGAACTGAATCATAAAATTTTAACAAATATGAAAGCAAGATTCCTTTTCGTTCCGGCCATCGTGGCTATGGTCTTCCTTTCCTCCTGCGGCCCTAAGGTTTCTAAGTTTGCCGTAGCTGACGAACAGCCTGATGGCGGAACCTTTACCGAGAGAACTGTTCCTGTCGTGACCAAGGTGGCTCCTGATGGCCAGGTGACCCTCAGGTTCTACGATGCCCTGCCCGATGTGGCCTACATCTCTGCGGCGGACTTCCAGTCGATAGTCCTCCCCGGTTCTGTCATGACCGTGACCCACACCGGCGTCGGAGAATATACCCTCGCGAACGGCGATGCCAAGGCTGTGGTGAATGTTGGTAAAGACGTCTTCGTCACCTCCGACTTCGATGCCTTCACCAACCAGATGGGTCTCCTTCAGCCCGGAATGGCCAATGTCTACTACGACGGCATGCCTTTCGTCCGCTACAAGAGCATTGAATATATTCCTGCAAAGGCCACTGTCACCCTCGACCTCGGCGCCTACGGAATCGATATCCATGCAGACGGAAAGGGGACGGTCTACTTCCCCTTCGCGACTCTTGCGGACATGTATTCAGACCTCTTCTACCACCACGCCGGCTTCAACGGCGAGAAGGTAGTCGCCAACACTTCCGTAAACGAGGTTAGCCTCGCCCAGATCGATCCTGACTACAACAAGCCCCTTCTTGCAAAGACCACCCGTTCCGCTTCCCTAGCGGACTTTACCTACAAGGAGCTCTGCTTCGCCATGGACCATTTCTACGGCTATCCCGGCCGTGTCGCCCTGAACGAGTCCCTCAAGACAAAGGGAATGGACAGGACCCTCGAAGAGGATCTTGCCGTTGGTCCGGAGATAAAGAAACTTCTCAAATCCACCAACCTTGCTGAATATATGGTCGGCATGGGCGGACTCAACGCCCTTTATTATGACGGTCACACTTCAATGGATGTGTCTTCCGCCATGGGCCGCAACCGCGACAGCTACAAGGAACTTGTCTCCGAGATCTCACGTCTCCAGGCTGAGCATCAGGGTGTCGTGGAAGCTATGAGGGCAGGGCGTACCTCGATGATGGGCCTGTTCCAGGACATGCAGGCAGTCGCCCGTCTGCGTCCGGACATATATGGAACAAGGGATACCTACGTCAAGAAGGGCAACACCGCTATCTGCGTGTTCAACTCCTTCAACACCAGGGCAGAAAAGGCTTGGAAAGACTATTATTCAGGCAAGGGTCCCAGACCTTCGATGGATGATTCAAAGGGTGATTCAATGGTGACCTTCCTCGATGCCCTCGAGAAGGCTGCTGCCGATCCCGAGGTCGAGAATTTCGTTGTCGACATCACTGCCAACGGTGGCGGCTCGGCCGATATCGTCATGGCCATGACTTCACTCGTCATGAACAAGAGCTATCTCTGCTACGACAATCCTCTCACCGGCCAGAGGTCGATCGTCCAGTACGAAGTCGACCGTAATTTCGACGGTGTCTTCGACGGCAAGGACAAAGACGTCAAGTACGACCTTAATTTCGCGGTCCTGACTTCCGATGTGTCGTTCTCCTGCGGCAACCTATTCCCTTCGATGCTGAAGGATGCAGGAGTCCCCGTGATCGGAGAGACTTCCGGCGGCGGAAGCTGCGCTATCCAGGCCATGTGTACCGCTGACGGTTTCTGCTTCCAGATTTCGTCTTTCCGTTCACGCCTCAACATGCTTGACGGAACCAACATCGATCCCGGTGTCACCCCTGACATCGTAATCCCTGTGGACGGGACCGTCGAGATCGAACTCTCCGAGGAGACTTCCATGAAGGTCAAGAACTACAAGCCTTTCTTCGACATCGACAATCTTTCCAATCTTCTCAAGAACTACAAGGGCGGCAAGTAATGAGAAAATGCTTTTCATTACTGGTCTTGCTGGCCGTACCGGCCTTCACTACGTTCGCCCAGGAGAAGAAGCCTCTGGTGAACAGGTTGGTAGACCTTATCTCCGCACCTACTCCGGGACTCGATCCCGGGGCTATCTACCAGCCTGATCCTTCATGGAATCTGGCTTTGACTGGCGGTGCGAGGCAGGCTTCCATCGCTCAAAAACAGAAGTTGGACATCCATATTCTAGGGGAAGTGATTCCTGCTTCCTTGAATTCACGGCTCAAGGGTGACGTAGACCCTTACGTAGGACTCCAGTTTGGCTATGGTAACCTGACACTCAGCTATAGCCAGAACATCAAGAAGTTCTCCAGTCACGACCACACAACCTTCAATTTCGATTACCTTAATGCCGGTCACGCATTACAGATCCAGTACTTCGACTACAGCCAGCCGATGAAGCTCGAACTGGAAATGTGGGGAGAGGATTCCGAGAATTATAAATCCGATACAGGTGAGACTAATAAACCCGTCAGGATGCGTGCAGTCATCGCAGATGCATTCTACGCCTTCAACCGTCGTACTTTCGCATTCTCGTCTGTATACAAGGGGAACAAGATCCAATGCCGTTCTGCCGGCTCCATCATGTTCGGCACGAAATTCATCCTAGGATTGGTCGAATCGGATCCCGCAGACATCATCAGTCTCTGGACCGGTGGTGTCGGGCGGCAGACCTCCACACAGGCTGCTTTTGGAGCCGGTGCTTCCTACAATCTGGTTGCTTTCCACAGGCAGCCGGACCCGGAAAGCATGAAAGGGCTTAGGAACCTGACGTTTAACCTGACGGCCATTCCCATGGTCACTCTTTTCAACAAGTTTTCCTCCACTTTCTATGATCAGGACGTCTCCGGTGATTATTATCCTGCATCTAAATCGACCATGAACGGTAACCTTCTGGTCAACTACGTGGTCCGGGCAGGAGCCATCTTTCTATGGGACCGTTATTCTGTGGGAGTTTCAGGAAGTTATGACAGCTATACCTATAAAGGCAAGTCTGACTTCCCCTTAGAAAGTTTAGCTAGCCTTGTCACGACTACAGGCAGCTTCTCAAGGTGGTCGTCAAGCCTGAGATTCAGCGTAAGGTTCTAGAAGTCGAAACCAAGAGACAGGGACACGGAGACCCCGGTGAGGTCACACCACTGGACTCCGAGCAGTATGGGACCGGCCACGCTTCTTCGTCCGATCTCGGCACCGAAGGCATAGGCAGTAGGCTTTCTTTTCCAGATGTGGTTCAAGGAATGTTCATCATGGAGGGAACCGCCTCGCAGGGTGATGAAGTTCTTGTGGTTGATCTGGTAGCGAAGGTCCAGTTTGGTGGTGGCCGCATAGTGGCCGCAGGTGTGGAAGCCTGAGCTGAACCCGAAGAAAGGAAGCTGGTTGTCAACGTACCTACCGGCGAGGATTCCGCCCACCGCCAGAGCATGGATGAAATTCATGTGCCCGAGGGTTTCCGTTGCCCAACCGGCATAGACTGACGGTTGTATGACGAAAGAACTACCAATGGGTATAGCGCAGGAAACGCTTCCAAGACCGACACTGTAAGGCGGGACGTCTCCCTCGTAAGACTCTCCGGGAGCAGCTCCTTCATCTTCAAGATAGATCGAATAGCCGTCGAAAACATAGCGGGTATCCAGCATGACACCAAAGCCTTTAGAGGGGAAATAACTCTCATCGAAGGTGTCGTACTTCAAGGATGCGAAAGTGGAGTACCAGCGGCTTTTCCAGTCCCAGTCCTTCCACTCCATCGTTTTGTCCAGATAGTCCTCGTAAGGCTCGATTTCTCCGGAGAATCCGAAACGGACCTTTCCAAAGACCAGATGGGAATCTTCGATGTAGGCATCGGCGCGAGTGTTGAATGCCTTGAACCGTGCGGCTGACTCGTTATCCCTGAAGTTGAAATCACTGTAGGTGTTCTTGAGGGCGACTCCCATAATGGGCAACTGTAACAGCGGTTTGTAGGAGAAGTCGAGATTGAGCTGCGAGATATTCCCGACTTTCATTTCCGCTATGAAACGCGGTCCGGTGAGCTTGCGGGTACCTAGTCCCAGGTGGGCTGCCACATAGACCTTCTCATCATTGTCCAGATGGGCTCCCACTCCGAACTCATGGGTCTGTCCTTTCTGGCAATCGAAAATCAGGGCATAAGGCTCCTGGGTACCGCTCATCCTGTAAGTGACGGATTCGAAGGCACGGGTTCCGTATATTGAAGAAAGCAGCTCTTCGATTATCTCCCTGTTGTACATTCCGTCCCTAGGAAGCATCGCAGGATTCAGGATGTAATCTGCTTCCTTTTCTGTTATGCCGATGAACTGTATGCTTCCGACCTTGACCTTCTTCTTGTGGATGTCGGTTGCCGGGCGTGCTTTGCTGACAGCAGGATAGGCATTGACCTTCCTGGCGATTTCCTCGAATTCCTCCTTGTGGGCCTGGGCTTCGGCATAGCCTTGGCTGATGATGTCGGCTACGCTCTCGGAATCGAAGGAGAGCATCGTGTAACCTTCCAGATAATGCTGAAGGAGGAGATCCGTGTTCTCTCGGTTTATTATCGCGATGTCGGAACCCATCATGGAGATGTTCTGCAATGCTATGCTTGTGAGTGAACCAAGATCGGCCAGGTCTCTGTTCATCGGCATTTCGGATCCGATCACGATATCTGCGCCCATGGCCTTTGCAACGTCCACCGGGAAGTTATTCCTGGTTCCTCCGTCGACCAGAACCATTCCTTCTTTTCGGATAGGCCTGAAATAGAGGGGAATGGCCATTGTGGAACGCATCGCATCGACAAGGTCCCCAGAAGTCCAGTTCTTTTCTGCCATTGAATACATGTCCGTGGCGACGCAGTAGAAGGGGATGGGGAGTTTCTCGAAATCAAGCGAATCCTGATAACCGACGGAGACTGAGCTGAGGGTGTTCCTTACATTGAATCCGAAAAGGAAGCCATCCGGCATGCCAAGGCCCATCTTAGACATCATCTCGGCGCTCATGTCGCCGGTGTGCATGTTGCTCTGTTCGAAATTCTTGTTGTTCCGGACCTGTTTCCGGATCTTTTCCTCGATGTCTTTGTCTTCGTAATGGAAGGGAACCGTCAATGTGAAACGCTCTTTGTTGCGCCTGACCTTGTAGGTCTGGAAACTGTCCGGAATCTTGTCGGACATCATGACGGTCCAGTCGATAGCCCTGACCAGGGAATCGAGGTACTCTGCGTTGTAGCCCAGAGAGTACAGTCCTGAAACAAGACCACCCATACTCGTTCCACCGACCAAGTCGACAGGTATTCCCATTTCCTCCATGTATCTCAGCACACCGAGATGGGCCATGCCTCGCGCTCCTCCACCTGCGAGTACCACCGCCACCGTGGGGCGGTACTGCCTGATGGAGTCCATGCGGACACGCATCTTCGCAATCGCTATCGAATCGGCCAAAGGATCAACGCTCGTAACCATCAGACCGTTCTGGGCGAAACAACATGTTGAGAGAAAGAGTGTGAGAAAGAAAAATAATTTTTTCATCCAAAATCCTTTTGACCAGCAAAATTAACCATTATCTTTGAACTATTGAAACTATTATTCTTATGAAAACTCTTCTTATTCTTCTTGCTACGGTCCTTTCTGGTTTCTCCTACGGTCATCGTGAAGCTCCGGCCGGTAATGAATGGGAGTCACCCCAGTTGTTGGGGTTCAACAAGGAAGCTCCTCATGCCTGGTTCTTCTCATTCGATGACGTCGAGTCAGCACGAAAGGTACTGCCTGAGAACAGTTCCCTTTGGATGAGCCTTGACGGAGACTGGAAGTTCCACTGGGCTCCGAATCCGGACGAGCGTCCAGCCGGTTTCTTCTCGAAGGAATATGATGATTCATCATGGGACCTGATCCCGGTCCCCTCCAACTGGAACGTAGTAGGAATAGGCAAGGATGGCAGTCAGAAATACGGTACTCCAATCTATGTCAACATCAACGTTCCCTGGTGGACGGAAGTCAAGCCGGGGGACTGGAAGTTCGGTGTGATGCGTACTCCTCCCGAGAATTGGACAGCCTTCAAGGTTCGCAATGAAGTGGGTTCCTACCGGCGCAACTTCGAGGTTCCTAAGGATTGGGACGGTAAAAGGGTTTTCATCAATTTCGACGGTGTTGACTCGTTCTTCTACCTTTGGATAAACGGGAAGTACGTCGGTTTCTCCAAGAATTCCCGTAACCTTGCCCAGTTCGACATCACTGAATATCTTACCTCCGGGACCAACACCGTAGCTGTCGAAGTCTACCGTTATTCGGACGCCGGTAACCTGGAAGCGCAGGACATGTTCCGTCTTCCTGGAATATTCCGCACCGTGGCCCTTGAGGCAAAACCGGTGGTATCTGTACGCGACATCAGGGTAACCCCCTCGATGACATCTCTCAAGGTGGATGCTTCGGTATCCGGTCCTGCCGGTAAGGGTTTTTCCATTTCCTATCGTCTATACGAGAATGCCATCTATTCGGACGATAATTCCCTCGTTGCTGAGTTCCCCTCACAGGCAGTGTCCTGTACTCTCGACTATCCACAGGCAAAGGCCTGGTCTGCTGAAGCCCCTCATCGTTACACTCTCGTTGGAGAGTTGAAAGATGCTTCAGGGAAGACCTTGGATATATTCTCCACGGTCGTAGGTTTCAGGGAGGTTTGCATCAAAGATACTCCTGCGGAAGAGGACGAATTCGGACTTGCAGGACGTTATTTCTACCTTAACGGTAAGCCGGTGAAGCTTCGCGGAGTCAACCGTCATGAGACGGAACCTTCAATGGGCCATGCAATTACACGTGAGGTCATGGAGGAGGATATCCGTCTGATGAAGCAAGCCAACGTCAACCATGTCCGCAACTCCCACTATCCTGATGACCCGTATTGGTACTACCTCTGTGACAAATACGGAATCTACCTGATGGATGAAGCCAACATCGAAAGCCACCACTACCGCTACAAGGAAGCCTCCCTTTCCCATCCGGTCGAGTGGAAGGATGCCCATGTGGCCAGGATGGTCGAGATGGTTGCTTCGGACTACAACCATCCGAGCGTGATTATCTGGAGCATGGGTAACGAGGCCGGTCCTGGCAAGAACTTCGAGTACGTCTATTCTGCAGCCAGGGACATGGATCCGATGCGTCCGATCCAGTATGAGCGCAACAATGACATTTCCGACATAGGTTGCAGCCAGTACCCGCGTGTCGACTGGGTCAGGAAGGTCGCTACCGGCCAGGGAGATGTTAAATACCCTTATCACATCAATGAGTTTGCCCACTCCATGGGTAATGCCCTCGGAAACTTCGCCCAGTACTGGCAAAGCATCGACTCCACCAATTTCTTTATGGGTGGCGCCATCTGGGACTGGGTCGACCAGTCGCTCTGGAACTACACTCCGGAAAGAGTCCGTTACCTCGCATCAGGTGGCAATTTCGGAGATGTCCCCAACGACGGACAGTTTGTGATGAACGGGGTGCTCAACGGAGACCGTTCTCCCAAGCCACAATACTTTGAAGTGAAAAAGGTCTATCAGAACCTGAACACTTCCCTGGTAAAGATCTCAGGAACAATGGCGGAGATCTGCCTGTTCAACAGGAACTATTATGAGCCATGCACCTATGATGCGACCTGGACCCTTATCGTCGACGGAGAACCTCTCAGGTCAGGATCATTCGATGCTTCAGGAATAGGTCCACGCGAAAAAGTTGTCAGGCAGATAGATCTCGGCGACATCCCTGCCGGCAGGGAGTGTTATCTAAACGTCTGTTATGCCCTTAAGGAAGATTTGCCTTGGGCCTCCAATGGTTTTGAAGTCTGCAAGGACCAGCTTGCCCTTGACAGTGTCATTCTGAGTGAAACGAAGAATCTCTCCAGCGTATCCTCCCGCTATCCCAAGCATTTCACTGACAAGAAGACAGGCAACCTGGTTGTAAAGGGCCCGCGCTTCAGGGTTGAATTCGATCCCTCCCAGGGTACGATCGCGAGTCTTAAGTACCGTCGCAAGGATGTCATAGTCCCCGGTCAGGGCCCCCGTCTGAATGCTTTCAGGGCTCTTGTCAACAACGATGCATGGGTGTTCAAGAGATGGTTTGCACAGGGACTTCATAATCTTGTCCATAGTGCATCAGGAATGAAAGTCGAAGAAAAAGACGGCTCGGTGGTTATCTCCTTTGACGTCGTCTCCAAGGCTCCCAATGCTGCACATCTTGTAGGAACCAGCGCCAGCGCTACTTGCGTGATTGAAGAGGACCAGGACATGAAGGACGTGATGCAGTTCACTTCCCATGTCGTCTGGACTGTCGACCGTAAGGGCAATGTAACCCTCAGTTCCAGGATTACCTCCGACAAACCGGATGAGGTGCTCGGCCGCCTCGGCTACATCATGCAGGTCCCCTCCTCGCTCGCTGATTTCACTTATTATGGACGCGGTCCTGTCGAGAACTATTCCGACCGCTATACCAATGCCTTCGTAGGAATATATTCATCCACAGTGGCCGGGCAAGTCGGCAACTACACCAAGCCGCAGGACATGGCCAACCATGAGCAGGTCCGCTGGGCTTCGCTTACGGGCCGCCGTGGCAGGGGAGTCCTTTTCGAGGCTTCCGAGAACAGTCTGAGGAATTCGGATTTCGGACGCCCGGTGATGTCGGTCAGCGCCCTGCCTTATTCAGCAGTGGATATGGTCCAGGCTGCCCACCAGTGTGACCTTCCTGCTCCTGGCGACACCTGGCTCTGCCTCGATGCGGCAGACCTCGGCCTCGGAGGCAACAGCTGCGGTCCCAGCCCCCTCGAGGAAGACAGGGTCCATCCATCCGCCACCTTCGGCTTCACAATCCGGATGAAATAGCTGTCCTCAGAATTTCAAGAGGGTGCTGAACTCGACGGTGAAGGGCCTGATGTAGGAGCCGCTGGTGAGATAGTTCCGATAGGGGGTAATATCCGTGGCCAGGGAGGCTTCCCGCATTCCGGCCGATGCCCCTGTGACATTCAGGAAGTTGACCACGTTCAAGGACAGGCTCAAATGCTTGTTCCACTTGAAGTCCACACCACCGAAAGTCTCCCAGCGGGGATTCAGGTAGAGGGTGTTCGTGATGTTGACGTAGCGTCTGCTGTAATAGCGGGCGCTGAGCCAGAATCTCCATTTCCCAGTCTCGTAGGAAGGTTCCAACTCGATTTCGGTGCCGCTGCTGCTGGTGATTCTCTTCCCTGAGAAATCATATTCCTCAGAGTACCCGTCGCTGAAGACTGGTGTAAAGCTGTAGTTCTGGTACCTCGGGATCCTGAAGGTGAACAGGCCGTGGAAGGTGAACCCTTTGAAAGGGCTCAAGATCATGTCGGTAGTCCATCCGAGAACTTCCATGTCGTAGAGCGAGCTGACGTAGACAGTCTCATTGTAGCCGGCAGGGTAGCCTCCGGCAGCATGGGACAGCTTATGTGTCCACATGCCCATCTCATAGCTGTTCGAGCGCTTTAAGTACGTCAGAAGTGACTGGAAATCAAGCCATTTGTTCTTGAAGTTGATTCCTCCGCGGAGAATGTAGCTGGGTTGAGCGCCCTCGAAAGGGACGCTCGAGTCTCCGTATTGTCCCAGGTTGGGGTGGTTCAATGAAGCAATGGCGTTGATCTCCGCCCCCCAGTGGGAGTTGAGGTTGTAATAGCCTATCAAAGTGGCTGCCCCGTTGATTACATTTCTCCTAAAGGGAGTAAGGGTCACCCCGGGGCTCTCCAATGTCCAGCCGTTATAGCGGCTGTTATTGTCTTTCCCGTCAAGATTGTGGGCTGCCTTGCCGCTGATTCCGCTGTATTCAGCCCTAATTCCATAGTGGACATTTACCTTCTGGTTGACTCTCCATTCGTCCTGGGCGAACAGGGCCAGACGACTCTGGAATCCGTCCAGGAACTGTGCACCTGTGTTGTGGACGTAATATAGTTCCCCGTTGTAAGTGAGGGCTTCAGGATCTTTCATGGCCTCATAGGCAAAGTTGGAGGTCATGGTTGCGGCCTGGCTCCAATTGAACCAGAAATTGGCTCCGGCGATCGATGAGTGCTTCCTTATGCTTCTCTTGACCCGCACTGTCGTGAGCCATTCATTGTAGTGGTCATCCTCGTACATAAAAAAACGGCTCTGTACGTTGCCCGAGTAGGGGGTGCCGTCGAGATAGGAATAGCCGTCGCCTGTCCCGACTTCTGTGATTCCGTTGAGGTAGGTGCTTTTCTGCTTGCTGTCGCTCATCCTCAGGCGGGAACTCAAGTCCATTTCCATCCCATTGTCAAAGGAACGGTTGAAACAAGCCGTGAGGACATGGACGGGGATGCCAAGATCCTCGGTAAAGCGTCCCTTTTTCCTTTTCCCGTCACGTATGTCAAGATATTCAAAGAAAGTCGTTCCGGGAATATACTGGTCCCTTCCAAGCCGGAAGTCGCCGTAAGGCTTCACGCTTCCGTCTCCCACGAAAATGAACGGGCCGTACTGGTCGGTCAGGTCCAGATAGTTCATGAACAGGTACGTGGCCTTGAGAAGGCCCCGCCCGTCGGCCATTTTTTTGGATACTCCTGCCTTGTAGAACCGTATCCTTTCCTGGTAGGTGGTGAAGTCCAGGTGGTTGGACCCCCGGTCGAAACTCTGGTACACGTTAAGGTCGATTCCCCATCCATTCCCTAGGGGTGAGGCCGTGTGCAGTTCGATCTCGTGGCGGCCGTACTGGTTGGCGGTGTATTTCGCCGCCCCTTCGGCCTTGTCCGCACCGGCCTTTGAGACGGACATGGGGAAAAAGCCCGTAGTGCCAAGCTGGATCGCAGACTCATCCAGGCGGGTCAGCTGCATCGACTCGGTGGAGAGGCCGCTTCTCCAGGACAGGTATCCAGGGAAATAATCCTTGAACATGGATGCCGGAAGGCCGTCATCCATGATATAGGTTCCCCACTCCGGAATGCCAAGTGAGATCGTCCTCGGGATCGATGCGTAGGATGCGTTCAGCATCACGTTCTGGTTGCTACGGCGTTCGGAACCGGACTTCAATGTGTCGGCGTCTTGGGCTATTGCCATGCTGCCGCCCATGAGCATGGCCAACAGGACTAAGATGCGTTTCACTGTCATATCAGGATGTTGAGAATATCTTCGAACGTGTTTACTTTGAATAGGTTCCTGTGGTCATACTCCTCGGTGTGCTCGAGTTTCCAGAGGGTCTCGGATGGAATGAATATTCCCCAGCCGCCGAGCTGGATGACAGGTTCGATGTCGGACTTGAAGGAATTGCCGACCATCAGGAGTTCTTTGGGGGTGATCCTCAGCCGATCGCAGAGGTCAAGATATTCCTTTTGAGTCTTGTTGGAGACTATGTCAATGTGGCTGAAGTATTTTGACAGTCCTGACCGGGCGATTTTGCGCTCTTGGTCGAGCAGTTCTCCCTTGGTCATCAGGACCAGCTCGTAGCGTCCGTCCTTGCTAAGTTTCTCCAGGGTCTCTTCTACTCCGGGAAAAGGAGTGGCCGGATTGCGAAGAATTCTTCTCCCGCTGTCAATGATGTACATGACCTGCTCTCCGGTAAGCTTGCCCCCGGTCAAGTTGACGGCGTTCTCGATCATGGACAGGACGTACGCCTTCGCACCAAAGCCGTAGTCACCCATATTCTTGAACTCTACCTTGTAGAGCTCATCGGAAATATATTGAAAGTCGCCGAAGTCGGATAGCGCCTCGGCGACTTTCTTTTCTGCTTCCCTGAACAACGGCTCGTTCGACCACAGGGTGTCGTCCGCGTCGAAGGCCAGGACTTTTACTCCTTCAAGCATCAGCAGCTTTTGGCTTCCTCCCACTGTGCGCGGAGGAGGTTGACGGCAGCGGTGACGAGGGTGGCACGGTCTCCGCCGCAGCCGCACTCGAAGCTCACGTACTTGTCGTAGCCGAGCTGCTGGAGAGCCTTGAATCCCTCTACATAGTTATCCACCTCACCATTCTCACCGGGCATCTTGCGATTGCCGCGGCTGGCGATATGGACGTGCTGGAGGTACTGTTTTCCGGCTGACATGAGGGCTCCGTAGTCGGAGGTCTCTTCCTGCATGTGCCAGAAATCACCCATGGCCTTTACGCCCTCGCTGTCAGCATCGCGTGCGATGGCAGCTGCATCGGCGACGAGGCGCATGTAGAAAGCTTCCTTGCGGTTGAGGGGCTCGAGGATCACGGTCGTGCCGCAGGCCTTTGCAAACTCACCAAGCTTGTGGAGCTCCTCGCAAAGGTAGTTGCGGGTGTCCATGTTGTGAGGTTTGCAGGGGGTCTGGTTGTTGAAAGCGGGAACCATGATGACTCCGGTGGAACCGAGTTCTCCGGCAGCCTCGACAATCTCACGCATGGTGGTGTCGAAAAGGTTCTTGACTTCGGGATCTTCGGCAAGGATGAAACCCTGGAAGCCGGCGCAGATTGCGCTCACCTTGATGTTGCGTCCGTTAAGGGCCTCCTTGATCTCAGTGACACGGCCCTTGAGTCCGCGTCCTCCGGGCTCGAAACCTACGACTCCGAGGTTCTCCATGAAGTCGAGTTTCTCGGCGAGGGTCTCTCCGGGGGCTATGCCCTCCTGGAAGGAGATGTTGAGGGGAACGTCACAAACGGCCTTCTTGCCTCCCTTTGAGGCTGAAGATGAACAACCCGGCAAAAGGGAAGCGGCGGCAAGAGCCGCCGTTCCTGTTGCCGAAGTCATCAAGAATGATCTTCTGTCCATAATTTACTTGGCTGAACCGGGAACCTGAACTGTGTACTTGCTCATGTCCATGGGACCTATTTCGAGCTTCTCGGGGAGATAGTCGAGATCAGCAGCGCTGATGGTGTCCCATTCGATGGTCTGACCGGTGTAAGCAGCCTCACGACCCATGACTCCGCAGAGTGAGGACATTCCGCACTCGGATGCTTCGTCGTGAGCTGTGCCCTTACGGATATGGTTGACCCAGTCTACGTGCTCGAGCACATAAGGATCCTGCTGCTTGAACTCAGCCTCTGCAGCCTCCTTGTTGAACTGCCAGAGGATATTGCCCTGGAGGTCGCGGATAGCGTGGTCTGCTGAGCTCCAATAGCCCTTGGTTCCGTGGACGGACTCGCTGACGTTGTTGGAGCAACCGTCGATCTGGCGGCACATGCTGTGGAGGTGGATTCCGTTCTCATATTCAAAGTCCACGCTGAAGAAATCGTACTGGTCGCCGGTGATCCTGCGCTGGCGGCTTCCGAAAGCGGTGGCCTTGATGGGGTGCTTGTAACCGAACATCCAGTTGAAGACATCGATGTTGTGGACGTGCTGCTCGACGATATGGTCGCCGGAGAGCCACTTCCAGTTGACCCAGTCACGGATCATCCATTCCATGTCGCTCCAGCCCTTCTGGCGCTCCTTGTACCAGAGCATGCCCTGGTTCCAGTAGACGTTACCACCAGTGATCTCGCCGATCATGCCTTCCTGGATCTTCTGGAAAGCCTCGACGTAAGGACGCTGGTGATGACGCTGGGTTCCGCAGACAACGCTCAGCCCCTTGGCCTGTGCCTGCTTTGCGGTGGCCATGATGAGGCGGTAGCCCTTGGCGTCGACAGCGATAGGCTTCTCGAGGAAGGAGTGGACACCCTTCTCGGTAGCATACTGGAAATGAGTAGGACGGAACACCGGAGGAGTTGCGACGATGACCATGTCGACACCGGAGTCGATGACCTTCTTGTAGGCATCGAAACCGACGAAGCAATTCTCGTCAGCGACTACCTGGTTGCGCTTCTCCTTAAGTTTGTCCTTAAGGCTGACGAGACGGTCTTCGAAGGTGTCTCCAAGGGCGGTGACGGTGATTCCGTCAGCTGCATCAAGGAGGTTCATAATAGCACCTGAGCCACGTCCGCCGCAGCCGATGACACCGACCTTGAGGGCTTTTCCGTCAATGGCCTTGTCGGGAAGATCGGGAACATAATACTCACCAGGCTGCCTGAGGGCAACTGCCTTGGGTTCTTTCTTTGCGCAGGAAGCCAGCAGAGCGCTGCCTCCGACGACACCGACGACTCCTATCTTGGCGCTGGTGCCAAGGAAGGATCTTCTGTCCATTTTATTCTCACTCATGATTGTGTGTGTTTTATGTTATTTGTTGATGTTTACATTGTCGGGAACATCGCAGACCACCCTGAATCCGACTCCCTTTATGTCGGAATACCACCAGATGCTCTTGGGGTTCTGGGGATCCGTGCGAAGCCAGTCATCGTTGTAAGTCCGTCCCCTGCTGGAGCAGCGTACCAGGGATGCGTCGTCGGCGTAGCTTCCGCCGCGGACCACATGCTCCTTCCCGCTCTCGGGACCCTTCGGATCGAGTGCTCCATCCGGAATCTTTGAATATGCATCCTCGGCGTACCAGTCGGAACAGTATTCCATGACATTGCCGAGCATATTCTTAAGACCGAAGGGATTGGCGTGTACCGCCTTGGCCTCCTGGGTCTTGCCGGAACTGTTGCCGGAGTAGACTACATAGCGGGCGATCATCGTCGTGTCAGCTCCCCTCAGTTTGCTCATGAACCCTTGTTCTGAATATTTCTTCGGATTGCCTTCGAAGAAGTAGGGTGTCTCGGTACCGCCCCTAGCAGCATATTCCCACTCGGCCTCGGTAGGGAGGCGGTAGTGGCGGCCGGTCTTGAGAGACAGCCACTGGCAGAAGGTGGTCGCTGAATAATGGGTCATCGTGATGGCCGGGCGCTCACCCATGCCCCATCCCTGGTCGGGGAAACCGAACGGTGGTGTAGGGCCGCTGACGGCGTCCACGTCAGGACGGTTGTTGTTGGCGTAGATCTTCTCGGGAGGAGTACGGCCCTCCGACATGGTCTCATTGTAGAAAGCCCAGAACTGGTTCCAGGTGATTTCGACCTCGCCCATGAAGAACGGAGAAATCTTGACTTTTTTCTGGGGACCTTCATCTTCCTTGTGGAAAGGTTCGTTTGGTGAACTTCCTATCGTGAACTCGCCACCAGGCACAGCAATCATGTTGATGGCTGCTGTAGTCCCGGGAACGGTTTCTGTGAAGTTTTCGAATGAATTGACAACTGCGGCACTGTCGTAGGGATCGCCCTCGATCGTCTGGATCACCGTGCCTTCAAGGCGCTTGTGTTCGTAGCCGGGCATGTAGTGGCCGACATTGAGGTGGCAACTGATGCAGTCCAGGCCGAGTTTCTTGGCGTTCTCCTCGTAGTGGAGATGGGCGGTGATGCCATCGTCGGAGATTCCCTCAGGGAACAGGTTGACATGGCACTTCTCGCAGGAAGAGTTGTAGACGATCTTGCGGGCGTGCTCAAGCTGCCTCTTTGACTCCCAGTCGATCTCTTCGGGATCCTTGGTCCACTTTGCCCACAGGTCCTTGATCCCAATCCTGGATTTCACGACGTAGTACTTCAGTAAGCCGTCTTCCTTAGGTGGGAGGTGGCAGGCTGCGCAGTCAGTCATGACCCCGCTGTGACTGTTGTAGTGTGGGGATTTCTTCCAGTCCAGGTCTGCCTGTTCATGAGTGTGGCAACTCATGCAGTACTCGTTGGTGGATGTCTTGTTCATGGTGGTGTCAAAAGCGGCCATGATAAAAAAGCCCACGAGGAGTCCTATGAGTCCGATTATCCAGTATTTCCCTTTGCCCTCAGCCATCTGAGTTTTTTCCTAAAATCCGATAAAAGTACGAATATTCCGATAAAAAAGCAATTATTTGAGGTAGACGATGATGTAATACATCATCAGACCGCTGGCGATCAATTTGATCCCGGTTCCGAAAAAGAAGCCCAGCAGGGCTCCGACTGCGGATTTCGTGGACTGCCAGCCGCTCTTCCTGGACACGATGAACTCGGCGAGGAAGGCCCCCGCAAGGGTTCCGAGGATGATGCCCACAGGAGGGACAAGCATTCCGACAATGAGTCCGACGATTGCACCGCGTCCGGCCACCTTGCTGCCTCCGGTGACCCTTGTGAAATAGGCCGGGACGACATAATCGATCACGCAGACTACCACGGTGATAGCCAACCAGATAAGCAGGAAACTGGTGGAAATCGGTTCACCGGCTCCGTTGGTGCCGCTGCCCCAGATGTAAAGGATCAGAAGGCCAGCCCAGCTGACCGGGGGACCGGGAAGGCCCGGGAGGATGCTTCCGGCGATTCCTATGATTCCGGCCACTACGGCCAGGATGATGATTATTGTTGACATTCTGTTGTTTGTTCGTGCCGAGCACTTAAGGGAGGCAGACAGGCTGCTATGCCATAGCAGCTTCTACATCGTCAGGCTGGATCGGGAGCCTGTTTGGTCCGGTCCTGCGGGCACCATCAGCTGTCACGAGCACATCGTCCTCGAGGCGAATGCCTCCGAAGTCGTAGTATTCCTCGAGCTTGTGGTAATTGACGAATCCCTTGTCGAGTTTTTCGCTCTTCCACTTCTCTATCAGAGCAGGAATGAAATATATTCCAGGCTCATCTGTAATCACGTTGCCGGGCACGAGCTTGCGGGCCATCCTGAGGCTGCCCAGGCCAAGCTGGGTCGAGCGCTTCTGGTCCGGATCATAGCCCACCAGATTCTCTCCGAGGTCTTCCATGTCGTGGACGTCCAGGCCCATGTTGTGTCCCAGGCCGTGAGGCTGGAACAGGCCGGCGATACCCTCAGCAACCATGTTGTCAAGGTTGCCACGTACGATGTCCAGGGATCTGAGGTCCTCGAGCATCAGCCTGGCTACGGCGAGATGGATGTCCCTGTAGGCAACTCCGGGCTTAGTCAGCTTGAAAGCCAGCTCGTTGCAGTCGCAGACTATCTGGTAGATGTCCCTCTGTTTCTTGGTGAACTTACCGGAAGTGGGATATGTCCTGGTGAAGTCGGATGCGTAGTGCATGTTGTTCTCAGCACCTGCGTCGATCACCATCAACTTGCCCGGCTCTACCACCTTGTCGTGGAGGTGGTTGTGGAGTGTCTCCCCGTGCTGGGTCAGGATGGTGGGGAAGGACACTCCCCAGCCTTTTGCAAGCACACAGGCCTCCATCTTTCCGACGATCTCCTGTTCTATGATTCCGACCTTGATGCTGTTGCGGGCCACCGTGTGCATCTCCTGTCCGAGGGCCCCGGCATCGTCGAGCTGCTCGATCTCGCAGGCTTCCTTGACGAGCCTCATCGAGATTACAGCTTTCACGAGTTCCTCGGAGGCGTGGCGGCCGCCGTTCTCTTCTATTGGTGCCACCTTGCAGACGTCCTCTTCAGGGAGTCCGACCAGCGAGGCCAACTTCATGGTGTTGTAGTACCTGGACGGAGGAAGGAAATGAATATTCCTGCCGGTAGCAAGGGCCTTTGTAACCGCCACGTTGAGGGAACCGTAGGAGGCGGACTTGCCTATTCCTACGAGGGCGGCCTTCGATGCGACGGAAGGCTGGGGACCCATCCAGATGATGTCTCCGATCTCGACGTCGTCCGCGAAGATTGTTTCCTCGCCGTTATCGAGATCTATGATGGCTGCATAACGCGGCTCATCGATTCCGAAATAGTAGAGCCAGGATGAGTCCTGCCTGAATTTGTAGGGATTATCCTTGTATTGGGCGGCAGCTTCGACATTGCCCACGAATAGGGCTATGCCACGTTTTCCTTCAGGTGCGCATTGACCCATCTTTTCTACAAGGGTCTTGCGCCGTGCGATATATACTTCCTTTGTGAACATAGCTGATATAGTTTAATATGGTTTTCACAAATATAACAATTCGACTGGACTATTGAAAATGGTCCGGAAAAGTATTAAATTTGTTCACTATGTTGAAATTCATCTTGACATGTGCCCTTGTGGGCGGCCTTATCGGCCTTGTACTTTCGCACAGCGGCGAAGGAGAGAGAGGGTTTACCGAAGGAGCCAAGAAAGGGATAGGCTGTGGTTGCGGTTGCGTGACCGTGTCAGTCGTCCTGCTTATCCTGCTGTTCCTGCTTATTATGGGTCTCATGACCATCTGACAATAATTGTTACATTTTATAACACTATGAATATGAAAAAGTTGATTTATTGGACCGGAGCGACGCTCCTTGCGGCCCTCACGATCGCAAGCTGCGCTCCGAAACAGAACACGTTGACTTCCAAGGAGGAGGCCGAGGGCTGGCAGCTCTTGTTTGACGGAACCACGCTGGAGGGTTGGAGAGACTATAACGGAACGTCCCTCACTGGACCCTGGACCGTGGTTGACGGCACCATCCAGGCCGAAGGCCATGGAAACGACGAAAACGGCTACATAGTCACTGACAAGGAATACACGAACTTCCATCTCAAGTGGGAATGGAAGATCAGCAAGGGCGGCAACAGCGGCATGATGTATCATGTCGTGGAGCGCAAGTGTTTTGACGTGCCTTATGTCACCGGTCCCGAGTACCAGCTCATCGACGATGATAACTTTACAGAGATGAACGATGGCTACGTCCTCGAGCCTTGGCAGAGGTGCGGTGTCGACTATGCAATGTACGTTCCTGATTTCGAGACCCGTAATCTCAAGCCTGCTGGCCAGTGGAACCAGAGCGAGATCATCTTTGACAACGGCCATGTGACTTACCTGCTGAACGGAAAGGTGACTGTCGAGTTCGATGCATGGAGCGAGGACTGGTTCGCACGCAAGGCTGCCGGCAAGTGGGCTGACTGTACTGAGTACGGCATGTCCCCCACCGGTCACATCTGCCTCCAGGACCATGGCTATCCTGCCTGGTTCCGTAACATCAAGATCAAGGAACTGCCTGATCCTGAGCCCGTGGAGAAAGACCTCTTCAATGGCAAGGACCTGACCGGTTGGGTCAATTACGGCACCGAACTCTGGTACGTCGACGATGAGGGTTATCTCGTCTGCGAGAGCGGTCCCGACAAGGCCTATGGCTATTTCGGTACTACAGAATATTACTACAACTTCGATCTTACCCTTGAATTCAAGCAGGAGTCCGACGGCAATTCCGGCGTGTTCATCCGTTCCATCGTCCCCGAGGGCGTGAAGGTCAACGGATGGCAGGTCGAGGTAGCTCCTCCAGGAAACGACACCGGCGGAGTATATGAGTCCTACGGCCGCGGCTGGCTCTACCAGATTCCGGATGAGAAAGAGAATATCCTCAAGTACGGTGACTGGAACACCATGCGGATCCGTCTCGAGGGTGACCATCTCCAGTCCTGGCTCAACGGCGAGCCCATGACCGACATCACCGACGAGGCTATCGGTAAGGGTCGCGGCAGGATCTGCCTGCAGATCCATGACGGTGGCGGCATCAAGGTCCGTTGGCGCAACATCCACATCAAGACACTGTAGAATGTAAATACTGTTGTCATGATAGGAAGGACTGATACTCTGATCAAGGAGGTAAAGGAAGTCCTCGAATGGGACATCCTCAAATTCTGGTCAGGCATGCAGGACCCCCGCGGCGGCTTCTATGGGAAGATCGCCGAGGGGCTTGCCGCTGACAAGGACGCCGACAGGGAGGAACAACTCAATGCAAGGATAATCTGGGCTTTCTCCAATGCCTACAGGATGTTCCGTAAGAAGGAATACCTGATGCCTGCTATGAATGGCAAGGACTATTTCATCCAGCATTTCATAGACCACAAGTACGGCGGGGCCTTTGCCTACGTTGATTCCTGGGGTGAAAAGAAGGACACTGATGCCCTCCTGAGCAATCAGGCTCTGGCAATATATGCCCTGAGTGAGTTCTACGGAGCCACAAAAGACGAGGAATCCCTCAAGCAGGCGATCAACCTCTACAAGATAGTCGAGAAGGAGTTCCACGACCTGACCCTGGGAGGTTACCGTGAGGTTCTCTCACGTGATTTCACTGTCAAGGATGAATCCAGGCTGGCAGTTTCGCATCTCTATCTGTTGGAAAGCTACTCCAACCTGTACCGTGTCTGGAGAGACGCTTCTCTTCGTGGAGTAATAGCTGACCTGCTTGACGTGATGGTCTCGGAATTCTTCAATTCAGCGACCGGCCACATTGAGCCGCGCTTCTCCAAGGACTGGAATCCCGTCCCTTCAGGTTGTATGTACGGACTTGATCTCGAGGCCTCTTGGGCCATCCTGGATGCGGCCTATGCGATTGAGGACATCGACGCGATCAACCATGTCAAGGATGTCTGCCTGGAACTCTACAAGGCAGGCATGGACGGACTCATGGGAGAGGGCTACGTGGCCTTTGGCAAGGATGTGGACGGAGCTGTTGACAGCCAGATGGTTCCCTGGGTACAGGCTGAGTCTCTTATAGCCAATCTATGCGCCTGGAAATATCAAAGCGTTCCCGAAGGAGCAGACTACGCCCTCAGGATCTGGGACTACATAAAGGATCACCTGAACGACACAACCGACACCATAGCATTCAGGATGTTCCCCATGCATGATGCCCGCGCCTGCGTCCAGGTCATGAACATATTCAGGTAGCACCTGCTTTCAGGCAACTTCATGCTGAATATCTTCAGATAACTCCTGTTTTTCAGGCAGCCCCGTACTGAATATCTTCAGGCAACACCTGTTTTACGGAAGTTGGTGATTATTAAGTAATTACAGAAAACGCATAGATTATTTATCTATGCGTTTTCTGTAATTATCTGGTTGTAAACCACTTGCGAAAAACACTTTTCGCAACAGATTAATTTGCTTACCTTAGGTGTACTAAACTATTAAGAAGAACTTCACATGTCCAGGACAATCAAGTACGACAGCCGTGGGATAGCCCACATCTATCAGCGGGGAATCAACATGTCCGTGATCTTTTATTCAATAAAAGACATCCTCGTTTTTTACACGGTGCTCTACACCAAAAAGAACAAGTATGACATTACTGTTCTTGGTGTTGTGTGCATGTACAATCATTACCATTTGACACTAACGGCCGGATCCCATGATGATGTCGCTGATTTCCAAAGGGATTTCGAATCGACTTATGCCAGGGAATTCAACAGTGAAGTCGGGATCAAAGGACGCGTCTTCGAGCCTGTCTATGGATTGTCGAATAAGATTGGTGGCAAGAAGCAGAGAGAAGCCACGGCCTATTTGTATAACAATCCAGTCGAGAAACAACTGTCGGCCAGGGCTCTGGACTACCGATGGAATTTCCTTTTTTATGCTGAATCAGATTGCCCTTACTCTGAGAAACTAGTAGTGAGAAAGGCTTCAAAGCAGATGAATAAATGTCTCCAGCAGGTGAACTGTATGTTCAGGAGCGGCCGCTATCTGAATTATGACCTCCTTAGGGAATGCTTTTCCAGGCTGTCCCCTGATGAGGCCAATCAGTTTGTCGATTATGTTATAGTTAAGTATAAAGTTATTGATTACGAAAAGGTTATTCAGCTCTATGGATCATTCGAGACGATGCTTATAGCCTTTGATTCAAATACAGGCAGCGAGCATGACATCAGTGAGGAATATTCAGACAAATCGTATAAGCCTTATCCCACTCTGATCTATTCTTTGATTAATGATTATGGTTTTACCAATCCGAAAGAAGTACTTAAACTGAGCTACGAAGAGAGGCTGAAAATGTGTAACAGTCTGATCAGGACGCAGCACGTGTCACCTTTCATTGCCGGCACCCTGCTCCACGTCTATCATCCCAAGCCCAAGCGAAGGAAAAGACGCGAATGACTTCTAACCCAAGCCTACGCGAAGTGAAATAGACAAATGATGTTTCGTACAAGCCTAAGCGAAAGATAAGAAACGAGTGAAATTTCGTGTTAACCCAAGCAGAGGAAAAGAAACGAGTGACGTTTCATCTAAATTCAAAAGAAGGAAAGACAGGAATGGCGTTTCATTTGAATCAAACGGAGGGAAGACACGGATGACATTTCATCTGAGCCCACACGAATGGAAAAATGTGAATGACGTTTCGTTCAAACAGGGGGATGACAAAGTGGTGTTTTACGGAAGTAGGTGATTTTTAAGTAATTATGAAAAACGCATAGGTTATTTATCTAGGCGTTTTCTGTAATCGACTAACTGTGAACTGCTTATGAAAAACGGGGGTGGGTGACGTCTGGGGAAAAGTCAACATTGCCGGTTGCGGAATAATGCGACGGCAGTATGTCCGGCTGGCAATGGCTGGTAATGGCTGTAATGGCTGGTAATGGCTAGCAATGGCTAGTAATACCTAGTGATATACTACTGCAGGCGGAGGGTGAGGGCGATGAAGTCCTCGACGCTGAGCCGTTCGGGGCGGAGGTCGAAGATCGGGTCGGAGGTGATGGATCCCGGGGATCCTTGGCTTCGCCCTTCGACAGATCCAGGGCTTAGCTCAGGTTGGAAATCCGGCGATTGCTCGCTAGGATTGCACAACCGTGACTGTTTATTGGCCAAGATAGGCTTGAGGGAATTGCGCAGGGTCTTGCGGCGCTGGCCGAAGGCAGTCTTGACGACGGTACGGAACAATTTTTCGTCACAGCCCAGGGAGGTGCGTGAGTTGCGCGTCAGGCGGATGACAGCAGACTGGACCTTGGGCGGAGGGTTGAAGGCTCCGGGGCCCACCGTGAAAAGATATTCAATGTCGTACCAGGCCTGGAGGAAGACGGAGAGGATACCGTAGGTCTTGGTGCCGGGCTTCTCCGCGATGCGTTCGGCGACTTCCTTCTGGATCATGCAGACGACTTCCGGGACAAGGTCGCGGTTGTCGAGGATCTTGAAGAATATCTGGGAGGAGATGTTGTAGGGGAAGTTGCCGATGATCGAGAACGGGCCGGGGAACAGGCCAGAAAGGTCCATCTTCAGGAAATCCCCTTCAATCAGCCCATCGCCCAGCGCCGGGAAATGCTTCTTCAGATAAACCACACTCTCCTTGTCAATCTCGACGACTTTAAGGTGACGGGCCGTCGTTGCCATCTCGTGGGGCTCGACCGCTTCCTCTGGTGATTCGGAGCTCTGCGACTCAGGGAGTCTGAGGGGAACGCCCCTCAGTCCCCCTTGGGGGTGCAGGGGGGTAGATGCGTTGACGCAGTTCTGCTTTAGCAGGTACTGTGTAAGGACCCCCATACCGGGGCCGACCTCAAGGGCATCTGAGCCTTGGAGGGCGTCGACAATTCTCATCGCTATGCTCTGGTCAGTAAGGAAATGCTGACCAAGTGCCTTTTTCGCTCGAACTTCCATATCGCAAAGATAACTCATTTTCTTCTATCAAGGTTGGACATAAATTGTTAAATTTGCAGTCTTGTAAGAAATATAACAAAACCAGATATGTACAGAGACCACACTTGCGGAGAACTCCGCATCGCCAATGTCGGACAGAAGGTGACCCTTGCAGGTTGGGTCCAGAGGTCCAGGAAACTCGGCGGTATGACATTCATCGATCTGAGGGACCGTTATGGAATCACCCAGCTGGTCGTCGAAGCCGACGCCGAGGCATCCCTTGTCGAGACGGCCACATCCCTCGGCCGTGAATTCGTCATCCAGGCCACCGGAGAGGTCGTGGAGCGCCAGAGCAAGAACCCGAAGATGCCTACGGGGGACATCGAGATCAAGCTCGAATCCATCAATATTCTCAACAAGTCAGTCACCCCTCCTTTCACCATCGAGGACGAGAGCGACGGCGGTGAGGACATCAGGGCGAAATTCAGGTATCTCGACCTTAGGCGCGGCCCGCTCCAGAGCGCCCTTGCCCTGAGGCACAGGATGGCCCATGAGGTTCGTAACTACCTTGATTCCAAAGGTTTCATGGAGATCGAGACCCCTTACCTGATCAAGTCCACTCCTGAAGGAGCCCGCGACTTCGTAGTCCCTTCCAGGATGAACCCCGGCCAGTTCTACGCCCTTCCCCAGTCTCCCCAGACCTTCAAGCAGCTCCTTATGGTTGCCGGCTACGACCGCTACTTCCAGATCGTGCGCTGCTTCAGGGACGAGGACCTTCGCGCTGACCGCCAGCCTGAGTTCACACAGATCGACTGCGAGATGAGCTTCGTGGAGCAGGAGGATGTCCTGAATATGTTCGAGGGCATGATGAGGACCCTGTTCAAGAATGTCATCGGAGTGGACATTCCCGACCCGCTGCCCAGGATGAGCTGGTACGACGCGATGGACAAATACGGTTCCGACAAGCCGGACGTTCGTTTTGGGATGGCCATCCACGAGATTACCGACAAGGTAAAGGGCAACGGCTTTTCCGTCCTCGATGACGCCGCCTATGTCGGCGCGATCGCAGTGCCCGGCGGAGCCGAATACACCCGCAAGCAGATCGACGAGATCACGGAATGGGTCAAGAGGCCCCAGGTCGGCGCCAAAGGCTTGATCTACATAAAGCTCAATGCCGACGGATCCGTCAAGTCTTCGATCGACAAGTTCTACACCCCCGAGCAGCTCAAGGCCATCGCCGAGGTTGCTGAGGCCAAGACAGGCGACATAATATTCATAATGAGCGGCCCCCAGAAGCGTAAGGTCCAGACCATGCTGGGCGTCCTGCGTCTCGAGATGGGCGGCAGGCTCGGCCTCAGGGATCCGAAGGTGTTCGCACCGCTCTGGATCGTAGACTTCCCGCTGCTCGAGTGGAGCGAGGAGGACGGCCGCTTCTATGCCATGCACCATCCTTTCACAGCCCCGAAGCCGGAGCACATGGACTGGTTCAACAGCAACAAGAAAGAAGACCTCGAGAGGGTATGCGCCAACGCCTACGACTTCGTGCTGAACGGCAACGAACTCGGCGGCGGTTCCATCAGGATCCACAACGCCGACGTCCAGAAGAGGATGTTCGAAGTTCTCGGAATCGGACCGGAGGAAGCTGAATATAAATTTGGCTTCATCATCCACGCCTTCCAGTTCGGCGCTCCGCCCCACGGAGGCCTCGCATTCGGATTCGACCGCGTGTGCGCCCTCTTCGCCGGCAAGGAGTCCATCCGTGACTTCATCGCCTTCCCTAAGAACAACCAGGGTCGCGACGTGATGATCGATTCCCCGTCAGAGATAGACCAGGCCCAGCTCGATGAGCTGAACCTGGACATCCGACCTATTGCGGAATAGCTCTTCCCGTTTTTCAGAAGTTATTCACAGTTAATAAATTACAGAAAACGCATAGATAAATTATCTATGCGTTTTCCATATTCACTTAATAATTAATGAGTTCTGCGAAACGCCAGATTACTGAGCGTAGCGGAAGCCGTCGGTGACGTTCCAGTCGCCGCGGGTGAAGTCAGGGAAACGAACGGGCATGGATCCGTTTTCAAGCGAGATCCTGCTGAGTTCCTGGACTGCCGACCATTCGGCAGCATCGTACACGTCCTCATCCAGAGGCAGTCCGTGATGCAGGCAGTAGATCAAGCGGTAGTCCATGATGTAGTCCATTCCACCGTGGCCTCCGACTGATTTGGCCTTCTCCTCGATGGCTTTTGCAAAGTCAGGTCTGTAGGCAGTCAGAAGGGAGTCCATGACTTCCTGGGAGACATAGTTGTGTCCGTTCAGGCCCTTGATGGAAATTCCCTGCTGGGGATACTTGTTGGCAAAGCCTTCGGAGCCGGTCAGCTGGTACATCCTCGAATATGGCCTGTAGGCGTAGACATTGTGCTGGACCTCGATGAGCTTCTTCTTCTCGGTCTGGATCAGGCTGATAGTGTGGTCACCATCCTTGCAGTAATCCTTTTCCCTGAACTTCTTGGCTGAGACCTTTCCGTTGTAGGACGGGGTGTCCATGGCCACGAGATAGTCCATCTTGTCGCCCCTGTGGATGTTCAGTACCTGGCAGATTGGACCGAGGCCGTGGGTGGGATAGTTGTCCCCGCGGTTCTCCATGTTGTAGTCAAGCCTCCAGGTCTCACTCTTGTCCCAACCTTCGGAAAGGAAGTGGATGTAGGCCCCTTCCACGTGGTATACTTCTCCGAAGAGACCGTGCTGTGCCATATTCAAGGCAGACATTTCAAAGAAGTCGTAGCAGCAGTTCTCGAGCATCATGCAGTGGCGGCGGGTTCTCTCGCAGGCGTCCACAAGCTTCCAGCAATCGTCGATGGTCATGGCCATGGGCACCTCGCAAGCGACATGGTGACCGTGCTCAAGGGCGTAGAGGGAAATGGGTACATGGTCCAGCCAGTCTGTGGCTATGTAGACCAGGTCTATGTCATCCCTATCACAGAGATCCTTGTAGGACTCTTCTCCCAGATAAGTGTCGGCTTCCGGAAGTCCTGCCTCCTTGAGATAACTCTGGCAGAGGTCCAGCCGGTCCTGCTTGAGATCGCAGAAAGCCATGATCTTGACTCCGTCGATCTGGGTGTACCTTTTCACTGCGCTGGCACCCCTTCCGCCGACTCCTACGAATGCGATGCGGACGGTTTCGATAGGGTCACATTTGAGTCCAAGTGCACTTTCCTGTCCCGGGGCACGGGGAGGAGTCTTCAGTTCGATGATTCCGTTCTTGATCTGTGCAGGAACGGAGGCAGGAACCGTCTTCCCGCAGGAAACCAAAACAAGCGAGCAGAGGATTGCCGCGAATAATGCTCTTTTCATAACAATCTATTTATAGTCATACCATTCTCCCCATGCCATCAGTACATACGGAGTGGGATTCTGATGGAAGTGGGTGTTCTTGTAAATGGTCATCCAGTAAGCCTCACGGTGATCGATACCGTGGGCGCCGATCTCGTTCTCGTGCTGTGAGATGAGCAGCCTGGGGCTGAAGTCAGCGACATGTTCGTCATAGTCGTGGATCCAGCAGTCCATTGCGAGGATGTCGATCTTCGGGAGCCTGAGGTGGATGTCCTTCAGCCACTTGAGGTCAGAACCATCGTCCTGCCACTGGTCTCCGGTAGCACCCACGACCTTGCCGTTGGGCAGGGTGACGATCCAGATGTTGTTCTGGAGGGCGTCCTGGTGGCCGGGAAGAACGTTCACGGTCAGGTTGCCCTTCGGGTGGTTGATCTCGAAGGTGTACAGGTCGTCAAAGCGGACGTGGTGTACCTTAGCGTCGTTTTTGAAGACTTCGTCGGTAGCGTAGATCGGGACATTCTTCTTGTGGCAGATGTTGCGGACGTTGCGGTCGATGTGGTCGTAGTGGTTGTGGGTGTAGAAGAGGACGTCGACCTTGTCCACGATCTGCTCCATGATCTCGTCGGGAATGAGCTTGCCGTCGCGACCGTTGAGGTCGACGGCGATGGTGATGTCACGTGTGCGGAAGAGTATGCCGCAGTTGTAAAGCTTGTAGACCCTGACATCCTTTTTCTTCGTGAAGGGTTTGTTGAGGTCTTCGATCACATGATTCATCCTCTTGCCTAAGAAATCTATGACTGCAGGATTCTCGATCGGTGCGGGCTCATGAGTGACGGCGTCAATCATCAGCAGGGCCATCTCCCTTTGGAGGTTTATCTTCTGGGTGGGAGGGTTCATGTTGAGTGAGCGGTCCGCCAGGTCAAGCATGTAATAGGCCTGGTGCTGCAGGTATAGCTCTGACCTTCCCCAATACTCCTTTAGGTAACGGTGTCCTGGAACTGCATGGCGGCTCTGTACTTCCTGGGCTGAGACCGAAAGCGGCAGAAGGATAGCGGCCGCAGCGATGAGAATCGTAGATTTTAAGTTCATTTTTTACAGTGTCTGTGGTTTGAATATGCAAATTTAACTAAAACTCATGAAAAAGGGGACGGGCAAATGGCTCCCCGTCCCCCAGAGTCAATGTGAAATAAGATTCAAGGACTACCAGCCCTGCTTCTGTGAACCCTTCCAACCAGGTGTGCGGTCAAGCTCGACCATAGGGATCGGCCACACATCGTGCTTTGCAGGATAACTCATGGTGTAGATCCTGCTGCCCCAGATGGTGGTGGCGTCTCCGGTCACGACTTGAGGACCGATGCCCCAGCGACGGATGTCGAAGAAGCGGTGGCCTTCGAACGGAAGCTCACGGGCCCTTTCATCGCGTATGTAATCACGGAGTTCATTGCCGGATTTCTGGATGGCGGGCATATTGACACGTGCGCGAACCAGGTTGACATATTCACATGCCTTGGCATCGTTGCCGGTCTCGTTGTAGCATTCAGCGGCCATCAGCATGACGTCGGCAAGACGGATGATAGGCCACTCGAACGGAGCGTTGCTGTACTCGCCTCCGAGGTTGCCCTCGATGACGAACTTGCGGACGAGATAAGAAGGAGTGAATCCACCGTTGTTGTTACGGAGGCATCCGTTACCTTCGTTGGGACCGAAGGCGCTCTTAGTCGTGTTGACGAGATAGTAGTTGAACCACTGGGGATTGGATCCTGCCGTGGTACCAAGGTACTTTGAATATGGAGTTATGGCGGTAACCATCAACCTGGGATCCCTTTCGCGGTAGGCGCGGGCCATGGCGGAAGTGTCTGCCTGAAGCATGTCGTTGACATAGGCGATTCCGTCCTTGAGATCGATGGTGACAGAACTGAGATCCCTCCTCTTTTCCATGTTGCCGCTGTTCCAGCCGGGAAGGTATTCATCCCAGTTGAAAGGAGTTCCGTCCTTCTTCTCATACATGTCGATGAGCTTGGGTGAAGGATTCATGCGGTCGGTAGGAATCTGACGCAGGGAGCTCTTGTTACCCATGAGTGAAGTAGTAGCTGATCCGGACTCGTTGCTGTTCTGGATGGAGAATATCATCTCAGGGCAGCGGTTGCCGGTGCCCCAGGTCTTGAAGACATGGGCGTAGTCAGGGTCAAGGGCGAGCTTGGTGGAGCCGTAGGCAATACCGTTGTTTATCACGTTGTCGAAATCAGCTGCTGCAGCAGCATATTCCTTAGCGTAGAGACGGACCTTTCCACGGAGAGCGATGGCTGCCCATTTTGTAGCGCGGCCATACTTCGTGGTTTCCCATGATGAAGGAAGAACCTTCTCTGCTTCATTCAGGTCGTTGATGATCTTCTCACGCACGGAGGCGATAGGAGAGATGTCGACATACATGTCACCGAAGCTTTCGGAAAGGACGGTTGTCTCGTCATAATAAGGGATGTCTCCGTAAAGGCTGATCAGACGGAAGTAGCCGAGGGCACGGAGGAACTTGGCCTCTGCGATTCCCTGGTTGACCATTGCGGTAGTGATTTCGCCGGCTCCGGTACCGGTCTGAGCTTCACTCAAGAGACGGATGGTGGTGTTGGCCCTTTGGACGACATTGTAGGTCTGCTGCCAGCAGTTCTGGAACCAGCCGTCACTGTAGGCAGAGATGCCCATTGCATAGTTCTGGAAATAGTCGCCTGTAGCGATGTCGGTGACGCTGTCGAAGAGGAAGTCGTAGCCGAAAGCCCATGCGTTCTTGATCTGGGCGTAGGTGCTGTTCATCAGCTTGTCCACGTCACTGGCACGGTCGAGGAAGTTGTCCTCACCGATAGCGTTCGAAGGATAGTAGTCCAGTCCCCAGCACCCGGAAAGAGTGATTGCGAAGATTGTCGCGATAATGGAATTCAATATCTTTTTCATGACGATCATCAATTAAAGGGTAATGTTGACACCGAAGGTTGTAACCTTGTTGATAGGGTGGTTCTGGATTGCCCTGCTCTGTCCGAGTTCGGGATCCATTCCGGGCCACTTGGTGAAGGTGAGAGCATTGTCAAGGCTGACGTAGAAGCGGAGCCTGTTGACATAGAACTTGCGGGAGAGATTCTCAGGGATAGTGTAACCGAGCTGTACATTCCTGAGGCGGAGGTAGGAACGGCTGTACATCCAGAAAGTGGACAGGGTGTTGTTCCTTCCGTCACCCATGAGGAGGCGAGGGAACTTGGCCGTTGCTTCATTTGTGTCCTTCCTCCATGCACCTTGTGCGATGGTACGGTTGAGAGTGTAACCCCATGCAGGAGTGCTTCTCCAGATAACATCGTTGATGACATCATTCCAACCTGCGACACCGTTGATGATGACGGAGAAGTCGAAGCCCTTCCAGTCGGCACCGAGAGAAAGACCGTAGGTCCAGGAAGGCTGGTTGCCGTTGCTCATCTTCACGCGGTCATCAGCGTTGATGACGCCGTCTCCGTTGGAGTCCTTGAGAAGGATGTCACCTTTCTCGGGCTTCTGGACGGATGTGAAGAGATTAGGGTTGGCGGCAAGGAGCTGGTCGCGGTACTGGATGTCTGCATCGGTACGGAGCAGGCGGTCTGCTTCGTAGATGTTGAGGTAGTACAGAGGCTGTCCTTCCTCGATGTTGTAAGTTCCGACTGAAGGAGTTGCGAAGTCGACGACCTTGTTCTTATTGTAAGCAGCATTGGCGCTGACATAGTAGTTGAAGTCGCTTCCTATCTTATCGTTCCAGCGAAGCTGGAGCTCGACACCCTTGTTGTCTACAACTGCGGCATTCTGCCTGGGGATGCCAACTGTACCGTTGGTCAGTGATGCGGGCAGAGAGAGGAGAATTCCGTCTGTGAGCTTGTCATAAACCTCGGCGGTACCGCTTAGCCTGCTGCCAAGCATGGTGAAGTCGACACCTATGTTGGTGACGGTTGTCTTCTCCCAGGTGATGTTGCGGTTGGCGATGGAGTTCTGGGACATGCCTTGGACTGTCGTTCCGTTGTTCAGCACATAGTTGTAGGAACCGAAGAGGGTCTGCCAGTCATAGTTGCCGATGGCGTTGTTACCAAGAGCACCCCATGATCCGCGGAGTTTCAGGAAGTTGAAGAGTCCCTGCTTGTTGAAGAAAGGCTCTTCGCTGATGACCCAACCAGCGGAGAATGAAGGGAAGTAACCCCACCTGTTCTCAGGGGAGAACTTGGAAGATCCATCAGCACGGAAGTTGGCCTCGAAGAGATACTTGTCATCCCAGTTGAGGTTGATACGGCCGAAGTAGGAACGCATGGCCCATTCGCTGTCGTATCCCTGGAGGTACTGGGCGACGGCACGTGAAGTGTTCATGGTCGACCAGACGCTCTGACGGTAGTCGTTGTGCTCGCCGGGAGCAAGGCTCTCGTCATTGAATTTGAGGGCGTAGCTGTAGTCGGTCCAGTAGTATTCTCCGGAAGTACCGACAAGTGCGCCCAACTTGAGTTTGCCGAAATCCTTATTGTAACGTGCCACGAGGTCGGCCGTCTGGTACTTGTACTCGTAGAACCACTTACGGAGGTAGACATTGACGGTCTTGAGGGTACGGACAGGCTCCTCAGGATAGAAGTTCCAGAGGTCCATATCCTGCAGCAGGTGCTGGATGTTGTGCGACCTGTAATCATAGGTGTAGTTGCCCTCGATCTCCAGGCCTTCGAAAGGCCTCAGCTTGGCGGAGAACTTGGGAACAACACTCTGCTGAACCTCGGGACGGTTGTGGTCGTAGAAATTCATACGACGGAAAGCGTTGGCATTACGCTGTCCGGTGTTGTCCTCCGGGTTGTTGTACTCACCATAGCGTCCGTCAGGGGAGACGAGGACGATACCGGGAGATCCTGCAGCGGCACCCCATGTGATGGCGTCACCGTCGGTGGAAGCAACGTCAGAGTTGGGATCCATCTCGCTGCGGAAAGCGAAGACGTTGAGCCCGAGAGTGAGGAACTTGGTTACGTCGACTTCGAGGTTGGAGCGGAAGCTGATCCTTTGGAAGTCAGTCCATTTCATGACACCGGGGTTCTTGTAGAAGTTGCCGGACACGAAATAACGAACGTTGTCGGTACCACCCTGGAGGGATACGGTGTGGTTCTGGACATGAGCGGTGCGGAAGACTACCTTGGTCCAGTCGGTGTTCGGCCAGCGAAGTTTGCTCTTCGGGTCAGTGTCGTTCTCGTGGGAACGCCACTCTGCAATACGTTCAGGTGAGAAGTAGGGGGTCAAACCACGATTGTTACGAGAATCGTTCAGGTACTCCATGTAGGTCGCGTAGTTGGACTCGATGTTGAAGTAGTCTGAACTGAGATTGGCCTGTTCGAGGGAGTACATACCGTTGTAAGTCACGGTAGGAGTTCCGGTGTGGCCCTTCTTGGTGGTGATGAGGATAACTCCGTTAGCGGCACGGGAACCGTAGATTGCTGAGGAGGCTGCATCCTTGAGGATGGAGATGTTTTCCACATCGGAGGGGTTGACATAGTCCATGCTGGATACGATACCGTCGACAATAACGAGTGGGGCCGAATTGTTGGTGGTACCGGTACCACGGATCTTGAGGGAAGCACCGTTGGCACCAGGACGGGAACCGCTGGAGTTGTTGGCCGTGGCGACGAGGCCGGGGGCGGCACCTGCGAGCAGGTTCGAAATGGTGTTGGTAGTACGGCCGTTGATCTCCTTCGAGACATTGACTGTCGAAACTGCGCCGGTCAGGTTGGCCTTCTTCTGGGTAGCGTAACCGACGACGACGGTTTCATTCAGAGAGAGGGCTTCTTCGGCGAGGGTGATGTTGAGAACTCCCTGGTGGGGGTTCACTCTCACTTTCTGGGAAACATAACCCATGGAGGTGATATCCAGGGTCACAGAACCAGCTGGGACATTGATCGAGTACGATCCGTCAGGGTTTGTGATGGTGCCCTGGGTCGTCCCTTCGATAACGACTCCGACTCCTGTCAGAGGTTCTCCGTTCATGTCCCTTATAGTTCCTATGACAGTTCTTCTGCCATCAGGCTGCTGGGCTGATGAACGCTTGAGGGTAATCTGCCTACCGTCGATCTCGTAGCTGATGCCGTTGCCGGAGAACACCGTTCCAAGCACCTGCTCAAGAGTCTGGTTGACACAGTTGACCGTCACCTTCTTGTCGACTCCGATGGAGTTGCTGAAGAGGAATGAATAATCAGTCTGACTTTCGATGGATTTGATACAATCCAGGATGGAGCCGTTCTGAATCTGGACGGTCAGCCTTCTGTTCTGCTGGGCCTGGGCCGAGAATGACCCGAGGAACAGCATCAAAAGGCAAATCATTGCACTGATTCTTTTACTCATCTTTTTTGGTTTGTAAATAAATGGTTAAATATGTGGTTGTTGCTTATTTTACTCTGATGGTAACCATCTTGCCGTCGATGTCGTAGTCTATCGGAGTGATTTTGTTGATCAGGGTAAGCATCTCCCTGAGCGATTCCGTCTTGATCGTCATCCAGTAGAGGCTTCTGGATGGTATGTGTCCGGTGAGCTTGATGTCCACTCCGTACCATCGTTCCATGTCCAGGATCATGTCCATGAAACTGGCCTTCTCGATCTTCATCTCTCCGAACCGCCAGACTGACTGGTTCTCCGCATCACACTCGGAAAGAAGCATGTTGCCGGAACTCTTGTGGTAGGTGAGCTCCTGCCCGGGCCGCAACTTGGCCAAGGCAACCCCGCTTTTTGAAAAGTGTTCGATTGAACCTTCTTTCAGGGTCACTGTCATGTTGGCGTCTTCTGGGTAATCCCGTACGTCGAAACTCGTTCCGTAGACCTTGATGAATCCGTTGTTGGTGATGAGCCTGAACGGCAAGGTTTCACTGCGGGCCACTTCGAGGTAAGCTTCTCCCTCATTGAGTGTTACCTGCCTGCTTTCCATTCCGTAGTCGGCAGGATAGGAAATAGAAGTCCCTGAGTTAAGCCATATCCTGGTTCCGTCAGGAAGCAAGGTTTCGGATTTCTGCCCACGCATGGTCGATATCGTGATCTCTCCCACAGGAGAAGCGATGATCAGGGAATTATCTTTTTCCTCGCCTATGCGGACTATCAATGTAGCGGCAAGGAAGCCTGCTGCGACGGCCCCGATTATAGCTGCGGCCTGGATGAGAGGGCGGATGACGCGGCGTCTTCTTGAGAGTGAGATTACTTTTTTTAGGACCTTCTCCCTGCTTTTTGCAAAGGTGGCGTAGTCGGCATAGCAGCAGCCCCATGCCGCTGTCATTTCGTTGAACAGGCGCAGGTTCTCTTCAGATGAATCCCTCCAACTTAAAAGCATGTCTGTTTGTTCCTTGCTGGCTTCTCCGGCAAGGTATGCTCCAAGCGCCTCGTATGGTGTGTTATCTGTCATGGATCAATTCAAAAGTGGCCACTGCCACGTATTCGCGAATCTTCCTGAAAGCTATTCCCATCTGGGCCTCTACCGTCTTGACGGAGAGGTTCAGCCTCTCGGCTATTCCCTTGTAGGAAAGACCGTCTATTTTCGACATCTTGAAAATGGCCTTGCACACCGGCGGAAGCTTACCGATGGCTTCTTCCGTGAGAGAGAGGAGCTGTTCCCTTGAAAGGAGCGGCTCGCTTTCATGTCCGGAACGTTCGCGTTCCATCTCAATTTTGAGCCTCTCCTTCTTTCGGTCGTCACCAATCTTGTTTAAGAGGGCATTGCGCACGCATGAATATAGATAGGCGCGAATGTTGGCCACGCTTTCCAGCCTGTCGTTTTCGAGCAGTTTCAGGAAAGAATCCTGGATTATGTCCTGAATGTCGGTTTCGTTGACTGTGAAAGTGCGAAGGTAGAAGTACAGCTCAGGGAAGTATTTCTGGTACACTCCCCTGAACCATGCTTCTCGGAACTTGTTGAAATCTTTCAATGTTTCAGTCCTCCACTTTTTTCAACAAAAAGGACAAACCATTAAAACCAAATCTATTAAACGTTTCATTAAAACATTCGTTAAATAGACAAAGTTATCACAAAAACCCTTAAAATATAATCAGGTTTTTTTTCAGTTTTTTTCTTCCTAATTTTGTAAGACGACAACAATCACTTCAAATATGAAATCTAGAACAGTTCTTTGCGGCCTGGCCGCAGCGTTGCTATTGTGTTCATGCTCCCAGGAGGCGGAAAGGGTAGTGAACACCCTTCGTGCTCCTGCTTATCCGTTGGTCTCGATCGATCCCAACACCAGCGCCTGGTCGGCAGCCGACCATCTGTACGATAATCCCGTCCAGCACTGGACCGGCAAGGAATTCCCTCTCATAGGAGTCCTGAAGGTCGACGGAGAGACTTACCGTTTCCTCGGTGCGGAGGATGGTGAATATTCATGGATCCTTCCTTCAGATGAGCCTTGGAGCGGAAAGATGACGAAGAACGTCGCCATCGAGGCACCTGCAGAAGGGGAGCAGTTGTTCATGGTCTACGGAGGCAACACCGGCACTGAATATTATTTCAATGATATCCGCGTGGCGAGGATGGGAAAGAGGGCCTACATGGACCTGTTCTCCGCCCTTCCCAAGGCAGCGGTAGAATCCCTCAAGGAGGAGAACGTCCTCTCGGTCAACACGGCCGAGGCCGAAGGCGATCTCCAGCCCCAGTTCGGGATCATCAAGCGTCAGAAGCCAGAACCCATATTCACAAAGACTGCAGTCCAGAACTTCGCCGACGTCCAGCCCACCCGCACGATCTATGGCTTCACCTGCGGTCCTGTGGACCTGGAACTGACTTTCATGGCTCCGCTCCTTCTTGACAACCTCGACCTCGTGAGCCGCCCTGTCAATTATATTACTTATGACATCAAGGCCAACGACGGCAAGAAGCACGACGTGCAGGTCTATTTTGAGGCATCCCCGCTCTGGGCTGCCGACTATGCCAACCAGAAGACCTCTTCCGAGTGCTTAGAGGACGGAGGCCTTCTCTACCTCAAGGCCGGAACCCTCTCGCAGGACATCCTCGGCAAGAAGGGTGACGACCGCCGCATCGACTGGGGTTACTTCTATCTCGTCTCCGAAAAGGAAGGAACCAATGTAGGAATAGGTACGGGCGCCGACCTCCGCAAGGCTTTCATCGGCGGAGCAGAGGTTTCATCTGTCGGCACTTCCGGCAATGACGCTGCCGGCCGCATGGCGGTAGTCCGCGACCTCGGAACTGCTTCCAAGGCTTCCGGAAAGGTCATGATCGGCTACGACGACATATTCTCGATCCAATACTTCCATGAGAACCTCCGCCCCTATTGGAACCGCGACGGCAAGAAGACCATCAAGGATGCCTTCCAGTCCGCTCTTGCTGAATATCCTACACTCGTGAAGAAGTGCGCCGCCTTCGACGTCCAGATGATGAACGATGCCCTCAAGGCCGGGGGTAAGGAATATGCTGAACTCTGTGCCCTGGCTTACCGCCAGGCTATCCACGCCCACAAGCTTGTGGAAGCTCCCAACGGCGACCTGCTTTGGCTTTCGAAGGAGAACAACAGCAACGGATCGATCGGTACCGTAGACGTGACCTATCCTTCCGCCCCGCTCTTCCTCCTCTACAATCCCAAGCTCGCCGAAGGCTTGATGAATCACATCTATTATTTCAGCGAAAGCGGTCAGTGGACCAAGCCGTTCCCTGCCCATGACGTAGGGACATATCCCCTGGCCAACGGTCAGACCTACGGCGGCGACATGCCTGTCGAGGAAGGTGGCAACATGCTGACCCTCACTGCTGCCGTCTGCCACTACGAGAACGACTTCTCCTATGCCAAGAAGCACTGGGAGACCCTCACCACCTGGACCGAGTATCTCATGCAGTTCGGTCTTGATCCCGAGGACCAGCTTTGCACCGACGACTTTGCAGGCCGCTTCGCCCACAACGTCAACCTCTCAGTCAAGGCTATCCTCGGAATTGCTTCCTATGGCTACATGGCGGATAAACTCGGTTATTCCGACGTGGCTGAAAAGTACACCAAGGCTGCCAGGGAAATGGCTGCCAAATGGGTGGAAATGGCTGATGACGGCGACCACTTCCGTCTCACCTTCGACCGTCCCGACACCTGGAGCCAGAAGTACAACCTCGTCTGGGACAAGCTTCTGGATCTGGGAATATTCCCGGAGGATGTGGCTAAGAAAGAACTGGCCTATTATCCCAAGGTTTCAAACATCTACGGACTCCCTCTGGACAACCGCATGACCTACACCAAGACCGACTGGATAATGTGGACCGCCACACTCTCTGACAATATGGAGGAATTCCAGCCATTCGTGAAGCCGGTCCACAAGTTCATGAACGAGACTGTCGACCGGGTCCCGATGTCAGACTGGGTGTTCACCGACAAGCCTACCCATAGAGGTTTCAAGGCCCGTTCAGTAGTTGGCGGCTACTTCATCAAGATGCTCGCTGACATGAAATAACCGGTTATGAAAATTTTTATTAAAGTGTTCTTGGCAGTGATCCTCCTCGTGGGGAGCACTGCTTGCAACGATAAGACTGACGAAATGGGAACTTACGGTTACGATGTGGATTTCTTCGCCTCCTCCAAGTTCCAGCCTCTCGAATTGACGAGTGCTGACGGGCAGGCCAGGGTCCTGGTGGTCCCTGCCCTCCAGGGGCGTGTTATGACCTCAACTGCCGGAGGCCGTGGCGGGGTCAGCTATGGTTGGATCAATTACAAGGCCGTGTCCGAGGGATTGGTCAATCCCCAGTTCAATCCTTTCGGAGGAGAGGAACGTTTCTGGATCGGCCCCGAAGGCGGTCCCTTCTCCTGGTATTTCAAGCCCGGCGATGAGCAGGTCTACGCCAACTGGAAGGTTCCTGCCTTCATCGATTCGGAACCATTCGACATAGTTTCCTCTTCCGACACTGAGGCCGTCTTCACGAAGACCTGTGCCCTCAACAACGCCTCCGGCAACGAGTTCAAGATCGGAGTCCGCAGGGCAGTGAAGCTTCTGGACAAAACAGCCCTCGAGAATCTCCTCGGCGTCATAATTCCTGCGAGCGTGCATTCAGTCGCCTACGGCACGGAGAACACTCTCGAGAACCTTGGCACCAGCGCTTGGACCAAGGAGACCGGCATGCCCTCCGTCTGGCTCCTGGGTACCTTCAACCCTACCCCTACCACGACTGTATTCATCCCCTACAACGAGGATTTCGAAGGACGCATCGTAAATGATGAATATTTCGGGAAGGTCCCTTCCGACCGTCTCATCGTCGAGGACGGGATGATCTATTTCAAGATCGACGGCGAGTACCGTGCAAAGATCGGTCTTCCTTCCGGCAGTGCCAAGGACATCTGCGGCAGCTATGACTCAAAGGCCGGGGTACTGAATATCCTCAAGTACACCGTCCCCGAATGGGAGAATGACTATGTCAACGGCCAGTGGGGACCTCAGGAGGATCCCTTCGGCGGAGACGTGATCAATTCCTACAACGATGGCCCCACCGAGACCGGCACCATCATGGGCCCCTTCTATGAGATCGAGACCTCATCTCCCGGAGCTCCGCTTGTCCCTGGTGGCAAATTGACCCACACCCAGTACACGATCCATCTGGAAGGTTCCTTCGAGGACCTTGCCATCGTGGCCCGCGAAGTCTTCGGAGCTGACCTCGGAAAGGTTGCCAAGGCGTTCTAAGGCCGAGTGAATCAAAATCTGACTGCCATTTGTTGCAATACAATTAATTTTTGTATCTTTGCAGTCCGGACTGAAAGAAAGGTTTGACTAAACCATTCCGCCAAGTACCACTGGAGAGGTGGGTGAGTGGCTGAAACCACCGGTTTGCTAAACCGACGTACGTCTCAAGCGTACCACGAGTTCGAATCTCGTCCTCTCCGCTGAAATGCCTTGCAGAACGTTCTGCAAGGCATTTTTAGTAAAAAGTATCCCAAAAAATATCCCAAAAACGCTAAAAATGGCCCATAAAAAGTTGTTCGAAGGCGAGCGACTTTTAGAGAAGAAGGGATTTGATAATGACGGGCAAATCTTAGCTGTCTTCACACATCAACCACAGCATCAGCACTGTAATTGGGACAGGGCTCATTGGGCTATTCCGGAACGGAACACGTTGAACTGCCCTTTTTTCTTTGCCCCCCAAAAACCGTTAAATAAACTTGGAAATGTCAAACTAAAAGCTATATTATTCTAGTCGCGCGCGTAACTTATTGATTTTCAGCGATTTATTTGGAAATCTCGATTATTTTGCTTACCTTTGCACGCAGAAAAAACGACGAAATCCAAGCTTTCATATCCTAACTTAGCTAACCACCTCCCAGCCCGGGTCTTTGTCTCCCGGAGTACCCTCACGCCGACGGTATAACCGCCCTTGCGCATATCCTTTGACAGACGGCCAGGCAAGACCGTCAAGGCGGAGCTGCCCCTGGCCCCGTCTGGGAAAAGCCGCCCCTCGAAACAAAACCATCGATATCTTTATGAGTAATCCCTTCCCTTCTCCAGAGAATCTCCTTCAGTACTCCAAAGCCTCTGTCAATAGCATTGTCAACGGCTTCTACAAACACAAGTTCACGGTTGAAGAAGCCAAAGACCTGATTCAGGACGTCGTTTACAAGGCCCTCCGGAATGCTTCCCGCTTCAATCCTGACAAAGGAACATACTCCACATGGGTCAAGACTATTGCGCTCAATACGGTCAGGACCGCTCTTCGCAGCAAGGCCGCGCGCCGAATGCACCTTGTCTCTTACGACGGCTGGGAAGCTCGTCCGGACGTTGTCCTGTGGCACGAGTCCGCACCGGACGCCTCTATCCGGGAGCATCAAGCACGGGAGCAGATCCATTCCAAGGCGTATTCCGGCCGAGACCATATAATTCTCCGTATGCGGGAGGCCGGCTATGACTCCGGCGAGATTGCGCAGGAACTTTCGACGACACCTGGCTGCGTATATGTCGCTCTGCACCGAGTGAAAACCCGAATCAACCTTGCCGCCTAGACCAGAAGACCAACATGACCCACCACGTTATCTAATATGACCGAAAACACCCTGATGAGACCTGACCAGATTAAGACGTACCTTGACCGACACGTAATTGGACAAGACGAAGCCAAAAAGACGCTCGCAGTTGCCGTCTATAACCATTACAAGCGCATTCTGCACAAGGACGATCCCACCAGCAAGGTTCACTTGGAAAAGTCCAACATCATCCTCCTGGGCCCTACTGGCTGCGGAAAGACCCTGCTGGTGAAGACCATTGCCAAAATGTTGAACGTTCCCTGTTACATTCAGGATACCACGAAACTTACCGCAAGCGGATATGTCGGTTCCGACGTGGAAGACTGTCTGGTAGGACTTCTCCGGGCCTGTGACTATAATATGAAGAAAGCCTGCAAGGGAATCGTCATGTTGGACGAAGGAGACAAAATCGCCAAGAAGGACGCCGGTGTATCCGTCACCCGCGACGTCTCCGGGGAATGCGTCCAGCAATCCCTGCTTAAAATAATTGAAGGTGACCTTGTAGGTGTCCCGCCCATGGGAGGGCGCAAGCATCCGGAACAGGACCTCCTATACGTAAACACTACGGACATCCTGTTTATCCTTTCCGGCGCGTTCGTGGGCTTGGACGAAATCGTCGCCAGAAGAATGGGCTGCGGCAGCAGACGAATCGGCTTCGGTCAAGGCACGGCAGCGACGCCGGAGCAGGAGAAAGACATTCTCCGTTACGTCACCCCTGAGGATCTTCGGGACTTCGGCCTGATTCCTGAGTTCATCGGACGTTTCCCCGTCATTACCCATGTGGAGCAAATGGAACGGGACGCACTGCTTAAAATCTTGACGGAGCCCGAAGACGCGCTTACCGGGCAGTACGCCGAACTCCTCCGGCAGGACGGCGTCATGCTGAACTTCGCGCCAGACGCGCTGGAAGCCATCGCGGACGCTGCCATTGAAATGGGAACCGGAGCACGCGGGCTGCGCCTGATTATGGAGAAGGTCATGCGTGACATCATGTACGACACCCCTCTTCTCGTGGCCAAGAAGAAGACTTCCTCGCTTACGCTGCAACGGAAGCAGATTCTGCCCATACTTGAACGGGAATACAGGATAGCGCTATGACACAGATCAAGAACCTCCTTGACTACGAAAAGGCCCTTCCCAAACTTGCCGGAAGCCTTGACCGTATCTTCCAGACCGTCCAACAAAACGGTCTTCGCGGGGAATCGTCCCCCTCACTCGAGGAGGACATCAACCTTGTGGCCCTCCATTTCGGGATTCCCCGCAACGGCGTGGTATTGCTTGCCCACATAACCGAGCACAATACCGGCGGCGGCAGCGAAGAGGATGAACTGGCGCGTTTTGTCGGCTGTTCCAACATCAGTTTCATGGGGTTCAAATCCGCCCTGGATGAGCTCGTAAACCGAGGAATCGTGATGCAAAGTTTGCGTAACTTTCATCAGCATTGCTACTTCCTCAGCCGGGAGGCCAGCAAGGCGATTGAAAGGGACACGACGTTCGAGCCCGTCCCCTTGAAGGGATTGTCTGCCGATACCTTCTTTGCGCGGCTAAGACACTTCTTCGCCGATTTCAACAAGGATCTCGTCGATATCGAGCTTCTGCTCAATAACATCCATCGGCTCATCGAGGACAACCCTCATTTATCGTTCTGCCGTCGGGTTCAAGAACGGGACCTGATCAACGGCTACTCCTTCTGCGAGCAGATCATCTTTTTCTATCTCTGCCATCGGCGCGTGAATTTTGGCGACGAGTGTGTCGCCATCGACCGTCTCTTTCACTTGACGGAGTATTTGGAAGACTTGCAGCTCCTTCGCCGGCGTTTCACCAATGAGAAGACGACGCTTCAGCGGACGGGGTTGGTAATCTTTGGAGGAGAACAGGGCTTTCAGGACCCTGATTCCCTTTCTTTAACCGACGAAGCCGTGAAGTCCTTCTTGGACGAGGTCTCCACGAACACCCACCAGAGCGAGTTGAAGGGAAAAGACATTGTTCCGGCCTCGAGCATTGTTAAACGAGACCTGTACTATAACGCGCGAGAAGCCGCGCAAATGGAACGACTCGCCGAATTGCTCAACCCCAATCACTTCAAAGGCATCCAGCAGCGTCTGGAAGAGATGGGGATGAGAAAGGGGGTCGCCGTCCTCTTCTGCGGGGGTGCCGGTTGCGGGAAGACGGCCGGAGCGTATGAATTGGCGCGGCGCACCGGCCGGGACATCCTGGCGGTGAACATGGCGGCCATCAAGAACAAGTGGGTCGGAGACTCCGAAAAGAACATGAAGGCCCTCTTCGACCGTTACCGCACCCTGTGCCGAAGGCAGGAGCGCACGCCCATCCTCCTATTCAACGAGGCCGACGCCATCTTCTCCAAGCGAATCGAGAATCCCACCGACAGCGTGGACCAGATGATGAACGCCATCCAGAACATCTGCCTGGAGTCCATGGAGAACCTTGAGGGCATCCTGATTGCAACCACCAACCTCGCAGGCAACTTCTGTGACGACGCCTTCGCCCGGCGTTTCATCTTCAAGGTAGAATTCTCCACCCCCGAAGCCGATATACGCGGAAAGATTTGGAAATCACTGATTAAAGACCTCTCCGATAAGGACGCTCAAGATTTAGCCGACCACTATACTTTCTCCGGGGGCAATATTGAGAACATTGCCCGAAAGGTGGCCATAAACTATGTGCTGAGTGGCAGCAAGGCAAGAATTGAAGAACTGTGCCGTTACTGTGAAGAGGAGAAGATCGGTGGTGGGCGAAACAGGATAGGGTTTCGTTAGGCGGAGTGTGAAGAAAAAAACGTATATTTGAACAATAAACACTAAGACATATGACTAATAAAGAGTACTACGTTGATGATCTTATGAATGAAGCCCGTCTGGCCTGGTTTTTAGACGATGACCCCGAGCCAGATGTACGAGTTTTCGTAAAAGACGGGAAAGCCGGCGTCTTTATTTCCTGTACTTCGGGCTACATGGGTTATTCAACGAGGCGGTGTTACTCGGTGGGTGAGCCTTTTTCATACGATAAAGCATATGTTCTTTCGTTCGACCCCCGCAGTATGAGTGGCAGGCCCGCTCTTTCTTGCTTCTTTGCATTGGGTCAGAAAGGAAGAGCAACCATTTATGTCGTAGAAGCTTATGAGGCAAAACCGCTTATTGAAAACGTGGCTTCTATGGAGGATGCCATGAATCAGTTTGGGGAAAGAATCGGGGTTAAATTTGCCCCTTGGGTAGATCTCTTAGTTCCACCTCCTCCTACATGGGAGAGATTAGATTACACTCCCGAAAAGATTACTTCTCTTGAGCCTCACCAAATCTTTGTGTTTGGCAGCAACCTGGAGGGACAACACTCTGGCGGTGCTGCAAGAGATGCCTATGAGCGTTTCGGGGCAATTTGGGGACAAGGTGAAGGGCTACAAGGTCAGAGTTATGCCCTTCCAACGATGGGGCTTTCGGAAGACGAGATTAAAGCGCACATAGAAGTTTTTGCTCGTTGCGCTAACGAACATCCCGAGTTTGAATTCCTCGTCACAAAAGTCGGGTGCGGTATTGCTGGATTTAAGGAGAGAGATATCGCGCCTCTTTTTTTAGACGCTTATTTATATTCGAGAAATATCACTTTGCCGGAGTCCTTTGCTGACATTATTGGACGTATACTCCGTGACGAAGAGTACTGATTACTGGCCGAATAGAATTTAAGATTCTTCTTGCTTGTTTAAGCATCCAAGAAGCGCATCCTTTGGGGTGCGTTTTTGGGATATTGACGTTATATCTGCTCGAGACAATACTTTCTAATTGCATTATAGAGAAAGCGGTTCATTGCGTTTCATCTCGGCTATGAACGACACCCACATCGGCTTTCGCTTGTCAATGCGACCGGGATTGCGAGGACTCACCGGATCCTGTTCGTAAATCGGACAGACGGCGTGGAAGAACTCCGTGGCACGAATCAAGAGATCCAGCGAGGCCTCCGGCGCATCATGCTCAGTTTCAATAAGAACCAACTTTGTCTTGGCCGGCAGATACGCGCGTGTGCGTCTGGCAATGCCTTTCTCCCGGGGCGATATGAACATCACAACAGCCGAGTCTTCAAGGTGGTTGGAGGTGTGGATGAATCGACCGTGGCAGTAGTTGCGGTAGTCGCAGATACAGCCGGTGGCGATGCCGGTTTCTATGAACTTGCCTTCCAGGTTCTTGGCCACAGAACGGCCCCAGCTGCCGTGTAGGAAGAAGAAGCTCCTCACCCCGGCGAAGTCCGCCGGAGTCATCGGCGTGTCGTCATTGAGGCAGAGGGTGAAGGGATACTCGGGAAGGGACTTGTACTTCTTCAGGTCCACGTCCGGCTGGAAGATCCGGGTAAGGACGGCGAAGTAGGAGAAGGAGGTCCCGGAAGAAACAAATCCTTCGCCGGTATTCGGCATCGGGGTGCAGAAACACTTGTCGGAGCCTGCTTTCAGGAAGAGTTTCCGGGCTTCGTTCCGGTCACCGGAGGAGAAGCACAGGGCAGACGTCTTGCCGGGATTGACGTCCAGAGAACGCTTGGAGGCAAAGACGATATCGTTGTTGTGCCCGCCCTTGCTGAACAGCAGAATCTTGCCGGTCTTCAGTGCCGCGTCACTATATGAGTTGAAGGTATACGGCGAAACGGAAACGGCAACCCCACCACGAGCCCCGTAACACAAGGCCGCAAAATCACTGGCAGACTCCGTCCCGCCCGAGCCGGTTCCCACAAGAGGCTCAGAGGGATTGGACATGAAGAAGGAATGGATGGAACTAAGGTCTGCCACCTGAGCCGCATCGAGGATGCCCGGAAGAATGTCTTTGGTATCAATCATATATAGGTCTTATATCCTATATACTGCGTACCAGACAAAATCTTACCCACTAAACGACACCTTTGATGGACAGTTCATAATAACCGACCCACTTACGTTCGGGACGAACGATATAGTGTCTATAAGGATTCGGGTACACGTCGATGAAATATATCGGGAAACGGGCGTATGCCCCGATAAGTTTCTTGCCGTTAGGGACTTCCTTCCAGTTGGGGACAAAAAGCGCCCTATCGTAAAGCTTATACGCGACGAACTCTCCCGTCTTGTTATTGATAGTTACCGGGCCATCTAGATCTTCATCCCACAATTCCAGGACCCGATAGGCCTCCTTGAGGCTCCTGCAGACTTCTGCGGAAGAGACTTCGTATTCTTTTTTCCCAGCGACTTTGGTCAACTTATAGACCGCATACTTCTGTGCCATATCATGTGGTTTCCCTAAAGATAGAGTTTTTACTGCACAAAGCAAAAAGCAGTGTATAAAGCCAAAGACTAAGCGTCCTTGAGACTCTCGTAGCACGCCATCAACTTATGGAAGCCCTCCTTGGTCAGAAGAACCGCACGCGTTTCACCTCCCCTTTTTCTCAATGGAGCTTCAGAACCGTCAACAGGCACATTGAAATAGACTTTGAAAGGAGGGATAGTGGAGTACTGCATGAACTCCTCCACGGAGTACTCTTTAAAATCGAAGACCGTGTCCGCCTCGTCGGCCTTCACTACGACGAAACGATAGTGCGCCGAATCTTTCAGGGCTTGCTTCCACTCAGTCATCGTCGCTGCGCCGAAGTAACGGTCGGTACGGTGTGTCATCTTAATTTCGAAGTACCAGGTCTGCCCGTCGCGCGTTGCGGTAATATCGGCGGGGGCACCGGTAACGCGGGCCTGAAAGCCGCGGGTTTCGAGTTCCTTGATGAAGGCCTGCTTGGCCAATACGTCAGATTTCTTGTTCTTCTTCTCAGTCATATTGATGTCTTTTTTACAAATACTTATATGCGATTGGATTCTTACTGCTCGCTACTTATTTCTAACCATATTGTCCTGGTTAACATAGTTCCAATAGATAAATGTCCGCGCTCGGGCATATAAAGTGCGCCAATCGTAACTGGACAGTGTTTCAACAACGCGTGTAACGGAAACTTTCTCGCCAGTCGCTTCATCAACGAAGATTTCCGAATAGTGACGCCCTAGTATAAATAACATAGACTCACTGGCCTCAAAAACGGAACCCAGGGAAAAGCCCTGGTTAGCCACGGTAAAGTCTTGCTCCTCATTCATCCGGTATTCAAACTCCACGATGTCTTTCTCAAGATCGCCGCTCCCGAAGAGGGTGAAGGCGTCGTCGACGAATGAGATTCTGTCCGCATCCAACGCCCGGATAGACCGAAGTCCTGCTTTTGAAAGATTCTTCTCCTCGTCAGAACTAGAGGGGACGTCTGTTTCGTCGTGAGTCATATCCCACAGAAGGCGAGCCAAAGCCGACTTGAGGAAAGCATTTTCGTCAATGGCAACGTCGGCGACGGTCTGGCAATCCGGGCAATCGGAGAAATCCTTTATTGAACGCTCTAGAAAAACCCGAGCATTGGAATCGAAGTATTCCGTCCCCCTATCTCCGCGACTGAAATAAACGATTCCCAGGCTGTGGAAGTACACAATATACTTAAGGTCGAGTTCGGGTGCAGGATCCCCGCATAGAGCAATTAAGCCGCTACGGTCGGTTTTGATAAGGTTGTCGGCAATGGACAAGAGAGAAGTGTCTTTATACATATGTCAATCTTGATAATCTTAACATACATACTGTTTATCTGGTCTTATCTTACATGCCGTCCTGAATAATCATGTCAATAATAAACAAGGGACCCGGCCCGGAGTGACTCAAAATAAAACAGAATAAGAACGAAGGGGAAAGGGTTATAGGGATTTCACCTCCTCCAAGAGAGATTGTTCTCTTTTTTTCCGAACCTTCCTCTCCTGCCGGTACTCTTCCCGAGCTTTTCTTCTTTCTTCTTGGGCGGCTCGATATGCTTCTCCGTTCCGGACAATCTCGGCAGAAACCCGGGCGACGGTATCGTCAAGGTTCGCCTTCTTCAGCTGGCACTCCCAGACGATGACCACGCTCCAGCCTTTTGCCTCCAGCTTTCGCCAGACTTCCTGATCCCGCTCCTGGTTCCGGGCAACCTTTGCCATCCAGAACTCGGTGTTAGTCTGGGGAACAGTATAATACTTACAGTCCTTGTGGCCATGCCAGAAGCAGCCGTGCACGAAGATAACCGTACGATACTTTGGCAGCACGATATCCGGGCGGCCAAGTAGACGCTTGTCGTTCACCCGATAACGGAATCCCCGGTGCCAGAGCGAGCTACGCAACTGCAACTCCGGTTTTGTTGATGCGGAGTGAATGGCTGCCATATTCCGATGGCGCTGTTCTATTGTAAGGACGTCAGACACATCTAATAGTTTTCTTTTTCTTAACGAAGATACAAACTCTCTTTTATCATTCCTAATTCGCAATCATTGGAGAAGAGCTTGATTATTCTTACCTTTGAAAGGTTAACCATTGATATAATTGTACATACCAGATAAGACCCTGGAAACGAGAAGAGTTAATGGTGGCTTTTATCGTCATCATTTAACCCTTGTTTGGGATCTTTAGCTGTATTACTCCTAAAATGATATGACAGAGTATATGTTGGATACTAATTAATCGCAACCAAGGATTTACTGTTATGGATATCAAAGGTTGGAGTAATCTCATTTATCGGTACTACTTCGAGAAAGGATCGAGGGAACGAGTTATATTACACATCTCTATGCAAGATCTTCTTGATTTTGCGAAAGATGAGGATGTGGAAATATATAAAGACAAATGTGCGTCCTCCTTTAATGACGAGGATCTCATTAAGGACTTTGTGCACAAATTTTGGATCTGTCCTAGTGGCAATAAGAGCCTAAAAGACCTAGAAAGGAAGATTAATCAAATAACGGCATTAGCTAAAGTGGAGGGAAACTTTGTCCTTCTGCTCTCGATTCTTGCCATCTTAATCATGCCGTTTTGTGAAAATGACGAACTGGAACTCCACGGGAACGACTATTATGGACATTTGCTTCCTTTTCTTCAGTCACACCGTTTTGCTGATAAAGTTAATTCTTCAAACTTTCTGGCCAACATTAAACTGGACGAGATCTGGGTAATGGTAAACCGTTGGGCGGCAGATAATGGACTTCCATTCCAATCGAGTGGGGTTCTTTCAGAAAACGGTACAAAACAGTATGTTCGTTCTTTGATGAGAGAGTCCCTCCTTTCTCCATCAAAATTACAAAAGTTCTGTTTCCTTTTTGACCACGCAGGCCTTGTACCCAAAATCAATATTGAAGATGATCGCTTATTGTCTGCATTTTCAAATTATTATTCGAGTATCAGTATCACTCCAACAAAATACAGACAACTCACCAGCAAAGAATTCCGCGAATACCTCTTAAGTGTACTGAGGAATGAATATGAGAACTGGGATGGGACGACGCGAATAAAAGAGCGCGATCGCCGTACGGGTAAAACTCGGGTAGAAGCTGGCAATACCGCATATCCCCTGCTTCTGCAGATGGACTTTGACACGAATAGCCTGAACTGTTCATTCGCTTTTCAGCTCTACTGTTCAGATATCGACGACATGGATTATATGACTTTCGTCGCGGATACAAACAAAAAGAAATACCCTGAAGTATACATCAAAAATGACGGGTTTGCTAATCGGCTTTTTTGTATAGACGAGGCTGAACTTCCGACTATTTTTGCGAACAGACAAGGAGCTTATGCTGTTCATGAAGAAACGGATAACTCTTTGAGAGCCAGACATGTGGTTACTGATTACTATATTCTGCGTCTATATAAGAATCGATATATTGCCACGAATGAATTTGTTAAAGGCGACTTTTATTTTGCAATTATCAGACATGATACCACCGATGATTTCTCTATATGGCTCAAAGAAAATGCAGCAAGCCTTATTACGGATAATGCTTTAGGTGGTTATTATTCCGTGTTCCGTATTGAACACGCCGTTTCGGAATTACCTAACAAGAATAATCTCCGTTTCAAAACAGAAATCAGATGTAAGTCTATTAATAATCTTGAAATTAAAACCGATTCGGACACCGATACCGTTTTTTTATCTACTCTATTGCCTGCTCAGTTTAGTATCTCTGGAGTTGATATCTCCAACGACAGGATCTATGCTGTATCAGTTAACCCTTCGTATCGTTTCTCCTCGGCATTAACGTATGACACTCAGAAGAACCTTTGGATTCTAAAGGTGTTTACCAATTTCTTTCAACTCCAGACTGAGTTTCAGCTATATTGTAATGAGATGCCTATCCCATATAGCCGAACATATAGATTCAAAGAGTTCTCGCTGCCAACGCATTTCAGAGAGTTGCCTCTAGACCAGTGGGGCGGCCTAAGTGAGGTTCCTCTGTCATCAGGTCTCGAATTGCCCACTAATGTCATTGGGAAAAACCTGATTAATTGGACCATGCTAAAAATGCAAATGCAAAAAGCGCCTACGGTTCCTAATAATCAGGGCCGATATATGGGGAAAGATTATTTGCTCTATGCCATAACGTCTGCTTCATTTGAAACGTCCCGTAGGATTATCACCCTGCAATGGATCAAAGAAATCAGAGACAGAATTTCCAGTGAGTTTGAAGATGACACAACCTGTTTACTCACTGACAAGTATTCGTTAAGCAATGCTCTTGCAGACTATTTCCGTATGGGATATATAAACTATACCTATACGGACGATGGCCTCTCTCTTACTGCGAATCGCCCAACTTTAATTCTCCTAACACCAAAATTCACACGCTCTATTCACCCCGGCTTGCAAGGGAAAAACATCGTCTCTGTCTCATGTGTGGAGAATAGTTTCAAATGTCTGTTAACCGGTGGACGGACTATTGAGTTAATACACAGAATTGAGAAGTATCAACAATCATTGGGCTTTCGGATAGAGTACCTTGAGATAAACGACCCCTTACAACCACAAACTATTTACATTCATGCAGATGAACGATCCGTCTTTCGAAATCTCGCTGAAAGATGCGACCTTCTGTACCAGGATAATATTTATGCAAATGCATTATTAGAATCTTTGCCAACTGTAGAAGATTATATCTCTTTCAAAAAAGCCACCGGTGAGGAACGAGACCTATTCGCCGTTCCCAGCCGACGTGTAATTGATTATCGGAGAATGGCCGAACTATATCCGGAAAGGCAGGCAAAGGGACAAGCAATCTCCAATTACGAAATTGATAAAGAGGATTTTAATCCTGAAAGCGATGTCGTTACCTTTTTCCCGGGGACCCGGGATGAAACGACCATTATGATTGACGATGGACGGATGGTGGAGATTGATAAGTACTGGGGATTTTTTGTAGGGATGTTCAAATCCAACGCAAAAGTTCTTCTGCATGACCCGGATCGGGCACAAATCAGTTTACCGCAACAATTTAGACTTCCATTGTTATATGCCAGAGCACTTACGCTTATGATCGGGACGACTCCCGATTCCGTGTTTGGTAGTCGGACTTACAGCATCGGTGAAAATCCTTTTACTTTTGGGAGCCGCCCAGAGGCCATTTTAAAGAAACTAGGACAATAATGTAACAACAATATGGCAAAGTATCTAATTAACCCGATCTATGCATACAAAGACATAAAGGATAATTTCCTTCTTTATGTTAAGACTGCATTTGGCACCCGCTATGCCAGTATCGAAAAAGAACGAGACGAACTCCTTCGCACAGATCAGGTGGCTTCCAGAGAGCCGTGGATAGAGCCTCTCCCTTCCTATGAGAATGTTGACATGGAGAATGGTGAGAAACTTAAGATTTCCACTTTACGACCTTCTGACTTACCTGGATTGAATGATTCCGCTCGGCAGCTTTTTAAAGAGTTCATTAATCAAGGTCTTATCAGTGGCGATTACCCGATCTATCGTCACCAGGCAGAAATGTTGCGCAAGGCTCTTTCCGGGAAAAATTGCATTATCACATCCGGTACCGGCTCGGGTAAAACAGAATCGTTCATGCTTCCTATGCTTGCCGATATCATAGCAGAGGCGGAAAGAGAGTGGAAACAACCTATTTCTTATAGCGAGAACGCATGGTGGAAAGCGAATAACGGGGCCGCATTGTCTAAAGATGATATCTTTATTTTTCCGGCGGGAGCAACCAAGGGCACTCCTGGATTACTTGCCCCAGTGGCAATGCAACGTCCTAATGAGCAAAGGGATGCTGCCGTTCGTGCACTTATTATCTACCCCATGAATGCTTTGGTTGAAGACCAGATGACACGTCTTCGCGATGCTTTGGATAATGACAATGTCCAAAAGTGGATGACCAAGCGATTAAATGGTAACCGTATTTTCTTTGGCCGTTACAATGGCGCGACGCCGACATCAGGATACCCGAAATACAAGGAGTCTTCAGTGAATTCACGTATTTATGAGAATTTGCTCAAGGCAATGCTCAAACTCGATTCTACGACGGATGATACGCTGAAATTGCTGGATACGACAGGCCTTTCTGAAGAAGAAATAAAACGGAATAAAGAAAAGTATATAATCCGTCGAACCATTTCTCAGCTAGTCAAAGGCCGTGACGGGATTCCGTCTTCAGAAATGCGTTCCCGTTTTGATATGCAGCAAACGCCTCCTGACATTCTCATCACAAACTATTCCATGTTGGCCATGATGCTTATGCGAGAGGTAGACAACCCGATTCTCGCTAAAACGCGAGCGTGGTTATTGAATGACCCCTGGCGATCTAATCAAGCCGACAAACCTCAACACATCTTCCATCTAGTAATTGATGAGTTGCATTTGAACCGCGGTACATCTGGAACAGAAACGGCATATCTTATCCGCTTACTACTTAACCGCTTGGGACTGGCTCCTGATAGCCCTCAACTTCGTATTCTGTCTTCCTCTGCATCTTTGGAGATCAGCGGGGAGAAAAAGGACGATAGTTTGAAATTCCTGAAGGGATTCTTTGGATGTGAGTTTACGACAGAAAACGTAGTTGAAGGACACTATGTACAGTCAAAACAGTGCTATTCCTCTCTTCTGCCAATTGATCCCTTTGTTAAAGTCTATAATCTCTTTTACGAGAATCCACTATGCTTTGAAGAATACGCGAGCAACGACCAGGTTAAGGAATATGTGGACGCAACCTGCCATGAGGCCGCTCAAATACTTGCTGTTTATGCAAATTATAAACTACCAGAAGCCGACGGACTTGTTCAGCTACTGGATGTTGTAGCCTCAGATGAACTTGCCATAGTTAAGCGGTTGTCCGACACTTTTGATTTAGGGGAGATTGGTCACAATCGCGCCCTCCCTTTTTGCAAAGGGAAAGGCGAGACAGATTCTCCAGAAGAATGGGGGGGACATTATTTTGCCACTAGCCTTTTCGGTGACTCAAACGAAGAGGATACGGCCAAAGCCGCTGAAGGTTTTATAATATTACGAGGTCTATATGATATTTTCGACAAAAAAACATACGGTGTTGATTGTGGTGCCATGCAGCGTTTCCGCTTCCATCTTTTCTATCGGAATATAGATGGACTTTGGGCAACACTGGATAAATATGATGAACAGAACGATAGGCCTGTTGGTAAGCTTCATGCCCATTCCCGTGATATAGACGGGGAGAAACGAGTGCTCGAGCTGCTCTATTGTGAACAATGCGGTACAGTTTTTTACGGCGGGAAACGACATGCTTACAGAGAACTTGGAAGTGGGAAATGGATAACTGACATTCTTCCCACAAGTTCAAATTTGGAGGATCTTCCCGAACGTCAGAGCCAGGTGATGGTTGAAAAGCGGAGTTATCGTGAATTTGCTGTTTTCTACCCAATCCCTGACAGTTGGAGCGACGACTTTGTTGACCGGAATCTCCGGGAGCAAGAAGTCCCTATGTTTCATAAACTTGGCTTCGGGAAAGATGAACGTGATGCGGATTGCGAATGGCAACTTGCATATTTAGACGAAAAGACTGGATTCGTCACTCCTTCTTCGAATGGTGCTTCTCATCCCGGGATACGTGGTTTTCTCTATACAGTACCCGATCTAGATGGAGAACAGAACATTGACGCTGCAACTAATGCACCAGCCTTACCCTGTCATTGTCCATACTGTGCATCCAATAAATATGGGAGAGCATATCGTTCCCCTATTCGAGGTTTCCGAACTGGTTTTAATAAAGTGACTCAGTTATACGCTCGTGAGCTTTTCTATCAGCTCCCGACACTGCATAACCGTAAACTGGTGACATTCGCCGATAGCCGTCAAGATGCGGCAGTTGTGGCAAATAGCATTGAACGCGAACAGTTTACCGACTTAATGCGTGATATCGTTGTTGAAAAATGCACTTTAGACGAGACGATAGATTATGCTGCCAAACGAAATGATCTGATTGAGTTGATAAATGAGAAGAAGGCGGCTAATGATACGCTTGCTGATCCTCATGCTACTAGCCAAGATAAACGTCGAGCCCAGTGGCTACTCAACAGCATTGAAGACGAAATTGTGGCATTACAAGATGTCCTTTCCCGCACGGTTCCTGTCGAGGATTTGATTAAATCCAACGACTGTTTTGAATCGCCCATATTTAAGGCTTTCAGGGAATTACATACAAATCCAGCAGGTTGCGACTCGAATAATCAGCATTTTGAAGAAACTCCTACCGCAGATCCTGTAATGTGGTATGAGATTGATGATAGTGCTTCACCGTTACTCAAAGACAGTGTAAACAAGAAAGTAGGCAAAGCCATTACCCAAAATGTAATGAGGGTCTTATTCGGCCGCCTGCATTATAATGCAGAATCTTCCGGTATTGGTTGGGTTACTGTGGCGTATAACGATGATTTAATTAATCAAGTTCTGACAGAAGCTCATCATGCTGATCCGCTGCAGCCAGATTTATCGCGCCACATAGATCATCCGACTTTTATTGAAATTGTAAACTCTGTCATTCGTTTGGTTGGCAATGGATTTCGCTATGCCAACAACCCCTATGGGGATGACATATTCCCCAAAGACACTGATGCCGACTTTGCCAATCTAAGAGGCAAGGATCCTATCCGTGCCTATATATATGCCTGCTGTGATAAGTATGGAATTCCATATCAAAAAAAGATCGGAAACAAGGTCAAGCTTCCCAATTGTTTAGGGCAGGCCGTAATTGACTATCTTAAGCTTACTGGCAACAAACAATTGTTTTTACAACCACATACATTAAGAATCCGTTGCGTTTCCAATAATGATTTTGGTTATGTCTGCCCTAGATGTGGTCGGGTTCATTTACATAAGTCCGCCGGTGTCTGTTCCGGGTGTTTTCAGCCACTAGACCTTCAAAACACTATTACAGTTGAAGATTTGCGTAAGCGTACAGACTTGATGCTGAACATTGTCAAACAGCGTCCTGCTTGCCGCCTCCACTGTGAAGAACTGTCCGGTCAGACGGATGACCAAGGAGAGCGCCAGTTAGAGTTCCGTGATATTGTTCGTGTCAGTCCGAATGATCCCAACTCTGAATATGTGGAAAAAGCACGCTCTATTGATGTTCTAAGCGTTACTACCACAATGGAAGTTGGTGTTGATATCGGACCGCTTCAGGGCGTCATGCTCACCAATATGCCCCCTCAGCGGTTTAACTATCAACAGCGTGTCGGGCGAGGTGGTCGTAGAGGGCAGGCTTATTCTGTTATTCTGACCTTATGTCGTGGTCGGAGCCATGACGAGCACTATTTCCTAAATCCGCAGCAGATTACAGGAGACCAACCCCCCACTCCATTCCTGTCAATGGATCAATACGAGATTCTACAACGTCTGTTTGCCAAAGAAGTATTGTATTATGCATTTAAGGATTTTGCAACGACTCTTGGTAAAAGATTAGATGGTAATACTCATGGAGAGTTCGGGTTACGACAAGAATGGGAGCTGAATACGAACGGGATTAAGGATGAGATCAACAAATGGTTGTCATCTTCCTCCAGTCGACATGTTCTCATTGATACGGCCAAATTACTTACAGGGGATCAGAATTTAATCCGGAAACTAGTCAATTATGCAGCCTTAACGACACAAGCAGACAGCTTGTTCAATAGTATAGAAACGGCCGTTGCGGATGATTCTGTTGTTGCCGATTCTCTAGCAGAATGCTTGGCCGAGGATGGCGTCTTACCAATGTACGGAATGCCGACAAGAGATCGTTTGTTGTATCATAGCCTTCAGTGCAATAAAGGAAATGAAATAAGAGAAGAAATATCCACTGTTTCTCGTCCTATAGATCAAGCAATCTCTGCTTTTGCTCCTGGTGCATCCATCACGAAGGATAAGCATGTTTTAACGGCTATTGGTTTTTCTCAAGCCTCCCTTGTTTATGGAACAGGAGCAAGCGGGAGACCCGTTATTAAGACAAAAGGGAATCCGGATGCTCCAGTATTCCCCTTACGGATGACCTTCTGGGAATGTTCAAATCCCAGCTGTAATAATATTATCACTGAATTACCGGATCCTAATGTCACCGACAAGCGTTGCCCTTGTTGTCAAGCCCCGATGAATCACTCTACGATTTGTACACCGGCCGCGTTTATTACCAGTCTGTCCAAAGGGTTTGATCAACGCGATGATTCAGAGATTCTTGTGAAACGTAATGGTATCCGCATGGAATCATCCATCCTTCCACAAACTCCGAAATCACCCACTGGCCAAAACTGCGTTCTCACATTCCGTCAAGGAGGCAAGACATGGCGTGTTAGTGATAAGTTGATTAATGGTTGCGAATGCGATGTCCAATATTATTTGGGCGGGACATCGTTCTGGTCTTCAGCAAAACAATGGATTGCAAATCCTATTTACAATGGCCCTGATGCTCCTTCTTCATTGAATTCTGGCACACGTGTGGACCTTAGAACGGCGGACAACAAAGATGTTTCCACGAAAATAACACCTCGTGGAACATTAGAAGATATCTATCTCGCTGCTCAGAAGATAACAAATGTTATAACACTCTCACCCCAATCGGCCGTTGACGGACTTGTTTTAGAACCTTTCCACTGTAATCAAGAAGGAAAGCTTGATTTCCTGACCCAGGGTGTCAGGGCGGCTTATTATACTTTGTCTTTCTTGATTCAACGGGCTATAGCATCTCGTTTGGATGTGGATCCGACAGAGATCGATGTGGTTGAAGTTCTTTCAAAGGCAGGTGGTCTTGGTGAAGTTTGCCTAGCTGATGAAAAGATTAATGGATCAGGTTTTGTCGCCGACTTCTATGATCGTTTCTCCGAGTATAAAAGACGAATTCTCGACGGAGAAGATGTATATTTTAAAAAGATGCTTAGCGATGAACACATACATGACTGTGATTCGTCCTGTTATAAGTGCTTAAAAACCTATCGGAATATGCCATATCACGGTCTTCTTGATTGGAGACTGGGAATAGCTCTGTTCCGTGTTATGGTTGATCCGTCTTATCGGGCTGGAGCAGATGGGAACTTTGATTATCCTGAACTTCGGGGGTGGAAACAATCAGCCATTGATCGGTTAACTGCCCTAAATGAAGGGTTTTATCGTACAAAACCATTCGTTTTGGAACTTGCATCGACCGGTGTCCCCTACTTATACGATCCCGATGGGATACGGAAACCAATTATAGCCGCACATCCTCTCTGGGCCGGAGTAAGAGAAACAGCCATTTTGGCTGATACATTATTAGAAGCAGAGATAATGCTTAATACAACTCTATCAGAGAATAATGTGGTTGTTATTGACACATTCAATCTCCTGCGCAGAACTAGCAACTGCTACGAATATATCCAAAAAAAGCAGAATCAGTGATGAGGTTTCCCCAGATTCCAAATATTGAGAATGTGTGGGATAGTGTTTCTATAGATGCATTATCCCCGAGCACTTTTTCGTGGGTGAATCGAGGCTGCGGGTTTGCTGTTCTGCTTCAAAAGGCGGTTAAATCTTTCAAGGATAACTCGTTGTCTTTGCCTTCTGGCCGTAGTGCTCTACTGGGCACAATCATCCACAAAATATATGAATTGACAATAAAAGGAGAGCTGACGTCAATAACTGAATTGAAGAGCAAATGGGAGGAACTCATTACAGAGAAGAAAAATGAATTGGCTTCCCTTTATCCAACATTGCGTAATGCATCATTGAACGATTATGATAAGCGTAACGGCGCTATACGTTACGCAATGGGCATAATGAGAAATAAACGGTTCGAGCCTAATACCCGGAATGGATGTATCGTCCTATCTGAGAAATGGCTTGACTGCACAGAAATAGGATTGAGAGGTAAGGCAGACAAACTCATTCTAGACAATGGTAATGTTGATATAGTAGATTTTAAGTCGGGGCAGGTTACGGATGATAGTGGAGTCATTAAGACGGAGTATTGTGATCAACTGCATCTTTATGCTGCAATGTGTCAATATTTGTCTATGGGTACACCCCGCAGATTAGCGCTCGTGGATATTGACGGAGAATATCATAACGTTCCATTCTCCATGGAGCATTGCAACCTATTGCTTTCAGAGGTAAAGGACACACTAGAATTGTTAAATTCAGTAGTGAAATCAAAGGACTTTATGACTCTCGCAAAGCCTAAGCTTGGGATGTGCTCGATCTGCACTTGTCGCCATATTTGCAAATACTGTGAGATTCCTGCTGATTCATATTACCAGACTATTTCCGGAATAGTTTCTGCTATTCCGAGTACAAATATGTATGTATTACAATTCGGGAATATAACTTATTATGTTTCCGGACTCAACATATATAATGTTGAATCTCCTAATGATTATATTGGGAAGCAACTTTCCTTCGTCAACGTTATCCGTGCCTCTCAAACGGCGGATGATTATACATATAGAGTAACAGAAAACACTCTTGTTTACGAGCAATTATAGGATGGGTAAACGCATTCCAATCATATCTCTTTTTTCCGGCGGCGGTTTTATGGATATGGGGTTTATCAATGCCGGGTTTGATGTCGTATTTGCTAATGAATATGATAGGGTCTTTGCTGAGCTTCATGATGAAGGTATTTCTTCTTGGGCTAGAAGGCATAAGAAGAAATCCTGCCCTATAACCAGCACTGGGTCTCTTTCCGATTTAACGCCTGAATATATAATAAAGACTGCATTCCCTAAAGGTGTTCCTGATTTGTGGGGTATAATTGGCGGACCACCATGTCAGGATTTCACAATGCGCGGAAATGGAGAAGGGTTTAAAGGGACACGCGGAAAAATGACACATGTGTTTTTTGAACGCATAATGAAAATGAAACCTTCATTTTTTGTCATGGAGAATGTTGTCGGGTTGTTAATGCGCAAGAAACCAAAACAAATCTTGGACACACTACTGTTTAAATTACTAAGTGAACACTATTATTTGGACCGTGCGACATTAAATGCTTTGGATTACGGTGTTCCACAATATCGTAAACGCGTCTTTATCATTGGTTTACGAAAAGACCAGTTTATTATTGAACAGACAAAAGAATCAACTATTGACGACATCAAGAGTTTCATTTTTACGTGGCCAACACCAAGATACCCTAATGCTATTAGTCGCTATAATTGGCCCGATACTACTCCTTTTGGAGCGAATGTGGTATTGAAACCCAAAGGCGTTCCTAAGAACTTATGTGTGCAACGCTGTGTTGAAGGTGCTGAAGAACTACCCAATGGCAACGAGTTCTTTGCATTCAATGGGGATGCGAATATCAGAACGGGTATTGATGAAGGGGATACTAAGAGACGTTCTTTTAAGCGTCTTCACCGCTATCGTTACAGCCCTACCACATGCTTTGGAAACAATGAAGTGTTTCTTCATCCATACGAAAACAGGCGTTTATCAGTCAGAGAGGCTTTAAGAATTCAAAGTGTTGATGATAAGTATGTTTGGGGACCTGAAAGGCTTTCGGCCAAGTTTAAAATTATTGGCAATGGTGTTCCTGTATTATTAGCAGAAGCCGTAGCAAAGGAATTGTATACTCTGCTTGTGATGGCTCGGGATAATTAAGCTTCAATAACAGCCCCATAAGCCTCTTGGTATTATAGGACGTCATTGAAATATTGCAGACAATTGTTTACTTTTGAGTTTGGGACCTTTTGTAGTCAACAATACTTAATATATTATGCTATGAGGGCAGGTTTTATTAAAGAACTGAACACGCTTTTCTCTTCTTTCCAAAAAGCGGGACACGATTATGAAAAGCATATAGGAAAAGGAGTATCTCTTGAGTCAACAAGTGGAGAAGTATTACGAAAGGATATCCCACAAATTCTTAAGGAAGAATTCCCCGCAGATACATATAAGATTAAAGGGTCTATTGGGACAGGGCGCATATCCAAATGCCCATGGGTCGCCATTATGCATAATAAAGAGACCTCATCGACAAAACGTGGCATTTATCTGGTTTTCCTTTTTTCAAAAGACTTGAGCCGCGTATATTTGTCTCTTGCTCAAGGCGTCTCGGAAATAACGATGGCAGAAATAAACGAGAACCGTGAGACTCTGAGGGGCGAACTTAAACTCGAAAGCCCCCTTCGCCGGCATTTTAACGATCAACTGATAGATAGTGAAGAATACAAAGCCGGGGCCATCTACTCAAATGAATGGAAATGCAAAGATGAGGATTATTGTGAGGGTCTTCTATTACAATTCAAAGAGGCATACGAGAAATATATAGCGTTGAAATATGGGGAATCAGATGATGGTCTCCCGATCGATCCAGCGACAAAAGTGGAAGGTATAGAATCAGAATTCTCAATAAAAGCCATCATTGATTACATCAACGAGACGGGTCTTGTATATTCTGAAAGTCTTATCAAGCGGTTTGCTTTTTCTCTGTTGACAAAACCATTTGTCATTTTGAGCGGACTAGCGGGGTCAGGAAAAACACAGCTGGCACTGGCATTCGCTAGTGCTCTGGTGGAGGACCGCGAAAAACAGATGTGCGTGGTTAGCGTTGGGGCCGACTGGACGAACCGCGAGCCCTTGCTGGGTTTCCCTAACGCACTGCAACAGAATCAGTATGTGAAGCCAGAGAGTGGTGTGTTAGACTTGCTTATAGAGGCTAATCGAACAGAAAATGCGGAGAAACCGTTCTTCTTGATTTTGGACGAGATGAACATGAGCTACGTGGAAAGGTATTTCGCCGATTTCCTCAGTGCAATGGAGAGTCACGAGTCTATATCGCTGTGGAAGGGCATAGTCGATGTGGAGACAATTGGCTACGTTCCGCAAAAGGTAGTACTTCCGAAGAACCTTTTTATCATTGGTACAATCAACGTAGACGAGACTACTTATATGTTCTCTCCGAAAGTGCTGGACAGGGCGAACGTGATAGAGTTCAAGATTGCGAGTGAGGAGATGGCGGGATTCTTGACCGAGATGCAGAAGGTAAACCGCAATGGTATTAACGGAAAAGCAGCAGGCATGGCGAAGAGCTTTGTGAAAGTGGCCGCCCAAATGGAGCTGGCTAAGGATGAGGAAGCGGTGACTGTACTTCAAAAATTCTTCGACGAACTCAAGGGGGTGAACGCGGAGTTTGGCTATCGCTCGGCAATGGAAATATTCCGCTTTATTTGTCAGGCGAAAGACAATGATGACACGACGACAAAATTGTCAACGGACGAAATATTGGATGCGGCCATCATGCAGAAACTGCTCCCGAAACTACATGGAAGTAGAAAGAAATTGGTTCCTATACTTGCTAACCTATGGGATCTGTGTGATGCTGGAATCGGAATAGAGCTTGCCGAAAATGTTCCACCCAAAACAAAGTATCCTCTTACAGCAGATAAACTTCTTCGAATGTATCGTGGAGCGATAGACAATGGCTTCACCAGTTTTGCAGAAGCGTAATACGTAATGCGCGTAGAGCAGTTTATCATACCTATTTGCCCTAGGGTCAAGTTGTTGGTCTATTCGGTAGGCGCCCCGCTTTTCGTGGATGAAAATGCGGCCGACTATGGCGAATCTCGTTGGCAGCTACTGGAAGGAAAAGAATATGAGTATGAGCTTGTGGATGACTCCTTAAATGAGCCTGTTGACTGGTCTCTTGAAGGCCCGGCATCACTGACCCAAAGAAACCCTCGACATAAGAACCGCGGAGTAATCACAACCGACATTTATGTCGGAACCGCACACTTCAAGGTTAAAAAGTCGGGTATCCACGACGGGATACCTGTAGATTTCGAGGTCTTGTCCGTCAAGGCTAGTTACAGGTCAGATTACCGACATATGTTGTCGGAGATCACAAGCTACTATACGGATCTTGTGATGCAGCAGGGGGCCCCTGTCACACAGAAATTCGAAGTGGACTATGATACCCCGCAACAGACCCTTTATCAGAAGTTCGCCTTTGTGAAGAGTATCGTCGAGGATGATCAGTTCGGCGAAGCGATCCACAAGATTATATCCAATCCTGTCCGTAAATGGGCTGAAACCACGGTTGAACGTCACATTGAATCTGTAAGTAAGCTGTCTAAGAACGGCCTCCGCCAGATTGTTACCAGAACGGACCGTGTTCCATATTCCGGAGCCATCGAAGGTCTGGACTCACTACCCCGTTACCTTAACGTATCGCATAAGACGGACAGCGTTGATACGCCGGAGAATCAGTTCGTCAAATATGTGCTTACGTCGTTCTATGGTTTCTGTAGCAGTCTTGGAACCAAAAAGAATGCAACGACTCAGCTTCGCATGGAAATTGACGCCGTCTGCAATACCTTGGCAGGCTACATGAACGGGCTTTTCTTCAAGGATGTCAGCAATCCCTCCCAGCTAAATCTTGGAAGCCCGGTGCTGCAACGTAAGGAGGGGTACCGCGAAATTCTTCAGGCCTGGCTAATGTTTGACCTGGCGGCAAAGCTCACATGGAACGGTGGTGACGATGTCTATGAGGCCGGCAAGAAAAATGTGGCAGTGCTTTATGAATACTGGCTGTTCTTCAAGCTAATGGAATGCGTGAGCGAAGTCTTTAATGTTCCAACGGTCGAGAAAAAGTGCCTAATCAGCAAGGATGATGATGGGATCAACCTGGAACTCCGCCAGGGCCATACGAAGATGATTCATGGCACGACGACAGCAGGGAACCGTCGTCTCAATGTTAGTTTGTATTACAACCGGACTTTCAGTCATACAGATGATATCTATTCGTCCGGTTCCTGGACAATGAACATGCGCCCTGATTATACACTATCCATTTGGCCGGGAGAGATGTCTGAAGCAGAGGCCGAGCGAAAAGACGCTATTGTTCACATCCATTTTGACGCCAAGTATCGGCTTAATAGAATCATTATCGAAGACAAGGAAATTGACCTTGATGCTGAAGAGAAGGAGCTTCAAGAAGAAAAGGAGAACAGAGAAAAGGACATCTATAAACGAGGCGACTTGCTGAAAATGCATGCTTATAAAGATGCTATCCGGCGGACTGGTGGTGCCTATGTGCTATATCCTGGAACAGAGAAGAAGATCAGAAAAGGCTTTCATGAAATAATTCCAGGTCTTGGCGCATTCTGCATTGCACCCGGGCATGAGGATGAACAGATCCCGGCTCTTAAGAGATTCCTCAGAGATGTCTTTATTCATTTCATGGATCGAAATAGCCAACGAGAAAAGGTGGCTATTGCCGAACATGATATTTATTCAAGTGAGCCGGAGCCGTTCTATGAGATGTTCCCAGAGCCATACGGGAATTCTGTATTCGCAGACGCGGTTGCAGTTCTTGTCGGTTGTTATAAAAGTAAAGTACATTTACAATGGATACTCGAAAAGGGTAAATATAATATCCGCTTTGGAGGAGAACGCGAAGGCGCCATTGAGTTAAAGGAATCCTATTTGAGGGCTCGCTACCTCCTGCTTTACGACCCTGATGATTTCAGCGATCTCAGGATTATGAAGATCATTAAAGATAATCCAACCATTATTAACGAAAAGGCAATGGCAGAAATGGGCTACCCAGATCCAACACCAAATCAAATGTACATGGTCTACGATGTCTCAATTGACGCCGTTGAGCCCGAACTATACAATAGGCCATGGACAATTGAACCATTCGTTAAAGATAAAAACGGCGCGCCAATTATCGTGACCTATACCAATCTGTTTCCGGAATAGACGCACGTTTTCCTTCAGTAGTATATTCCAAACACGCCTGATTATTAATTGAATCACCCGCCGGGTCGTCGTTTCCAAACGCGCTCCGGCGGGGATTTTCCATACGTTTTCTCCATTCTTTAATGACGGCGCGGCAAATTGTCTCGTCGTCCAAGCCTTCGTCAAAGAGATTACCGACGAGGTCTATGATATGCTGCGGCAGCTGCATTCCGATCATTTTGAAAGGCAAAGGTAAGGCAAGCCTACAAGACTCTGAAATCCTTGCAAGTCTTGCAGGCTATGCCAGCATGGTCACGAGATCCCTCGAGACGGCGATTCTGTAGACACCGTCCCTTCCCCTGACGATAGCATACTGGTCCGCTGCGAGCCTCCCGACCTTGTCGACCAGTTTCCTCTTGATCCTGGAGACGTTGGTCTGGAGGGTCGCCCTATCATCGTCGCACAGGGCATCCACGGCGGCCTCGATCTGGTCGGGATCGTCATAGACAGTCTGCTTCCGGTAGATCTCGCAGAGTTCGTCGTAGTACTTCCAGATATCTTCGGCTGCTATGCCGTCGACATATCTTAGAAGCAAGGTATAAAGGGTTCTTTCCACCGGATTCAGATAGATCTTCACGTCTCCGTAATCCGGCAGAGAAAGGATGCCGTTCCTCTCCAGGGAGATCCTCCCCGGTCCGTTCCTCTTCACGAGGGTATCGATCTGGTCATCGTTTAGTCCCCGCGCCCGAAGGTCCTTCAGTAGGTTTCTGACCGCGAGGACAAGAGCCTTGGTGTCGTCATCAAGCACTAACTTGTCCATGGTATGGGTGTGTCCGGCAGGACACGGTCTTGCGCAATTTGCGCGGTTAAATGATGGAATTTGCCCTGAGAACGGCAGGACTACCGGTGCGATTTAGCTGCGTTCGGGTCGAGAACTAATTCGCTCTATATGATGACGATTCCGTTTTTCGGACATGACGCAGCCGGCGAAACTCATTGAGTTACGCCAACATGTTGTAAAGAAAAACGTCTGTGCCATGTCCAAAATGGTTTTTTGCGGGTGCAAATATACAAATAAAACTTGAGCCTCCAACAGGAATCGAACCTGCAACCCTCTGCTTACAAGGCAGATGCTCTACCAGTTGAGCTAAAGAGGCGTTTGAGCTCAGAGCCGGATTCGGACCGGCGAATACCGGTTTTGCAGACCGGCGCGTTAACCGCTTCGCCACCTGAGCGTTTGCTGGGGCAGAGAGATTCGAACTCCCATCGGCGGTTTTGGAGACCGCTATGCTGCCATTGCACCATGCCTCAATAATTGCGGAAGGTGTGAGATTCGAACTCACGGAACCCTTTCAAGTTCGTCGGTTTTCTGGACCGGTGCCTTAAACCACCTCGGCCAACCTTCCGTTCTTGGTCGGGATGGCGCGATTCGAACGCGCGGTCTCGGCATCCCAAATGCCGCACCTTGGACCAACTGGGCTACATCCCGATAGCTTGTTTTCGCGGAAGCAGAAAGATTCGAACTTTCGGAACCCCATGAGGAGTTCAGCACCTTAGCAGGGTGCCGCCTTAGACCTCTCGGCCATACTTCCGATTGGCGGGAATAGAAGGGCTCGAACCTACGACCCGATGGTTAACAGCCATCCGCTCTGCCACTGAGCTATATTCCCGTTTGGGTGAATGGAGGGGTTCGAACCCTCGGCCTCCTGATCCACAATCAGGCGCTCTTGCCAACTGAGCTACAACCACCATGTTGCGGAGCCTCGCGGAATTGAACCACGTTCTATGGATTTTCAGTCCACCGCATACACCACGTCTGCCAAAGCTCCGGTTGGTCACGCCGACGGGATTCGAACCCGTAAATCTTCACCGTGAAAGGGTGAGGTCCTAGCCAGTTAGACGACAGCGTGATTCTGTGTGGACGTTACAGGGTTTGAACCTGTGACCTTCGGCATATCAGACCGATGCTCTACCAGCTGAGCTAAGCGTCCGTCTTGGTACTCCCGGGAGGATTCGAACCTCCATCACTGGTTTCGTAGACCACCATCCTTCCTTTGAACGACAGGAGTATACCTGGATTTCACGGCAAAGGTAGCCACCGGGTTCAAGACCATGAAATCTCTGCAAGTCTTGCAAGGTTCTTACTATCCCTTGACTTCGGCAACCGCCTTGTTGCGGGAACCAGGATCGAACTGGTGGCCTCGGGGTTATGACTCCCACGCTCTTCCAACTGAGCTATCCCGCAATGAGAAAACAGGAGCGACAGGCGGTTTCGGCAGGAGGGCGCGGGTCCCGAAGGGCGATTTCCTCCTGGTGGTACCAATTACCTATAGAGCGAAGTAACCGATTCCTACGGCATCCTGTTATCGTAATGAGCAAAAGCGACAATCGGAGACAGACGCAGGGACGTTCTATATACTCCCTACTTCCGCCGATATTAAAAAGTGTGGAGCCGTCGGCGGCGACGGCAAGTGAACGAAGGATCTGTCTCCTACGGCATTCTGCTCAGCTGTCAAAGAACAATCTTCCGAATCTCGGAAAGGGCATCCTCTCCGCGGTCGATGGCGTTCATCACGTCGAATACCTTTTCGCTCCATCCGGCGATAAGATAGACGTCAGGTTCCACGAGGTTCAGCGGGGACTGTCCGTAACCGGCAAGGTCGAAGAGATAGAGCTTCGCCTCCGGATTCTCCGCCTTGTACTTGTGCCAGTAATCGTTGATGGCTTTTTCGTAGTTAAACCATCCGCGACGGTGCCCGCTGTCCCACATCTGGCAATCGGTGAAGATCATCACCTTGTCCATGCGGACCTTGTTGGCGATGAGCCACTCGATAACCTTGTAACCGTTTGTGGAATATCCGACCTCTCCTTCGCGGCGGTGCATCTCGAGCGTATTCGCGAGGATGGAGTCCTGGGGCAGGTTCACCACCTTCCAGGTGTCGCCGAACATTCCGCTTACCACGGAAGCGCACTTGCTCTTCAGGAGCATCGAGAGCAGGATTCCGATATCGAAGTTCTGTACGGAGCTCCTATCCGATACAGGGCGCTGCATGGAGCCGGAGACATCCGCAGCCACGAGGACGTTGGTGTCGGCGTCGAAACCTTCCATGTTGGCGACGGAAGCCTTCACGGCCGCTTCCAGAGCGGTCAGGACCTGGGAAGTATAAAGAGACTGGACACCCTTCATCTCCCTGTAGGCGGACAGGAACCGGAACGGAAGCTGCTTGGACTTCGCCACCTGGTCCGGATCGGCGAGACGGATGCAGAGACGGTTGACGTGTCCGGCCGAGACATCAGCCTGCAGGATGTTCCTGAGGTTGCGGAGAAGTGCCATGTAACCAAGCTTCCCGGAGTCCAGGAGTTCCTCCCAGAGGGCCTTGATGGCTGCCTTCTTCGCCTCCGGAGTCTCGAACTGCTGCTGCCCGATGGCAGAGAGCTGGGTCTCCCAGGTATAAGGAGTTTTGAGTGCATCTCCGACAATCTTGTCGAAGATCTCCTGCTGGGCGACATCCTTCGCCTTGGGGTGTACCAGGAACAGCGCATCCTTCAACTTGACCTCGGCATCCTTGCGGTCATACTTGGCAAACTGGTATTCGTCGAAGCGGTTGAAGGCTTCCTTCAGGCCGTTCTGGATCTGACGGGAAAGCTTGCCGAGTTTCTTGACGCCGGGAGCGGGATTGCGCCACTGATAGCACATCAGAAGTTCGCTGATCTCGTCCGCGCGAAGAACGGTCTTGCCGACCGCCTTGGAGACAATGTCATCACCGCTATGCACCTTGGCCAGTTCCACCAGCAAAAGCAGCGGAATGCTTCGGAGATTCATTACGGTGCGGGTGTAAACCGCCAGCTGCGCGACGAACATCGGGTCAACCTTCCCGACGAGCGTGGAAATCCTCTCCACGAATTCCTTGGGGGATTCGTAGAACTTCCCCGGCAGCGCAGAGGTGACGGCAGCTGTGTAGAGCTCCATTTCTGGAGTCATCCGGAAGGCGCGTGCGCCTTCATGGTTGAGAACCTTGTTCTCTTCCTTGAGGATTTCGTTGTACTTCATAATGATATTGTATTAAAAACGGTGCAACAGTCGCAAAGAGGCGTGAGTCAAAGGTCTCACCTCGCATACTCGGTCTGATGGATCATCATCCCGGTAACCTTCGATGAATCTCTTTACTACGGCAACCGTTTGTTTATTTCAAATTAGCCGGGTAACAATCGAAAGGACCTTTTTGCCAGCTAAGCTATCAGCCTTGCGGCTGAACGGGAGTTGAACCCGCGTACCAACATTAAAAGTGTTGTGCTTTCGAAGGAATTCCTTTCTACGACACCGGCTGGTGGACCCTGCGGGATTCGAACCCACGCCCCCCTGATTAAAAGTCAGGTGCACTACCGCTGTGCTAAAAGTCCGAAAAGGCCAGGCAATTTGCGGAAAGACTTCAATCATATGCTCTACCAAATCTGAGCTATCCGGTTGCCCGGAACGTGACTTGAACACGTGACCCTATGTTTTCGAAGTATGTCTTCCCTACGGCACCAGCCTGGTGGACCCTGACGGATTTGAACCGCCGACCCTCCGGTTATGAGCCGGGTGCTCTGACCTGCTGAGCTAAAGGTCCGTGAAAGCAAGGCAACAAACGAAAAGGCCTGAAACGTGCTCTACCAGGCTGAGCTACTGTGATGCTTCGACACCTCCTTCATAAACGAGGGCGAGGTTGGTCACAGGCCGGACTTGAACCGGCGACACCGGGTTTATCAAACCGAAGGAATCCCTTTCTACGGCACTTGCTATGTTTCAGTGAGGCAACAGGCGGGACAGTTTCTGAACTACACCGGCCCTGCGGCCGGTGACCGGTTTCGAACCGGTACCTTTAGATCCTCAATCTAATGTTCTATCCGTTGCGAAGTAATCCGTCCCTACGGCACTCACTTTTTCTTTCAATGATCTGTTCCGGGGGGCAAAGGTAAAGCAGTTTGTTCCCGCCGCGAAATCTCTGCAAGTCTTGCAAATCCCTTTCTGTTTGCGAAGTGCACACTATGTGAACTTCGCCTTAGTGCAATAATAAACGACGAGGCCTCCCAGCAGCAAGAGGATTTCGAATGCTATGATCGCCCAGACCCAGGCCTTGGAAGAAAGCCAGACGCCTTGCCCCGCCGCAATGCTCTTCAAGTCTTTTTTGTATTGGGAGAAGAGTTCCTTCTGCTCCAACTTGTATTCTTCAAGGGCCAGTTTCTGATCGGAAATGAGTTCGCGATGAAGGTCATTAACCGTCAGAACAGACTTGTCGTCAAGTTGGACAGTATACTTCGTCTCATTCATCCTCTCAAGAGCAAGGTCTATTCGATCCAAGGTCCACTTGATCTTCCAGGACGCTTCCTGAATGGACGCTGCAGTTTCGTCCATTCCGAAAGCCTCGATGACCATCGTCTCAAAAGACGCCTCCAGCTCTGAGGCCACCTTTTTTACCTGCCCAAGAAGTTCCTTTACGTTCTCGGATTCCTTCTTCAGTTCTTCCTGGTCGTCTATCTCGTCCATCATGGCCCCGAAATCGAGGCCGGTCTTGGGGGGTAACTTATCTTTCATTATGCAGTCTGTTTATCTGTGTCGTCTATACGGGCGTACATGCAGCTCCTTCGCTTTCTTCAGACAACGGCGCGCCCAAAGCCAGTCGTCCTCTTTGGGATCCTTTCCCCAGCCGGTTCCCGGAGAGCTGCCGCCACCACAGGACTGGGACAGCGCCGTTGCCCCGTCGACATACTCGCAGAAAAGGAGCATGGCGGTATGCAGGACGTGCTCTCGGCTGGTGCTGGAGTTGTTTTCCGGAACCTCCGCTTCCTTCTGGAAGATCTCATAGATCGCCTCTGGAATGTCGAGGGAATACCTCTGCCCCTCGACCGTGATGTCCTGGTGGACCATAGCCGGGACAGGCTTCGGCGTCGGGGTGGGACGTTTCGTCACATCCGCTGCCGTAGGACGGGGTTTTTCCGTCTTTTCAGCCGGGACATTCACTTCCTTGACAGGATGCAGTTTTGCCCACGTCTCTTGGATCCTGGAGGGTGTGAGGCTGCGGGTATGCCCCAGCTCTGAGGACTTATATTTGATATATCCTATATTCAGGGAATAGCCATGGATCTTGCCTTCTTCGTCGAGCCGGAAGACTACTTTATAGCCCTTTCCCTCAAGTTTCTGCTTATAGGCATCCCAGTCAAAGGTATCCATTTCCTTCAGGGCTGCGATGCAGTCCTGGGTGACCAGCACTGCCCTTTCCTTGTGGATTTCCTCGGGCTGGACCCATCCCCGGCGTTCGTTGATCACGCAGGCTGCTTGCTTTGCCCGCTCGCTGACGTAGTGGGAGTCGATGACGTTCCCGTCCATGTCAATCCGGTTGGCAATGATGTGCAGGTGCAGGATTCCGCTGTCGCTATCGTGGTGGAGCATGGCGACGTACTGGGTGTTCTTAAGATTCGTGGATTTGGAACTCTCCCGCCCGGTCCGTCCGGAATAGTCCACAGCATCGAACTCCCGGACGAAATCATCCGCAAGTTCCCTCCATTCCTCCAGTGTCCATCCGACCGTCTCCTCTCTGGCGGGTGATACCTCGATCCGGAGGGAGGTGCATTTCAGGTGCTTGGTCCGGTTCAGTTTCTCCCGGAACTGTTCCTGAAGGAGCTTCATCCTCGACCAGATCGCGGACGCGGAGAGGTTCTCCGGGAGGCAATTGACCTTGACGATTTCGGACAAGTCTTTTTCGGTGGAGTAACGGACGGTGATGCTCCCGTGTGTTACGGCTGCTGCTTTTGCGACCATATTCTATTCCTTCATTTTGTCGATGATACTGTCCCAATAAGCAAGGATCTTGTTGACGGAATCCAGCCACGCCTGCCGGAATTTCTCATTCTTGAAGTACAGCTTCCTCTTCTCCGGCTCCTTGCTGTTGACCTGACTGAAGAGACGGACCACGTCTCCCCTGGCATCGGTCAAGCTGGTCAGGGCCTCGATCTCCCGCTCCGTCAGATGGTACTTTGGCTGGTGGCCGAGTGTACATTCCCGGGTGTATTTGCTTACGGTCTTGCCACATTCATCAGCACGTTTCTTCACGGCGTCATACTCTTCCTGAGTGACGCGGGCGTCCAAGTGCAGTATGCGTTTGGACACGGCTTTGGTCTCTTTCTGTTTCATGTTCAGTTCTCTTTTAAGTCTACCCAATGCGAGCCGGCGAGCGTTCAAGATGCCACGTTGGACAAGTCGCACCGCGAGTTTGTCCGACATTGGCACATCTAGCAATACGGAGGAGAAAAAATACTCCTCCTCACTCCGCAGGTTTGCCAATCTGTTCGCGATAAGAATCTCCCAGGAAAACAATCCTTTCACACATCTCCTCGAACCGGTCGAGGACGCGTTTTCCATACCATGCCACAATCCGGTCGTCAGAGAGGTTCGTTGATATGATGGTTACCCGCTGCTTCTCGTATCTCTCATAGATGAGTTCAGGCAGGGGCGTATAGTCCACTCCGTAATCCTTGCACTTGGCAGGTTCTGTTCCCAGATCGTCCAGGAAGAGGTAGTCTGCCTTCTTGAATTCGTCATAATAAGACGGCTGCTTGTCGAGCTTGGCTTTGAATTGGTCATAGACCATCAAGGCGGTACATTTATAGATGCCGCTGGCGCCGTACCGGTACAAGGAACACAGTGCGTTCATGAGCGAGGACTTCCCTGATCCCAGGGTTCCCTGAAGAAGAAGGCTGCTCTTCAACCTGGGGCCCGTCATCCACTCGGCGGCCGCCGCAATGTTTTCGGCGACCTCCGTTCCGGCTATTTCACGGAATTCACAGCCGCGGTCTTCGACCACGTCTTGATAAAGCTCCATCAAAACAGCTTGAATAACTTCTTTATCTTTCCCTATCAGCTTTGGAGGAAGCTTGGGGATATGCTTAGTGCCTGATGTATTCTGCCGGATTGCAGACATCAAGTGCTGGATTGCTGTTGGTTCCATAACTGTTTTCTCTTTTGACCCGAGATGGGTCGTCTTTGTGTTTAGGATTATCTATAGCGCTATGCACTATTTTATTGGTTGAAGTTTTTTCACCGGCATCGGTGAAAATATTGCTCTGTTCCTGGTGAAATTTTATCACCGACATCGGTGAAATATTTTCACCATCCTTGTTGAAATAATCGCGCTTGACTTCCTCGCTGACCGTGTATTCGTATGTCCGGTATTTCGGGTGCTTCTCCTTTGAGCGGACAATCAGACCCTGGTCCATCAATTTTTTGATGGCCGTGCAGACCGTCCTTTTGGAGACATTAGCGTAATCCGCAAGAGATTGCTCGCTCTTATACATGGTCATCCCTGTTCGGCTATAAGAGAAAACCAGCCCAAAAATGACCAGCTCACACTTATTCAAGTTGAGCTTTCTCCCTAACATCCATTCATAGACGACGAAGTCAGACATCCCTATTTCTTAGTGGTCTGATACTCGTCCGCCAGTTTGCGGGCCTTGTCGACGTCGAAGACGATCCGTCGGCCGATACGAGAGACGATCGCTTCCCGCAGGACACCTCCGCCGACATTGGATCCGTCCTCCTCGCGCGGCGCGCGCATCAGCGCGTAAATAGTAGATTCGGAGCATCCGAGCTCCACGGCCAGGGCGTGAACG
>CADCJX010000003.1:0-7011 GCA_902801885.1 uncultured Bacteroidia bacterium
GCTCATCCGCGCCGATGGTACTGACACACCAGTTGGGAGAGTAGGTCGCCGCCGTTCTTTGGAGTCCCGGACAGGAAAACCTGCCCGGGACTCTTTTTTTATCTATTGAATCTTTCTTGAAGGTGGTGATTCAGTCGTTCGAGGCGGATGTCATGCTCCTCGAGATAATGGAGTTTGACGTGGGCTGCAACTCCCTCTGGGAAAGGTGCGCATAGGGAATCAACCCAATCCTTGATCCCGATACTCTCTTCTATAGCCCTGCGTGCTGTTTCAGGATCCAATGTTGTGTCGATGGCAATCATGGCCAGAGAAGATCTCTCTCCAAGCATCCTGTCCACGATGTCATCGAGAGAATCTCTCTGCAAGGCCTCCCTGTCCTGTATTAACTTCAGAGAATCTATCTTGTAGCTGCTGGAACCAAGTACATGCCGAAGGCTGTCGGAGACAGCGCGTTCGTCGCGAAGTTTCATCTGCAATTTCGCCGAGTACCCTATAGGAACCAGTATCAATCCAAGGATAAGTAAATTGCGCAGGGTCCGCATCAACTTTCTGAAGAATCCTTCTTTCTTAGGGACAGTCACATTATTATCTTCGGCCATGATTTGAATTTGACAGTTTAATTATCTAAATTTGACCAGAAAACAAAACAGCTATGAAGAAGTTTTTATTGAAGCTCCTCATGGGAGCATCCCTTACAACCTCACTCTTTATCTTCCAGGCTTGCTACGGTACTCCGACTGAAGTCTATGACATTCCTCGAAACAAGACCCAGTTCGATATCGCCGGTCAGGAATCATTCCTTCAGAGACCGGAAGCTGAGAAAGAAGATATCCCCCAGGTTGAAGAAGAAACCCCTCTGGAGGATAATCCCGAGGTTAATCAATAGTCTCCTTTACATTGTACTTGTTCCTGTCCTGGGAAGTCCTGGAGATCATTTCGCAGATGAATCCGGAGAGGAACAGGATCACACCCAACATCACTGCAACCAGAGCAAGGTAGAACAGCGGTTGGTCTGTTACAGCCCTGTACCTTATTCCCTGTGCCTGGTGGACTAGCTTGGCGATTATGATCCAGATCGTCATGATGAAGCCAACGAGGAACATCAGCAGGCCGGAGAAACCGAAAAAGTGCATCGGTTTCTTGCCGAATGTGCTGAGGAACCATAGTGACAACAGGTCAAGGAAGCCGTTGACGAACCTCTCCAGACCGAATTTGCTCTTGCCGTATTTCCTCTTCTGATGATGGACCGGCTTCTCGGTGATCTTGTCGAAACCTGCGTTCTTCGCCAGGTAGGGGATGTACCGGTGCATCTCACCGTAGACTTCGATGTTCTTTACCACTTCGTTGCGGTATGCCTTCAGTCCGCAGTTCATGTCATGAAGTTTGATGCCGGTGATCTTCCTGGCGGTAGCGTTGTAAAGCTTTGAAGGAAGGTTCTTCGTCAGCTTGTTGTCCTGGCGATGCTGCTTCCATCCGGAAACCACATCGTAACCGTCCTCGACAATCATCCTGTACATCTCAGGGACCTCCTCGGGAGAATCCTGGAGATCTGCGTCCATGGTCACCACCACCTTTCCGCAGGCTTTTGCAAAACCATGGTACAGGGCGGCGGACTTTCCGTAGTTGCGGCGGAAAGATATTCCCTTGATCCTTGGGTCTCCTTCCGAAAGCTCCTGGATCTTCTTCCAGGAGCCGTCCGTGCTGCCGTCGTCGACGAATATCACTTCGTAGTCGTAGCCTTCCCTGTTCATGACGCTCCTTATCCAAGCAAGGAGCTCTCCGAGAGACTCTTCTTCATTGAGAAGGGGGATTATGATCGAGAGATCTTTTGAATATTCCATGATCTATTGGTTGTCAGGTGTGTCTTTGATGTCGGCGAAGGGATCGAAAGGAGCAATGCTCTTGGCGAACAGGCCGGTGTAGAACGTCCCCCAAAGGTAGCAGTAGATGACCGTTACTATGCCGATGTAGACCGGCATCTTGGGAAGCATCTTCTCGAATGCGGCTTCCGAGTTGGAATCCATCATTGAGGAATAGCCTTCGCGGAAACTCTGCATCATGTCACTGATCGCATCCGGATTGATGACAAGGAGGTTCACCAATGAATATGCTGCGACGATGATTGCGGAGAATAAGGCCAGCTTGAATCCGTATTTCTTGAGGGCAAAGTAGTCCACCCCTTCGTAGTTGTCGTGGAACCTTTGAAGCAAGAACTTGAAAGTGAATGCGCAAAGGACCATCTTGGCCGCCCATGCAATGAAGTTAAGGAATCCGCCGGCTACTCCGGGTACCTTGGCGCAAAGTGCGCCGAGCAGTTCGATGGCTATCGTTACGGCGGCCATCACCAGGCCTGCTATCGCAGCGCTGTTCCAGGATGCGCTTGATGAGTATTCTTTCAGCATTGTAGTTCAACTCCCTATGATTATGCAAAAATAGCAAAATAATTGTTATCTTTGTAGACTGTCTAATAATATGGATTATGATCAATATCACATTTCCTGACGGCAGCGTCAGGGCCTTCGAGAAAGGCGTTACAGGTTACGAGATTGCCAAGAGCATCAGCCCGAGGCTTGCAGAGGAAGTTCTTGCCATAGCGGTAAAGCCCGCTACAGACACAACCATCGGCAAGGGACAGACCATGGACCTGAACCGTCCCATCGAAGAAGACAGCTCCATATTCCTTCTTAAATGGGAGGATGACGAAGCCAAGAGGGTTTTCTGGCATTCTTCTTCCCACCTCATGGCCGAGGCGCTCGAAGATCTTTATCCCGGGATCAAGTTCGGAATCGGACCCGCTATCGAGAATGGTTTCTACTATGATGTGGACCTTGCCGGCAACCAGCTGACAGATGCCGATTTCCCGAAGATCGAAAAGAGGATGCTCGAACTTGCCCGCGAAAAGCAGGACTACACCAGGATCGACGTTTCCAAGGCCGAGGCACTCAAGCATTTCGAGGAAAAAGGTGACCAGTACAAGTGTGAGCTTATCAGCGAACTCGAGGACGGCACCATCACATATTACACCAACGGTCATTTCACCGACCTCTGCCGCGGACCCCATCTTCGCAACACCGAGGTCATCAAGGCCGTCAAGCTTACTGCCCTTGCAGGAGCCTACTGGCGCGGAGACGAAACGCGTGGCCAGCTCACCAGGATCTACGGTATCACCTTCCCCAAGAAGTCGATGCTCGATGAATATCTGGTAGTCCTCGAAGAGGCCAAGAAGAGAGACCACCGCAAGCTTGGAAAGGAGATGGAACTCTTCACCTTCTCTTCAAGGGTCGGAATGGGCCTGCCTCTCTGGCTCCCGAGAGGTTCCGTCATGAGATTCGAACTCGAGAAGTTCCTTCGCAGGAAGCAGAATGAATATGGCTACCTCCCGGTAGTGACCCCTCACATCGGAAGCAAGGACCTCTATGTGACTTCCGGTCACTATGCCAAGTACGGCAAAGACTCCTTCCAGCCCATCCACACTCCTCAGGAGGGTGAGGAATACATGCTCAAGCCGATGAACTGCCCTCATCACTGTGAGATATTCCGTTCATCTCCCCGCTCCTACAGGGATCTTCCCTTCAGGCTTGCGGAGTTCGGAACCGTCTACCGTTATGAGCAGAGCGGCGAGCTCCACGGACTCACCAGGGTTCGTTCCTTTACCCAGGACGACGCCCACATGTTCGTCACTCCCGACCAGCTCAAGGAAGAATTCGAGAAGGTCATCGACCTCATCCTCTACGTGTTCAGGATCTTCAACTTCGACAAGTACACAGCCCAGGTGTCCCTGAGGGATCCCAACAACAAGGCCAAGTACATCGGAAGTGATGAGAACTGGGAGAAGGCCGAGAACGCCATCATCGAGGCAGCTGCCGAGAAGGGACTCAAGACTGTCGTGGAATATGGTGAGGCTGCCTTCTACGGCCCGAAACTCGACTTCATGGTCAAGGATGCCATCGGAAGGAAGTGGCAGCTTGGTACCATCCAGGTCGACTACAACCTCCCCGAGAGGTTCCAGCTCGAATACACCGCAGCAGACGGAAGCAAGCAGCGTCCTGTCATGATCCACAGGGCTCCTTTCGGATCGATCGAGAGATTCACCGCTGTCCTGCTCGAGCACACCGGTGGACACCTGCCGCTCTGGCTCAGCCCCGATCAGGTTAAAGTACTGCCTATCAGTGAGAAGTATTCAGATTTTGCAAAAAAAGTTTGCAGTTTGCTGAATAATTCCGATATTCGCACCTCTATTGACGACAGAAATGAAACCCTCGGTAAGCGTATCCGTGAGATTTCGTTGCTGAGAGTACCTGTGCTGGCTATTGTCGGTGAGAAGGAAGTCGCTGAAGGTACGGTTTCCGTCAGGAGGGAAGGTGCCGATGCCGGTACCATGAAAGTTGAAGATTTTGTTACATGGCTCAAGGCTGAAATGGCCAAGGAGCTTGCTTAAAGTTTTATAAGTTTTAAAAGTAAAGGATGCCCTACAAGAAAAGATACGGAGGTTCAAGACCGTCCACCGGAGTCAAGCCGTCCGGTACGAAGCCCGCAGCAGGGGTTCGTGGCCAGCGTTCATTTGTCCGCCAGAAAGCGGAGGATGAACTGAACATAAATGAGGAGATACTTGCTCCTCAGGTCCGTCTTGTCGGTGACAACATTGCCGAGCCTGGCATCTATCCTATCTCCAAGGCCCTGAAGATGGCCGACGAGATGGAGCTTGACCTGGTTGAGATCAGCGCCAAGGCTGATCCGCCGGTCTGCAAGATCCTCGACTACCAGAAGTACCTCTACCAGCAGAGGAAGAAGGCCAAGGAGATGAAGCAGAATGCTTCCAAGGTCACAATCAAGGAGATCCGCTTCGGTCCCAACACTGATGAGCATGACTTCCAGTTCAAACTGAAGCATGCCCGCGAGTTCCTCGAGGAGGGCTCCAAGGTGAAGGCAACCATCTTCTTCCGTGGACGCTCCATCATGTTCGCCGACCAGGGAGAGAAGCAGCTGCTTCGTTTTGCCGTCGAGCTTGAGGAGTTCGGAAGGGCCGAGAACATGCCTTCGCTGGAGGGTAAGAGGATGACGATGATGATCGCTCCTGTAAAGAAGAAATAAATAGATCCGCCGTGTGGCGGTGAACATATTAACATTATTAATTATTAAAAACAATGGCAAAGCTTAAGACCGTCTCCGGTGCCAAAAAGCGTTTCGCGCTTACCGGAACTGGAAAAATCAAGAGGAAGCATGCTTATCACAGCCACATCCTCACGAAGAAGACCAAGAAACGTAAGAGAAACCTTGATCATTTTGCCGTCCTCGAGAAGGTCGACAACAACAGGGTGAAAGAAATGTTGGTCCTGTAGTTCATTAATGTTTAACTTGGAACGCAGCCGTTAAGCATCGCATCAGTCGCGGTCGCTGCCTCCAGAAAAAGATCAAATTATGCCAAGATCAGTCAATTCAGTAGCCTCAAGGGCTCGCCGCAAGAAGATTCTCAAGAGAACCCGCGGAAATTTCCTCTCCAGAAAGAATGTCTGGACCGTAGCAAAGAACACTTATGAGAAGGGTTTGACCTATGCTTACCGTGACCGCAAGGCCAAGAAGCGCAATTTCCGTGCTCTTTGGATCCAAAGGATCAACGCAGCTGCCCGTCAGTATGGTATTTCCTACTCCCAGTTCATGGGCAAGCTCGCAAAGCAGAACATCGGTCTGAACCGCAAGGTCCTCGCCGACCTCGCCATGAACAACCCTCAGGCGTTTGAAGCTATCGTCAATTCTGTCAAATAGTCCGGCTATTCCGAAGTGAACTTGAGCGCCATATACCACAACAAATGGGTCAGGATGTCTTTCTGGGCCCTGCTTTACCTGTTGTGGGTGGCCTGGCTCGGAAACTGGTGGTGGGCTCTCGGCCTCATCGTGATCTTCGACCACCACATCACCCGCAAGGTGAAGTGGATGTTCTGGAAGAAGAACTACAAGGAGGGAGAGAAGCACAATGTCTGGCTCGACTGGCTTGATGCGATTATCTTCGCAACAGTCGTCGTCACATTCATCAACATCTTCTTTTTCCAGGCCTTCAAGATTCCTTCATCGTCGATGGAAAGCTCCCTTTACACGGGAGACCATCTTTTCGTAAGCAAGCTCGCTTACGGTCCCAAGGTGCCCCAGACTCCGCTGACGATTCCCTTTACGCACAATGTAATCTTCGGCAAAGAGTCCTATTCGACTCTTATCCAGAATGATTACCGCCGTCTCAAGGGATTCGGCCATGTCAAGAGAGGCGACTATGTGGTCTTCAACTTCCCTAACGGCGACACAGTGCTCACCCGTTATCCGGCTGATGACTACTACACTTGGGTCCGGAATGCTGGCAGGGACTACACCATCGAAAACGGCGGCCCCGTAAAGGTCCGCCCTGTGGACAAGGAAGACCACTATGTCAAGAGGTGCGTTGCCCTTCCCGGTGACACTCTCTCCGTCCGTGACGGACTTGTCTGGATCGATGGTAAGCAGCAGGAGGTCTACCCCGGTGTCCAGCTCAGCTACACCGTGGTCACAAGCGGCCAGAGAATCAATCCCCGCACATTGGACAAGCTGGGACTCAACACTGGTGAGCTTGCGTTCAACCCCAACCTGCCAGGCTACCCTGCGATGCCGTTGACTGCGGCAATGCTCGAGGAGGTCAAAGGAATATCTTCCGTCGTCAGCGTGGAACCCAATCTGGATGTATATCCTCCGGATTTCCCTGACACCTATCTCAGCATCTTCCCATTCACCGAGGATTCCAAGTGGACCAGGGATAATTTCGGCCCTCTGTGGATTCCCAGCAAGGGAGCTACCGTGAGCCTTAGCGCAGCCAACCTGCCGCTTTACGAAAGGATAATCACTTCCTATGAAGGTCATCAGCTCAGGACCAGTCCTGACGGAGAAATCTTCATCGATGGAGAAATAGTTACAAGCTACACCTTCGGACAAGACTATTATTTCATGATGGGGGACAACAGGCACAACTCCCTGGACTCAAGGTACTGGGGC
>CADCJX010000003.1:7025-121204 GCA_902801885.1 uncultured Bacteroidia bacterium
ACTGGGGCTTCGTGCCGGAAGACCATGTGGTCGGGAAGCCGTCGATAATCTGGCTCTCCACTGACCGCAACAGGAAGTTCCCCAACAGCATAAGGTGGCGCAGATTTTTCAAAATAGTGTAGAGATTTTGGATTTCTGAATATTTTGAACTAAATTCGCACCCCGCAAATTATTTTGAATCAATAAAAAAGTATATACCATGGCAAAAGTTTGTCAAATCACAGGACGAAAGAGGATGATCGGCTGCAACGTCGCTCATTCGAAGCTTCACACCAAACGCGACTTTTCCCTCAACCTCAAGACCAAGAAGTTCTGGTCAGAGGAGGAGCAGAGGTTCGTGACTCTCAAGGTGTCCACCAAGGGCATGAGGACCATCGAGAAGAAGGGGCTTGACGCCGCTCTCAAGGATGCTCAGAAGAAAGGATATGTAGGCCTTGTTTAAAATCTATTGAATTATGGCAAAGAAATCAAAAGACGCAAGGGTGCAGGTCATCCTCGAATGCACTGAGCAGAAGGCTACCGGTGTTCCCGGAATCTCCAGGTACATCACCACCAAGAACAAGAAGAACACTCCGGAACGTCTGGAGCGCAAGAAGTACAACCCCTACCTCCACAAGGTTACACTCCATCGCGAGATCAAATAAAGGAGATTAAGTTATGGCAAAGAAAGCAGTTGCTACGTTCGCCGCTAAGGCTGGCGCAAAGAGCATGGTGAAGTGCATCCGTATGGACAAGTCTCCCAAGACCGGAGCCTATGTCTTCACTGAGCAGCTTGTCGAGGCTGACAAGACCAAGGACTTCTTCGCTGGCAAGAAATAATCTTTCCAGTACAGATATTGAATGCGGTGCCGGGCTGATTCCCGGCACCGCGTTTTTTTTGTTTCCGCCCTTGAATTTGTGTATATTTGTAAGATTAGATTTAAGAACAGTATGGGACTTTTTGACAGAGGAGTACGCAAGACAAAGGAAGGCTTTTTCCAGAGGCTTTCCAGGGCTGTTGTCGGCAAGTCCAAGGTCGACGATGAGGTCCTGGATGCCATAGAGGAGGCCCTTGTGGCTTCTGACATGGGCGTTGACACGACACTTAAAGTCGTGGATGCCCTTGAAGAGAGAGTCGGCAAGGACAAGTACATGTCCTTCGACGAACTCGTCGACATGCTCCGCGACGAGATCGGGAAGATGCTCGATGTAGAAGATGGCCAAGCTCCCGAAGAACCTTTCGACCTCTCCAGGAAGCCTCTGGTGGTAATGGTCGTGGGCGTGAATGGTGTCGGCAAGACAACCACAATCGGCAAACTCGCTGCCCGCTACAAAGCTATGGGCAAGAAGGTGGTCATAGGGGCTGCGGACACTTTCAGGGCGGCTGCAGTCGACCAGCTCTGCATCTGGGCAGAGAGGGCCGGTGTTGACATAGTAAAGCAAGGGATGGGATCCGATCCGGCATCCGTAGCCTTCGACACTGTCAAGTCTGCGGTTGCGAAGGAGGCTGACGTAGTCCTTATCGACACTGCTGGCCGTCTCCACAACAGGATTGACCTGATGAATGAGCTTACGAAGATCCGCAACGTCATGCGAAAGGTTATTCCGGATGCTCCTCATGAGGTTCTCCTCGTGCTCGACGCTTCGACCGGCCAGAACGCCTACCAGCAGGCCAAGGAATTCTCCAGGGCGACGGACATCACCTCCCTGGCGATCACGAAGCTTGACGGGACTGCAAAAGGTGGCGTCGTGATAGGAATAGTGGACCAGCTGAAAGTTCCGGTCAAATTCATAGGAATAGGAGAGGGCATCGACGACCTCAAGGTTTTCGACAAGAAGGAGTTCGTGGGCTCTCTGTTTTCGAGGGAAGATATTGAAAAATAAATAATTATGAAGCTTTCTTACAATTGGCTCAAAGATTACCTGACATTCGACCTTACACCCACCCAGATCGCAGATGCCATGACGGCGATCGGCATCGAGGTGGACTCGGTCGAAGAGCAGGAGGAGATTCCCGGCGGACTCGCAGGAGTCGTCGTGGCTAAGGTGCTAGAGTGTGAAGCGCATCCCGATTCGGACCATCTTCACATTACCAAGGTGGATGCCGGAACCGGCGAGCCGCTTACTGTGGTTTGCGGAGCACCCAACGTGGCAGCAGGCCAGAAGGTCCTTTTCGCCACCATCGGTACCGTCCTTCCCGGCGACTTCAAGATCAAGAAGTCCAAGATCCGTGGAGTGGAGTCCATGGGAATGATCTGTGCAGAGGATGAGCTCGGTATAGGAAACGACCATGCCGGGATCATGGTCCTGCCGGAGGACGCTGTCGTCGGTACCCCTGCAAAGGAATACCTCCACCTCAAGACGGAGGCTGTCATTGAATATGAAATCACCGCCAACCGCGTGGATGCTTCTTCGCACATCGGAGTTGCCCGCGACCTATATGCCTGGATGGTTGCCAACAATATTCCCTGCGAACTCAAGTATCCGTCTGTAGATGCATGGAAGGCAGGGGAAGGGGAGTCCATCCCTATCGAGATCCAGGATCCCAAGGCTGCGCCCCGTTACTGCGGTATCACTGTCAAGGGCGTGAAGGTCGGACCTTCTCCTGAGTGGCTTCGCAAGAAGCTCCTGTCGATCGGCCTCAGGCCCATCGACAATGTGGTCGACATCTCCAACTTCATTCTCTGGGAGCTTGGCCAGCCTCTCCATACCTTCGATGCAGGCAAGATCAAGGGTGGAAAGGTGATCGTCCGCAGGGCCCAGGAAGGAGAAAAGATAGTTACCCTCGATGAGGTGGAGCGCAAGCTTTCAGCAGAGGACATCGTCATTGCCGACGCAGAAGGCCCCATGTGCATCGCCGGTGTGTTCGGAGGTATCGACTCCGGTGTTACCGAGTCCACGACCGATGTCTTCATCGAAAGTGCCTATTTCGATCCAGGCTCCATCCGCAAGACTTCAAAGAGGCATGGCCTGCAGACTGATGCATCTTTCCGTTATGAGCGTGGATGCGATCCGTCCATCAATGAATATGCATGCAAGAGGGCCGCTCTCCTGATCCAGGAACTGGCAGGAGGCGAGATCGTAGGTGACATGAGGGAATTCTACCCTGAGAAGATCGGCAGGAAACAAATCGTCCTTGACTATGACAGGATCGAGTCGTTCATCGGCAAGCAGATCGGTCACGACACCATAGAGGGCATCCTTGCAAGCCTCAATTACGAGTTCATCGAGAAATGGCCCGGTGGCTCCAGGGTCGCCGCTCCTACCTACATGATCGATGTCACAAGGGAGTGCGACGTCGTCGAGGAAATCCTCAGGATCTACGGCTACAACAACATCGACCTTCCCCGCCACATGAAGATGTCCGTCAATGCGACCCCTTCACCTGAGCCGGAGGCCATCCGTAATGGAATCTCCAATTTCCTCTCAGCCAACGGTTTCGTTGAGACGATGAACAATTCTCTCACAAAGGGAGCCTACTACAAGGGCCTGACGACCTATCCCGAGGAGAAGTGCGTCAACATCGTCAATCCCCTGAGTTCCGACCTTAACGTGATGCGCCAGACCTTGATTTTCAATGGCCTGGAGGTCATCGCCTACAATGCCAACCGCCAGATCCCTTCCATGAGGATCTATGAATATGGTTCCGTCTACAGCCGCGATCCCCAGGGTGACGGCAAAACCCTGGCATCCTACGAGGAGCATCCGGCCTTCGCGTTGTTCATCTCAGGTACTCCAGACAAAACCTGGAACAACCAGCCTGGCAAGAGCAGCTTCTTCACCCTTAAGGGCTATGTGGACCTTCTCCTGAGGCGCTTCGGGGCCGACCTCTACCAGATGGAGGCAACTCCTGCACCTGCCGACATATTCAGTGAGGGCATTGCATATTCCCTCCCGGGACAGCATATCCCCCTCGCCGTCATTGGAACGGTCCTGCCTTCACTTGCCAGGAAGTTCGATGTCAAGCAGCCCGTCTTTGCAGCAGAGATCAACTGGAACACCCTGTTCATGCTCGTCAAGAGGGATAAGGTCGCCTTCAGGGAACTGCCCAAGTTCCCCGAGGTACGCAGGGACCTGGCTCTTCTCCTCGATGAGAGCGTCAGCTATTCCGACCTTTACAGGAGTTCATTCAAGGCGGCAAAGAAATTGCTCAAGAATGTCACGTTGTTCGATGTCTACAGAGGAGATAAGATCCCTGCCGGCAAGAAGCAGTATGCCCTTGGCTTTGTACTTCAGGACCAGGACAGGACCCTCACAGATGCCGATGTCGAAAAGATAATGTCAAAGCTTCTCTCTACGTTCACCAACGAGTACGGAGCAGCTCTTAGATAAAGGATGAAAAGGTTGCCGGGAATGATCTTAGTGGCTTCCGCCTTGCTGGCGGGAGTGCTGTCGTGCTCTAGAGGGCCGAAGGTCATCCCCGTGCGCAAGATGGAAAAAATCTACCGCGAGATGTTCCTTGCGGACCAATGGCTTGCCGATTTCCCTGAAAAGAAGCAGAAGGCTGACACGACCTGGTTCTATCTCCCGATTTTCGAAAAGTACGGCTACGGCATTGATGACTATCGCAAGAGTGTGGACTACTACCTTAATGATCCGAAGCGTTATGCCGAGATGATGGACAGGGTGGTCAAGGACATGAAGGGAGAGGCGGAGAGGATCCATCGTGCGGTTGACCGCCAGGAAAAGGCCAGGCAGAAGGCTGATTCCATCGCCAATGCCCTTAAGGTCTATTCTCCCGGACGAGTCCTTTACTACGAGGACTTGTTCATGGTGAACTCCATGACTGACAGGATTGACATCCATAAGAATCCAAGGGGAGTATATGTCCCTGAACCCGTTGTCGAGGACACCCTTTTCCATGGACCGGAACTGATCATAAGGGACACTCTGGAAGTCCCGGTTGCAAAAGAACCACCGTTACCTATTCCATGCCTAGAGTAGCTGCTGAATATGTCTTTACCCTTGGCCGCCCCGGAGTTATCCGGAACGGTTTCGTGGAGTATGCTCCGGATGGTACGGTCATCTCCATGGGGGAGTGTGATCCATCCCGGGAAAAGGATTTCCTGCCAGGGGCTGTTGTCCCCTGCTTTGTCAATACTCATTGCCATGTCGAGCTCTCATACATGTGGAAACTTTTCCGCAAAGGAACAGGCATGGCTGGATTCATCGACCAGATCAATGCTCTCAGGGACACAAAACCGCTTGAAGAGAAGATCGGAGACATCCGGCGTTGGATGGAAATTATGTGGAACCGAGGGGTCTCGGCGATGGCAGACATCAGCAACTGTGACGATTCCTTTGAGATCAAGAAAGCTTCTCCGATGTACACCAGAACCTTCCTGGAAGTTTTCGGCACTGAACCGGAGGACTGTCCTGAAGTGATGGCTGGCGTCATGAAGCTGAAGGAAGTTGCAGAAAGCTTCGGCCTGGATGCTTCCCCGACTCCGCATGCCTGCTACACCATGAGCCCCCAGCTGGTCTCTGCCGTGTCTGCCGAAGGCTTGAAGACAGGCTTCCTGTCATTCCATTCCGAGGAGACCCAGGAGGAAGAAGACATGATCCGTTACGGTTCCGGAGCCATGTGGGAGAATCGCAAGGCAGCAGGGATGAGCGTCCCTCCCGTGACCGGTCAGTCTTCATTGCTGTATTTCCTGGACAGGCTTCAGAAGGCTCATCCTGCACCGTTTGACGAACACATCCTGCTCGTTCACGAAGTGTGCATGGACCAGGAAGGAATAGATGCAGTAAGGAAGGTGATGAGGCATCCCTTCATCGCCCTGTGCCCTTGCTCCAATATATTCATACACAACGCTCTCCCTCCGGTGCGACTTATGCGGTCCAACGGCTTGAAACTGACTGTAGGGACTGATTCCCTGTCGAGCAATGACGACCTTGACATCGTCAGGGAACTCTATTGCCTCCAGAGCAATTTCAAAGAGCTTGAACTGGATGAACTGCTCACCTGGGCCTGCCTGAACGGGGCTGAATTCCTGAATAAAGAGAGCGAACTAGGCTCGATCGAGGTTGGCAAGAAACCAGGTCTCGTTTTTATCGACAACCTTGGCCCGGAATGCAGTCTTACACCTGAGAGTACTTCACGCAGAATCATTTAGCCTATGATGAGGGAAGAAATAGTGTTTGGACCGATCCATTCGAGGAGGCTTGGATCTTCACTCGGGATAAATCTGCTTCCCGAGAAGGGAAAGATCTGCAATTTCGACTGTATCTATTGCGAGTGTGGCTGGAACAAGGATGGACGTGGTGATACGAAGCTTCCTACCGCCTCCATGCTACGTGAGGCGCTTGAATCCAAGTTGTCGGCATGCAAGGCCGTGGGTACCCCCATTGACTCGATAACTTTTTCCGGGGACGGGGAACCTACCCTCAATCCTGACTTCCCGGAAATCATAGACATAACCCTGGAGTTACGGGCAAAATATTACCCCAAGGCCGTAGTTTCAGTACTTTCGAATGCTACGATGATCGGTCATGAAAAAGTCTTCGAGGCTCTGAGGAAGGTAGACAACCCTATCCTCAAACTCGATGCTCCGACTGATGAACTGGTCCGTAGGATCAACCAGCCGCAAGGCGGGTACCATGTCAGTGACGTGGTTGAAGGGATGCTGAGGTTCGAAGGCGACTTCGTGATGCAGACCATGTTCCTCCGGTCGCCTGACTTCGATTCTTCTGAACCGGAGCAGTTGAGCGCCTGGATGGACATAGTGAGAAAGGTGCGTCCCCGTGAGGTTATGGTATACACTCTGGACCGTGAAGCGCCAGCTTCCGATCTTGAGAAGTTTACGGTGGAACAGATGAGGGAACTTGTGAAGCCACTTGCGGAAGAAGGCTTCAAGATTCAGATAAGGGGATAACAGAAAGATATTAATAATACATACCTAATGGAATCATTGTTCGAAAAGTACAACTATGCTCCTGATAAGGAGCGGATAGGCAAGAGGCTGGATGCAATCGCTGCCAACATTGACAACGTCTCCAGCCCTTCCGTCCTGAAGGCCTGCATGTCCATAATGGACCTCACGACCTTGCGCACTGAAGACACTCCGGCTTCAGTGACTAAACTTGTCGGGAAGGTCAATTCCTTCAAGGCTGACTATCCTGATTATCCCCTTCCTGCTTCAGTGTGCGTGTACCCCAATTTTGCTTCGCTGGTGAAAGAGAACCTCTCTGATCCGGGAGTCCATGTCACTGCTGTATCAGGTTGTTTCCCGACTTCCCAGAGTTTCCTTGAGGTCAAGGCCAAAGAGTGTGAACTCGCAGTGAAATCAGGGGCTGATGAGATCGACATAGTCCTTGCCCTGAATTCCTTCATGGCAGGAGACTACGAGAAAGCCAGGGAAGAAATCCGTACCATGAGGAATGCAGTCGACTCTGCGGCTGCCGCACTCGGGAAACAAGTCGTCCTCAAGGTAATCCTTGAGACCGGTCTGCTGGTGACCCCTGAAAAGATTGCTGATGCGTCCTTCCTTGCTATGGAGGAGGGTGCTGATTTCATCAAGACATCCACAGGCAAGGTCAGTGTCAATGCAACCCCTGTCGCTGCCTATGTCATGAGCGAGTGCATCAAGGCCTTCCATGCTAAGACTGGAAAAAAGGTCGGTTTCAAGGCGGCCGGAGGCATCTCCACTGCCAAGGACGCCGTGTGCTACTATTCAATCGTGAAGACCGTCCTCGGTGACGAATGGCTGAACAAGGATTTGTTCCGCTTCGGCGTGAGCCGTCTGGCCAACTCCCTGATGTCGGCGATAGAACAGAAGACGGTAGTCTACTTCTAGCCGTCTTTTTCTCGGAATATCCAGGTCCTCTGAGATCTGAAAAAAGCCTTCCACAGTTGTGTGGGAGGCTTTTTTGTTATTATCCGTTGAATATTTCAACCTACGGATAGCCCTCCCTACCTTTGCTCCTGACTTAAACCTAAACGATTATGAAATGGTTCATCAAACTGATGCTGCCGGCGCTGGTGCTGGCGTCTTGCAGCAAGGAGGCAGGGTCTCCGGTGGAGATTCTGCCCGAAAGCACAGGGGAGAGGCAGGAGACCATTGCCCATGGATCCATAGCCCTCGGTGACAAGCTAGAAAATCCTTATTCAGTCAGGAATGTCTCAGCCGCCCTTGCTTCAGTCTATCCTACCAGGGCCGATGTGCAGGTTCCAGCTAATGCGCGTTATGTCAGGTTCCTTCCCAAAGACATGGAGGAATACTCCATCCTTGAAGGCCTTGGCCTTGACTTGTTCGACCATCCTCTGGATTATCAGATTCTCCAGGATGGAGACTACTATCATGACCCTTCGATTCCAGAAGGTGAGATCACCTGGCAGTATGCTGTCGTCCCGGTGGATTTCAGCTTCCCGGAAACTGTCCGGCATGAAGTGATCGAAGACTGTTTCATCCCGGAAGAAGGCATGGAGACCAAGGGCTTCGCCGATGTGGACTGGAATGCTGTCGAGAGGAAGGCTTTCGAAGTTTCCGGCAACGGGAAATTGCTGGTCCCCGAAACCCGATCGAAAGCGAAGCCTTCAGGCCGGATCTCAATCATGGACGACAAGCTCGGAAAGGCTGTCGGAATCTCTTGTGTCAAGATGGTGGCAAACGTCTTTGTCAAAGTGTCCACAGTCTACACGGATGCTGACGGAAAGTACTCCTTCCCTGCGAAGTTCTCTGCAAAGCCTCGTTACAGCATCTGCTTCCAGAATAAACTGGGGTTCACGATCGGACTTAACCTTATTTTGGTACCAGCTTCGGTTTCGACTCTCGGGAAGGACGATCCTGACGGAATCGATGTCACGGTAGACAGCAAGTCTGACAACACTCTTTTCCGCCGCTGCGCAGTCAACAATGCTGCTTACGACTATTTCCAGCAGTGTACTTCATGGGGCATTACCCAACCACCCAAGAACACAAGGTTCTGGATTCTCAACATCCTGAGGCCGTCATGCACGCTCATGATGCATCATGGAGCAATCCTGGACACCAAGCTTGTCAGCAACTATCTGGGGATGTACAAGGCTATAGTAAGAGTCTTCGCTCCTGACATCGTGATAGGATCCAAGGGAAAGAACGGGAAATACTCCGAACTCTACACCTGTGCCATCCACGAACTCGCCCATTCGTCCCATTTCGAGAAAGTCGGTACCGGCTACTGGAACAAGTTCGCCACCTACATCCTGACTTCCTACCTGGTGTACGGCTCTTGTTATGGAACCGGTAACGGTGACGATGCCGGTTACTGTGCTGTTGGTGAGATGTGGGCCTATCATGTGGAGAACATGGTCTACGAATCCAGGTACGGTGTCAATCCTCATTTCGGTTCCTCCTACTGGTTCAAGCCTTCGACCCTGGATGTGCTGGAAGACGGTGGAGTCACACGAAGCGAAATCTTCTCAGCACTGACAAGCGAAGTGACCGATGTAGATGCGTTGAAGAAGGAACTCCTGTCTGTCTGCCCCGCAAAGAAGACTGTCATAGACCAGGCCTTCAAGCCTAAAAGAAAGTAGCATGAAAGCCTTCATCGCCCGGGTATAATTATTTTGCAATTTCACATGCAATTTGTATCTTTGCAATCCGATTATGCGCGGGTGGCGAAATGGTAGACGCGCTAGTTTCAGGAGCTAGTGTCAATTGCGACGTGTGAGTTCGACTCTCATCCCGCGCACGAAGAGACCGGAAGGATGACCTTCCGGTCTCTTTTTTGATCCTTATCTCGTTATCGCATTATACTGTTCTTTCGATTATTATTACTATTTTAGTAGACTCTAATTCAGAAAGTATGAAAATAGTATTCCTGGATGCGGCGACAGTGGGGGACACTTCGCTTGAGCCGATTGCAAAACTTGGAGAACTGGTCTGCTGGCCGACTTCAACTCCGGAGGAGGCACGTGATCGAGTCGGTGAATGCGAGGTTCTGATAGTTAATAAGGTAAAAGTGGATGAGGCCCTGCTTGAGGCGGCCCCAAGCCTGAAACTTATCTGCGAGGCGGCCACCGGGGTCAACAACATCGATCTGGATGCCTGCGCTGCGAGAGGGATTCCTGTCCGTAACGTTGCCGGCTATTCAACGGATTCAGTGGTGCAGGAAACCTTCATGCATATCCTTACCCTTATGGGCAACGGACCGTATTTCGATCACACTGTCAAGTCCGGGGAATATTCCCGCGGAAAGATATTCACTGACGTCTCCAAGCCATTCTTTGAGATCACGGGGAAGACCCTCGGCATCATCGGCATGGGCACGATAGGTTCGAAGGTCGCTAAGGTGGGGGAGGCTTTCGGAATGAAGGTGATATATTACTCCACTTCCGGAACCGGCCATTGCAAGGAATATCCTTCCGTTCCCCTCGAGCAATTGATGAAAGAGTCGGATGTGATTTCGGTCCATGCTCCTTTCAATCCCCGCACTGCCGGCCTGGTCGGTGAGAAGGAACTCAGGCTCATGAAGCCAACCGCCTTCATAGTCAATATGGGGCGCGGAGGCATCGTCGTCGAGGATGCCCTCGCCAAGGTGATTGATGAAGGAGTAATTGGAGGAGCTGGCCTGGACGTCTTCGTCACCGAGCCTCTTCCTGAGGATCACCCTCTGCTCCACACCCGCCATCCTGAGAAACTAAGCCTTACTCCACATACGGCATGGGCTAGCGTTGAGGCCCGTCAGAGACTCATTGAAGCCATTGCCGCAAACATCGCGCAAGGCTTCTGATCCAAAACTGAAAGCAAGAAAGACAGATATGAAAAAGATTCTTATCTCATTGACAGCCCTCCTGGTCTGTGCCATGTTGCCTGCGCAGACCTTGCAGACATCCTATTTCTCTGAGGATTTCACCTATTCCTACAGGCTTAATCCGGCATTCCATCCTTCCTACAGCTTCGTAGGCCTGCCATTTGCCGGCTCCACCGCAGTGGGTTACACCGGCAGTTTCGGCCTTAATGATGTGCTTTACAAGAACGGGGGCGAGAAGGTAACATTCATGAACGAGTCGGTACAGGCATCCGACTTCCTGGACAGGTTCAAACCGGGAATGAACAAGTTCACCACTGAGAGTTATGCCAATCTGCTGGCGATAGGTTTCAGGGCAGGTGGAATGTACAACATCGTGGATGTCAATATCAGGGACTACACCAGCGGCAGCCTGCCTTACGACCTTATGAAGTACCTGAAAGAGGGCCCGACGACTGATGGATCGTATGATTTGTCGGGTCTCCATGCCCGTTCCACGACTTTTGCTGAGATCGGTATCACCTCTTCCTGGAAACCAAACCGGAAGCTTACCATCGGTATGAGATTCAAGGGTGTGATAGGCCTTCAGAATTCCTACGTGGACATGGACAACCTGCGCGTCAGCAAATCCGGAAGCGACCTGTCGGTCAATGCAAGCGGTGTAGTGGCCTCTGCCTACGACGGAATAGACATCGTGACACGCACTCCTGAATATGCGGCCGGAAACAAACTCATAGATTTCTCCCATTCAAAGATCGGCAGGTCCCCGGGAATCATGAACGGTTACGGAGTCGGGGCCGACGTGGGATTCCTGTACGACGACAGTTCGTGGCAGTTCTCAGGATCGATCATCGACATCGGTTGCGTGTTCTGGTTCCACAACCTCTATGGCCATTCCTTGTCAAGCAGTAGTTTTACCTATGATTTCCAGCGCCACAGTCACCGTGGCACAAAGATGGCTAATGAGTTCTCCGACATGGGCGACCTTATGGCACAGGCACTCCAGATTCAGAAGGAAGATGAGTACCAAAGCCTTCAGGCCCTGCCTCTGACTGCCAGGTTCGGGGCCAGGTACCTTCTATATTCAGACCTTTCCTTCGGCGGCCTTGCAACCTTCCGTTATGACAGTATCTGTCCTTTCTGGGACCTTAGGGGAAGCGTCAACTACAAGCCTGTCAAGAAGGTGGAACTGATTGGCAGTCTGGGAGCCGGTACTTACGGAGTGACCTTCGGAGCCTTCGCCAACGTGAAGGTCGGTCATTTCAACCTGTTTGCCGGTACCGACGGCCTGCTCGGCCTGAGAAGTTCCAACTTCGTATTCCCAGGAAGCAACTATCCTAACTTCTCCTTTGGATTGAATATTATCTGGTAGTGTTCTTCCGGGAGGTACTATCCCCCGGAACCGCCGCTTCGCGGCCCCACCGCTCGCTTCGCTCCGGTCCCCCCTCTTAACGTGCCGAGGGTGGCAGTGGTTCCCGGGGGATAGTATCTCCCGGGGCGAAAGGGGGCCAGGGAAACAATGTCAGAAAGAATGTGTCCCGGGACCGACTTCGTGGATGGTGTAACTGTCGTCGGACATCGGGTCTGCTGATGCAACCTCAACGCTCTTGGGAACATAGATCGTTGCACGGGAACCGTAAGGGATGGTAACCTCCATCTTGACGGTGTGCCCGTCGTGGCTTACATGCGAGTCAACCTTGCCGTAAGGAGTCATGGTGGAATAGCTCACATCAGTGAGTTCTGCTGAAGGTATCGGCCTTATGATCACATGCTTGAATCCCGGCTCGAGCGGGTCAGTGTCGACCCCTGCCAGTACCCTTGAGTACCATGTGAGTCCTCCGCCGAACATCGGATGATTCCTCGAATCCCTTCCGTTCCACTGTTCCCAAGTTGTCGTGGCTCCTTGTTCTATCCACCAGCCGAAACTGGGATAGTCGCGTTGGTTCATGATGGTGTAGGCAAGGTCCCCCATGCCGTTCATCGACAGAGTTTCGAACAGGTAACGGGTGCCTATGATCCCGGTATTGAGGTGACCTTTGCATTTAACCTCCAGCTCTTCCCTCAAAGTCACGAGTACATCGTCCCTGTGCTCATCTGGTACACCCATGTAAAGCGCCAGGACATTGCTGCCGTAGAAGCCGTAGGACTTCTCTTCCTTATTGTAGAAAGTGTTGTGGAAAGCAGACCATATACTCTCTGTCAGAGCTCCGGCTTCATTGGCGAGTCCCATGTCCCCAGCCGCTTTTGCCGAAAGGGCAGTGTTCCTTGCGCAGAGCCAGTAGATGAAAGTGTGAACCAGGCCTTCGTCAGGAATCCCGTCGCCGGCATAGGAATCATCTACATGAGGCGGCAGCCAGTCGCCCAGGTTATACCAATAGAAAGGTTTCCCATCCGGAGTGGTCTTTGCGACCAGGATGGTGCCGTCAGGCTTTGTCCATGTTCCCAGATACTTGAGATAGCCCTTCATCCCCTCCAGACTCTTTCCCAGGACAGACCTGTCTCCATAGCGCAGGTAGAACTCCCACGGCATGACGCAGATAGCCGCACCCCAGGCCGGTCCTCCGCCGCACATCGGCTCCCACGGGGCTCCGTTGGGGACGTATCCTGTCTCAGGGTTCTGGCTCCCGATCACATCGTCGATCCACTTGTTGTAGAAGGCTGATGCGTCGAAATAAGAAATGACCGAAGCCATGGCCACCTCTCCGTCTCCTGTGTATGGAAGCCGCTCGCGATGAGGGCAGTCGGTAGCCACTGCGCTGTGCATATTGTCAATCTGGGAGCGCTGGAAGATCTTCAGTATCTGCGCGAAGAGTGGATTGGAACTCTCGAATGATGAGTTCACTGGTACGTCGGTGTTGACTGCTTCGGCAACAACCTGGTCGGGCGTCAGATCCTTTATTCCAGAGACTATGGCCTCCCTGAACACGAACCAGGTGAAACGGGGGGCGAAGTCTGTTTCCCCATCAGAACCGAACACATATTCACATCTGGGGCTCTCATACTCGCTGAGATATTCGACCTTGAGGGTGTCGCCGGCTTCTCCGGTTATGCCTTTGAAATGGGCCCATCCGGAGATCATCGTACCGAAATCGATCTTGAAGGATCCATCTTCCTGGCGTTCGAACGAGACAGGCTTGAAGACTTCGGTGATTTTGTCGGTAGGACCGTTGTTCGCTGTGAGCGGTCCATCCGGGGCAGTGCGCTCGATCGCGGTGGCCCATGCGGAATCGTCGAATCCAGCCTTGTCCCAGCCGGGCTGCACCTGACGTGCGTCGTAGGCCTCTCCTCCCCACAAATCTCCGTAAGTGAAAGGAGACTCGGCAGCCTTCCAGGAGGTATCCGTACTGACATGCTCCCTGCGCCCGTCCTTGTAGGTTAACTCGATTCGGGCTATAAGTCTCGGGACTCCGTAAGGTTCGCATTGGTCGGATGGTGCAGTCGGACGGGTGTGGAAATACCCGTTACCAAGGGTCACTCCGATTGCATTGTCGCCTTCCTTCAGCATTCCGGAGACATCGTATGAAAGGTAAAGCGTCTTGTAGGCGGTTACAGCGGGGTCGAGAGGTATCCTGGGGTTCTCGCCAAGGAATGGTCTCAAGGTGTAATCGGTCAGTCCGGGCACGAGGAAGTCGTCACCGATCTTGCCGCCGTTGATCCTTGCCTCGAAGTACCCGAGTCCGCTTATGAATATCCTGGCACTTTCCAGGCCCTTGCCGACCTTGAATTCCTTGCGGAACATGGGATAGCGGGTGTACCACTCTCCGCGTTCATCCTTCTGCCACGGGGCACCTATCCATTGCGCATCCCAACCGTCAGTTGAAGGGCCTGTCACCCAGCGGGCAGGCCTGCTCCAGGCACTTGCCTTGCCGCCTTCGTCCCAGGTCCTCAACATCCATGAATATTCCTCCATGGGCTGAAGGACAGGGCCTCCATAGGGGACTAGATGTGACTCTCCGGAGGTGATTCTCCCGGAATCCCATACCAGGTCCTTCCCGGAGGTGACTTTTATCTCGTAGGCAGTCTGGTCACTGGAGTTGATCCAGCTCAGTCTAGGGGCAGATCCGGCTTCGACCAGCACGTCACCCTCCTGGTACTCGCACCGCAGCCCTTCCGGCCGGCTGCCAGCACAGCCGTACAAGGCTATTGCCGCCAGAATGGTCGCAACGGCAGAAGTTAATCTATTCATTTTAATTAAATGTGGGCGATTGAGTGGACGGGGGCGATTTCGGCGAGGCGGTCACGGCCGTTGAGCCCATCCAGTTCGACTATGAATATGAATTCGTTGACCTTGACTCTATATTCCTTGCCGCCTATCTGCAAACTTGTGTTCGTCAAAGCTTTGGCTATCCCTTCTGCAGTGCCTCCGGTGGCCAGTACATCGTCTACTATCGACACATGGAAGACTCCGTCCTCTGCCTTTCCGGAAGCAATGTCGGAATTGCGGTAGATAAGTTTGTCGGCCCCATATTCCTTCATTATCTCAATGGTCTGCAGATCGTCTCCGCTGTAGGGTAGCTTCCCCCTTTTGCGGAAGAGGATGATGTTGTCCACACCGCAGTCAGCGATGAGCAGGGGAGACGCGAAGAGGAAGGCCCTGGCCTCCGGGCAAGCCACTGAAGGGGCCGTGACGAGACGTCCGACTTCGGCGGTAACGTTTGCGAACACTTTCCTGTCCTGCAGATAAGGGATGATGTCCACGAACTTTATCCCCGGAGTGGGAAAGTCCTGGTAGAATTTAAGGTATTCTTCGAACATGGTTGTTGAAAACTTTGTGGATTATTGCATAACAAAGATATGGATTTTCTCTGAGTATCGGGCTAAATTTGTAAGGAGTTAGTTTGGCTATTCTTCAATTCTAATAAAATTATGTCAAAAAAACCTATTCTTGCAGTCGCTGTAGCGGCTCTCGCCTTCACTCTAGGAGCCAAGGCACAGACCAATGTACAGACATTCTACGATTTCGGCAAGGATCGTCAGTATGTGACTACAACCTTCGAAATGTTCAAGGGTGACAAGTTCGGTGACACATTCTTCTTCATCGATCACTACTACAACAGCACTGACAAGAATCTGAAGCATGATGGAGTGAGCAGCGCAATCAATGGCAGCTACTTTGAGATCGAGCGCGGAATCAATTTCTGGCAGGACAGCAATCTAAAGGATTTCAGCGGTCACATTGAGTACGACGGAACCACCTGGGGCCAGGGCACATGGTGCTTCGGTGCAAAGTACTTCTTCCATTCTGCAGACTTCTCCAAGACCCTCTCGCTCTATGCTATGTACGAGCTGTTCCGTGGCTTCGGCAAGGCTGACATTCCTATCAAGTTCACCGCAGTCTGGGGAATCAGCAACCTTTTCGGAGTGAAGGGACTTACCTTCAAGGGATTCGCTGACCTTTGGGGCAACAACACCTTCTGGGGACTCGGAGATGAGACTAAATGGACATTCCTCACCGAACCTCAGCTCTGGATGAACCTCGGAAGTGCATTTGACGGTCATCTTGACATCGGTACCGAGATCGAGATCTCATGCAACTTTGCAGGCAACAAGGGATTCATGGTCAATCCTTGCGCAGGTCTCCGCTGGTCGTTCTAATCCCTTAAAACTCACACTAATCACATAATAACCATGGCTGAAACCAACACAGCGGCCAATGCCCCTGAGAAGAAAGGCTGGCTGACAAGACTATTCGGTTTCGACGGCTCCAAGATGAAGGTCTCCACCGAGATCATGGCGGGTATAACCACCTTCCTGGCAATGTCCTACATCCTGGCCGTCAACCCCTCCATCCTTGCCGACACAGGCATGGACAAGAACGCCCTCTTCACTACTACGGCGATCGCATCCATCATTGCCACCCTTGTGATGGCCATCTATGCAAAACTGCCTTTCGCCCTGGCTCCCGGTATGGGCCTGAACGCATTCTTCTGCTATTCAGTGTGCTTGGGAATGGGTTATTCCTGGCAGTTCGCTCTCACTGCTGTCCTCATCGAAGGTTTCATCTTCGTGATCCTTACGTTGACGAACGTTCGTGAAGCAATAGTGAATGCCCTGCCTCTTTCCATGCGAAAGGCGATCGGAGCCGGTATCGGTCTCTTCATAGCCCTTATCGGATTGAAGAGCGGCGGTATCGTGGTCGGCAGCGAAGCTACCCTCGTCGACCTCGGTACGCTCACCAGCGGCCCCGGCCTGCTTTCAGTGATCGGACTCATCATTACGGGCATCCTGGTGATCCTCAACATCCCCGGCGCCCTGCTGATAGGTATCATCGCTACGGCCCTGATAGGAATCCCCATGGGGATCACCAAGCTCAGCGGTTTCGTCTCCGCTCCTCCGAGCATAGCTCCTATCTTTTGCAAGTTCGACTTCAGCCAGGTATTCAGCCTTGACATGCTCGTCGTGGTGTTTACCTTCCTGTTCGTCGATATGTTCGACACCATCGGCACCCTTGTGGGAGTGACCACCAAGGCTGACATGGTCGATGAGACCGGCAAGCCTGTCCGCCTTAACCAGGCCTTCCTGGCAGATGCAATCGGCACCATGGCGGGAGCCGCTCTCGGTACCAGCACCGTCACCACTTATGTAGAGAGTGCTTCAGGTGTAGCACAGGGAGGTCGCAGCGGTCTCACTGCCGCAGTAACAGCCGGATGCTTCATCCTCGCCCTCTTCTTCGCTCCGATCTTCACGGCAATCCCTGGTTCCGCAGTGTGCCCGGCCCTGGTCATCGTCGGCCTGTTCATGCTCAGCCCTATCAAGGACATTCCTCTCGAGGACTTCTCGGAATCCATTCCGGCCTACCTCACAATGATCCTGATGCCGATGACCTATTCCATCTCCCATGGCATCCTGATCGGTCTGATCGCCTATGTAGTGCTCAACCTCTGCACCGGCAAGACAAAGAAGGTCAGTCCATTCATGATTGTGCTGGCAATTTTATTTATTCTAAAATACATATTCTTATAACGGACTGGAAGATGGCGAATTAACAATAACGTTACCCGACTGTTAATAACTTTATCAAATTCTTTAACCTAGGGAGCGGTTAATCTGCTATCTTTGCGTTTGACGGTTCGGACTGCCTGTGACAGTCCGAACCTCTTTAACCCTCATTTAATGCTGGTGACCGACAACAATAAACACAATATATATTCATGGATGTAACTGTAAGAAAGACCAACGGTTCGTTTGAAGAGTACGACAAGGTCAAATTGATGAACGGTATCCGCGAGGCCTACAAGACGGCCGGCGAGGAATGCCCCGAGGCTGTAGTGGTGTCTATTGCTGAGAACCTCTACATCTACGACAAGATAACAAGCCGCGAGATCAGGCGTCAGGTAGAGGAGAGCCTGATGTCGATCAACAAGAAGGTCGCCATCGCCTACATCGAGAAATTCGATGCCGGTCTCGACCTCCGCAAGAAAAGGGACTTCATCAAGGACTACATCGCCGCTTCCAATGCTGCAACCGGTTCAAAGTTCGATGCCAACGCCAATGTAACTCGCAAGAACATTGTAACGCTTGGCCAGGAACTCTACAAGGAGAACAACATCAAGCAGAACCGCTACATCATGAAGGACAAGATCAAGTCCTTGTACGGACGCAACCTGGCGAGCCAGTACATCAAGGACCTCGAGAGCCATGTCCTTTACAAGCATGACGAGAGCGGTACTCCCGGCTATCCTTACTGCGTAGCCATCACGATGTATCCCTTCCTCATCGACGGACTCAGGAATCTCGGCGGAGTTTCGGTCGCTCCCACCGATCTGAAGTCCTTCTGCGGCGAGTTCATCAATCTCGTCTACTCGATCTCTTCCCAGTTCATGGGTGCCGTGGCCACTCCGGAATTCCTGATGTACCTCGACTACTTCATCCGCAAGGACTACGGCGACAACTACATCGAGCATCTTGATGATGTCGTGGAGATGAATGTCAAGAAGAGAACCCTGGTTAAGGTCATCGACAATTATTTCCAGCAGGTTGTGCACTCCATGAATATGCCTGCCGGAAACCGTGGCTACCAGACCGTGTTCTGGAACATCAGCTACTTCGACGAGCCCTACTTCAGGGGCGTCTTCGGGGACTTCCGTTTCCCTGACGGAAGCGCACCGAAGTGGGAGACCCTTTCATGGCTCCAGAAGCATTTCATGAATTGGTTCAACGAGGAAAGGAACCACTACATCCTGACTTTCCCCGTAGAGACCATGGCCCTTCTGACCGACGGATCCGACGACTTCGCCGATCCTGAATATGCCGACTTCACCGCAGAGATGTGGTCAAAGGGGCACAGCTTCTTCTGCTATCTCTCCGACAGCCCGGACAGCCTCGCGAGCTGCTGCCGTCTGCGTAACTCCCTGACAGACCTGGACAAGAGTGACGAGTCCCACAACCACACTACCCATCAGTACTCGATGGGTACGGCTTCCGTCTCCACCGGTTCCAAATCCGTCATGACCATCAACCTCAACAGGCTCATCCAGCTTGCCACCAGGCGTTACTTCCTCGAAAAGAAGGGTGTCATGCTTGACGGCGGGAAGGCCCTCCAGAGGGGAGACTACGACAAGAACCAGCTCTATGAATATATCCGCGCGGCAGTGACCGAGGAGACTGAGAGGGTTCACAAGTACCAGACTGCTTTCAACGAGATCATCAAGGACTTCCTCAAGGCCCGCATGCTTGACGTGTACCAGGCTGGCTTCATCGACATGAAGCGCCAGTACCTGACAGTCGGTGTCAACGGACTGACCGATGCCGCAGAGTTCCTCGGCCTCACCATCAGCCCGAATCCTGAGTACAACGAGTTTGTGGACACCATCCTCGAGACCATCAACAGGTGCAACAGGAAGGACAAGACCTCCGATGCCATGTTCAACACTGAGTTCGTCCCCGGCGAGAACCTCTCCGGCAAGAACTACAAGTGGGACCAGAAGGACGGCTTCTATGTGTCTCCCAAGCACAACATGTACAGTTCCTACTTCTACAATCCTGAGGATGACACCCTCTCGATGATTGACAAGTTCAAGCTCCATGGCAATGACTATGTCAAGCATCTTGATGGTGGATCAGCCCTCCACATGAACGTGGCCGAGCACCTCTCGAAGGACCAGTACAGGCAGCTTCTCAAGACAGCCGCCCACTACGGCACCAACTACTTCACATTCAACTGCCGCAATACCGTCTGCAATGACTGTGGGTACATCAGCAAGGACACCCTCGCTGTCTGTCCCAAGTGTGGCAGCCACAACCTGGACTACCTGACCCGCGTCATCGGTTACCTCAAGAGAGTCTCTTCATTCAGCGAGATGCGTCAGGTCGAGGCGGAGCACCGTTTCTACATCCATGAAGGCTCCCGTGAGACTGTGAAGGCGTCGCCTGTGTATGTGGAGAAGTCCAAGATATGATTAAATACGTACCCGAGATGACCTCCGTGGTCATCGAGGAGATACCCGACAGAGTTACCTTGGCGGTTGACATCAGCAACTGCCAAGGTAATTGCATTGGGTGCCATTCTCCTTTCCTTAAGGAAGATGTTGGGGAGGAGCTTACGACTGAAATCATAGACAGGCTCGTCTCCGAGAATTTCGGGGTCAACTGCTTCCTCTTCCTGGGGGAGGGAAATGATCCGGAGACCCTTATGGCCCTTGCCGATCATGTGAGATCCCTGGGACTTGCTCCTGCGCTGTACTCCGGCCGGAGGGATGTCGAAAAGGCCCTGTACTTGACCTTCGACTATGTCAAGGTCGGGCCTTACATCGAGCATTTCGGCCCTCTTAATTCTCCGACCACCAACCAACGGCTCTATAAGGTCACTCACGACACTTCCTCCAAGCCGGACTATCGCCTCACCGACCTTACTTCCCGTTTCTGGCACCGCGGCATCGACCCGAACGCCCAATAGATTCGTCTCTGCAGGGCTGCGAGAGATTTAATATCTATAAGTAATTGATTATCAATATAGATTTACGGGGTTGCGAGATATTTTATTTTTGGATTTTTAGGGGAAGTGATTGTAACTTTGCAGTACCAATTTCGTGTGTTATGAAAACTTTTTTCAAATTTGCTGCGATGGCCGTGATGGTGGTTGCAGCAATCTCTTGTAAAAGTAGCGGCAAGGCTCTCCTCCCCAATGTCAGTGGAAAGGCTGGGGAGGTCATTGTCGTTATCGACAGGGATTCCTGGGAAGGGAACCTTGGTAATGAGGTCCGCGGACTCCTGGCCAGGGATGTGGAATTCCTGCCCCAGAGGGAACCCCTCTATTCGCTGGTCAACCTGGCTCCAGGATCATTCACCGACATGTTCAAGTACCACAGGAACATTGTCATATTCAACATCGACACCACCGTCCAGAAACAGGGCGTCGTCTACCGTACCGATGTCTGGGCTAAGCCCCAGTGCGTGATCCAGCTCAATGCAACCTGCGCTGACTCTGCCATCGTCGTCCTGCAGAAGAATGGTGAGAACATGACGGGGGCTATAGAACAGGCTGAGAGGAACCGTGTGATCGCCAATACCCTGCTTTATGAGGAGACGCCTTTGTCTTTGGTCGTGGAAGAGATGATCGGTGGTAAGGTCCATTTCCCCATGGGTTACACGCTCAAGAAGAAGACTGATGACTTCATCTGGATTGCCGATGAGAAGCAGTACACGACCCAGGGAATCTTCATCTACAAGTACCCCGTCACAGAGGAGGATCCCTTCACCGAGGAGCACATCATCGCCCATCGCGATGCCTTCCTGAAGAACTACGTGCCTGGAATGTTCGACAACACCTACATGATCACCAGCCAGTACATCACTCCGGGAGTGAAGTTCCTGCGCTACCATGATCTGGATTTCGCCGAGACCAGGGGACTTTGGGAGGTCTACAATGACTTCATGGGCGGCCCCTTCGTCTCCCATTCCTTCTATAGCAAGGACGGTAAGGACATAATCGTACTTGAGGCTTGGGTCTATGCTGCCAAGTACGACAAACGTCAATACATGCGCCAGACGGAGTCCCTTCTTTACTCGTTTGAGTGGAGCAAGGACGAGTCTGTGCAAAATTAGAGGGATAATGAGTCAAATTTATTTTGATGGCTCAAAAATAATCTCTATATTTGCATCCCAATTTGGCGTAGAGCGCCATTTGGACTAGCCTGGTGGGTTCGTATAACGGTTAGTACTCGGGATTTTCATTCCCGCAATAGGAGTTCGATTCTCCTACCCACTACAAAATATTAAAAAATAGAAACGATGGCAAATCACGCATCAGCAAAAAAGGCCAATCGCCAGAGCGAGAGGCGCAGATTGCATAATAAGTATTATGCAAAGTCGACGCGAAACGCAATTCGCGCAATAAGGAACACAACTGACAAGAAGGCTGCCGAGGAAGGTGCACCGAAGGTCTACGCTATGATCGACAAACTTGCAAAGATCGGCGTTATCCACAAGAACAAGGCTTCCAACCTCAAGAGCGGCATTGCAGTCTACATCAACAAGCTCGCATAAGGAGCAATCGGGATGTAGCGCAGTTGGCTAGCGCACTACGTTCGGGACGTAGGGGTCGTCCGTTCGAGTCGGATCATCCCGACCAGACAAATAAGACAGTCAGAGTTTCTCTGGCTGTTTTTGTTTTTTCCATCCTTTCTTTGTTATCATCCTTTGTTTGTTGTCATCCTTTGTTTGTTTGCTGTCATCCTGAGCGAAGCGAAGGATCTTTTTGCTAAATTTGTATGAGTGAAACATTGGAGTGTCATATTCATTTGCCTGTTGTCTTTTGTTTTCTCCTGCGTGCCGGAGACCGGGAGCGAGGAATTCCTCGCTCCGGAGATCGAGTCTGCAACAGCCGTCGTTGACGGAACGGCAGTGATCTTCAACTGCAATGTCTCCGATGCTAGGGCAGAGAGTTGCGGTTTTGCGTATGGAGTGCCAGGAGGAGAAAAAACAACGGTAATCTGCCAGTTCTCGTCATCTGCCTTTTCATCCACTGTTAAACGGCTTACTCCTGGTGCAACATATGAATGGTATGCTTTTGTAAGGGCGGGCGTCAATGAAGTCCGTTCCCAGATCGGGACTTTTACGATTCCGATGCCGGATGAGCCAGAGGATGGGCCGTCGGCAATCTATATTCCAGACCCATATTTCCGTAGTTATCTCCTGGAGAACTTCGATGAAGACGGCAACGGCGTCCTTTCAGAGAAGGAAGCGTTGATCGTCAGGAAAATCGATGTCGTGACGGACAGGATATCGTCGATGAAAGGGATTGAATATTTCAAGAACCTTGATTCGCTACTATGCCGCGGTGCAGACATTAATGAATATGATGACGTCGGCCACCCGGGCCTGCTGGATTCCCTGGATGTCAGTGCCAACCGAAAGCTCCGTTACCTGGCCTGCGACAAGAACATGATCCGTTCGCTGGACATATCCGACAATCCTTTCCTTGAGGAGATCCTATGCTCATATAATCTTCTGGAAACAATTGACCTTTCTGCCGTTCCAAGGCTTAGTCAGCTTCGTATGTGGGTCAATAATGTAAGTGATCTTGATTTTTCCAACACTCCTTTGATTCATACCATAGAGTGTGGAGGCAATCATATCACTTCCATTGATGTGTCGAAATGTCCAAGGCTGGGTACCCTCAATGTCGGTGATTTGAGAATCAAGGAGTTGGATCTGAGTGGCAATCCAATGCTAGTTTGGCTCGGCACTTATGGTTCAGACATATCTGAACTCGACCTGTCCCGTAATCCGAATCTTGAGTGTCTTAATTGTCAGAATTCTCCGGTCAGGGAGCTGGATCTTTCACCATGCACGAAACTCCGTGAGTTAAAATGCTGGGATTGTCAGCTGGAGGAGTTGAATGTCAGTATGTTGCCTAAACTTGAGACTCTGGAATGCTCCCCGATGTCAGGCACTTCCGGCAATAATCTTCTAAAGAAATTGTATGTCTCGGAAGACCAGAAGATCCAAGGTGTGACCGTGGATCGTTCAGCTAAGAATATTCCTGAAGATACCGAAATCGTCACCATCAAGGCAGGCACTGTTATTATCCCGGACCCGGCCTTCAAGGCCTGGCTGCTGGATCGGTATGACAACGATGGGGATGGAGAAATCTCGATGATTGAGGCTGAAGAGATTCGTGAGATAGATGTCTGGTCGGACGAGCTGAACATCATTTCCTTAAAAGGGATCGAATTCATGCCGAACCTGGAGGTTCTCCGATGCCCTGGAACATGGATAGGAACTACGGTTCTTTCAAGGGAGCATTATTATCTCAGCAAGCATTATCATTGGGATGAATGTGTGGGACCTATCGGGACGCTGAAACATGTCGATGTCACACATAATCCTAAGCTTAGGGTTTTGGATCTTGGGAACAACAGCTCGATAGGGGAGAATGGTACCGGGACATTGGACCTCACCAACAATCACGACCTTGAAGAACTGTATCTCTCCATGTGCTGGATCAAGTATCCTGACATCAGTGCATGTCCCTTGTTGGAAAGAATCAGTTTTTCACATGGACATGGAGAGATGCCTGATTTCTCCAATTTGCGAAATCTACGTTGGCTGGATGTCAGCCATGACCAGCGAGGGCGACTCCAGCCGATCGATGTCTCCGGAAGTCCGGACCTCGAGGAACTGAATGTTGATGCCGCGGCATCAAGCCTTTCGGACCTCAAGAATAATCCAAAGCTCAAGGTACTGAAAGTCAGTTGGTGCGCGGATGTAGACCCGGATCTGTCGGCAGTCCCGCTGCTTGAGGAATATGAAAGGATAAGTTGCAATCTGCACTCTCTTGACTTGTCGGGACTAGGAAATCTCAAATCGCTGGCTGTCTCAGATAATCCCTTAGGCTCATTGGACCTTTCCGGATTGTCCGGTTTGGAGAGGTTGGTATGCGTCTCTTGCGGTCTATCATCCCTGGATCTTAACGGTATGAAGAATCTAGACTATCTTGAATGTAGCTGGAACTCAATTACTGCCCTGGATTTTGGCGGATGCCCTATTTTACGTGAGGCGTATGTGGCAGGGAATCCCTTGGGAGCTATTGATTTGACCGCTAACACCAGGCTGCTCAAATTATTCTGTGAATATACCGGCATCTCCAGTCTTGATCTCTCACACAATCCTTTGTTGTGGGATCTTCGCTGTTCTCATAACTCTTTGTCGAGTTTGGATGTCAGCTCGAATCCTGTGCTTTGGGGACTTTACTGTGATGATAACCAGTTGTCCAAGCTTGACTTGTCCAATAACAAGGCTCTCCAGGAGTTAGATTGCTCTTCCAACCATCTCGAATCATTGGATGTTTCCGCTTGTCCTTTGCTCAGGTGGTTGATCTGCGGGAACAACATGATCCGAACCCTGGATCTTAGCAAAAACTATCATTTCGACGGACCGAATGGCGATGACATAACCGGGCTCTTCTGCTCCCCAATGAACGATGGTGACGGAAACAATCTCTTGGAGACTCTATATGTTCCTCGAGGGAAAAATATTCCTGGAGTGACTGTGAATAGATCGGCTGACCATGTGCCTGCAGCAACGAAGATCCAGGCAAAGTAGTTTATTATTTTGAACTAATTTGAACTTGATTGAACCAGGCTGAAAAGGTATTTTTGCCTCACTTATGGGAACACCTTTCATACCGGAACTTGCTGAGCTTCTTCGCCGGGTTGAGGAGAAGTTCGGACACCGCCTTTCGACAACCACGGACTTTGAACTTCTCTCGTTCGTCATGGAACGGGAGATAGGCGAACTCATATCTGCTTCTACCTTGAAGAGACTATGGGGCTACGTTTCATATTCATCGACACCAAGGATCGCTACTCTTGACACTCTCAGCCGTTACCTTGGCCATAAGAATTTCAAGTCGTTCCGGCAGGCCTTGAAAGATTCAGGAGCAGTGGTTTCCAACTTTTTCTCATCGAAGACCGTGGAGACTTCCTCTCTTAAAGATGGGGCCAGGCTGCTTCTTGGCTGGGCGCCTAACAGGTTGATACGGTTGAAGTTCCTTGGTGGAACCACCTTCGAGGTGGAGTCCGTCGAGAACGCCAAGTTGCGCCCTGGCGACCGCTTCGAGGCCTCGGAATTCATTCTCGGAGCGCCCCTTTTCATCAGCTCCGTGCGCCGCTCCGACGGCACCGTCACCCCTCCTTACGTCGCAGCCAAGGCCGAAGGGCTCAATGTCTTGGAGGTGCTTCCTAATGACAAGGATTAGAATCTGATTCCAACTCCGAATTCGACGGTCGCAGTCTTGAGACTGACTGTACTGACTCCGGCGGAGGCGGTGAAATGGCCTTTATTGAATATGATTCCGGCATCGGAACAGGGGCCTTGGGCTGAATAGTCCGCTACTTCGGCCCATTTGCCTGCGGCGTCCTCCCAGAGTGTCTTTGTGCTGCCATAGCCTGATCCTGCGTACAGACTGAGCGGGCCGCTGATTCTGAATATTCCTCCGGCTCCCAGAGCCATGCCTGTGTAGCACTCATTGCCGCTTGTCCAGATGATATGACCGTCGGCTGTTCCGTCGCTGCTGCAGGAATAGTCGGCTTTCATGGCTTTGAAGTTGGACCTGCCCTTGATGTAGAGACCCCATTTGTCGCCAGTGAGGGTTATAATGCCTCCATAGGAGAAGGTTTCGGGGCTCCAGCCTCCGAGGATTAGAAGGCCTGCAGAAAGATCCTTCGGTCGCTTCGCTCCCTCAGGATGATATGATAGGTTGTCATTCTGAGGGGAGCCCAAAGAAATAGAATAATTGTCATTCTGAGCGGAGCGAAGAATCTCTCCGTTCCCTGAACTCAATCGAAGGTCCGGCCTCCACTCTACCTTCGGCAACTCCATTTCCGGCCTTGCGACCTTCAGCGCTGGCCTGTCCGACGGAGTGCCCGTCCCTCCGAAAGCCACGGTGTACCGCCTTCTGATACGCTCGAACCTGTCTTTCTGGGCGGGAGACATATTCCTTGAACCCCTCTGGAGAGTGGACCTGAGCTGCGACACCTGCTCGAGCAGGGAAGTGAGTTCTTCGGGCGCGATTTGCTCTCCCCGCAACGACCGTTCCCTCAGTAGAATACACCTGTCGCAGATGGTTTCGTAACTGTCCAGAGCCCTGTCCAGCCTGCTACCCTGGCCGTATGCCACTGTCCCGAAGAACAACGACACTGCTATAAGGATGTATGACAGCTTATTCTGCAATACTTTTCTGACTTACCGATAACTTTAACTATGGGGCTTTGCAAATGTAGGCAAAAATGCGGATATTTGACTATGCTAATATCCTCAGAGTTCTTCGGTGATCCTTCTGCACAGGCCCAGGCCGGTTCTTCGGCCAGGGAACTCGTTAGCAGTTCCGAGGGAGGCTATTCCCAGATCTGGCGTTTTGACCGTGGTGGCCGGTTCCGGGTCCTCAAGTGCCTGAAAGAGGGTTTTCGCGGCAATCCGTTGTACGAAAGGCTTCTGCAGAAAGAATTCGAGATCGGATATTCATTGGACCACGAGGGCATCTGTGAATATTATTCTTTCAAGAAAGACACTGAACTTGGCAACTGCATCGAGATGGAATGGGTGGACGGGCGCACGCTGGAGCAGTTCCTTTCGGAGGGAAAGCATGAGCGGAGTGTCTATGACAAGATTGTCGGTGAGATCTGTTCCGCCCTTTCCTACATGCATGCAAAGCAGGTGCTCCACCGGGATCTGAAGCCTTCCAATATCCTTGTGACGTACAACGGCAACAATGTGAAGCTCATCGATTTCGGATTGTCTGACGCGGATTTCTCATCGGTCCTGAAGACTCCAGCAGGGACGGCTGTCTTTGCCGCCCCGGAGGTTCGCTCAGGCGGCAAGGCTTCGGTACGCAGCGACCTGTATTCCCTGGGCATGGTGATGTCGCTCTTCCCGGTCAGGAAGTATACGCCCATCGTCCGCCGGCTCTGCGCCCAGAAGCCTGAGGCACGTTATCCTTCGGTCGCCGAAGTCCAGAAGGCGCTGAAGAGCAACATGTCTGCCATCGCAGGGATAGTATTCATTCTATTCATCGCCCTGATGGCTCTCGCCCCAGTGCTCGAAAAGCGCCTCAATAAGCTTCCCGCCTCTGAGCCTGCTCAAAACGATGTCATTCTGAACGAAGTGAAGAATCTTCCCGATACCACTGTCATTCTGAACGAAGTGAAGAATCCCGCAGTGAAGAATTCCACCCCTGCCGGAAAGAAACAATCTAAAGACTCCTCTTCGGCGAAGACCCCGGATGCCCACCTCATCGACGAACTCTTCCGCCAGGCCACCGAACTGTTTGAATAGTCACCCTCCTCGTCCTTCCGGCCAGTGTGGCATGCGCTATGGCGTTCATTTTTGATCTTTTCGCCAAATAGGCGCACCAGAGGGGCGAAATGATGGTCTTTGGTAGGGCCTGGCCGTGCGCCATGGCTTGATATCGGCCTTTGGCGCACGGTAAAAGGCGTCAGACACCGCTATATGGCCGGCCAATGTGCGCCACTTTGGCGAAAAGTCGGTATTTCATGAAGATAAGCCAGTTTTTGGTGCGACATTTTTTGTTGTTTGGAAAATTTGATTTATAATTGAAGGCAAAAAAAGTTGTCCCTTATGATTAATACTAATGCAGTCCGGCTGTTGGAGTATTCCCTTAGCCATAATCCGGATTTGTTGGATAATTCCGCTTTCGCTGTCAATGCCGCTGTTTACTCCTTTCTTAAGAATGAGTTCGAGAAAGGGGATATCCGCTCTAACCTCCTGTTCCAGTGGAGCTTCTCTTCTTTCTATGGGATGGGAATAGTCTCGTCGGAGGCTAAAGAGGCGTTCTTCCGGAAGATGGAGTCCCTGAGAGACTCTTATACCGGCCAGAATGCCAGGAGTGTCACTGAGGATCTTCGACCGGCCATGGGAAAGAGCAACTTCTCCTTCGTGACAAAAATGCTTAACCTCATCTCCGACAGCGAATATCCCATTTTCGACAAGAATGTCGCTATGGTCTTCCAAAAGCCATTTGACCCAGATGAGACCCGCCTGGATCATCAGGATTCCGTCTTTCAGGATATTATCGACACCTACAAGTCGCTCCAGCACCATCCCGTAATCGAGGATTTCCGCACCAGATTCGGTTGTCCGGAGATGGGTTACATGAAAGTGCTCGACACTATCTTTTGGAAACTCGGCAAGGACATGGAAGCAAACTACGAGATGTTCCCCTGGGAATAGTCGTTACTTCCACCTCTCCATTTCGGGCAAGGTCGAATTTCAGGGTCGGGATCTTGCCGTCACCAAATGCGTTCCATGGCTGTCAGTGGTCTTGTCGGCGGGCAAGATACCCCCATTTAAAATTAGAGCTTGCCCGAGAGGAGGTGTCTATATTTGTGCTACTAAACTTTGACAATGAAAAATGAAATACAGTGAGTTTCACAGAATACTAAAGGCTGCCGGATGGGTCTTGGATTCCAGTATAAGAAAAGGCTGGAGAGAAATGGGCATCGAGTCATAGATTTGTTTCCTTTCTTGAATAATTGGTTGTTATGATAAAGGTTGATGAGTTGCAGGATACTTTGCGAATGACCCGAGACGAGATAGGGAAAGAGTCGGCCCGTTTTTATTCCGAGTGGCTTTCCCAGGTCACATTCTGTTAGATCGGCATCATCTTACCCCTTATTCAATTGCACAAGATGACCGGGAGGAAAGAGTGGTTTGATGGATTTAGAGAGGATCCTGTATTCTCCGCTTAATGCCATACGGTCATTGAACCTTCATCATGTCCGCTAACTGTAGGAAATAGTCATTGGACCATATATCTAATTCGCCAGGATTGCTCAAGAAGGGTAGCACATCCTCTTTGACGCGGGATATGTCGGTACTTTCCAGACGTCCCCGCAACGCGGACTTGAACTCGTCAAGTGTCATCTCCTGACCGTTGAACTGGAGGATCCTCTCTTGCAGGTGCCCCCAGTCAAGAGTGATGCCGTTCCGTACATACCATTCAAAATCATACCAGTCGCGCCCCTTGGCCCTTCTCTGCCACGCTCTGAAAACCAGCGCGTGCATTTTCCCGGCAAAAAGGTCAGGGAGCGTAACGCAGCGGGTCAGGAATGATTTCGGCTGCAGCAGGTATTTTTGTTCCGTCGAGAACTTAAGGGGTGGCACGGTATCCACTTCAATCTTAACTTTTATGGACTTCTCAGTCTGGAATGATATGTCGTATACATCTGTAGTATCTTTCAGAAAGGCGGATTCCACCTTGCCAAAACTTCTCTTATCCTTCTTCTTGATCTCCACCTTTCGGCCAACAAGGGTGAACTGGTCTATGATGGGTTGGAAGTATTGCTCGAAGTTAAATGATGGGTCTTCCTTTAGCAGCGTGAAATCCATATCCTCGCTGAAGCGGTTCAATCCGTGGAATATTCGAAGGCAGGTTCCACCATAGAAAGCTGCCTTGTCGAAGAAACCACCATCGGCGAGCCCGGCGAGCACGATCTGCTGGCTCACTTCATAAACCGCGTTCCTTCTAGCCGTGTCCGTGCTTTGGTCATAGGCCGAAAGCATCTTTTCATATAGTTGGTTCATTTCCCTAGCAACTTTATAATGGTTTCAATTGATTGTGTCTTTTTGCCTGTGTCGGCACATTGCTGAAGAATACCGGCATCGAATTGGCTGAAAGCGTCCATGTCAAAACGCAGGTCCTCTTCCAGAAATGCCTGAGCTTCCTTCTGATAACGCAGAATCACTCCGGAGGAGGAACAGATCAGGTCGCATAAAGCCTTCTCCGGGCTCGCGATGATGAAGGTCGCCCCCTCTGTCTCACCTTGACGGAGTCCGATAGGAAAGTAGTCCCTACCGACACCGGTATATGAGAACCTGCCAAGAGCGTTCTCGAACACGCGCGAATGCTTGATTGTCATGCTTTGTACCATGTGCACGCGTTCCGGGATGAGACCATACCATCGAAGTGCCGTATGCATGGATACATAGGAAGGGGAGTACAAGTGGTTGGCGACAAGTTCATTGCTGACACGCTTGCCACTCCACTCAGGGTTGACTATGTATAATCCGCGCTTCAGGCGCAATAGCTTGCCGCTATGCTCCAAAGAGGATACCTTTTGGTTTGAGCCGGCAACATCGGGATACAGTGAGGATATGGTTTCCTTTGTGACCGGAACGTTGCCTAATATGTCCAGAACATCCTTCATGACGCAAATATAGCAAATTCTCGAACATAAAATCAATCAATATGTGATTTTCTATTCAAAATATTACTATTATAAGGCCTAATGTCAATGATGATTTAGTAGGGCAAGGTCGATTTTTAATGGCTTGAACTTGCCTGGCTTATATGCTATGCAAGTCCGTCAGGGGCATTTTCAGCGAGCAAGGTACCCCACCCTAAAATTCGACCTTGCCCGATAAGCAAGAATGGGCTTTTGAATAATCTATTGAATTAATTATATTTGTGTCAATACGGAACCGTCCGGTCTTTCTCGCTGGCGAACATTTTAGGGCCTGCCAGCAGGGATAATGTCGCCGGCACACGTTTCTGTTTGATTTGAACCAATGTGAACTTGACCTATATGTTGTAGTCCTATATATTTGTCTGCCAAGATTTCAAGTTAATCATTGGCAGAATATGTTTTCTGAAATAATTGGTGAACCTGCGCTCAATAGCAATTCCATTGCTTTGCAAGGGCAGATAAGGATATCTCAGCGCCTTTTAGGCAAGAATGATAGTACTATCTCAACTGCGTTGTCTGCAGTGGTTCGTTATGGCGAACCTGGATACCGGCTTGACAAATCCGGTTTACTTAATATTTGGAAAGACAGTACTGTCCCTTTCGCCTCCAAATGTCTCTCTACTTTATGGTGGGGTCATCCAGATTTTCGACAGGCCAATAAGGTCTATTCAAGATCGAATATAGATTCGCTAAATACCTCTTGCCTTGAGGACAGTCTTAATTCATTGCAAGTTGAGAAAGATTTCCAGGAATTCAAGAGGGGACTAGAGAATTTGTATCGAAGATTGAATAAAGGCGGGGATCTCCATATGGAGAGTATTGGCACCTCTTTCTTTACCAAGTTCTTCCATTTTTATTTTAAGGCTTATCCGCTTAAGTCGAATCCTCATTATCTTCCCGTTATCGCTGATGATATCATGCGGTCGGCCGTTTTTGCTGAGATGCTGGACAGAGGAGAGAGTGTGGAATCCGTCTTTAACACTAAAGATGCCACCCTGAGAACATATGTGGGTTATGCTGATAAGTTTAACAACTATGCTTCGGAGCTTGGAATCGATCCATTCATTCTGGAGGATGTTCTATTCAATCGCTCGAAAGGAATCGGCAAAGCATATGTCAATGGGTTCAATGGACGGATACACCTTCCCCATTGGATTGCAGGCAGCTATAATGAAAAAAGCCAAGCGGCAATCGTATTTAACAATTTGGCGGGAGAGACATATCTTTTCGAAGGTTCGACTGCCAGTCTGTGGAATGAGCTATTGAAGTATGATTATGAGAAAGGCTTCAGAATCGATGAGATTTGTCAGAAGTGTGGATGCGGGCGCTTCGATCTCCTTTCTTTTTTCAAGGATTTGATTGTCAAGAGAATCCTCGCCGATCATGTATCGGGAAAAGCAGAATTGGATAGAGTCAAAAAGGCTGTGAACAGGACTAAGAGATCCTTTTTACGGAGTGTCAAGGGCGTCGGGAATTTCCACTCGGTCTTTGAGTCAGTTGATAATGACTATCGAAATCTAGTTGAGTCTCAAGGGATTCCACTAGCGGCGTCGATTGAGCTCACATATGCTTGTAACGAGGCCTGTGTCCATTGCTATAATCCGAATTCTCCGAGAGAGGGAGGACTGGGAACTCAAAAAACGAAGCCTATCGGAGAGATGACTGCCGAAGAGTATTTCCCGGTTCTGGATGATATGAAGAGAATGGGGGTAACAAAGATTGTCTTTACTGGTGGCGATCCTTTTATGAAAAAGGACCTTATGAAGATTCTCCGGTATGCACATAATCTCAAATTCGCCTTCTCTGTATATACGAATGGACAAGCCTTGTATTCCAACCCCAAATTATATGAGGAGTTAAGGAATCTCTATCCTCAATATGTCGGATTGAGTGTTTACAGTACGATTCCTGAGATTCACGACAGCATAACTCGCCGCAAAGGCTCTTGCGAAAAGACAATGCAAGTCGCCCACTGGTGCTGCGATGATGCGATTGGTCTTCAGATCAAGTGTCCGATCATGCGGGCGAACAAGGATTCTTATGGTAAGGTTTTCGACTTTGCCTTGAGTGTCAACGGGATGCCACAATTTGATGTCAATATAACTTCGAGCGTGGACGGGGATTGTTTCGCTTCCGAGAAATTGCGTTTGAGCGAAGAACAGTTGCTGGAGGTGCTGAAAGACCCCAGAATCCCTTTGTCAATTGAGAATAGCGTCGGCGCGATTGAACGGCAGCCTGATATGATGTTCTGCGGAGCTGGAGAATCCAGCTTCAACCTTCAGCCGGATGGCACTGTCAGTCCATGCTGTGCCTTCCCGATGGATTGCGGTAATGTTAAGGAGAGGGGGCTTGAGGAAATTTGGTGGAATTCTGATAAATTTCTGAAAATCAGGGCACTGCGTTATAGGGATAGTGACATTTGTGGGAAAGAGATCTATTGTAAGTATTGTAACAGATGCCCTGGGCAAAGCTTCGTCGAGCATGGAGTTCCGGAGAATCATAGCGAAGATAATTGCTTCTTGGCGAAAATCCGTTATAATTTAGAAAAGAAACAGGGAAAGCTCCAGTCCTGAGTAAAGAGGAGCCAAGTTTAACTTTCAAACAAGCTTTATTATGTTTAAATTTTCAAAAACTTCATTGAACATTGTTTGTGGCGCATGTAGCTGCCCGAGGGGTTCAGAAACCCAGTGTGGAATCATGTATCGCACTTGGTAATCAACTATCTTGCTGTGATCTCTTATATATAGAGATCACAGCATCTTTAAACCTGTTTAACTATTCTAAATCATGGAACTACATTCAGTCGACTTCAAAACTATCCTCGCCTGGATGAAAGGCAAGAATAGGCGCATCAAGATTGCTACCCTTGGAGGAAATAGTCATTTATTTTGTGAGCATGTCAATGATAGCCGGATGCTTATAATCGGTAGTACCGGCCAGTATAAGATCATCGGAGTCCGTTTCTGGAATAGCGTATGTCGCAGGATGGATTCACTCAATGAAGAAGAACGCCTGATGGCTGGGAAATATGCGGATACGATAGAGTGGAATAATCCGGATTACCGTTTTGCCCCCAGCGTCCCCGCGATCTGCGAAGCATATTTGTCCGAAATAAACAATAACAAACTGTAGACTACTCAAAATGATTACATCAGATCAGCTAAAGCAGCATTATTACAAAGATTTGTTCTCTTTCCGCCAATTGGAAAGCTTTCAATATAAGGGATCAAAACTTAAACATGGGTATGTTTTAGGCGTCGTGGATGCCATTGAAATTGTTGATTCCGGTTTTTGGAATAACGACAATCTGGTCAACCAATTTGAGGTCAAAAACCAGAAATCGTCGGGCTCAAGGCTTTTTGATGGTGTCATTGAGGGTGTGATGGATAATGAGACAAGAAAACAAATCGAAAAGGCCAGCGAGGAGAGTTCTGGAAGGTTAGTGTTCTATGTTAAAGAGGAAGATAATGACATATGCGCGGATTTGATTTTTTTCAATAAATCTAAAAACCGTGTATTGGATAAGACATTGCTTTCAGTAGATGATTTGCCAGCAGAGTTTGACCTGAAGACTTTTAGCGCGCATTCGGGACCGAAGTCTTACGAGGATGTCATTACTATTCCTATTGGCGATTTCGAGTTTTTCAGGAAATCAATGCTTGGAAAGAAATGTATTTTCTATTTCAATACGGAGAGAGATGAAGATGATGAAGCTAAGGATTTTCTGTCGATCAAGTTTGACGTTAAGCTTCCTCTAGTGGATGTCGCGGCAGTAGATTGTATAGCGAATGGAGATAGCTGGGGTCAATCATATAAGGACGGATTGTGGCCAGCTTTTGAGAAGGAGGTGAACTTGGATCAGAAACAATCAGAGCTTGATGGGATGGCGGCCTCGATTAAGGCATCAAAGAAAAAAGCGAAATGGATTTCTTGGATATCTGCTGTTGTCCTATTAATTATCATTACGAATGTGGTCCCTGATCTGGAAGGGGGCTGGGCTTTTCTTTTGTTAATCGCATTTGTATTAGTTGGAATGTCTGGGAAATACATCGGTAATAAGATGAATGCGGACAAGGAAGAAGAGTTGAAACGACAATACTCCGTGCTTACGGATAATCGAAATGACCTTGAGAATAACGTTAAAGGATTGTATGTCATAAATAGTTGATAATCACCACATATGTTTTACGATCCGGATTATGACGACGACGATCTGGACGAGTTAGACGACGACATTGATGAAGATGTCGATGAGGATTACTATTTAGATTATTCGTCTTCTATTCCTTTTGGCCTCGACGAGCGCTTCGAGGAAGCTGCCCGCTATGTGGTTACGTTTCAACGTGCGAGCACGTCTGATTTACAGCGTCGTCTCGGAATGGGTTACGCCAAAGCTGGTCGAGTGATGGACCAGCTTGAGGCGGCAGGAATCGTTGGCCCCCAGGAAGGGAGCAAGCCTCGCCAAGTGCTGGTCTCTGACTTGGTCGCTTTAGAGGATATTATCAAGAGAGCGTGGGAGAATCAATTTATTGATAAAAGTATTGTTAGTCGCGATCAAGAGGATTATGATGAAGAACAAGGAGGCATCGTGGATCTATCGACACTTGACGAGCGATTCGAGGAGGCTGCGAAATATGTGGTTATAAATCAACGTGCGAGCACTTCTGATTTACAGCGTCGTCTCGGAATGGGATACGCCAAAGCTGGTCGTGTGATGGACCAGCTTGAGGCGGCAGGAATCGTTGGCCCCCAAGACGGGAGCAAGCCTCGCCAAGTGCTTGTTCGTGATCTTAATGAGCTCGGCTTGGTATTGGGGCTCTTATTGCCGGGATATCATGATGTCCCCATTGAAAAAACGATTGATGTACCTTCGGCTAATCATGAGTCGGAGGCATTAACGACGCCGATGGCCACTGGTGCGTCTGATTCTGGACATTATTCGGACGCATACGATCAGGCGGATTCCAATACAAGGCCGGAATATTCCGACTCCGTCAACGCTATGAATGGTTGTCTGGGAGCGGTGGGGCAGGTGTTTGTGTACACTATGGTCATTTTGTTGCTTTTGTGTACGGCTCCTGCGATAATAATGATATTGCTTTTCTGGTGGATAATCGCCTGGATACTTGGGTTAATGTTTCCCGGGAAGGAGTTCTTCCCGATTAAAAAGATCTGGGACTCGGCCTCCCGTTGGGCGAAAGAAAAACTCAATGTGGATCTTGGCTCAGCCGCCCTTGCTGCCGGAATTATAATGCTTTTGACAGCCATCTTTGGGGGAGGATCCTCAAAGAAGGATTAATCTGAAACCACATTAAAAACTATACCCATTATGTCATTTCTCAATTTCATCGAAAACCACATTGACGACATCAACAAATATGTCCAACCCTCAATCCATTGGCGTGAAGGCCGGTTCGCCAATCCCGTGCGAAAGGCGGAATCCACCAACGGCGATTTCGCCGAGGTAGTCCGGAGTCTCCCTGCGGAACTGTCACGTGAAGATGTGGTCGGATTCTTCCGAGAGGACCCGTATAAGGGTTTCGTGGCTACCATCATGTGGGGCGGTATCAGCCGATTCCAGGCGGAAGAAATTGCCCGCAGAAATGACCGCGATTCCGCTATGCCCAAGCTTGAGCGCCTCGTAACGCTGCTCCGTGACTCAGAGACAGATGCCGAGAGAATCGGGGGTGCCATCGCGTCTTTGAGAAGAGGGGGCGAAAACTATTTCTATGGCATAGGCCCCAGTTACTTCACCAAATTGCTCTATTTTCTTGCCTATGATATGGGTCTTGAGACCCGCCCTCTCATCTATGATGAGAATATGAAGCCGGTGCATTTCGCTTTGATGCCGGAGGCCGGACGGAATCCGTTCTTCTATTATGCTCCTGCAGTCAACAAATTGAATTATAATATATTCACCTCCTTCGAGGATGTCTACTATGACTATTGTGAAATGATGAGTGATACGGCCAGAGAGATCGGCGTGGATGTCAAGAACTTTGAGGCGTGGGTTTTCGGCTGGCCGGCGAATATCAATGGGGGGCAGCCCAATCCGAGAGTGGTAGCGAAAACTGAGGTTGATCGAATGGCAGCGGCAGGCATGATCAAACATCGTTTCGGCATTGAAGATCTGGGCGATGCCATAGGCGCGGCCCGCATCTTCCATGACAACAATTTAGATGTCACGGAATCGCTTAATACAGAAGGCGGCTCGCTACCTGTCTTGAACGATGAGGAGCACCCCATCGTTATTACCGAGACGGATGGATATGTACATCTTGAATATATCGTTGCCGATGTCCTGTTCCGGCTGATGGGTCTTGAGGCGAAGATGATTTCCCAGCGTTGCATTTGGGTGGACGAGAAGAAGCTGGACCGGCTCTGTTTTGAGGTTAAGTCTGCCAAGGATAAAAAGCCGCGGAATATGGATGTGTATTTCGACATTACCGCAGGCTACGATGCGATGGGATTCTGATTGCCCACAAGGTGACACTATATAATAATTCGGCAATAATTGTAGCATTATCGCCGAATTATTGATATATTTGTTGCATAAATGACAAAAGCAATGAAAGGCTCTAATGCGAACAAGGAATATGAGGCTTTGCTCAACCGTGGCGGGGAATTGACAGTCGCTGATTTCTTTGAGGCGTCTCCTGCTCTCCCGCCGCAGACCGTATATTCACGAATCAGGTCATTGGTACAAAACGGTTCTTTATCCAGAGTTGGGCGGGGACGTTATGCCGTGGTGCGAAAGCCCAAATATGAGGTGCCGGTAACAGATTGGATGCTTGAGGTTAATGGCTATCTTATCAATAACTGCGAAGGGATAGACCATTGTGTCTCACAGAAGGGGAAGAATCTTTTTGTTGAAGTGGCGCGCAAGGATATAACTTCTATGCTGCTTTCTTTGGGACAGCATTATGAGAAGGTGGTGCAAATCAAAGATTACAAGCTCTTTCCAGCGGTCCTTGAGGGTTTTATCGTTGTCGGCCCACTAGTCTCTGAAGCTCCCATGGCCGAGGTTTCCGGTTGCCCTGTTCCTTCTATTGAGAAGAATCTTGTGGATTCTATGTGTCCTTCTGAACCAGCGAATAAGACAGGGAGCGTGGATTTCCAAAAAATGCTTGAGGTTTATCCCGTGAATATGGATCGCTTGCGTCGCTATGCTTCAAGGCGGGGCTTGGCCGATGAGTTAGAAACTTGTCTTGCCTCTTTGGATCCTGTACGTATGGAATTGGTCACCAGTATTCAGAAATACTTTTCTTCTTCAAGTTTAGTCACCAAGGCTTGGGTGTTCGGTTCTTTCGCCCGCAGGGAAGAGACTCCGGAAAGTGACATCGACCTGCTTGTCGATTTTAATCCGAAAGCAAAGGTGTCCTTATTGGATATTATCAGGCAGAAGCTTGATCTTGAAAGGATTACAGGCCGTCAAATCGACCTTGTTGAGAATGGTTATCTGAAACCTTTCGCCGTTCAATCCGCGGATCGGGATAAATACTTGATATATGAGAGATAAGTTGAATGATCCCGCCAGATTGGAGCTGATTCGGGAAGCCATCACAAACATAGAGACATTTCTTGTCGGGACTACTACTTGTGAGGCTTTCACTGCAAACAAGATTCTTTGTCACGCTATAGTGTACAATCTTCAGTGCATAGGAGAAAGTGTCTATCGGCTTTCCGCAGAATTTACATCATCACATCCTCAAATGGACTGGGATGCGATAAAAGGTTTGCGGCATGTACTGGTCCATGATTATTATAGTGTCAATATGGAAACAGTCTGGATGATTCTCGAGAAAGATCTTCCCAGACTGAAAGAGTATTTAGAGGCAGTCGACATCACCGCAGACCACAGTGCTGTGTGATTCTGGTCGAAGCTCCATACATGTCAGCGGTTTCCTTGGCGTGACAAGCAGCCCCTTAGTACATCAGGTGCTTCTTGGAGTTCTTGCGCCAGCCGGCTTCGCCTTTGAATTCGGTGAAATAGACGATGAGGTCGGCCTCGCCCTTGAAATCAGTGAAGTAGATGGTCTTCTTGGCTTCTCCTTTGAACTGGGTGAAGTACCACAGGCCTTTGTTGTCCTTGGCCTCGCCCTTGAACTCGGTCTTGTAGACCAACAGGTCGGCCTCGCCCTTGAATTCGGTCACATAGACCTTGACCTTTGCTTCGCCTTTGAAATCAGTGCTATAAACAATCTGCGCCGATGCGGACAGGCCGATCAGCGACAGAATTAAAAGGATGGTTATTCTTTTCATGGCAGATCCATTTAGCATTATCCATTTGCAAAATGGATGCCCGGATGCTTCTACTGCATGTCCCTCAGCAAGACTGTGATGTCAGGTAGCTGGGTGGGCAGCGAGGAGATGTCGGTCTGGCTGAAATGGTAGGGAATCAGGACCTTGGGCATGAAGGACTTGGCAGCACGGACGCACTGCTCGACCGTCATGGTGTATGGTTGGTTGACTGGCAGGAAAGCCAGGTCGATGTCTTCCAGCTGTGCCATCTCAGGTATGTCCTCTGTGTCGCCGGCGATGTAGATCCTGAAGCCGTCAAGCGAGAGAACGTAGCCGTTTCCGTTGCCCTTTGGATGGAACTGCTCGTGACCAGAAGAGATGTTGTAGGCAGGAACAGCCACGATGATGACTCGGCCGGGCAGATTGCCCCTTTCACCGTTTTCCATCACATCTCCGTGTCCGATCTTGTCCCAACTCTTGTAGTTCATGACCAGCCTTGTACCCTCCTTGGAAAGCATGTCGATTGCGTGCTCGTCCAGGTGGTCTCCATGCTCGTGGGTGATAAGGATTGCGTCTGCCTTGGGGAACTCGGCTGAGTAGACGGTGGGCTTGTTCAGGCCTGAGACGGGGTCTACATGGATCCAGTTGCCCTTGAAGGATATTGCCAAGGTGCCGTGCTTAACCAGAGTGATGTCCACGGGCAGATGGCTGTCGGAGAAGAAGCGCTCCACCTGATAAGTGTTGACCGGGAGTCCTGCGTCTTTCCATGCTTCGAATCCTCCGATCAGGTTATTGACAGTGTAACCGGCCTTTACAAGTGCTGCCGATGCTTCTCCGCTGCGCTTTCCGGTCCTGCAGTAGACTGCGACGGGGCAGTCCTTGGGGATGGATGCCTCGATAAGTCTGAGGAAATCTTCTGAATAAAAGTCTACGTTGGTAGCACCAGGAATGTGGCCTGCTGAATATTCCTCAGCAGTGCGGACATCGACGAGGGCAACGTTGCCCTGGCCGAGAAGGGATGCGAAATATTCGACCTGGAGATCTTTCTGCTCGCCGCTGCCGGCAATCAGTCCCAGGATGACGGAAAGTAATGACATGAGTTTCATGGTTGTAATGAATAAGGGTTATCTCTGGATAAAGATCCATCAATGGATAAGTCTCCGGATGTCATTGCCGAAGGCGAGTACCATCAGCAGCATCAGGAGGATCATACCGATGATCTGGGCTACTTCCAGGAACTTGTCGCTGGGCTTGCGTCCGGTGATCATCTCGTAGAGGCAGAACATTATGTGTCCGCCGTCAAGGGCGGGGATGGGCAGGAGGTTCATCACGCCCAGCATGATGGACAGAAGGGCGAGGATGTGGATGAACCTGAACCAGTCCCAGGTGGAAGGAAAGACCTGGCCGATGGCTATGAAGCTGCCGACGGACTTGTAGGCCTCGGTCTTCGGGGTAGCCAGGAGTTTGAGGTCGCGCAGATAGCCACCAATTGTGCTGAAGGTGAGGTCGAATCCTGCAGGGATAGCCTCCAGCACTGAATATGTCTTCGTGGTGTAAGTCGGGATCTGGGAGTAGGCACCAATCCTGCCGAGGGAGTCGACCAGGACGGGTATGGCCAGTGTGTCAGCTCCGCGGAGTACGGAAGCCGTCACCGTGGTTCCGGGGACTCCGGCAAGGTAGGCCTTCATGTCCTGGATGAATGGGGTACTGACACTGTCCAGGGCCACTATCCGGTCACCGTGCAGGAGGCCTGAATCGAAATTGGCGGAGCCTTTCATAATGGAATCGATCACGAAGGGGACTGCGAGGTCGAACATGTCCGGGGTGTTCAGCACGTCTCCGATCTTTGAGTGGTCGATGTAGATATCGACAGTATCGCTGCCCCTGAGAACCCTCACCTTACTTACGTCGCGGCGGGCAAGGTCGGCCTGGAGCATCCCGAAATTCTCGGGGATATAGTCGTCCATCGAAAGGATCTGGTCTCCTGCCTTGAATCCCATCTCGATACCGAGTTCGTTGGGGTAGATGCTGCTGCCTTCATTCTGGATGTAGGAACTTCCCCAGATTGCCATTATTGCGATGTAGCACAGGATGGCGAAGATGAAGTTGTAGAGCACGCCGCCGACCATCACCAGAAGCCTCTGCCAGGCAGGCTTGGTGCGGAATTCCCACGGCTGTGGATCCTTCTTCATGGCTTCGGTGTCCATGCTCTCGTCGATCATGCCGCTTATCTTGCAGTATCCGCCCAAGGGGAGCCAGCCGATACCATATTCAGTCTCCCAATCCTTGGCCTTCGGGACCAGCGAAGTGAAGAATTTCCCTTTGGTGCTGAAAAGCTTGCTCGTTCCGATGTCAAAGAAGAGGAAAAACTTTTCCACCTTGATGCCGAAAAGCTTGGCGAAGGTGAAATGACCGAATTCGTGTATGACTATAAGGACGGACAGTGCAAGGATCACTTGCAGAACCTTCATAAGTACTTCCATGGCTCAGGATTTCTTTTTCATTTCGAGGATCATGTCGTCTGCGAGTGCTCGGGCCGAGGAGTTGGTTGCGAAGATGTCCTCCACCGTCGGCTTGGCGATGAACGACGCCCTTTCCATGCATTCTGCGGCAATGTCGGATATTCCGTAGAAAGGAATTTCGTCGCGCAGGTAGGCTGCGACCGCCGATTCGTTGGCGGCGTTGAGCACGCATGGAATGTTTCCGCCCCTTTCCATAGCCTTGAATGCCAGGCTGAGGGCAGGGAACTTATCAATGTCGGGTTCGAAGAAAGAGAGGGTGCCGAGCTCTGCGAAATTGAGTTTCTTATTGCTTAGAGGCAGCCTTTCCGGGAAGCCGAGAGCGAACTGGATAGGCTCCCTCATGTCGGGGGAGGCCATCTGTGCGATCACGGCACCGTCTTCGAACTCTACCATCGAGTGGATGACGGATTCGGGGTGGACTACAACGTTGATCTTCTCTACCGGTGTGTCGAAGAGCCACCTGGCCTCGATCACTTCGAAGCCCTTGTTCATCATGGTCGCTGAATCGATAGTGATCTTCGCTCCCATGTTCCAGTTGGGATGCTTCAGGGCCATGTCCTTCGTGGCGGCTGCGATTTGCTCCTTCGTCCAGGTCCTGAAAGGTCCGCCGGAGGCTGTCAGGTGGATCTTGCTCAGCTTGTTCCCCTGAGAAGCCATAAGGCACTGGAATATGGCTGAGTGCTCGGAGTCGACAGGGAGGATGGGTGCATTGAATTTGCGTGAGAGTTCCATGACTATCGACCCGGCGGCCACGAGGGTCTCCTTGTTAGCCAGGGCTATCACCTTCCCGGCCTTCAGGGCCGCGATCGTAGGAGCCAGGCCGCTGAATCCGACCATGGAAGCTACGACGATGTCGACCCTGTCGCTGGTCACCAGGTCACAGACGGACTTCATGCCGGCGAATACCTTGCTGTCTGTACCTTCCAGGGCGTCGTACAAGGCTTTATAGCGGGTCTCGTCGCAGATGACCACGTTGTTGGCATCGAATTCCCTTGCCTGGGCAGCCAAGGTCATGAAACTGCTGTTGCAAGTTATAAGTTCGACCTCGAAAAGGTCACGGTGCTCCCTTATCACGTCAAGGGTCTGCCTCCCGATGGATCCCGTAGATCCAAGAATAGCTATCCTTCGTTTCTCCATCAGAAACTGATATATTTTGTGGGATCCACGGCCTCTCCCTTGTGCCAGAGTTCGAAATGGAGGTGGTCTCCATCGGCCGTTGTACCTGTGCCGCCAACTACGGCTATCGGTGTGCCGGCGCTCACCTTGTCACCGGTCTTCTTCATGAGTTTCTGGTTGTGCTTGTAGACGGAGATGATGTCACCGTCGTGCTGGATGCGGATCGTGTAGCCTTCCTCATCCGTCCATCCTGCTGAGATCACAGTTCCGTCCAGCACGGCCATCACAACCGAGTTGTTCGGGGCGGTGATGTCAATGTAGGGATGAAGGCCCTGGATGTAGCCCTGGGACACAACTCCCTTGAGGGGTGTGAAGAAATGCATGCCTTCGATAGGAAGGGTCTTGGTCCTGCCTGAGGTTACATCGAACTTGTCCTCGGCTGCCACCTCTTTACGGAGCAGGGAATCCTTCATCGCAAGCCCAGCCCTGTCCTTGTCGGTTATCTCCCTTGTCTGTTTCCGTGCAGCCATGAGGCTGTCTATTTTCAGGGGCTCCTCTCCTTCAACAACCCTGCGGAGATTCTCCGAGTAGAGTTCCCACTTTGTGATTACATTCTCCAGTGAATCAATCCTTATAGCATTCTGGATGGCATCGTGCTTCGTCCTTGCATCCGGATAACCAGGGATGAAGGTCCTCAGGGGAGTGAATGCTATCAGGCACCATAAGGCGGTGAGGAGTACCACGACGGAGGTAATTGCTGTCACCAGGATGTTCAACTTGTTGAATTTCCTGGTCCACAGTTTGTCGTGAGTGTCGTCGTCCACCAGGGTAAGCCTGTAGTTCGAAGTCCTCTCTTTTTTCTCTTTGGACATAATATTTTGACTTGATAGCCTTTTTCGTTAACTTTGCAAGTTCATGGACAGGATATTAGGCATAGATTACGGACGCAAGCGCGTCGGAGTTGCGGTCAGTGATCCGCTTGGAATCTTTGCCTCCGCCCTTGACACAGTTCCTGCTGCAAAGATAATAGATTATATCAAAAATTATGCTGCAAAGGAAACTGTCACCAGAATCGTGGTGGGTTATCCGATGAATATGGACAACAAGCCCTCGGAGGCTGCAGCCGACGTGGATGTGTTCCTTAAGAACCTCGCCAAGCAGATTCCCGGCATTCCGGTCACTCTTGAAGACGAGAGATTCACTTCGGTTCTGGCTCACAGGGCGATGATAGACGGTGGCATGAAGGCTAAGGACAGGCGTGACAAGAATTCCGTTGACCGGATCAGCGCAGCCATTATCCTTCAGAGTTACCTTGACAAGAAAAACAACGGACGATAACTAGTTATGATAAGACCGATTTATTTATATGGCTCCGAGGTCCTGAGGCAGGTGGCCGCTCCGGCGGACCTTAAGGACAAGGAGTATCTTGACAATCTGATCACTGACATGAAGGACACCCTTGCCAAGGCAGAAGGCTGCGGCCTTGCGGCTCCTCAGATTGGGGAAAGCGTCAGGGTGCTGATTGTGGATGGCAGGGATATGGTCGATATCTATCCTTACCTAGATGGTTTCACCAGGGTCATGATCAACCCTGTAATCCTAGAGGAGAGCGAGAAGAGGACTGAATATTCAGAAGGCTGTCTCAGCGTTCCTGGAATCTACTGCGACGTTGTCAGGCCGGAAAGCATGACAGTTGAATACTACAACGAGAAGCTTGAGAAGGTGACCGAGAAGTTCGACAAGTTCGCCTGCCGCATGATCCAGCACGAGATGTCCCACCTGGACGGCGACCTTTTCGTGGACCATGTCGCTCCGATCCGCAAGAAGATAATCTCGAAGAAATTGATGGGAATCGCCAAAGGCAAGGTTTCTGCAAGGTACACCACAAAAATAAAATAACACATGGGAGCATTTCACGCTTACGATATACGTGGAGTCTATAATGTGGACTTCGATAAGGAAACGGCCTACAAGGTCGGCTATTTTATTCCTGAACTGCTTGGTACTGACAAGGTTCTGGTCGGAAGGGACTGCAGGACATCCTCTCCAGAGGTGCATGACTACCTCGTCAAGGGAATCACCGATGCCGGGGCCGATGTCCATGACATCGGACTCAGTACGACCCCGATGGTCTATTTCGGAACTGCCAACTACGGTTTCAAGGCTTCCGTCCAGATCACTGCATCCCATAACCCCAAGGAGTACAACGGAATGAAGGTTTCCAGGGAGAATGCACTTCCCGTTGGTCTTGATTCAGGTCTCGGACAGATCCAGGAGTGGATCAACGAGGGCAGGCCGACTCCTGTGGCTGAAAAAAGGGGAAAGGTGATCCCAATGGATATCCACAAGGATTATCTCGACTTCCTGCTGAAGTTCAAGGGAGATTATTCCAATCTCAAGATAGCTTTTGACATCTCCAACGGTATGGCTGGCCTTTATGCCAGGGAGATATTCGGAGATTCTCCTTCCTACATCTTCGAGGAGATGGATGGCAGTTTCCCGAACCATGAACCCAACCCGCTCATCCTCAAGAATGTCGAGCCACTTCAGAACCTCGTGAAGGAGGTCGGTGCCGATGTGGGTGTAATCTACGACGGCGATGCAGACAGGGTCATGTTCGTGGATAATGAAGGCAAGTTCATTTCTCCTGACCTGATGATAGCCGTGCTTGGCCATTATTATGTCGAAGAGAGGGGACTGAAGGGAACTGTCCTTCAGGATATCCGCAGCTCTAAGGCGGTCGGTGAATATCTTGCCCCGATGGGCTGCAGGATGGAGACCTGGAAGGTGGGCCGCGCTTTTGCAGCCAAGAAACTCCGCGAACTGGACGGAGTCTGGGGCGGTGAGCTTGCCGGTCACTACTATTTCAGGGATTTCTTCTATTCTGACAGCGGCCTTCTGGCTTCTATGCTGATCCTCAGGGTCGTAGCCTCCATGAAGGCAAAGGGAATCACTCTCGCTGAACTTATCGGGAAGATTGCCCGTTACCAGAATTCAGGAGAAATCAATTTCAGGATAGAGGACAAGAAGGGAGCAATGGATGCTGTCCGTGAGTTCTTCATCTCTCGCGAGACCCCTACCGCACAGATGGATTTCGACGGCTATAGGATTGAGTTCCCCGAATGGTGGTTCAACATCCGCCCATCCAACACTGAGCCCTACCTTCGTTTCATCTGCGAGGCTTCGAGCGCTGCGCTTCTGGAAGAAAAGGTCGGACTGACCAAGCAACTGCTTATTGACAATTTCAACGCTAAACTATAAATAGAACTTGATGAATTTGAGAATAATGTCGGCAAGCACCATTGTCATGGCCCTTGTCTCGATGATGAACTTTCTTCCTGCTTCAGCGCAGGACACAACCATAAGATCCAAGAAACAGGCGGAGCTGATAGTTCCCAGGCCTGCATTCCAGCCCGTACAGTCGATGGACCCGACGATGGCTGCCACAATTGACACAATTGACACAGCCGATCCCTACATCAAGATTCTCCTGATGGAGGATTACACTTGGAAGTACTACAAGGATCCCAGTTATTCGGCTAATAGCCAGATTTTCGTTGAGAACTGGACCCATGAGGCCCCGGACCCGTACAGGCTTTCCCTCGAGAGCCTGCCTGATGAGATCGGTCTGTGGATAGTGGACTCCCTCAGCGGTTATCGTTGTCCGAATCAGACGGACGTCTATTCAAAGTTCGGCTACCGCCACAGACGCCGTCACCAGGGTGTCGACCTTCCCCTCCAGACCGGTACTCCGGTCTATGCTGCCTTTTCCGGGAAAGTCAGGCTCGCCAAGTACTACAGGGGATACGGTAACCTCGTGGTCCTCAGGCATGAGAACGGCCTGGAGACTTTCTACGGCCATCTCTCAAAGATCATAGTTTCAGAGGACCAGTGGGTGGATGCCGGCTCTATTATAGGTCTTGGTGGTTCCACCGGACGTTCGACCGGCCCGCATCTCCATTTCGAGACCCGTTACAAGGGCTATGCTTTCGACCCTGAATGGCTCATAGATTTCCATTCCGGTGTCTTGAGACACAGGCTTTTCGTGCTCAAGAAGAAATATCTCAACGCTTCCAGCAATTATGTTCCTGAGGATGAGCAGGAAGAGATCGATATCATTGAAGGCGATACCCAGGAAAGGGAGGAGGCGGCAAAGAAGGCGGAGGCTGAAAGGAAGGCCGCTGCTGCCGCCCAGTACCACACGATCCGTCAGGGAGACACCCTTGGTGCCCTTGCCCGGAAGTACCACACATCAGTCCGTAAGCTCTGCCAGTTGAACGGAATCTCTGAAAGAACCATTCTCCAGTTAGGAAGAAAACTAAGAGTAAAATAAACCTGAATATGAATTGCAGAACCTGCGCAGCGATAGCCTTTCTCTTAATCTGCATGCTTCCCTGCGCGGCTCAGTCAGTCCCGGATCAAGCAGGACAGTCGCTCCTCTACAGGGGACGTGTTTCCAGGAGGTATAATTCAGCCTCTTTCAACGGAACCCCGTATCTGGATGCCACTGGCTCCAAACTGGGCACAGTTATCTTTGACGGAGTCCTTTATAAGGATGTCCTCATAGATTATGATGCATTCCTCCAGGAACTTAATGTCAGACAGGATGTAGATCATGTGTCCATCATCCCCGACAAGAACCAGATTCCCTGGTTTACAATGGACGGAAGGAAATTCGTCAACCTGCGTTACCTAGGAGTCGAGTCGGCGGATGAAGGATTCTATGAACTGCTTCAAGACGGAGATTTCGCCTTGCTCGAACGGGTGGACAAGAAATTCCTGTCTTTCCCCGGCAACCATAACACAGTCAGGGAACTTGGCTACATTGATCCTGAGTACAATTCGGAATTAATCAGCTACTACAGTTGCTCAAGACGCAACTTCATGCTAAAGGATGGAGCTTTATCCCAGGTAAAGAGGCGGAAAGTCTTCCAGAGATTGCAGAAGCAGGTTATCCTGCCTTCATCAGGCATCGGTCCTGTCGAGAGTGAGGCTGCCGTCTGGCATGAGGCGGAGCGTTCGTCCATCCACAAGGAGAGTCCTTCCCTTGGAGTGCATGTCAACAGGATTGAAAGGGATGGCCTGCCTGAGGGCTATTTCATGAAGGACATGACCGAAGAACTAGCACGGATTGATTCTGTCGAGGAGTCGGTCAGGGCAATGTACCAGAACAAAATCTACCAGATCGGCGATCCTGCCCAACCTCATAGAGGGAAGGTGAAGGTTTCCGGAACCGTAAGGGATGCTTCTTCAGGAGAGCCTATTCCGGATGTGACTGTGTGGGATGACAACACGAGCACATACGCCCTTACCGATGCAAGGGGCCAGTACTCGATCACGATACCGGTCGGTGAGAATGTCATCAATTTCAATGAATTGACGAAACAGGACATGCACCTTAAGGTCGTTGTCAACGGTCCTGGCGGACTTGACTTGACCATGACAGAAAGGGTGACCATGCTAAACAGTGCGATGATTTCCGCAGACACGAGGATGAACCACCGTACTGCAAAGATCGGCCTTGAGCGTGTGAGCATCAAGACGATAAACAAGATCCCTTCCGCATTCGGAGAAGGAGACATCCTTAGGGCTGTCCTGACTCTGCCCGGGGTCAAGACCGTGGGAGAAGCCTCCGGTGGCTTCAACGTGCGCGGCGGTTCCGCCGACCAGAACCTGATCCTTTTCAACGAAGGAACAATCTATAACCCAAGCCACATGTTCGGAGTCTTCTCTGCTTTCAACCCGGATGTCGTAGAAGGGGTGGATCTTCTTAAGAGTTCTATACCCGCTGAATATGGTGGCAGGGTGTCATCCGTTCTGGATGTCAAGGGAAAGGACGGGAGCATGGAGAAGTTCAATGGTTCCCTTGGAATAGGCCTCATGACCAGCCGCCTCCACCTTGAGGGACCGCTTAAGAAAGGGAAGACTTCCTTCCTTCTCGGTGGCAGGATGACTTATTCCGACTGGATGCTCAAGAGGATCAAGAGCAGCAATTACAAGGATGGAACTGCTGACTTTTCCGACCTGAATTTCGGGTTTACCCATAAAGCCGGTGACAACAACACATTCCAGCTGTACGGTTACTGGTCTAAGGACGATTTCTCATTCAGCCCTGACACAACCTTCCACTATAACAGCCTGAATGCGGCTGCCAGGTGGAAACACAGGGGTGCAGGCAAGACTTCCTTCGTGATGAGCGCCGGCTATGACCTCTACGGAAATATCCTTGATGAAATGCCGCATCACTCTGAATTTGACGCCTATAACCTAGAGACGGCCATAAACCAGGCTTTTTATCGACTCAAGTTCGAGACTGCCGGTGAGAAGCATGTAGCAACCTATGGAATGGAAGTCCTTGGCTACGCTCTTGAGGGTGGTCACCTGAAGCCCCTTACGACCAAATCTGCGATCATCGAAAGGTCCCTGACCACTGAATATGCCTTACAACCTTCAATCTATGCAGGCGATGTGTGGTCCCCAGGGGAGAAGATCCAGCTTGACTATGGTGTCAGGGTGTCCTCGTTCTACGCAAAGGATCCGGCCAAGTTCTACCTGGGGCCTGAGTTCAGGCTTTCGGGTAAATATTCAGTCAACGGCAATCTTTCATTCAAGGCCGGCTTCAATTCGATGAGACAGTACATCCATCTTATCTCCAACACTACTGCCATTTCCCCCATGGATACGTGGAAACTCTGTGATGCGGACATCCGCCCGGTTGACGGCTGGCAGGGTGCGGGTGGAATGTATTGGACCGTATTCGACGGAAAGATGGACCTCTCTTTGGAAGGCTATTGGAAGAACACTTGGAATGTGCTGGACTACAAGTCAGGGGCTACACTGACCATGAACGACCGTCTTGCTGACGATCTCGTCCGCACCAGGGGGAAGGCTTACGGAGTTGAATTCATGGCCAAGAAGACGGTCGGCAAGCTCAGCGGCTGGGCTTCATATTCCTATTCCAGGACCTTCCTGCAGGAGATGGAGGACAGGGGTATCAACACTATCAACAGGGGTGACTGGTACAGTGCATCCTATGACAAACCCCATGATTTCAAGCTTGTCGCAAATTATGCGATCACAGCTCGTTACAGTCTTTCTGCCAATGTCGATTATTCGACGGGCCGTCCTGTGACGATTCCTGTGGGATACTATTACTACGGAGGCGGTTACCGCCTTGCCTATTCAGCAAGGAACAGCTACAGGATTCCGGACTATTTCCGTCTTGACCTTGCTATAAACATAGACCCAGGTCACTCCCTCAAGGCACTGACGCACACCTCCATAACTCTTGGGTGCTACAATGTCACCGGAAGGAAGAACACCTATTCGGTCTATTACTCAACCGACCAGGGGCGGAACCTCAAAGGCTACCGTGTCTGTGTCTTCGCTACCCAGATCCCTTACATCAACCTGAACATCCTATTCTGATGAAAAAGATTCTTTTATTGGCAATAGCTGCTTTTGTTGCGTTCGGCTGCGTCTATGAATTCGAACCTGACATCAGAACAGATGATGCTAAGGGCCTTGTCGTAGAGGGTGACATCCTGATAGGAGATGTAAGCAGTTTTACCTTGAGTTCGATAGAGCCCCTGTCCGGAGACGATGTTGCCCCTGTCCGAGGGTGGGTCTGGATTGAAGACGATGCAGGAGGGGAGTATTATCCCGAATCATCGGACGCGTCAGACTCGTTCTCGATCGACATGACGAAGGCTTCCGCGGACAGGAAGTATCGCCTGAGGATCCGTTTGGCAACCCCGGTAGCAGGCAATTCGACTTTCTATTCTTCAGAGTGGAAGGAAGTCCAGAAGGCACCTGTGATCGATGACTTGTCTTTCACCTGGAGCGATGACATCTACATCGATCCCTATGTCCATCTGTGGCTCAGCCTCTCCTCTGTCGAAGGATCCGGCTGCTTCCGTTGGGATTACGAAGAGATCTGGGAGTTCCATTCAGAGTACCTGGCACAATACTATTACGATCCCGTGACCCAGAAGGTCCGATCCTACGAAGGCCGGATTCCTCCGCTCTACTATTGCTGGAGTTATGACAATTCGCACCAGGCAGGATTGGCGATAGCTAAGAGTACCGGTGGCGAGCGCATTGCCGACTACAGCTTCCTCGACATTGACAGAAGGGAACTCAGGATGCAGACCCTCTATTACATTAAGGTCAAGGCAAGGAACATTTCAGAAGAGTGTTACGAATATCTTCATTCAATCGAAGTCAACTCGACTTCTACAGGATCACTTTCACAGCCGGATCCCAGCCAGATAATCGGTAACATTTTCTCGGATGATGATCCCTTGGAGGTCGTCTATGGCTATATAGAGGCATCGCGGGTTACGGAAACAAGCATGTACATCTCCGACCTGTTCATTCCACCTGCTGAGCCGGGCGGTAATGTTCCTCCTCCTGTCACACTGTCAGGCATGTTGACCCCGCTCTCCCCGGCAGATGCCTATCTGTACGATTTGCGTCCCACGGATTCTCCTGATATCTGGGTCAATAAAAAGTGCGTCGAATGTACTGCTATAGGCGGCACGAAAATCAAGCCTCCATTCTGGCCAACCCCTTCAGAATAAACGTTATGAAACAGATAGCCATAATCATATCAGCCGCCCTGCTCGTTTTTCCTACTGTGCTCTTTGCCGAGGTTTCAGAAAGAGTGTGGGTCTCGACGGACAAAGATGTCTACCTCTCAGGGGAAACTGTCTGGTGCTCAGTTTTCAGTATTGATGCGACGACTGGCAGTCTCTCTCATGAGAACAGCGTCGCATATCTGGAAATGTCATCCGTCAGCGGTACCCTTGTGACTTGCAAGATTGCCATGGTAGGCGGCAGGGGATCCGGTGCGTTCCAGATTCCTGTTTCTGCCCACACCGGCAACTACACTCTCGTAGGCTACACAGCCTCTTCAAGGGGAAGAAGTGATGTCCATGCCGATGCAAGGCTCCTTTCTGTGTTCAACACATCTTCGGGCTTGAGAGTCAAGGGAGGAGTCGATATCGTCGATCCTTCCGCCTATGCTGCTTTGGCAGCCAAGGATAATATTGCCTCCGGCCCTCTCAGTATCGGAGTTGAATCTTCGGTACCAAGGTCTTCAGCGGTTACGCTGAACATCGGCAACAGTCTGCCTTCCGGTGCATCCTTAAGCCTTTCCGTCCATTGCGATGACGGAATCATCGCTCCTGACGGGAAATCAATAGTGGATTTTGTGGGAACACCTTTTGCTCCATTCCAGGGCAGTGCCGAGGATAAGGAAGGTGAGACCTTGCATGGCCGCCTTTTCGGTGCCGATGCCTCTACCGTGACGCAGGACCTGGACTTGCTGGCGGTAGTAGCTTTCCCTGGCTATGCCGAGGATGTCTATGCCGGCAAGATTTCGGCCGACGGCACGGCAAGTTTCCGTACGGGCAACATCTACGGTGACCGTGACATGGTCTGTGAGATAGTGGGGCTGGACGACTCCCGCGAGTGCCGTCTGGTCATAGAGTCACCTTTCCTCGGTGTCAAGGTGCCTTCTATCCCATCCCTCAAGCTTTCTGAAGCGTCAAAAGACGCCCTGGAGAAGCGGATGAAGTCCCTCCTTACTCCCGGACGGTACAGCCTTGACACCCTGGCGGAATTCCTTCCAAAGAGGGGAAGTATCTTCCTGGCAGATGATCTGTGCAAGCGTTACCACCTGGACGACTATCGTCGTTTCCCTACAATCAGGGAAACCCTGGTGGAGATCACCCCCGACCTTCGCATACGTAAGGACATCAAGGGTAGACCGCAGATACAGACTGTCCTGGAAGGTGTAGTGAGGGACAATCTGGAGTTTTCCGGCAACATGCTTGTCCTGATCGACGGTGTACCGGTGAAAGATGTGGAGAAACTCCTCGAGTTCGATGCCATGCTTGTCGGGGATATCCTGATATATCCTTACAACTATTCCCTTGGTAATGCAATCTTCAACGGCGTAGTTGACTTCGTTACCAAGACGGGAGACATCTCATCGTTCAAGTTCGACAGGAATGTCGTGATAGTGGACTGGCAGGGAGAAGCCTATCCGGTTGCTTTTACTTGTCCGAACCTGCCGGAAGGAGGTGAAGACTTCCGCAACACTCTTTACTGGCTTCCCCAGATCGATCTGAAAGCAGGTGAGAATACCAGCGTGCAGGTCAGGACTCCTTCCTATCCCGGCCGGTTCAAGATAGTCGCCGAAGGCATCTCTGCGGACGGCAGGCCATTCAGAAGCGAGGCTTCCTTCGAGGTACGTTGAGGTCTTTTCCTCAGAGACTAGGATTTGAAGTTCAAGACACTCAGTACTTTCATCGATTCGTCGGCGGCGGTCAGGTAGGTGATTGAATAATCCTTCCCTCCCTTCGTCACATCAAGCACGACGTGGCCTCCGTCGAATGAAGATGTGTTGATCACGTCCAGCCAGGCCTTGCCTGCATCCTCCTCCCTTCTTTCCTTAGGGAATATTCCCGGACATACTATCCTGTCTCCTGTGTAGATTGACCGGTCTGCAATCCTCTCCATCACCGGAGCCACGTTGTGAAGCTGGTCCCAGACACAGCTGACGTAGACTTGCGCCTGAAGGGCACCAAGGAGTTTTGCAGGCATTGAGTAGTGGCCGTGATGGTTTATCTTGGCAACGTTTACCTTCGGGCAGACTTCCGCTATCGCTTCCTCTACCTGGAAAGTGCTGCCGTCAGGAAGCTTCCATGAGTCGGAGAAGTCTCCGGCAGTGTAGAACTTGAATGGACCGTAGGAGATGATCATTCCGATGCTCATGCCGTTCTCGTTGAAATATTCAGGATTATCTTTCTTCCTTTCTGCATAGAGGTCGATGACCCGTCCGTCCGGTGCGGCTATCCTTCCGTTGCCGCAAATGTTCCTGATCGAGAATTCCGGGTACTTGCCGGGAGAACGGAGCATACTGACCTGGTCCGTAGCTCCGACCCTGAACTTTTCGACTGTCATTCCGCGATGACGGATCATGAAGTCGTAGAAGTTCCTCATGTGTGTGACATTGTTGGCGGAGCGCTCTATGAGGGGGAGAGGATCGTTGTAGTCAGGCCAGCAGCGGTCGAAAGCCTTCGAGAAATCAAGGTATTCAGCAGCTTGGGAGAACCCGCTCATGATGTAGTCTCCTCCGGCACGGGTGACCTTGTCGGCATAAAAGGAAGCACTGCCACCGTGATCCGTGTGGTAATGCGAGAGCATCATGTAATCTACCTTCCTGCCGTTCGGATTGACACGCTTTATGTACCTGGCGATCCATTCTCCGGCATGTTTGTCAGGGGAGGGCAGTACCGGCACAGCCAATTTGCCACGACCGACAGCGTTGTGGTCGCCGCAGTCAAGCAGCATCGTCGTTCCGTCCGGGAATATCATGAATATCGATTCGGAAACTCCGGTGTAGATGAAATGGGCCTGGAAATGCCCTGGCTTCCAGCCTTTCCATACTTTGCCCACCGCGGGAGCGTTTGCTCCGGCAGCAAATGCCTTTTCCCAGTCAAACATCAGGGCTGCCGTTGCCATGGCCGAACCCTTCAGGAAGTCTCTTCTGTCCATATAGATCGTTATTTGAAAAGTTTTTGTGCGAAAAGAGTCAGGTAGACCCTCCAGTTTCTCCAGATGTGTCCGCCTTCTGATTCGTAAAGGGTGGCGGGATAGCCGCGTTCATCACAGAAAGCCTTGAGCTTGCGGGAGTTGACGATTATTCCGTCATCCTTGCCGCAACCTATCCAATAGAGTCTGGGCTTTGCTGCAAACACAGCGTCGAAAGCAGCCTCGTTTCCTTCAGGAACCGCCACTCCTGAGAACAGCCCGACGTATCCGAATTTATCAGGGTAGTGGAGTGAAAGCATGCAGGACTGCCTTCCTCCCATGGAGAGGCCTGCGACTGCGGTGTTGGCGTAACCTTTTGCAACCCTGTAGTTCTTCTCGATGAAAGCCATTATGTCAGGGAAACTGTTCTCAACCTCGATGGTGGACTGCGAACGGCTGTTGGCAAAGGTCGGCTGGAACATGTTAACAGCGGCTCCGGGGGCTGCCTTGTTGAACCAGACTCCGTTGGGCATGACCACGATCATGGGTTTTGCCTTCCCTTCAGCGATAAGGTTGTCCATGATCTGGACAGTGCGGCCAAGGTCGGACCAGGCGTCTTCGTCTCCTCCGGACCCATGGAGCAGGTAGAGTACAGGATACTTTGCCTTTCCTCCTTCATATCCGGCAGGGGTGTAGACTGTCAGGCGGCGGTTGGTTCCGAGGGTGGGACTGTCGTACCAGACATGTGAGACTGTGCCGTGCGGCACGTCATGGGCTTCGTAATACCATCCCTTGTCACCCTGCTCGGCGCTGAGGGTGAATATGTTGGTCCAGGTCGCAACATCCCTGTTGCGGTAGATGTTGGAAGGATCCATAGTCCTCATGCCGTCCACGATGAAGCTGTAAGAATAGAGCTCGCCTTCGAGAGGCTTGGTAGTGAAGGTCCAGACTCCGTCCTTCCCTTCTTCCATGTCGGCGCTGCCTTTCATGAAGTCTCCGGTCACTTGGACCTTGATGGCCTTGGGAGCGAAGAGCCTGAAGGTGACACTGTGGTCAGGATTGATTTCGGGGGAGACCAGGCCGGTTCCCGGGCCGAGGGCTTGCTGGGCCCAGGCCGCCATCCCTATGGCCAGGGCGGCGCATATTGCTATTAACTTTTTCATGATGGTATTTTATAATGCCGGGAGGATGTGATCCCAGATAAGGTTGATCTCTTCCTGCATGTCTCCGATCTGGGCTGTGGTCACTACCACTGCATCCTTCTCGGGAATAACTATGATGTACTGGCCGTAGGCACCGTCGGCTCGGAAGGCGTTGTGGCGGCAGCGCCACATCTGGTAGCCGTAACCCTGGAGCCAGTCGCTGGTGGCAGGATCGACATTTCTTTCACGCATCTGAACTTCATTCGTACCTGCAGGGCAGCACGGGACTTGCTTCGCGCTCATTTCCTTGACCCAGTCGGCAGGAATGACCTGTTTGCCTGCGAACTTGCCTCCGTTCAGGATGCAGAGACCCATCTTGGCAAGGTCCTCGGTGTGGAGATAGAGGCCCCATCCGCCTGTGTTGATTCCGGCCGGACTCTCCAGCCACTTAGGTTTTTCAATACCGAGAGGCTGCCAGAGGCGGCTTTCGAGGTAGTCGACCACTTTCTGGCCGGTGACCTTCTGGACAGCAGCCGAGAGAACGTAGGTTCCGAGGCTGTTGTAGCAGTAGCAGGTGCCGGGCTCATATTCAATGGGCCATTCCATGAAACCCCTGACCCAGTCGCCGTCATTGCTGCGCACCGAGCCTGTCGGATCCTTTCCGTGGCCGGAGTTCATGGTCAGGAGGTGCCTGATGGTAATCCTTGATAGTGTGTCCGACGCATTTTCAGGCACGCTTTCGGGGAAAAGGTCCACTATCTTGTCATCCAGGTGAAGCAGACCTTCGGAGATCGCGAATCCCACGGCTGTCGAGGTGAAAGTCTTGCTCACGGAGTGAAGGACATGGGCGGTGTCCGGCACGAAGAAATGTTCAGCCAGGACTTTCCCGTGCTGGACTACCATGATGCTGTGAAGATCCTCCGCGCAGTCCTTGACAGCTTGGAGATATTCAGACATGGCTTTGTCCATTTGGGCAGAAGCCTTGCCTCTGGGAAGGTTCCCGTTCTTGGGAGAACAAGCGGCCAGTGAAATAAGGACCGCAAGGACAAGGAAACGTTTCATATTCATTGTGTTTGATTATGTCAGATAAACAGGACTTCCTGACCGTGGAAGAGGAAGTTGCCGCCTACTACATATTCCCTGCAGGTAGGGGAGAAACGGTCTTCCACAGTGATGTGCTCATGTCCGGCCAGGATGCATTTCAATAGAGGTTCTCTCTTAAGGTAGGCGATGAAGTCCCTTGTCACGGGATCTTCGAGTTGTGCCTTGTAGTCTCCTGTCGCCTCGGGCAGGGCACTGTAATTCATGGGGCCTTTGTCACTCCAGAAGCGGACGTGGGCTCTCCAGATCACATCCGTGAAGAAAGGAACGTGCATGCAGAGTACGATCGGCAGCCCTTTCCTGGCTTCCTGCCTGAACTTGGCGAATTGCTCTCCGGTCACGTAGCCGTACACATCGTCCAGGGTTATGAAGTTGACTCCGTTCACCACCTGTGACTGGAAACTGACGTCGAAGGGATAGACGCTCTGGAGTTTCTCTCTTGTGTTGTCTTTGTAGGCTTCGTTCCTTTCCTCCTTCGGCTCACTGAGCCACATGTCAGTGCTGAACTCATGATTGCCAAGGGCCCCGATGAGCGAGGTCCCGAAATATTTCTTCACCAGGTCGAAATTGGCCTCGCTCTGCCAGTCTATGATGTCTCCGGTGTGGACTATGTAGTCGACATGCTGTTTCGCCCAAGCCAGTGCATCCCTGAGTGCCTCTTCCTGCCTGCCTCCGAAGGTGACCGTGCGTTTTGCATTCAGTTCCTGCTTCTTGGCGTTCTCATGGGGATAAGCGGCAGTGAGATGAGAGTCGGAAATATGAAGGACTGAGAAGGGTTTCTCCAGTCCTATCTCGACCACAGCGTAGCTCAGGGAAAGACGTTCGTATCTTCCTCTCTGAGAGAAAACTTCCGGCTTGTCTTCAGCAAGGACCGGAAGTTGTGAAGTGGCGATGAGGGCACCGGCTCCAGCGAGCCTTTTCATGAATACTCTCCTGTCAATGTTATTGCTCATGATTGTGTCTGTGGTTGTAAAAACAATCGGTTATTGATGAACGTAAATTTAGCCATTTTTTATTATATTTGAAATTGTGGACTATTTCTAGTTTCAAGCTATCTACATAATTAAACACAATATGAAGGAATTATCCAGAAGAGACTTCATCAAGACCGGAATTACGGCAGCGGCCGGAGCGGCTGCTTTTACAATCGTACCTAGCCACGTCCTCGGCAGGACCCTCGGGCATGTAGCTCCGAGTGACAAGCTCAACATCGCCGGAGTCGGCATCGGAGGAGTAGGCCGCAGGAATCTTAAGAATATGGCTACTGAAAACATTGTCGCCCTATGCGACGTGGACTGGACGTACGCCATGAAGACCTTCAATGACTATCCTTCTGCCAAGCGTTTCAAGGACTGGAGAGTCATGTTCGACCAGATGGGCAAGGACATCGATGCGGTGCTCGTTGCCACTCCGGACCACACACATGCCGTCGTGGCTGCTCATGCCATGACCCTTGGCAAGCATGTCTATGTCCAGAAGCCTCTGACACATTCTGTCTATGAGGCCAGGCTCCTTACCAAACTTGCCAAGAAATACAGGGTTGCGACCCAGATGGGCAACCAGGGCAATTCTTTCGATGACTGCCGTCAGCTCTCCGAATGGATCTGGTCCGGAGTCATAGGCGATGTCTATGAAGTCCATTGCTGGACTGACCGTCCGATATGGCCTCAGGGACTCATGCAGCCTGCCGGGGGAGTCAAGGTTCCGAAAACACTTGACTGGGACCTGTTCATAGGCCCTGCGGAGATGCGGCCTTATGATCCAGCCTACACCCCCTGGAACTGGCGTGGTTTCTATGATTTCGGTACCGGAGCCCTCGGCGACATGGCCTGCCACATCATGGACCCTGTCGTGATGGCTCTCGGAATCAAGTATCCTACAAGCGTCATGGCCAGTTCGACCTTGAGCAACCTCTATTCACCGCCCCATGCCGAGAAGATTACCTACACCTTCCCTGCAAGGGCTCCGAAAGGCAATGTCCGCATGCCGGAGGTGAAGGTACACTGGTACGACGGCGGCCTTCTTCCCGACCGCCCCGAAGAGCTTCCTGACGGAGTCATGATGGGTGATGAGAACGGAGGGCTTATCTTCGTCGGTACCAAGGGTAAGATCATGGCCGGATGCTACGGTCTCAAGCCCACCCTGCTTCCTGCTTCTTCCATGGAGTATTTCAAGGAACCTGCTCCCGTCATCAGAAGGGTTCCGGGAGGCAACGGCGACATCTGGAGCACCGATGCACATGAGCAGGATTGGATCCGCGCCTGCAAGGAGAATCCTGAAAACCGCGTGGAGACCTCTTCCAACTTCCAGATTTCCGGTCCTTTCACTGAGATGGTGGACATGGGTGTCCTCGCCGTCCGTCTTTCAGGTCCCACCGGACTCCATCGCGAGCTCAAGTGGGATGGCGAGAACATGCGCTTCACCAATATTTCCGACTCGGACAAGATCAAGATCGTCAATTACGACGACTTCAAGGTCATCGACGGAGATCCCCGCTTCGACCGTCGCTACGCCGAGTTCAATGCCAAGATGATGGCCGAGGAATGGATCAGGCACACCTATCGCAACGGTTATTCCTTACCAGACATGCCCAATGACTAGGAAATCAATACTTTTCGCAGCGGCCGCCGTAATCCTGGCGGCCGTTGCCGCTTGCTCTCCGAAAAAGAGCATTGCCGAGCGCAATGACTGGAAACTTGCCATCCAGTCCTACACCTTCCACAAGTTCTCCTTCGAGGAGGCCCTGGACAAGACTGCCGAGCTTGGCCTGGGTTACATTGAGGCCTATCCCGGCCACCGTCTCGGAGGCAAGTGGGGTGACCAGGCCTTCGGTTATTCGATGGACGAGGACACGCGGAAGGAGATTCTCGACCTGGCTGCCTCGAAGGGCGTGAAGATAGTCGGCTCCGGGGTGTTCGTTCCTTCGGACCCTTCCGAGTGGGAGAAGGAGTTCGAGTTCGCCAAGGCGATGGGACTGGAATATATTTCCGCGGAACCTCCGATGGCGGACTGGGACCTTGTCGAGAAATTATCGGATGAATATGGGATAGCAGTTTCTGTCCATAACCACCCGAAGCCCTCTACCTACTGGACTCCTGACAGCCTGCTTGCTGCAGTGTCAGGAAGGTCTGCGCGTCTTGGATCCTGCGCCGATGTAGGCCATTGGAAGAGGTGCGGTCTGGATCACCTGGACTGTCTGAGGAAACTTGACGGAAGAATCATCTCCCTGCATTTCAAGGATATAGCTTCTGAAAATGCGGAGGGAGGACCTCATGATGTAATCTGGGGGACAGGTGTGCTGGATGTTCCTGCCATGCTCGGAATCCTCGAGGAACAGGGCTTCAAGGGCTATTTCGCCATCGAGTATGAGTACAACTGGGACAATTCAGTTCCCGACATCCGGAAGTGCATCGACTATTTCCGCAACATCCCTTGAGAGGGAACCATATTGTAATAAAAAAAGAAAGCGGACAAACCGTCGTTTCCGATGATTTGTCCGCTTTGGCTCCTCAAGCAGGACTTGAACCTGCGACCCCCTGATTAACAGTCAGGTGCTCTAACCAACTGAGCTATTGAGGAATTTTAATCTGCTCTTGGGAGCATTTCCCTTTCGGGATTGCAAAGGTACAACAAAAACCTGTTTCTCCAAATTTTTTTGTACTTTTTTTTGTGTACCTTTGTGACAACTTTCGGCGAAGGAGATGGATATTGACCTTTTCTCGGACATAGTCAAGAATTTGATAACCCAGAATGATGAAGTTGCGCTTCCAGGCCTCGGGACCTTCGTCTCAGAGTTGATGCCTTCAACTTTCTCCGATAAGGGTTACACGATCAATCCACCTTACAGGCGGCTCTCTTTCCGACAGCGCTGGAACGAAGATGACACCCTCCTCATAGATTTCTATTCACAGGCCAACGGAACTGACATGGAGGCTTCCAGGAAGATTCTGGAAGGCTTCATCGATGGCCTCCGGGAAACCCTCCAGACCAAGAAAGCAGTTCAGCTTCCTGGCCTTGGAAGGTTGAGGGCTACGAAAGAGAATACTTTCTTTTTCATTGCCGATGAGGATCTGGACATTTATCCTTACGGGTTCGGACTTGAACCTGTCTCCTTGAAGACTCATGAAGAGACTCCCGAGGAAGTCTCTACGGCGGTCCAGGAACTCCATCAGATAGTCTCAGAACCCGTCCCTGCTGAACCGGCTGTACCTGCAGAACCAGCTGCTCTGCCTGCATCGGCAGAACCGTCAATCACAGAGATCCGAAGAAGGCGGCTTGGCTGGCCTGGTATATTCCTGATCGTCATCGGGACCGTCCTGCTTGCATTGATAGTTTTCACGGTAGTTGCCCGTCTTAATCCTGGAGTATTCGATTCCATCCTCTACTCGCCTGAAGAACTTCAAATAATAAATTATCCGTTGAAATGAGAGATTTGATCATGGGCCCAGGCATCGCCCATTCCATTCTTGTTTTTGCTGTAGTCATCGCAACCGGCCTCTGGCTCGGACGCTTCAAGATAAAAGGAGTCTCCATAGGATCGACATGGATCCTGTTCGTAGCAATCATATTGAGCCATTTCGGAGTCAGGGTCGACACGACTGTCATGAATTTCATGAAAGACTTCGGTCTGATCCTGTTCGTCTTCTCCATCGGTCTCCAGGTAGGCCCGGGCTTTTTCCATTCTTTCAAGAAAGGAGGCTTCATGATGAATCTCCTTGCTGTCTGCATGGTCCTGCTTGCTGTGGGAGTCACTGTGGCCATACATTTCATCACCGGTGAGGACCTTCGCACCATGACTGGCGTCATGTCGGGAGCAGTCACCAACACTCCGGGACTCGGTGCCGCCCAGCAGACGATGGGAGACATCATGCGTTCCGAAGGCGTCCTTGCCTCGGAAGTTACGAGTGCCACCTCCGGACTTGCATCAGCTTATGCTGTCGCTTATCCTCTGGGTGTTCTTCTTGTAATTGCCTTGATAATCGTCTTCAAGTCGTTGTTCAAAGTAGATCTGGGGAACGAAAAGGCAGAACTTGACAAGGAAGAAGATACCGGCAGCCAGGCTCGCAGGATGCATTGCGAAGTCGAGAATCCTGCGATATTCGGAGAAAAGCTTTCAGTTGTCATCAAGGACGTAGGAGAGGATCTGGTGGTCTCCAGGATGCTCCGCGGAGACGAGATTTCGGTTCCCGGTCCGGATACCGTCCTACACCAGGGAGACAAACTGCTGATCGTAACATCCCAGGAAGATGTAGACCACATCCGGATACTGTTCGGAAAAGAAGTCCCCATGCACATCGCTGACTGGCAGAAGATGGACACCAAGACCGTCTCCAGGAGGGTGATCGTCACCAAGCCTTCGCTCACCGGCGTCAAACTGAAGGATCTCAACATCAGGGCACATTACGGAGTGAATGTCACCAGGATCACGAGGACCGGCATCGACCTGGTCGCAAGGCCCAACCTTTTTATCCAGATGGGTGACAACCTCCAGATTGTCGGCCCTGAGTCAGGAGTCAATGCGGTTTCCGATCTTGTAGGAAACACCATGACCGGTCTGGACAAGCCCAATCTTATTCCTATATTCTTCGGAATAGCCCTTGGTGTGATCTTCGGATCGCTGCCCCTTAAGTTCCCCGGCATTCCGCAGCCGATCAAGCTCGGGCTTGCAGGAGGTCCGCTCATCATTGCAATCCTCCTGGGCTATTTCGGACCAAAGTGGAAGATTACCATCTACACTACCAAGAGTGCCAACATGATGCTCCGGGAGATAGGAATAGCCTTCTTCATGGCGGCAGTCGGTCTCGGCGCAGGTCAGAACTTCGTGAGTTCAATCCTAGGCGGAGGCTACTGGTGGATCCTTTACGGAGCGCTCATTACCTTCATCCCGGTCCTTACGATCGGCCTGATCGCAAGATATGCCTGCAAGCTCAACTTCTACCAGATCTGCGGTCTCATTTCTGGCGGAACTACCGATCCTGCGGTGCTGGCCTTTACCCAGGGCGCTTACGGAACTGATTATCCTTCTGTCAACTACGCCACCGTCTATCCTCTGTCGATGTTCATGAGGGTCCTTGTTGCCCAGTTGCTGGTACTATTGGCCATGGCCTGATCTCCTGAAGCTTATGTTTGAACTGATCTACCCCTACGACCCTGCTCCGGTCCTCCCGCTTCCGACTGCCGACAATCCTGGCAGCCATGCCCGTCCGGGCTGTGAAATGGTGCCTGTCGTCGAAGAAAACGGGCTGGTGATCGGCCAGGCTGCGAGAATAGATGTCCATGGGGGAACGATGCTCCTGCATCCGGTCATCCATCTTCACATCATAAACCGTAACGGGGAACTATTCATCCAGAGGCGTTCTTTCCGCAAACGTTCCTTCCCCGGGATGTGGGACACTGCTGTCGGAGGACATATCGACTACGGAGAGCTGTTGGAGACGGCTCTGTTCAGGGAAGCTTCAGAGGAACTTGGTTTCCGCGGCTTCAACCCCGTCTACCTGAAGACCTATCTTTGGGAATCTCCCAGGGAAAGGGAACTAATCAATGTCTTTGCTGCGGTGGGTAATTTCCACCTGGATCCTCACAATGAAGAAGTCCTTGAGGGCCGCTATTGGAGCATGGAGGAGATAGAAGCGTCCATCGGCAAGGGCCTGTTCACCCCTAATTTCGAACAGGAATTTGCCTCCATAAAGGACACTTTGCTCGCCCTCCTATGACAGACCAGGATCTCGAAAAATTCATCGGCGACCAGCTATCCGTCTGGCCTCTGGCTTCAGAGAACTATCGTGACCTGAAGAAGGCCAGGGTGAAACACCTCAATCTGGGCGGAGTGAAGGTGAAGGTCCAATTGAACCCTTCCCGGAAGATTTCGTCCGATGCCGCCCTCGATCCTGCATCCATCGCCGCCAGGCCTTGTTTCCTCTGCCTTGAGAACAGGCCGGCAGAGCAGTATCACATTGATTTTGAAGGCAGGAAGGGCCGGAAGTACCGTGTCACCCTCAATCCGTTCCCGATATTCCCGCATCATCTGGTCATCTCCAGCACCAAGCACACTCCTCAGTCCATCTGGCACCGTTTCCAGGACATGCTGGACTTCACACGCTCCTGCCGGAGTTTCCTGTGCTTTTACAACGGTCCCAGGAGCGGGGCATCCGCTCCCGACCACATGCATTTCCAGGCATGCCCCATGGATCTCATGCCACTCGCTGTCCATGTAGAAGGTCTTTTGGGAAAGGATCATTCTGCAGACCTTGAGTATCTTTCAAGTGTCAAGGAAGCCAGGCTTTTCCATCTGAAGAGGTATGCCAAGGGAGTTTTCGTCTTGCATGCGTCCACTCCGAAGTCGATGGCAAAGCTGTTTTACCGCCTGCTGGACTGTGCCCCTGTCAAGGAAGGTGATCCCGAGCCTCGGATCAACATCCTGAGCTGGTTCTCGGAAGGGGAGTACAGGGCTGTGGTTATCTTCCGTGAAAAGCATCGCCCTCACAATTATTTTTCACAGGGGCCTGACCATCTTGCCATGAGCCCCGGTTGTGCTGACATGGGTGGTGTATTCATTACCACGAGTGAAGAGGATTTCAACAAGCTCGGTCCAGGCCTTCTGGAAGGAGTCGTGGACGAAGTCTGCATCTCCGGAGAAGAAGAGGGCGAGATAATCTGGCGCCTTACCAGGGACCAGGAAAAGCTGGAAGTCGGCATCATGTCGGGCCAGGACATTGATTTTGAGATAATTTCAGATGGCGCAGGCAGGCAGAGGGTCTCCTACAAGGATGGAAGGATTTCCTACAACGGTGTTCTCTACGATGAGCTTTATTTCGAAGCCGTTACCGAATCCACGATGTTTGCAGAACCTTCCTTCGTTCTATATGGCGTTACTATAGGAGTCGGTTTCCATTGGGAGCGGAAGGTCGACCAGAAATTCGCAGGAACCCTCAAGTTCATAGCTGCAGAGGGGAAGGTCTGGGCAGTGAATATCATCGGCGTCGAGGATTACCTTCTGAGCGTGATTTCCTCCGAGATGAAGGCATCTGCAGGATTGGAGTTCCTCAAGGCCCATGCAGTCATTTCAAGGTCATGGGTGATGTCCAGGATAGCCCAGCGTGGAAGGCATCAGGAAACTCATGAAGAGGTTTCTCCCATTGAGGGTGAGGAATATATCAAATGGTTCGACCAGCAGGACCATGCCTTCTTCGACGTCTGCGCCGATGACCATTGCCAACGCTATCAGGGGCTTACCATGGCAGTTGGGGACACCGTCCGCAAGGCGGTGGACCAGACCTGGGGCCTTGTCCTTAAATATGGTGACGAGCTTTGCGACGCCCGTTTTTCCAAATGCTGCGGCGGAAGGATGGAGCTCTTCAGCACATGCTGGGAAGAAAAGGATCCGCCGTACCTCAAATCGCTCCCGGACACTCCTTCCTGGGAGGAAGGGGAGACCCCGTTCTGCGACACTTCAGATGAGACAGTCCTTTCCCAGGTCCTCAATGACTATGACCTCGAGACCAAGGATTTCTACAGGTGGAAGGTTGAATATTCAAGGAAAGACTTGTCGGAACTTGTCCGACGCCGTTCAGGAATCGATTTCGGCACGATTGATGATCTTGTCCCTGTGGAAAAGGGACCTTCCGGCCGTGTGAAGAGGCTCCTGATCAGAGGTGAAAGGAAGAATCTTGTGATAGGTAAGGAGCTGATAATCAGGAAGTGGCTGTCGGAGTCACATCTGAAGAGCTCCGCCTTCGAGGTCAAGTGGGAAGGGGACAGGCTCGTCCTGGAGGGCTCAGGATGGGGACATGGAGTCGGCCTCTGCCAGATAGGGGCTGCCGTGATGGGCTCGAAAGGCTACACCTTCGATGCAATACTTTCGCACTACTATCCCGGCTCCGAACTCGGGCCGCTGAATAAACCGAATACTGATGAAAGATAAGAAGTCACCCTGGTACTGGATTCCTACGGTCTATGCGGCCGAAGGTCTCCCCAACATCATCGTAACCGGTGTCTCGGTCGTCATCCTGCTCCAGATGGGGATGACCAACACCCAGATCGCCCTCTACACCAGCTGGCTCCAGCTTCCATGGATCATAAAACCCCTCTGGAGCCCGTTCGTGGACATATTCAAGACAAAACGTTGGTGGGTCATCGCGATGCAGATGCTCCTGGGCGCCGCTTTCGCGGGAGTCGCTTTCACGATCGGCTCTTCATGGTGGTTCCAATGCATCATGTTTTTCCTGTTCCTTATGGGTTTCTCGAGCGCGACTCACGACATCGCTGCGGACGGGTACTACATGATTGAACTTGACGATCACGACCAATCTTTCTTCGTAGGAATAAGGAATACTGTCTACCGCCTTGCGGTGATCTTCGGCAACGGAGTCCTCGTCCCGGTGGCCGGACTGATCCAGAAGGCTTCCGGAGGCAGGGTGGCTTTTTCCTGGAGCCTGGTGTTCTTCGGACTTGCCGGCCTTTTCCTGGCCATAGCCCTCTATCACAGGTTCTACCTTCCTGAAAGCGCCAACGACAAACCGCGTAAGCTCTCAGCCAGTGAAACCTGGAGGACCCTCGGGCGTTCTTTCTCGACTTATTTTACCAAGTTCCCCTTTAAGGAAACCGTAGTAGCCTTGCTCTTCCTCCTGCTCTTCCGTTTCCCGGAGGCCCTGCTTACCAAGATGAGCCCTACCTTCCTGCTGCGTCCTGCTTCTGAAGGAGGACTTGGACTCAGCGCCGAACAGTACGGAATCGCTTATGGGACTATCGGAGTCATCGGACTGATGCTCGGAGGCATCCTGGGTGGCATCCTTGCCAGCCGTGACGGTGTCAAGAAATGGCTCTGGCCCATGGTCCTTGCCCTGACACTCCCTGACTTGGTCTACGTCTACCTAAGTGCAGGACATCAGGTCGGGATAGGTCTCGTGACCGCCTGCATATTCGTAGAACAGTTCGGCTACGGTTTCGGCTTCACGGCGCTTACCCTTTACATGTTGTATTTCAGCCAGGGAGAGTTCAAGACCTCGCATTACTCCATCTGTACCGGCATCACCTATCTCGGGCTCATGCTTCCTGGGATGGTCTCCGGCTATCTTGCCGACAGGCTTGGCTACCATCAGTTTTTCGTGGTTGTGATGGCTTTCTGCCTGGTCACTTTCCTGGTCACCGCCTTGATTAAGATCGATCCTTCCTTCGGTAAGGCTTCCAACTCAAAAGAAAAGAAAGATGAATAAGAAGTCTTTTTGGATGGCTGCATTGACCATGTTCGCAGCCCTCACCCTAAATGCCCAGGTCAAGCCAGGCATCGAAGTCCTTGAAGAAAGTGGTTTCCGTGGTTTGGAAGGCAAGAGGGTTGGCCTTGTCACCAATCCGAGCGGAGTCGACAGCAGGCTTCGTTCAACCATCGATATCCTCAATGCCGCACCAGAGGTCAACCTTAAGAAACTGTTTGCCCCAGAGCATGGCGTCAGGGGAGACATCTACGCTGGAGGCCGTGTAGAGGATGGTAAGGACCCGGTGACCGGATTGCCGGTTTTCTCGGTCTATGGGGCTCACCGCAAACCGACTCCGGAGATGCTTTCTGGATTGGATGTAGTCATATACGACATACAGGATGTCGGTAGCCGTTCCTACACCTTTATCAGCACGCTCGGTCTTGTGATGCGTGCCTGTGCGGAGCAGGATATAGAAGTCATGGTCCTTGACAGGCCTAATCCCCTCGGGGGAAACAAAGTGGAAGGCTGCCTGGTCGAAGACGGCTTCCATTCCTTTGTCAGCGAGTTCAAGATTCCCTACATCTATGGCCTTACCGTCGGCGAACTTGCAGTGCTGATCAATGAAGAAGGGCTTAACTGTGGCGAAAAGGGGAATGAGGCTCCCCTCAAGTGCAAGCTTGAAGTGGTCCCGATGGAGGGGTGGAACAGGAATATGCTTTATGCAGACACCGGTCTGCCATGGGTTCTCCCATCCCCGAATATTCCATATCCCCAGACCGCGATAGACTATCCTTCCGCCGGCATCGCCGGAGAGTTCCAGGGCTACCTGAATATAGGGATAGGCTACACCCTTCCTTTCGAAGTCTTTGCCGCAGAATGGATCGATGCAGAAAAGCTCAAGGCTCGCCTGGAAAGTTACGATATCCCCGGGGTGGCGTTCAGGACAATCCATTTCAAGCCGTTTTCCGGGAGCTCCCAGGGCAAGATGCTCCATGGAGTGCAGTACCATTATACAGATTTCGAGGCTGCATGTTGTACCCTCACCCAGTTTTACGTGATGCAGGCCGTAAACGAACTTTATCCATCGAAAAACCCCTTCAAGCTATCCCAGGGGCGTCTTGCCATGTTCGATAAAGTTTGTGGTACGGATTATGTAAGAAGGACTTTTGAGAAGCGACTGAAAGTCGAAGACATCAAAGACTTCTGGTCCAAGGATGTCGAAGATTTCAAGGAACTCTCCAGCAAGTACCTGATGTACGATTGATAAGCTAAAACTAAGGTGATATGAAAAACATCTACAACATTGCAATCGCATCAATAGTGGCTATGGCCATGGTTGCATTCCCTGCGGATTCATATTCCCAGGCAAGACGTTCTTCCGGCTCCTCCAGGAGCACCACCTCTTCACAGAATAGTTCTTCGATGAGGGGTTCCTCATCATCAAGTTCCAGAAGCAGTGCTTCTGTCTCCAGAAGTTCATCTTCAGCGCCCAGAAGCTCTTCCTCTGTTTCCAGAAGTTCTTCTTCCAGGGGTTACTCTTCCGGCAGCAGTTCCAGGAGTTCTGCGACGGTTTCCCGTCCTCAGGTGAACACCGGTTCTTCTTCCAGAAGTTCCGCCACCACTTCCAGGAGCTCGGCTTCTTCCGCCAGAAGTTCGTCTTCCGGCAGCAGTTCCAGGAGTTCCGCGACGGTTTCCCGTCCTCAGGTGAATCCCGGTTCTTCTTCCAGAAGTTCCGCAACCACCTCCAGAAGCTCGGCCTCTTCCGCCAGAAGCTCGTCTTCCGGCAGCAGTTCCAGGAGCTCCGCGACGGCTTCCCGTCCCCAGGTGAATCCCGGTTCTTCTTCCAGAAGCTCCGCCACCACCTCCAGAAGCTCTGCTACCTCTTCCAGGAGTTCTTCCCAGAGGATAGCCCAGCCGATAGGATCTTCTTCCAGGAGCAGTTCCGCCCGCGGCACTGCTGACAATTCCAGAAGGGAGCAATCCCAGAGGGTCGGCAATGCCACCAGGAACGGACTCACCACCTACGACAAGAACATGTCTCGCGCCGGAAACGACGTGATGCGTGAAACCAGGAATGACTTCATGAGGATCGGCGAGGACAGGAATGTCCACAGGATCCCTCCGAGGGAGCGCGACTTCCTTGCCTATGACCGTCCGGGACACTTCTGGGGTCACCATACTCACTACTACGGTTACAGGGTCAATTACCTGCCTCCTCGTTACAGGAGACTCCACTATTGGGGAATTGACTACTGCTTCTACAACGGCATCTATTATAGGCCTTACAATGGCTTCTGGGTGATCTGCAGACCTCCTTTCGGAGTGTGCATCGACCTGGCAATCTCAGACCTCGTGTTCTCGACAGTCCGCTTCGCGTACTATCACAACACCTACAGGCTCTACAATGCCATCGACGCCAACAACAGGATCATCGACGAGCAGAACCGCATCATTGCGCAGAATAACGCAACCATTGCGGCACAGAACAGCTCCTTCGCCCTGAACACTACCAGGGCCAACGATGCCTACAGCCTGGCTAACAGGCTCGGACTGGCGCAGAGCTACGCCTACGCCAACCAGCCTTACTACTACCAGGACGGCGTGTTCTACATCGTAAATTCCAACGGTCAGTATGAGGTCATCGTCCCTCCGGCTGGAGCCCTCGTAGAGGAACTGCCTGACGACTATGACATCATCACTCTCGACGGAGTGGATTACTACAAGGTCGACGACACTGTCTACCGCACTACCCTCGTGGAAGGCAAGCCTTACCTCGAAGTCCTCGGACAGATGTACGGCAAGCTGGCCCAGAAATACAATTACGACTCCAACGGAGTCAAATACAGCAATCTCTATTAATTCTGAATGGACAAGCTCAACGATTTATTCGAAAGCTACACAGGAAAGAAACCTACAGAAACGGAAGAGTTGAATTCTTCCGGCAGTAACAGGAGATATTTCCGCCTCAAGGGCGGAAATATCTCCATTATAGGTGTAGTCGGTACCTCCCTTGAGGAGAACAAAGCCTTCATCAGTCTCAGCCGTCATTTCCGTGCGAGAGGCATCAACGTCCCCGAGGTTTTTGCGGTTTCAGACGATGGAATGCGTTACATCCAGGAAGACCTAGGAGACGACCAGCTCTACAAGCTGGTCTCCCATGGAAGGGATAGCGGGGAATACAGCCCGGAGGAGAGCCGTCTTCTGTGCCGGGCCATGGCCATGCTTCCTAAGATCCAGTTCGAAGGAGCCAAGGAACTGGACTGGAATGTCTGCTATCCTGAACCTGCCTTCAATGAGAGGATGATCATGTTCGACCTCAACTATTTCAAGTACTGCTTCCTTAAGGCGACGGGACTTGAATTCAACGAGGTCAGGCTTCAGGAGGATTTCGAGCGCCTTCGTGACGATCTGATGCAGGACATGGGCGAAACCTTCATGTACAGGGATTTCCAGGCCAGGAATGTGATGGTCCGTGATGGTGAACCGTATCTCATAGATTTCCAGGGTGGGAGAAGAGGCCCCATCTACTACGACGTGGCATCCTTTGTCTGGCAGGCCAGGTCTCGCTACCCGGAGCAGCTGAGGAAGGAGATGGTCCGTACTTACCTTGAGTCTCTGAAAGAATACGTTCCGGTCGAAGAGGAGCATTTTCATGACCGTCTCAGGCTTTTCGTCCTCTTCAGGACACTCCAGGTGCTGGGGGCCTATGGTTTCAGGGGATATTTCGAAAAGAAACCACATTTCCTGGCAAGCGTTCCCTATGCGCTAAGCAACCTTAGACGCCTGCTCCAGAAGCCTTTCGATTCCTATCCCTATCTCAACGGCATTCTCACCAAGCTCACCACGATGTCGCAGTTCAACAACATCGTCGAGGACAAACGGTTGGAGGTCAGCATATTCAGTTTCGCCTACAAGAAAGGGATCCCTGTCGACCGTTCTGGCAACGGAGGTGGTTTCGTCTTTGACTGCCGAGCCATCAATAACCCGGGGAAGTTCGAGTACTACCGTCAGTTTACCGGCTTGGACCAGGAAGTGATCAAGTTCCTCGAGGATGACGGGGGAATCACAAAGTTCCTCGACAATGTCTACGCTATGGTTGAGAACCATGTCAAGTGCTTCATGGAGAGGAAGTTTACCCATATGCAGGTCTGCTTCGGCTGCACAGGTGGCCAGCATAGGTCCGTCTACTGTGCAGAGCACCTGGCTGCCCGCCTGGCGGAAAAGTATGACATAAAGATCACGGTGACCCACAGGGAACTGGACATTGAAAAAATCCTCTAGATGAAGGCGATGATCTTTGCTGCCGGCCTCGGAACAAGGCTCAGGCCATTGACGGACACTATGCCCAAGGCTCTTGTACCGGTCGGAGGGGAACCGCTTCTCTACCATGTCGCGACGAAGCTGAAGGGTGCCGGGTTCGACGATCTTGTGATCAATATCCACCATTTCCCTGACATGATCAGGGAATATGTCCATCTCCAGGGAGATTTCGGAATCAGAGTCTCTTTCTCGGACGAAAGTGATTTGCTGCGTGAGACCGGGGGAGGAATACGTCATGCAAGGCCTTTCCTCGAAGGCGGGAACTTCCTGGTGCACAATGTGGACATACTCTCTGATCTCGACTTGAGGTGGTTTATCTCACAGTCGAAGCCAGGCGCTCTGGCCAGCATCCTGGTCTCGGAGAGAAAGACCCAGAGATACCTCCTGTTCGACCGGGAAATGCGGCTTGTCGGATGGACAAATGTGGCCACCGGAGAGGTCAAGACTCCGTACGATGGTTTGGAACTGTCTGAATGTCGCAAATTTGCTTTTGACGGAGTACATTTGATTTCTGACAGAATATTCACTATATTTGATGATGATGGCTGGGGAGAGAGGTTTTCCATCATTGATTTTTACATCAATGAATGCGCCAAACATCCTGTCTACGGGATCGTCGCAGACGGCCTGAGGATGATGGATGTCGGCAAGGCCGGGACACTTAATGAAGCGGAAGCATTTTTATCATCACTCAAATAACACACATTATGGCAAAATCATCATTCTGGTCCGAATTCAAGGACTTCGCTATGAAAGGCAATGTCATTGACATGGCTGTCGGTGTGGTCATCGGCGGTGCCTTCGGCAAAATCGTCACTTCCCTCGTGAGTGACATCATCATGCCTCTGGTAGGCGCTCTTTGCGGCGGACTCAACTTTACAGACTGGAAGTGGGTCATCAGCAAGGCTGTCGAGGAAGGCGGAGAAGTAATCAAGCCTGAGGTCGCCCTCACATGGGGTAATTTCCTCCAGGTCATCTTCGACTTCATTATCATCGCTCTCTGCATCTTCATGGTGATCAAGGCCATCAATAAGGCAAAGTCACTCTCCGAGAAGAAAGAGGAAGCTCCTGCAGAGCCCGAGGCTCCCGCACCCAAGCCGGATGACGTAGTACTTCTCGAAGAGATCCGCGACCTTCTCAAGAAGCAGAACTAAATTGCTGATCAGCGTTTTACAGCCCTGACGACTTTATAGCCTGTCAGGGCTATTATTATGCTCATCAACGGACTGATAAGGTTGAAAAAACAGTAGGGGAGATAGGTGATCGTGGAAACTCCCAGGATCGTGGACTGCGTCATTCCGCAGCTGCTCCAGGGGAACAAGGGGGAAGTAACGGTCGCCGAGTCCTCCACGGCACGGCTGAGAAGCCTTGCTTCGTATCCTTCCTTCTCATAGACGTCCTTGAATATGCTCGAAGTCAGGATGATTGAAAGGTACTGGTCGGAAACGATGCCGTTGAGGGACGTACCGGTGACAACCGTAGAGGTCACAAGGCCTACGCATGACCTGCTGAAGGAACGGATGAAAGAAGCTATGATCTTCAGCATGCCGCTTGCTTTCATGGAAGCACCGAAGCACATGGCGCAGATGATCAGGTACACGGTGTTGAGCATTCCTGTCATGCCTCTGGATGTAACCAGCTGGTTGACTTCAGGATTGCCTGTTTCCAGAGAAACGGTGTCATAGACCGTCTTGACGATTCCTGTGAACATCACCTTCCACCGGGTGCCTTCCACTGCCGCAGACGAACCGATCCCTTCTATCACCGAAGGCTGGAATACCACGGCTGCAATGGCTGCAAGAACTGTAGAAAGTGCAAGGACCACGATGGCGGGCATCTTCCTGGCGATCATTATTCCTGTGAGCAAGGGGACTATCAGAAGCCAGGGAGTAATCGTGAAATTTTCTGACAGGACCGTGGTGAATGCCGTGATGTTGTTGGAATCCGTACCGTCATGTGACAGTCCCAGGACAAGGAAGATAACGAGGGTGATGCAGATCGAGGGGACCGTCGTGAAGAACATGTAATGGATGTGCTTGAACAGGGGAACCTTGTTCATCGACGAGGCTAGGACGGTGGTGTCCGACATGGGAGATATCTTGTCTCCGAAATATGCTCCCGAGATGATGGCGCCGGCGATAAGTCCGTCGCTGAAGCCTTCGGCCTTGCCGATGCCAAGGAGTGCAACACCTATGGTGGCGATGGTGGTCCATGAACTGCCTATCATCAGCGAAACCAGGGCACAGATGACACAGGCCGTAAGAAGGAAGACCTTTGGGCTTATGATCTTGACTCCGTAGTAGATGAAGGTGGGGACTATCCCGCTCATTGTCCATGTCCCGGAGATGGCTCCGATGAGGAAGAGTATGACAAGGGCTACCGTGACATCTCCGATGTTGCTCTTAAGGGCTTCTTCGAATTCGTGCCATGGAACCTTGAACAGCCACATGGCCAGCCAGATACAGATTCCGGATGAGAAGAGCAGTGCGACTTGGCTTGCGCCCATGATGGCATCACTTCCGAATATGCTGATGTCCAAAGCCAGCAGGATGACAAGCACAATGATGGGGATGAGGGAGATGGCCAGTCTGGACAGTTTTCTTTTCTTCATTTCGAGGGGTTCGTCCTATATTATGCCGCAAGTTAGAAATTTTTTTATCATTTTTATGCAAGATTTCGCGAATGAGGGATTTAGTGGATAGAAACCATGAGAAAAACTGCTGAATTAAAGAAAGGATTCTGTCTCCTGTTGATGTCATTGCTCTTTCTGGCTTGCTCTGGAGAGATCGAAGACTACAATGGTGACCCATGGCATGGTGGATCAGCCTCCAATCTGCCTGAAAGTATCAGTTGGGCTAATTCGATTGTTACCGTAAAGTCTTCGCAAGCAGGACGTTACTATTTCCAGTTGGATGACAACACGACTCTTGAGCCGTACAACTGGCCGAATCCTTTCCATAAGGAAGTCAGAGCTCTCCTGGCTTATTCCGACACCCGGAAGTCGAGTGACCTGTGTACCAAGCTGGTCTCGGTGAGCCGGATCGATTCCCTCCTGACCAAGGATGCGAACTATATCGACATTGAGGACGGAATCGATTCCAACCCATCTGACGCACAGGTATTCATCGTCGACACCGGTTACAAGACGACTGCTGAATTGCTCAACAACAGTGATCCTGTAGAGATTGTGAGCAGCAGCGGTACTCCTGACTGGCTGACTTATTCCGAAGACGGTTACCTGACAATACATTTTGCGACATACTGGGGAGGCGTTGCCACTCATTCGGTCAACCTTTATGCTTCGAAGGCGCATCCTGACCACCTGTATTTCGTGCATAAGAATAACGGGGACCTGCAGACCAATTGGAACGAGGGCCTCGTGGCATTCAAGATGTTCCACATGTACATCGGCAGGAAGGATGAATTCTCGGATCCAAGGGAGATAACTCTTCATTGGATGTCATTCGACGGAGAGAAGGAAGCTGTCTTCAAGTACGGAAGAAGGGTTGAAAACAAGTAAAGTGTTGGCTGAAGATATAGAGAGAACGGTCATTGAAAGGGCCAGGAACGGTGACGCGAGTGCGGCAAGACAGATTTACGACCGCTACTCACGCTATCTTGCCGCGACATGTGCTAGGTTCCTGCCGGATCCTTCCGATCAGAACGACGTGCTCCAGGAGAGTTTCGTGAAGATATTCACGTCACTGGACAAGTTCGAATTCAGGGGAGACGGATCCTTCAAGGCCTGGATGAGGCAGATCTCAGTCAATGAGGCTTTGAAGTTGCTTAGGAAGAGGCGCCAGTCGGTCTTTGTGAAGTTGGATTATGACTTGCCGGAAGATGTCCCGGATGAAGTTGATGGGGAGATGGATGTCGGAAATGTGCCGGGGCAGGTTCTCAACGAGATGATAGGTGGGCTGCCGGAAGGTTACAGGACAGTGCTCAACCTGTTTGCTTTTGAACAGATGAGCCATAAGGAAATAGGGCGGCAGCTCGGTATTACTGAAAGTACATCGGCGTCGCAGTTGCACAGGGCAAGGGTGCTCCTGATGCAGAAGATCAAGGATTATAAGAAAAAGTATAAAAATGAACGATAACAGGGATTGGATTGATGTTTTGAGGGAGAGACTTCTCGACCACGAAGAGCCCGTTCCGGAAGGGCTTTTCGAAAGGATCATGTCTACCCTCGACGCCAGGAAGAAAGCCCGCAGGAGGAGGCTTGTCCTGCTGTGGAGCACTGCAGCAGCTGCAGCTGTGGCCGTGGGCATCTTTGCCGGCGTCAATCTCGTCGACAACTCTGTCGACAATAGCGAATTCATCGCTCAGGATTCCCAGGAGCACCGGGCCTCCGAACCACAAACACCTTCTTCTTCAGTTGACATCGTGGAGGTGCCGGTGTCTTCCGGGAAACTTATTGCTTTCAATGTGACCCCTACTCCTTCGAAAACGGCTGCAGCAACGACAGGAGAGGATCTTCCAGCTTCAGAACCAGTGCTTTCAGAGCCTGAGCCAATTCAGAAGGACGAGCCGGAAACTGTGCCCGAAGACAAACCTGAACTTATTGTCGGGCCGGAGAATGACAAACCGTCCTTCGAGACTACACATGATGGTGAGGACTGGTCGAAGTACAGCTCTGCCACAGATGACGGGCCGTCCGGAAACTGGCGCAAGATCGTTACCGGCCTGTCTGTCTCGAGTGCCGCTGCTAACAGTCAAGACATCAACACCGTTGAGTCCAGCATCTTCTACGCAGGACTCGCGCCTGTGGCTTCCGCAGGAGACGGTACATCCTTCCTTCCTTCCGGTAATGGATTCATGACCAAAGGATCGAGGATTTCGGCACTGGACTATGCCGCTCCAATGACAAGGGCAGACTCCGAACCTGTGACAAAGGATGAGAACCACAGGCGGCCGCTGAGGGCTTCGCTTCGGGTGGCATATCCGTTGACTGATGCCTTGTGGCTTGAGTCCGGATTGTCTTATTCAATGCTCTTCAGTACGTTCACCACTTCTTCCGGTGTGACTGTCACCGAAGATGCACAGACCCTGAGGTATCTCGGCATTCCTCTGAACCTGAGGGCTGACCTGCTGGACAGGAGGACGCTTGACTTCTATGTCCTAGGAGGCGGTATGGCTGAAAAGTGCATAAGCGGTGTGGTCAAGTCGACCACCACTGTGTCCGGAACGCCTCGTGGAGAGACGACGAGCAGGAATCTGGATGTCAAGTCGATCCAGTGGTCTTTGAATGCCGGTGCCGGAGTGCAGTTGAATCTCATGGAGACCTTGGGTGTCTATGCGGAACCAGGCGTGAGCTACCATTTTGCAAGCAACGCCAATGTCCGCTCGATTTACACCCAGAATCCCCTCGACTTCGTCATGACTTTCGGAGCAAGGTTCTCTTTCAGATAATGATTTCCCTGATGAAAGGGGTCTGGTGACAATACGGAATGAAAGCAAGTGACGGGACCGGCCTGGTGATTATCAGGCTGGCCCTTTTGCCTTTAGTGATGGAACCCATGGTGTCCGATACTCCCATGGCGTAGGCTGAGTTTAGAGTGCATGCGTTGAATGCCTGTTCAGGTGTGAGACGCATCTTGATGCATCCAAGGGCCATTACGAAGCGCATGTCTCCTGAAGGAGATGAACCAGGGTTGTAGTCCGATGCCAGGGCGACTCCAAGACCTGCGGAGATATAGTCCCTTGCCCTGCCGTATGGCATCCCGAGGAAGAAGGAGGAACCGGGCAGCATGGTAGGCATGGTTCTCTTCCCTTTTAGGACTTCGATCTCAGCGTCAGTGGTCCTTTCGAGGTGATCCACAGACAGGGCGTTTAATGAGGCCCCTACCTGGACACCTCCTGAGCATGCCAGTTCATTGGCATGGATTTTCGGCTCCAAACCATGTTCCAGTCCGGATTCGAGAATCCTGGCTGTTTCCTCCGTGGTAAAGAATCCTTCATCGCAGAATACGTCCACATATTCAGCCAGGCCCTCCTCGGCGACTGCAGGGATCATCTCCTTGCAGACGAGGTTGACATATTCCTTCTGCCTTCCGGAAAAAGCCCGGCCCACGGCGTGGGCACCGAGGAAGGTCGCTTTGATTAGGGCAGGGGAACTGCCTTTGATCCGGCGTATGACCCTAAGCATCTTGAGCTCATCCTCTGTGGTGAGGCCGTAGCCGCTTTTTATTTCGATGGCACCCGTACCCTTGGAAACCATCTCGTCCACTCGTTCCATGGTCTGCCGATACAGATCCTCCTCGGATGTACGGTGCAGAAGGTCTGCAGAGTTGAGGATACCTCCTCCGCGGGCTGCAATCTCCTCGTAGCTGAGCCCGTTTATCTTGTCGATAAACTCCTGGTCTCGTGATCCGGCATAGCAGATATGGGTGTGGGAGTCGCAGAATGCCGGCATGACCATTCCTCCTCCTGCATCGATGACTTCATCTCCGTCTGCAGGGGCCGGGCATTCTGACTTAGGACCGAAGTCCTTGATAAGGCCGTCCTCGATGGAGAGGAAGGCGTCTTTAATGGAGATGACCTCATCCATTTCAGCACCCTGCTTGCGCAGGACTCCTACAGGGACTATCCCAACCAGTTCTCCTATGCCACGGATCAGTTTCATCTTATGAATTCAATTGACTTCTCGATGAGAGGATGCATGTAAGTGTCGTTGTCAATGAAGGGGACAACCTCGCGGAAATCGCTGAATATCTTTTCAATTGCTTCGGATGACCTTTCGCCGGATTCCTTGTGCCGGAACTCCAGGGCCTGGGCAGCGTTGAAGAGCTCGATTGCTAGTACTTCTTCGCAATTGACAACGACCCTGACGAGTTTCGTGGCTGCATTGGAACCCATGCTCACATGGTCTTCCTGGCCCTGCGAGGAAGGTATGGAATCGACGGATGCAGGCCAGCAGAGGCCCTTGTTCTGGCTGACTATGGATGCTGCCGTGTACTGCGGAATCATGAAACCGCTGTTGAGGCCGGGATTGGCTACCAGGAACTTTGGCAGGCCTCTCTGGCCGGAGATAAGGCGGAAAATCCTTCTTTCGGAAATGTTGGCAAGTTCTGACATTGCTATCGCCAGGGTGTCCATCGGTATTGCTATGGGCTCACCATGGAAGTTGCCGGCCGAGATGATCATGTCTTCGTCCGGGAAGACATTCGGATTGTCGGTCGCAGAATTGATCTCGTTCTCAATCACTGATTCGACATAGCGGATATTGTCCTTGACGGCACCGTGTACCTGTGGGATGCATCTGAATGAATATGGATCCTGGACATGCTCCTTCGGTCTCACGATCAGTTCACTGCCTTCCAGAAGCCTGATGAACCTTTCTGCCGTGTCGATTTGCCCCCTGTGCGGTCGTAGCTGATGGGTGAGCGGGAGGAAGGGCTCTATCCTTCCGTCGTAAGCCTCGAGGGACATTGCGGCGATCTTGTCCGCCCATTCGGAGAGCCTGTGACACTGGATAAGGGACCAGATAGCATGGGCGCTCATGAACTGGGTACCGTTCAGAAGGGCAAGGCCTTCCTTGGATTGGAGAGTGATGGGTTCCCATCCCATCTCGTTCCAGACTTCCTTGCTGGGACGGACCTTCCCCTTGTAAAGGACTTCTCCCAAACCAATCAGCGGAAGGCTGAGGTGGGCGAGGGGGGCCAGGTCGCCTGAGGCACCGAGCGATCCCTGCTGGTAGACCACAGGAAGGATGTCATTGTTGAACATGTCCAGAAGCCTCTGGACGGTGATAAGCTGGGCTCCGGAATGTCCGTAGGAGAGTGACTGGGCCTTCAGCAGCAGCATAAGCCTGACTATCTCAGGCCTTACGGTTTCTCCTGCGCCGCAGGCATGGCTGACAACCAGGTTGTACTGGAGCTGTGAGAGCTGGTCTGTCGGTATGGTGACATTATAGAGTGATCCGAACCCGGTCGTAATGCCGTAGACAGGTTTGGAAATGTCTTCCATCTTGCTGTCCAGATAGGTCCGGCATTTGACTATGGCAGCCTTGGCCTCTTCTCCGAGTACCAGGGATTCGTGTCCAGAGAGTATTTCCTTGAGCCTTTCAAGGCTGAGATGGTTTTTCGAGATGATGTGTGTCATTTATCCTTCAATTGCTTTTCTCACTAACATGTCATCTGTCAAGTTCGGAATAGTAACCTTCAGGCCCGGGGTTCGGCCCATTTCGCGCATTATTGCATGCCTGGCCCCTTCGTTGCGGGCCCATGAACGGCGCGCTATACCGTTGTTCACATCCCAGAAGAGCATCTGCCGGATGTGCCTGTCGGAATCCTCGGAACCGTCGATGACCATTCCGAAGCCTCCGTTGATCACTTCGCCCCAACCTACACCTCCTCCATTGTGGATCGAGACCCATGTAGCTCCGCGGAAAGCGTCGCCAATGACATTCTGGATCGCCATGTCGGCTGTGAACTGGGAGCCGTCATAGATGTTGGAGGTCTCGCGGAACGGGGAGTCGGTGCCGGACACGTCGTGGTGGTCGCGCCCAAGGACGATCGGGGCAGTGATTTCGCCTTTCCGGATGGCCTCGTTGAAGGCAAGGGCGATCTTAGTCCTGCCTTCGCAGTCTGCATAGAGGATCCTGGCCTGCGATCCGACGACAAGCTTGTTGCGTCCGGCTTCTTCAATCCAATGGATATTGTCCTGCAACTGGCCGCGGATCTCTTCCGGCGCTGAGAGCGCTTCCTCAGATAGTACCTTCACTGCCAGGGCGTCCGACTTGGCGAGGTCTTCAGGCTTTTCGCTCATGCAAACCCAGCGGAAGGGCCCGAAGCCGTAATCGAAATACAGGGGCCCCATGATGTCCTGGACATAAGAAGGATAACGGAAACTACCGTCCGGCTTCAGTACGTCGGCACCGGCACGTGAGGACTCAAGAAGGAAAGCATTGCCATAGTCGAAGAAATACATTCCTTCGGCCGTGAGACGGTTGATTGCTGCCACTTGCCTTCGCAGCGAGGCCTGTACGGCTTCCTTGAACCTTGCAGGTTCCCCGGCCATCATCTTCTTGGACTCTTCCAGGCTCAGTCCTACTGGATAGTAACCTCCTGCCCAAGGGTTGTGCAATGATGTCTGGTCTGATCCGAGATCCACCTTTATGCCTTCATCAGCCAGCCTTTCCCACAGGTCCACTATGTTGCCTACATAGGCGAGTGATACCGTCTCTTTTCCATCCACTGCCTTCCTTATCCTTGGGATCATTTCGTCGAGATCCTCATGGAGTTCGTCCACCCATCCCTGTTCGAAGCGCTTACGGGCTGCAAGCGGATTGATTTCGGCGGTCACGCTCACGACTCCGGCAATGTTGCCGGCCTTTGGCTGTGCTCCTGACATCCCACCAAGGCCTGCAGTCACGAAGAGCATGCCCTTCATATTATCCCTGGTTCCAGGGATATTCCTTGCCTTGAGCTGCTTGCGGGCAGCATTCATGACAGTGATGGTGGTGCCGTGTACGATTCCCTGGGGACCGATGTACATGTAGGAACCCGCGGTCATCTGTCCGTACTGGGAGACACCCATGGCGTTGAACCTCTCCCAGTCATCCTGCTTGGAATAGTTGGGAATGACCATTCCGTTGGTCACTACGACCCTGGGAGCATCTTTGTGGCTGGGGAAGAGCCCCATCGGGTGACCCGAGTACATGGCCAGGGTCTGCTCGTCCGTCATCGTAGCAAGGTACTGCATCACCAGCCTGTACTGCGCCCAGTTCTGGAATATCGCTCCGTTGCCACCGTAGATGATGAGTTCATGCGGGTGCTGGGCGACACGTGGGTCAAGATTGTTCTGGATCATAGCCATGATAGCCGCAGCCTGACGCGACTTGGCTGGATATTCATCTATCTGCCTTGCGTACATCTCGTATGATGGACGGAACCGGTACATATAGATGCGTCCGTAGTCCTTCAGCTCGCGGGCGAACTCCGGTGCCAGCTCGGCGTGGAACTTCTCGGGGAAATACCGCAGAGCGTTTTTCAAGGCCAGTACCTTCTGCTCTTCAGTCAGGATGTCCTTGCGTTTCGGAGCATGGTTGATTGCCTTGTCGTATGGCTTTGGCTCAGGCAGCCTGTCCTGGGGGATGCCGGCCAGTATCTCTTCCTGAAATTTATCCATTGATCTTGCTGTTTACGATGTCCAGGATCTCTTTCTCTTCTTCGACAGCCTTGGCAGCGATCCCTTCAGCTTCAGCGATCAGGGTAGCGGCCTTCTCCTTGTCCTTCAGCCCTACGGCGTTGATTTTCACGTTGAGGCAGGCGCCGAGGACGGCGCTTCTCGCAGCGAGTGCACCCACTCCGGCGTCGGAGACTGAGTTCGGATTGCCTTCGGTGGCCATCGCCCTGGCGACTTCAAAGACCTTGAAGGAGGCCTTCATAGTCCTTAGGGGAACCTGGGATGCGTAGAGAGTGGCTTCTTCAATAGCCTCTGCCCTTGCTGCCTTTTCCTCGTCAGTGCCCTTCGGGAGCCCGAAAGCTGCCATGATCCTGTCGAAGGCAGCAGTGTCTTCATCCACAAGGCCGACGAGTTCCTTCATGATGCCCTGTCCCTTCTCTGCCCATTCGGAAAACTCCTTCCAACGGTCGTCCCAGCCCCTTTTGTGGGCAGAAAGGTTGGCGACCATCGTGCCGAGAGCGGCACCGAGGGCACCCATGTAGGCGGAAATCGACCCGCCACCTGGAGCAGGGGATTCAGAGGCCGTTTCGTCGGCGAAGCCCTTGAGGGTCATGCGGACAAGCCTTTCCTTCAATGCCTGCTGCCGGGGGTCTTCCATAAGGTACTCGATTACTTTCTCATGAGGGTTGAATGGACGAAGGTCGTCCAGGCTCATTGATTTGACGGCTATCTTCATGATCTCGTCGTCGGAGATTCCGAGGGACCTCTGCTGTTTTTCCAGGTAGAATTTTCCGGCATCCATCAGGACCTTCTTGGGGACGAGGCCTACTATCTCGGCTCCGGTGACCCTGAGGCCGCGGGCTGCCGCTGCACGTGAGACCTCTTCATAAGCTACGTGGAGAGGAGTGGCGTTTATGTCGGTTATGTTCATCGAGACCTGCGCGATCCCATATTCATCGATGTACCAGCCGATGGCCTTGCAGCCCTTGAGGGTTCCGGGCTGCCAGATGTCATTCCCGTCAGCGTCCTTAAGGACCTTCCCGGTGAGGCTTCCGCCCTCACGCATCTTGCGCCCTTTCTCCCGTACGTCGAATGCGATTGCCATGGCGCGGCGGGTCGAGGTGGTGTTGAGGTTGTAATTGACTGCAACGAGGAAGTTCCTTGCACCGACGTTGATTGCTCCGCAGCGGGCTACGGTGTCATTGTATTTTTCAGGACTGAAATCCGGCCTGCGTGCCGGATCTGCGATTTTTTCTGGCAATGCCTCATATTCACCGGCCCTGCAGACAGCAAGGTTCTTCCTTTCCGGCTTGAAGGCAGCAGCCTCATAACAGTAGCAGGGGACCCCGAGTTCGTCGTAGATCCTTTTCGCAAGACCTCGTGCGAGTTCGGCACATTCTTCAAGTGTGATTCCAGCCACCGGGACAAGTGGGAGAACGTCGCAGGCACCTGAGCGGGGATGTGCTCCGTGGTGCTTCCTCATGTCAATCACCTCGCCGGAACATTTCACGCCCTGGAAAGCAGCCTCAAGGACAGCTTCGGGGCTTCCTACGAAGGTGACGACCGTCCTGTTGGTCGCCTCTCCCGGATCGACGTCCAGTACCTTTATCCCTTCAACCGCTGCAATCGATTTTACGATCTGGTCGATTACACTTTTGTCTCTACCCTCGCTGAAATTGGGTACGCATTCGATTATTTGTTTCATTTCAGAAGTATTATTCTTACGTGGGCTATAAATATAGCAATATTATTCCATATTTTATATCAAATCGTAATTGAAATCAGCAGTATTGCCAGATGGGCGGTTATTGCTGCAACCAGGCCTCCGATCGTGTGTGAAAGGATGGCCTTTCCGGTCAGTTCGCGGTACCCCAGGGAGTCCAGCATGGCGGTGTGTGTGCTCAGGAATCCGCTCCAGCACATTCCGATGGCTGTGAACACCGCTATGGCGTTCCCATCCAGCCAGCCCTGCGCCGCGAAATTTGGGATCAGGCTCAAGGCAGCTCCTACGGCACCCAGCGCAGTGATAGGGAATGCTATCTGATGGGGGTCGTTGAATCCGAACAGTCCCTTGAACAGCCAGTCGACCTTGTTCGCAAGCCATGGGAGAAGCTCGGTGCCCTGGTAGGCAGCCCCGGTGTAGGCTCCGGTGGCATCAGGCCCGAAGGTGAGGACCATGACCAGGGTCGAGATGATCAAGACGCCCGGAATGATGGCCAACCCGACCTCGACTCCGTTCTTGCCGCCGTCCAAAAGGGCGTTGAGTGTGCGCAGGAAAGCTCCTTTTTCCTCGACATGTTCAGGCTCCGAATTCAGTGCTTCCAGCTCATCATCGCTCACAACTTCCTCATCCTTGTAGGAGGGATAAGCCTTGATGACGAAATGCTGCATCAGCCTGGTGGTCACTATGCAGCCGACGAAGGCTCCGAAGAGTCCTATCAAAGGTTCCAGGAAATAGCCTTGGCTGATCATGAATATGATTACGATCAGACCCATTCCGAAAGCAGTCCCGAAATTGGTGAGGGAGATGTACTGGTATTTCTTGAAATAACTTGCAAAGCGCTTGTCCTTTGACAATGTGATGATCGCAGGATTATCCGACAGGAAGGTCATCACAGCTCCCAGGGATGCAACTCCGGGGAGGTTGAAAAGGGGCTTCATCATCGGCCTCAGCACCTTTTCAATGAGGTCTACGACCCCAAATTCGACGAAAAGTTTTCCGAGTGCTCCGGTTATCACGCATATTCCCATGAGATAGAAAACCGTGTTGAGCAGAAGGTCGTGTGCAGTGTGCATGATGGTGTTGAGCATGTTGGCTGCACCCATTTTGATGCCCATGTATGTGAATAACCCTATGACTATCGCAAGGCATGTCCATGCCGAAGCGTAGCCGGTTTTTTTCTTAGGTTTCATTGCTCCAGGTATTCGATTTGGATTTCGCTGTTCCATTGGTTGAAGTATAGGTTGCCACCGTCCCATTCGACCTCTCCACGCAGGAAGTCGACATTGTCGCTCCGTGGATATTTCTTAGCGGGATACAGTTCTCCGCTGAAGTCATTGTTTATCAAAATGACAGACCCGAAGTCCGGGGTGCCATCGCCTGACAGGGAGGCAGGGTGCCATTCTTCTCCATCGGAAGAGACCTCGGCCCATTCCCGGAGGAAGACTTTCCCCCTGGCAGGCTCCAGTCCGCTCCGCCATCTTACGGGGATTCCTTTGTCCTTGCACATCTTGATGAACAGCAAGGCTTTGCCTCCGTCGTCGCCGCGTTTCTCGGATTTGACCTTTCCGGGTATGTCCTCGATCGTTGAGTACTCTTTCATGGGTGCCTGGGTTATGCTGTCCCGGATCCAGCGGGCGAGGACATCAGATTCTTCGCTGCGCCCAGGATGAAAGAGGGGCTTATATTGATATTCATACACTTCGTGGAAGGTGATGTCCTTGTAACGGCTCGACCTGGTTTCCATGTATAGACTTCCGTGAGGACTTGAAGTCCCGGACAATATGATCTTGTCTTCCGGGAACGGGACGCCGTTGACCCCGGCCTCGATGAGCTTGGCTCCTTGCGGGAAGGGGAGCCAGCAGCGCATGTTCTCCCGCAGCCGAAATGTTCCCTTCGGTACCGTGATCTGGTACTGCACCCTGATTTGCCGCGCTTCAGACGGCAACGCCACTCCATCTGGGCCGTACTCAGCCGCAGCGAAGCGAGGATGGACTCGGCCCGAGGGAGGTGGCGTGCCGGCATTCTCATAGCTGTCGGTCGTATGGACTGTCACCAAGGTGTCGGGTCGAACGAGGTCGGCGGCGATTCGCTGGCTGAGGTCACGTTCCCAGGAATATTTCAGCCTCAGATGCCTGGGCAGCCAGATATTGGCCGCCAGTGCAACAGCCACCATCAGCCATAGGACCTTTTCGCTTCTTTTCATCTTTGCCATTGCGCAGGGATTCAGATTTCAAGTTTTCCAAGTGGTTTCAGACCGATTCCGGGCCTGTCAGGTAATGTGATTCTACCGTTCACGACAGTCATTCCTTCGAAGAGGTCGTTGCTTATCAGGAGATTCCCGTCAAGGTCGGCGAAGTCCACCACAGGGGAGAGCTGGGCAGCCGCCGATACGCCGCAGGAAGTCTCGGTCATGCAGCCGATCATAACCTTCATCCCTTCAGTCCGGGCATAGGATACCATTTTCCACGCTTCACGCATTCCTGTGCACTTCATCAGCTTGATGTTGATCCCTGAATATGCACCCTTGATAGAAGGAATGTCCCTGAGCCTCTGGATGGCTTCGTCAGCGAAAACCGGCAGGGGACTGTTTTCTGTGATCCAGGCATTCTCGTCCAGCATCTCCTTCGGCATAGGCTGCTCGACCATCACTACTCCGTGCTCGGCGAGCCAGTGGATCATCTCAAGCGCCTTGTCCTTGTCTTTCCATCCCTGGTTTGCATCCACGGCTATCGGCAGGTTTGTAATCTCCCTGATGGTCTCGATCATCTCCTTGTCGTTGTCCAGGCCTACCTTGACTTTAAGGATGTTGAATCTGTCTGCACATTCCCTGGTCTTTTCCCTGACCACGTCCGGTGTGTCTATACCTATAGTGAAAGTAGTGTCGGGAGCCTTGCCGGGATCCAGACCCCAGATCCTATACCATGGCTGTCCCATTAGCTTGCCCACAAGGTCGTGCAGGGCAATGTCTACGGCGGCCTTTGCTGCTGAATCACCTTCGCTGAGACCGTCCACATAGGTGAGGATGTCATCGATGCGGAAAGGGTCCCGGAACTGTTCGAGATCCACCTTCCGCAGGAAAGCAGTGACGCTTTCAACCGACTGTCCTAGATAAGGGGGCATGGAAGCCTCCCCATAGCCGGTGAAACCGTCGTATTCGATCCTGACCTGGACGTCAGGAGTCGTAGTCCTTGAATATGAGGCGACAGTGAAGGTGTGTCTGAGCTGGAGTTCGTATGGCTCGAAGCTGAGCTTCATCCTTGCCGGACCGTTGGTGTTGACGTGATAGCCCTCGAAGGTGCTCCCGACAGTCCTCTTTTTAGCCTCCGCTATTCCGAAAGATACGGCTGATCCCACCGCGGCTCCGGCTATCGCCGAGCCTGCGGTCTTCAGGAATTCCCTGCGTTTGATAGCCATAGGATTATTCTATAGGGAGTCGAGCCAGGCCTTCATCTGGGGGACCTTCGCCATGGCCGAACGGAAGAGTGCCATCTGGTTGCGGGTACGGACAAGGTTATGCTCGGGATATTTGGTCTTGTAGTAAGTGTCTCCATTGATGTAGTCTGCAAAGAAGCGTACTGCCTGCATGAATGGGAAGAGGCAGGCTGCATATGGCAGGTTCTCTTTCTCAATGGGAGTCAGGAATGATTTTGTGCCCCTGATGTAGCCTCTGGAGAATGCCTTGAAAATCTCCATGTCGAAGTCAACTTTCTCCACTTCAGGAGAATCTTCCGCGACCGGGTTGGCTGCCGTGCGCAGGAAATCTCCGAAGTCCGAGAATACGTAACTCGGCATAAGGGTGTCAAGGTCAATGACACACAGGACATTGCCCTTGTCATCGAACATCATGTTGTTGACCTTGGTGTCGCAGTGGCAGACCCTCTTGGGTAGCTTACCTTCACGGTGAAGCTGTTCAGCCTTGCACATCTCGATGCCGTGAGCATCTATTTCTTCAAGTATCCGGTGCAGTTCGCCATCCTTGGGGTCTGCTGCCAGCCTTCCCGACTTGTCGTCATGGACAGCCTGTACGAGTTGGCGTAGCCTCAGTTCCATGTTGTGGAAGTCAGGTATAGTCTCCCCGAGGGTGTCCGGTATGTCGGCAAGCATGGCCTCGAAATGGCCGAAAGCCTCTCCGGCGTACTCGGAGTACTCTGGATTGACCATCTCGTAGGTCTTGGCTCCGTCGATGAAGACGGAGACCCTCCAGAACTTTCCGTCACACTCGATGTAGGTCTTGGGACTGTCCTTAAGGGGAACGAATCGGAGCACCTTGCGGTCGATGTCGCTCTCGCCGGCCTCTTCAAGCTTGCGGCGGATGTGTCTTGTCGCTGCCTCGATGTTGTGCTGGAGCAGTTCTACATCGGTGAATATAGCATTGTTTATCCGTTGAAGCACATAGTCATCGGCTTCGCCTTCAGTGGTGACTTTGTAGGTGTCATTGATGAGTCCGTTGCCGAGGGGGGCTATTTCCTTGACCTCACCTTCGATTGCGAAGCGTTGCACTATCTTTTTCAGATCTTCCATCGTTGTTTTGTTTTAGTGTTTGGTTGTTAACATCTTTCAAAAATAACAATAATTCCCGAAATTAGCAGTCGTGATACAAAAGAAAAGATACATCGTACTGGATGCCCTCCGCGGCTTCGCCATCCTAGGAATTTGCCTGGCCAATTTCCCCGAGTTTTCCTTATGGACCTTTTCCGATCCTTCTGGTTGGACAATCTCCGACAAGGTGACTCGGGCAATACAGACTTTCCTCATAGATGGGTAGTTCTATACCCTTTTCTCCCTGCTTTTCGGTATGGGGTTCAGCATACAGATTGACAATGCCGAGGGGGAGACCAGGACCTTCTACCGCAGGATGATCGTCCTTTTCCTGATAGGCCTGTGTCATCTGCTCTTTCTATGGAGCGGAGACATTCTTATGCTCTATGCCGCGATGGGGATGATCCTCCCGCTGTTCAAGCGTCTTCCGACCCGTAAGATTCTTTTTGCCGGCGGAATATTCCTGGTGCTTCCGGTGGTCTGCGAAGCGATTCTAGGCACTAGGCTGTCAGATCCGCTCCTTGCCGAGCAATGGAGGATTTGTGCCCTTTACGGCATTACAGAGGCCAATTTCGGAACATGGCTGGCTGATATCACCAACTATAAAGGCATGCTTCAGTTCCTGCACCAGGGAGTTGTCGAGAGGATGTGGGAGTTCGTCACAAGCTACCGTTTCTTCAAGGTTCTTGGCTTGTTCATGATAGGTTATGCAGCTGGTAGGACAAGGATGTTCGCCGATCTTGAAAAGTACAGGAAACTGTTGAAAAACATATTGTTGTACGGTTTGTTGCTGGGTATCCCTGTCAGTTTCCTCTACACCTGGAGTTCCATGGCAGGAGAACCTCTCGGACCGGTAGGGAACAGTGTTTTCTATCTTCTAAGCGTCTATCCCATGGGTTTCGCCTATGCTGCCGGTTTCAGCCTTCTGTTTATGCGGTGTCCGGATGGCAAGGGTTGGCTGCTCTTCGCCAGGCCCGGTAAAGTGGCCTGTACCAATTACCTGATGCAGTCAGTTCTCGGAGTAATCATCTTCTACGGGATCGGATTCGGTCTTGGAGGCAAGGTAGGCCTGCTTGGAACGGAGTTTATCGCGCTCGGAGTATATGCTCTTGAAATCATTGTCAGCTCTTTATGGGTCAAGTATTTCCGCTACGGTCCTGTGGAATGGGTCTGGAGGATGCATACCTATGGACAGAGACTCCCTATCCGCAATTGATTCGGACGATAACAAGGCATGGAGAGGATTATCTTCCACATAGATGTCAATTCAGCCTTCCTAAGCTGGATAGCCGTCAAGATGGTGCGTGAAGGAAAGCCGGACTTACGGCTGGTACCCTCCGTCGTCTCCGGTGATCCGGAAGACCGCCGCAGCATCATCACTGCAGCATCCATACCGGCTAAAAAACTCGGTATCAAGACTGCCCAGCCAGTTTCCATGGCCCTTCGCACCTGCCCTTCGCTTGTCATAGTAGGAGGCGACTGGGGCTGGTACAAAGAGTGCTCCGAGGGGTTCATATCGATTTGCCGGAAATATTCCCCTGTCCTGCAGCAGTTCTCGATTGACGAATGTTTCATCGACATGAGTTTCCGTTGCTATGGACAGGACCCGGTGGAGGTCGCGACCCGTCTGAAGGACGAGATAAGGACTACCCTTGGGTTTACCGTGAATGTCGGTGTCGGTTCTAACAAGCTCCTTGCAAAGATGGCTTCGGACTTCGAAAAACCTGACAAGGTCCACACCCTGTGGGAGAGCGAGGTTCAGGAGAAGATGTGGCCTCTTGGGGTCCGGGATCTTCTTTGGGTGGGCAAGAAGACGGAGGCGAGGCTGACTTCCTACGGGATTCGTACGATAGGGGACCTTGCTACCATCGACATTACCATGCTTACCCGGCTCGTAGGCCGTAACGCTGCCATCCAGCTGCATGAATATGCTAACGGCAGGGATGATTCCCCGGTGGAGACAGAAGTCGCCGAGGCGAAAAGCTACAGTGCAGAACGGACATTCTCCAAGGATCTTACCGACCCGGTGGACATCGACAGGGCACTGTTCAATGTCGCATGCATCGTGGCGCACAGGATCCGCCGTGACCATTTCAGGGCGTCAACTGTCTCCATGTTCATAAAGTACACGGACTTCAGTGTGGCGCAGAAGCAGTGTCAGGTCCCGCAGCCTACAGATGTTACCGCCATGATCCTCAATGAGGCCAGACGGATGCTGCACGAAGTCTGGGACGGGGTGTCTCCTCTGCGGCAGGTCGGACTTGGTGTGTCGAAACTGACACATGAAAACTACGAACAGATGTCCCTGTTCGAGGACCCCAGGATGGAATACTACCGCGAGTGGGACAGGCAGTACGACGAAAAGCGCGCATTGGCGGAGGATGCCCGTATGCTTGCCTATGAGCGCAAGTGAAGCAACAGCTTTATCTTTGAGGAAGTTCGCCCTTGCAGATGCCCTTGATGTACCGTTTGACGACATTGTGGGCAGGGTAGGGCATTCCGCCATGGTCATATCCGTCGAATTCATAGAGGAAGACGTTCTCGTTTCCTACTAGTTTCATCATCCTCCAAAAATAGGCCTGCTCCTCGTAACGGCCGTAGAGTTCCATCTCCCGGTCGCCTGAAAGGACTACCATAGGCATAGGCAGTTTCCTCACGTGGTATAGCGGAGCTGTGTCGTCAACCAGTGCCTGCAAAGGCCCCATCCCCATTTTCTCACGGACATTGAAATGGGTGATCTTCTGGGCGCTGTAGGGAAAGGCTCCGGCAATCTTGTCTGCATCAATTCCGTAGGCGGCCAGCCAATGCTTGTCAAGGACTATCATGTCAATCAGGTAGCCTCCGGCAGAATGCCCTGCTACGAATATCCTTTCAGGACTCCCTCCGCGACTGCCGACTTCCTTGAAAGCCCATGCCACGGCTGCAGCGGCATCGTCGATTATTTCCTTGACTTCGACCTTGGGCAGAAGCCGGTAGTTTACAGCGATGATTCCGATACCGGATTCCTTCAAGGCTGCGGGGATGTCCTTATGTCCCCCCGTAAGTCCTCCGCCGTGGAACCAGACCAATGTGGGAAAGTCCTTGATATCAGTAGGGTAGTAGAAATCCAGGACACATCGTTCGGCCGCGTATTCCCCGGCATTTGAATGGTAGTGGATCCCTTCTTCGATCTTGTAATGACCTTGGGCCAAGACAACCTGGGCCAATGCCAGGAGCATTATTGCCAATAAACTCTTTTTCATGACACTTTATTTTTCTTTGACCCTTTTGCCGGTCATGTGCTCTATCCTGAATTCCAGCACGACGGCTCTCGGGGCGTTTCGCCTCATGTCGTCTTCCATGTCGTAACCTTCCGGGAAATACTTCAGTCCCAGTTTCCTGAGCAAAGCGTCATGGCGCACTTCGTCAGAAACCTCGCAGATGCGTCCGAAACAGATGACACTCCTTACGTGGTACCACCAGTCTCCGGGTTCCTTCGACGGCTCGTCGATTACTGTGAAGCATGCCTTGTCACATGACCTTACAGCATACAGTTTGTGACCTTCGCGGGCGCAGTGGAAATAGATCCTTCCATCCTCCTGGAAGAAGTTGATAGGCACTGAATAAGGATAGCCACCATCTCCGATTACGGAAAGGAATCCGCGCGGAGCCTTGGTCAGGATCTCCATGCATTCTTCTTCAGGCAGTTCTTGTTTTACCCGGCGCATCGGCCGGAAAGGGGGTACTTGGTTAACCATTATTTGCGGTAATCCTTTACAGCCTTGATGTACGGAACAAGCTTCTCGGGGTGGTCGGTCGAGATGCAGTCGATGTCGTGCAGGATCGCCCAGTCGGCGACCTCATAGTCGTTGACCAGCCACAGGGTGGTTTCGATCCCGAGTTCCTTGGCTTGTTTGGCGATGTGGGGGTTGTTGAGGAATCCATCCAGGTTGTAGGAGATGCCGTCGTAACCTTTTTCCTTTGCATAGGCGGCGTCAGGCACGAACACTCCGCTGGAGATGAAGATCACCTTTGCCTTCGGGTCGACCCTGTGGATTTCCTTGCACATCCACTCGCTGAAAGTGGTGTACTCGACCTGGGACTCCATGCCGGAAGACTTGACCATGGACATGGCTTTCTCGACCAGAAGGGTCTCCCTTTCCTTGCTAAGCTGAGCCTTGAGCTCCATTATGATCTTGATCTGCGGGGCTTTGCGGGCCTGAGCAAACCATTCTTCGAGAGAGGGCATCCGGTGTCCTCCGGGTAGGACGACCTTCCTTGCCTCTGCAAAAGTCATCTTCCTTACATCTTTGCCATCAGTGCCTGGCACTGATGGGCCGTGGAAGACGATGACCTTGTCGTCAGAAGTGAGGTGGACATCGTATTCCACTGCATCGACTCCGGCTTCCTGGGCGAAGCTGAAGGAGGCAATGGTGTTTTCGTAGGGACCTTCGAAACGGCAGCCGCGATGTCCGACAACTTTAGGCTGCGCTGATGCCGCAATAACCATGAGGCTGAGGGCGGCTATTAATGCTGTCTTTTTCATATTCATCTAGTCTGGTCAAAAGTGAAACTGTCCCAGGGAAGCTGGGCGTCCTTCCCTTCGTCGAGGACGGCTGCAGCATGGCAGAGCATCGGGAAAAGGCTCAGATCAGCCTTCCCAAGTTCAGCCTTCCGTACCATCGCGGCGTAAACCCTCCTTGAAACCACGAGGCTCTCCAGGGTGACTCCTGCAAGTATGTCCAGGGCTTCCTGATAGGTTTTGCCTTCACCAAGGAGGATCCCTATCTTGCGGGTGCGGCCTCCGTAGACGGTTACGTAGAGGTCTCCGATTCCGATGTTCTCGCAGTCGCGGCTGGCACCCTGCATTTCGAGGAGAAGGCGCATCTCCTTGACGGCCTGATAGAAAGCTCCAGCTTGTGAGTTGTAGTGAAGCCCTGCTTCAGGACCGTGTTCGCGATTGACGAGACCGATAGTCATGGCGATGGCTAGGGCGTAGCCGTTCTTGAGTGCGACAGCACTCTCGAGACCTTCGACGTCGTTAGTGACCGACACGTGGTAGTAGGAAGTCTGCATGGCCTCTTTCATCATCTTGATCGTGGCGCTGTCCTTGCCGCAGAATGCGACTTCGCTGTGGTCGTGGTACACAAGTTCGTAGGAGGTGCAGGGACCGCCGATGGCGCAGATCTCGCGTTCGATCCCCTTTGCAGCAAGGGACCTCTTCCAGTACTCGGGATAAGAGATCAAGGTCCCGTCTTCCAGATTGATAAGTCCCTTGGTTACTGAAAGGACAGGGATCGAAGGGTCAAGTTCCGAAAGGATGTTCTCCAGGAACCAGTCCACGCCGAAAGAAGAGACACCCCCGATTACGAAATCGGCCCCTTTGACAGCTTCCTTCCAATCTTCGTAGAAATAGTATTTCACTCCTTCGGGGAAGGGATAGTCGAACTTAGGATGCTGGCCTGTCTTCTTGCAGGCTTCTATGATCTCCCGGTCAAGGTGGGTGCCGACCAGACGGACCTCGTGACCATTCTCCCTTGCCGGAAATGCGAGGGCAGATCCCATCATGCCGGAACCGATGATTGTAATTGTCTTTGCCATAGTCTATTATTTATTAATTTCCATTAATTGCGAGTGTTTATCTCAGCCAGTACTTTTTCAGCTTTGTCGTAACCGTCGGCAGGAGCTTTCCAGAGCGAGGCCAGGATGAGGGTGCCAAGTATTCCGAATATGATGGCGACCACGAAGACGGCGTTCCAGCCGAGACCCGGCCTGTCCGCAAGGAAGCCGAAGCCGATTCCGCTGATCAAGGTCGCTCCATAACAGAATACCCCGCAGAAACCGTTGGCACTTCCGCTGGCTCTCTTGGTGGCGTACTGAGAACAACTTACTCCCAGCAGGGCCTGAGGGCCGTAGATGAAGAAGGCGGAGAGGATGATGAAAACCGCACTCCAGATCCAGTGGGCTTCATGCGGGAGCCTCCAGAAGATCGCGAAGCAAAGAGTCGCCGCCAGGGTACAGATGGCACAGGTCCTGAGTGTCCTGTTCTTCAGGAACTTGTCCGTGACCCAACCTGCAGCCAAAGTCCCCAGTACTCCTCCTATCAGTTCGGAGCAGGCTACTATGTTGGCGCTCAAGGCGATGTCCAGACCTTTGTACTGTGTCAGGAAGGAGGTTCCCCACTCGAGGATCGTAAACCGGATTACATACACGCAGAAATCCGCGATGCACACGATCCAGATGACCGGATTGCGGAATACCATCTTGTTGACGAACTTCTTGAATGACTCTCCTGTGAGTTGCTCCTGGGCGGCAGGGGCATTGTCTTTATTCTCTTCCCTGTCCAACTCTTCAATTTCCGGCAGGCCCACTGACGATGGAGTGTCCCGAAGAGCAACATATAGGGCTATGGCGCCTACGAATGAAAGAGCTGCTGGAACAATGAAGCAGAGGTTCCATGCACTGTAACCGAAACGCTTGAGGAGAAAGCCGCAGAGCGCGATCACAAGACCTGCCCCGATTGAGTGGGAGGCATTCCAGATGCTCTGCTTGGTGGCAAGTTCACTTGGCTTGAACCAGTGGGCCATCAGGGCGGCACATGGGGGATACCCCATACCATGCACGTAGCCGTTCAGGACCCAGAGCGAACCTATCAGGTAGACCAGGCCGATCGTGGCCTTCCCCTCCGAATCCAGGAGGTGGAGGAAACCGTTCATCTTCGGGGAGAAGCAGATGGCAAGGTTGATGACGCATGAAAGCAGGAGGCCGAGCGTCATGAGTTTCCTCTTGGAATATCTGTCAGCGAGCACTCCGTTGATCATCCTGGAGACTCCGTAGACTATCCCGTTCAAGGTTAGGAAGGTGCCGAGTTGGACTTTGCTCAGCCCGAGTGATGCCTCCATGGCAGGAATCGCAGCACTGAAATTCTTCCTTAAGAAATAATAGAAGATATAACCGACCATCAAGGCAATGAGGGTTCTCCACTGCCAGTACCTGTACTTTTTGATAGTATGGTCCATGTTATGGGATTAAGCGTACACAAATGTACGAAAAGCCAGACGAATAATCAATAGCGGAATAATCCGTCAAGCATGGCCTCGCACCCTTCAAGAATGTCTTGGAAAGAGGTTTCGAAATCACCTGTGTACCAAGGATCGGCTACATCCCTGCCAACCCCGGTGTAGGACATGAGCAGGTGGATCTTGCATTCCGGGTCGGAGGGGATCACACGCCTGAGCAACCTGAGGTTGGAGGAGTCCATGCAGATGAGCCGGTCAAAACGGTCATAGTCCGCCCAGGTGACCTGTCGGGCTCTTTTGGCGTTGTCGAAAGGCACTCCATGTTGTGAGAGACATCTTTTTGCCGGTGGATAGATCGGGTTGCCGGTCTCTTCTGAAGACACTGCCGCGGACTCGATGAAATAGTCATTCTCAAGACCGCGTGAACGAACCAGGGCTTTCATGATGAATTCAGCCATCGGGGACCTGCAGATATTCCCGTGGCATATGTAGAGTATTCTTGTCATATTTCGATATTTGCTGACACAAAAATAACGTTTTTTGTCGGTTGGGGAAAATTGTGTAAATTTGTCCGTTTAGCCGGATTTTTCCGGGATACTTGAAATTAATTTATTCTTAAGGATATGAAATTGAAAATCGTTGTGCTGGCAAAGCAGGTGCCCGACACCAGGAATGTCGGGAAGGACGCCATGACGGCTGAAGGTACCGTCAACCGCGCCGCCCTGCCCGCCATTTTCAATCCGGATGACCTTCTCGCTCTCGAGCAGGCTCTCCGTCTCAAGGAACAGAATCCAGGTTCAACCGTAGGAATCCTCACGATGGGTCCGCCCCGTGCCGGTGAGATCATCCGCCAGGGCCTTTACAGAGGCGCTGACACGGGTTGGCTGCTGACCGACAGGCTTTTCGCCGGTGCCGATACGCTTGCCACTTCCTATGCCCTTGCTACAGCCATCAAGAAGATTGGTGGAGTCGACCTGGTGATCGGTGGCCGTCAGGCCATCGATGGCGACACCGCCCAGGTGGGACCGCAGGTCGCCCAGAAACTTGGTTTGAACCAGGTTACATATGCTGAGGAAATCAAGGTCGAAGACGGAGTAGCTACTGTCCGCCGCCATATCGACGGAGGTGCAGAGACCGTCAGGGTCCCGCTTCCCGCCCTTATAACTGTCAACGGAAGCGCAGCCCCCTGCCGTCCTCAGAACGCCAAACTTGTCATGAAGTACAAGAGGGCCAATTGCCCCATGGAGCGCCCTGCTGAAGTGCCTTATGCCTCCCTTTATGAGGAGCGTCCTTACCTGACCCTGAACCAGTGGAGCGTCGCCGACGTGGACGGGGATCCCGGCCAGTGCGGACTCGCAGGATCGCCTACCAAGGTCAAGAGCGTCCAGAACATCGTTTTCCAGGCCAAGGAATGCAAGCACCTCACTGCGGCTGACGCCGACATCGAGGGTATGATCAAGGAATTGTTGGACGAAAAGATAATCGGATAGAGCCATGAACAACGTTTTTGTATATTGCGAGATTGAGGGGACGACCGTTGCCGAGGTCTCCCAGGAACTTCTCACCAAGGGTCGCAAGCTTGCCGATGAACTCGGCGTCCAGCTCCATGCAATCGTAGCCGGTACCGGCATCAAGGGCAAGGTCGAAGACCAGATACTTCCTTACGGAGTCGACAAACTTTTCGTCTTCGACGGAGAGGGACTTTTCCCTTACACTTCAGCTCCCCACACCGACATCCTTGTCGGCCTGTTCAAGCAGGAGCAGCCCCAGATCTGCCTGATGGGTGCGACCGTCATCGGTCGTGACCTCGGCCCAAGGGTCTCATCATCGCTGACCAGCGGCCTCACCGCCGACTGTACCCAGCTTGAGATCGGCCCTTACACAGACAACAAGAGCGGCAAGACCTACGAGAACCTTCTCTATCAGATCCGTCCAGCTTTCGGAGGCAATATCGTCGCTACGATCGTCAATCCCGACCACCGTCCGCAGATGGCTACCGTCCGCTCGGGCGTCATGAAGAAAGCTCTCTACGAGGGCAAGGCTGCCGGTGAGGTTGTCTATCCCGATGTCAATGAATATGTTTCCCCCGAGGCCTATGTTGTCAAGGTCCTTGACCATCATGTCGAGGCTGCCAAGCACAACCTCAAGGGCGCTTCGATCGTTGTTTCCGGAGGTTACGGAATGGGCAGCAAGGAAGGTTTCGACATGCTCTTCGAACTTGCGAAGGTCCTCCATGCCGAGGTCGGCGCCAGCCGTGCGGCTGTGGATGCCGGATTCTGTGACCATGACCGCCAGATCGGCCAGACAGGCGTGACCGTCCATCCGAAGGTCTACATCGCCTGCGGCATCAGCGGCCAGATCCAGCACATCGCAGGAATGCAGGACAGCGGCATCATCATCAGCATCAACACTGATCCTGATGCTCCGATCAACAAGATCGCTGACTATGTGATCACAGGCCCGGTTGAGGAAGTGGTGCCCAAACTCATCAAGTACTACAAGCAGAACAGCAAATAAGGAAGTAAAGCAATGGCAAACTATTATACTGACCATCCGGAAATCGGATTCCATCTGAATCATCCCCTCATGCGCCGCGTCGCCGAGCTCAAGGAGCGCGGATATTCCGAAAAGGAGAAATACGAGGAGGCTCCGGTCGACTACGAGGACTGCATCGAGAACTACCGTCGCATGCTCGAGATCGCCGGAGATATCGCTGCCAACACGATAGCCCCCAACTCCGAGGATGTGGACCTTGAAGGACCCCATCTCGAGAACGGCCGCATGAAATATGCATCCAAGACGGTTGAGAACATGGAGACCGTCCGCCTCGCCGGCCTCTGGGGTGTCACTATGCCTCGCCGCTACGGCGGACTTAATGCACCCGAGACCGTATTCAGCATGTGCAGCGAGGTCATCTCTGCAGCAGATTCCAGCTTCCAGAATATCTGGAGCCTCCAGAGCTGTGCCGAGACCCTCTACGAGTTCGGAAGTGAGGAGCAGAGGCAGAAGTTCATCCCCCGTATCTGCGCAGGGGAGACCATGTCTATGGACCTTACCGAGCCAGATGCCGGTTCCGACCTCCAGAGCGTCATGCTTAAGGCCACTTGGAGCGAGGAGCAGGGGTGCTGGCTCCTTAACGGTGTCAAGAGGTTCATCACCAACGGAGACTCCGACATCCATCTCGTCCTTGCCCGTTCCGAGGAAGGTACACGTGACGGACGTGGTCTTTCGATGTTCATCTACGACAAGCGCCAGGGTGGGGTCAACGTCCGCCATATCGAGCATAAGCTCGGTATCCATGGTTCTCCGACCTGCGAGCTTACCTACAAGAATGCCCGTGCAGAACTCTGCGGCGAGAGAAGGCTCGGCCTTATCAAATATGTCATGGCCCTCATGAACGGTGCCCGTCTGGGAATCGGAGCTCAGAGCGTCGGTCTCAGCCAGGAGGCTTACAATGAGGCTGTGGCCTATGCTGCCGAGCGTGCACAGTTCGGTCAGAAGATCAACCGTTTCCCGGGAGTCTACGACATGCTCAGCCGTATGAAGGCTAAGCTCGATGCGAGCCGTTCGCTGCTCTACCAGACTTCCAGGTACGTCGACATCTACAAGGCCCTTGAGGACATCCAGAGGGAGCGCAAGCTCGATGCAGAAGAAAGGGCTGAGATGAAGACCTACAGCCGCCTGGCTGACGCCTTCACCCCTCTTTGCAAGGGTATGGCTTCCGAATATGCAAACCAGAATGCCTACGATGCCATCTCGGTCCACGGAGGTTCGGGCTTTATCATGGAATACAAGAGCCAGAGACTTTACCGTGACGCACGCATATTCTCGATCTACGAGGGTACAACCCAGCTTCAGGTCGTTGCCGCCATCCGTTACATCACCAACGGCACCTACGTCAATATCATCAACGAGATGCTTGGTGAAGAGGTCCTTCCTGAACTGCTCCCTCTCAAGGAGAAGATTGCAGGCTGCGCCGGAATCCTTTCCGAGTGCATCACCAAGGTCCGTGAAGCTGGTGACAGCGAGATGCAGGACTTCCTCGCCCGTCGTCTCTACGACATGACCGGTGAGATTGTGATGTCGCTTCTCCTCATGCGTGACGCCACCGTGGCTCCCGACATGTTCCTGAAGTCCGCAAAGGTCTATGCCGCCATGGCATGCGAGACCGTTGCCGGCAAGAGCTCCTATATCCTCAACTTCGACAAGGAGAGTCTTCCCGCTTTCCGTGCTGTCGAAGAGGCTGAGTAATGGAACTTTATGAATATGCCAGGCCGGGCCTGATGGCCGGCAGGACAATTCTTTACGTACATGGATTCGCGTCGAGCGGACAGACCGGGAGCGTGGCTACGCTCCGGCTGCTCCTGCCCGGCGCGACCGTTATTGCTCCTGACCTTCCAGTAGAGCCGGAGGAGGCAGTGGAGTTGCTCCGGGGCCTTGTCTCCGCTGAGAAACCTGATTTGATCATCGGTACCTCGATGGGCGGGATGTATTCCGAGATGCTTTACGGAATCGACCGTATTATCGTCAATCCTGCCTTTCAGCTGGCTGACACCCTGTTGAAAAACAATGGGTTGGGTCGCAGGGAGTTCCACAACAAGCGCTCGGACGGGGAGACATCATTCCTTGTGACGAAGACCCTGCTGGAGCATTTCAGGGAGGTTTCGTCGCATTGTTTTGAGAAATCATCGGAGGATCGTGACCGAGTGTTCGGCTTGTTCGGGATCCATGACAACCTTGTGGACACTTTCGGCCTTTTCAGGGAGCATTATCCCAAGGCGATTCGTTTCGACGGGGAGCATCATTTGAATGATTCAGTCATTGTCCACTCATTGCTTCCGGTCATCCAATGGATTGATGATCGGCAGAAAGGAGTCTCCAAGCCGGTTTTGTTCATATCCCTGGACGACAGGTTGATGAACCATTCCAGCGGAATGCCCAAAGCTGTGGCTATCCTAGCTCAAAGCTATGATCTTCACATCGTTTCCTCTGTCGACTATAATGTACCAGGGGAATGCAAGGATGTCTTCGAATGGTGCGAGGCTAACCTTGGAGTCCCGGTGTGGAACCGCGTAACAGTCAGCAACCACAAGAACCTGCTTTTGGGAGACTACCTGATCGATGCCGATCCGGATTCTTTCGGGGGACGCGATTTCATGGGCACCCTCATCCAGTTCGGTTCGGACGCTTTCAAAACCTGGGAAGATGTCCTCACCTTCTTCTCCCGTCTCGGCGGTCAGTAAGAGATTGTCATCCTGAGCGCAGCGAAGAATCTAGTCGGAGGGGAAGGTGACTCCTGCCTGGCGGCGGATTTCGTCAAGGATCCCGGCTACTGCAAGGGAGTTGTCCAGACTGTTGTTGCAGGATTCGAGGCGGCCGCTTTCCAGGACGTCAATGAATTCACGGAATTCGCAAAGATATTCGTCCGGGTCGCAGGGAACGGTTATGCCCTCTATCGAGGGACCGGAGGCCCGCCCTGAAGTAGGGGCTCCGTGCGGGATGAACTCTACCTGCCGGGTTATGTGGATCTGGTCGAGGGATAGGATGCCGTTCTCACAGGAAATCTCGGTGCGGAGCTTTGAGTCTGCGACCTTTGAGTAAACCGCGCTTGCGGTCATGCCCCCATATTCAAAAACGACAGCGCCCTGAATGTCAACCGGTCTCATTCCCCTTGAAGTGGGAACATTGACGGTCAAGACGTTAGCCTTGATTCCGGAAGGCCTTCCAAAAAGGGTGACCATCGGATAGATGGGATAGATCCCGATGTCCATCAATGCACCTCCTGAACAGTCCGGATTGAAGGAACTTGGGACGGGGGAGGGGTCTTCTCCCGCCAAGATCTTTTTGAGTTTGTCGTACTTGGTGGAATACTGGCAGAACGTCCCGGAGTAGTTCCTGACCGTACCAAGGCTTTCGAGGCGTTCCTGGACCATCCTGAAATTGGGACTGAGCGTGGAGATCATCGCTTCCATAAGCACGACACCGTTGGCTTTGGCGCAGGCGGCCATTTCCCTGACTTCCCTGGAGTTGGAAGCCAGCGGCTTCTCGCAGAGGACATGTTTCCCATGATTCATGCATTTGATCGCGAGATCATGGTGCGTGTGATTCGGGGTGCCGATATAGATTGCATCAATGGAAGGGTCCGAGGCCATCATATCGATGTCGGTAAAAATCTTTTCGATCCCGTGCCTGGATGCGAAATCGACTGCATTGTCCTCAGACCGTGAACAGACGGCGGCAGCTTCGAACCTTGGTTCCAGTACTGCTCCTTTGAGCACCCAGTCGCTTATCCGTCCGGTGCCGACTATCCCGAAACAAGTCTTTTTCATTTGAGCGCTCCTCTTTCTTCAAGGTAATTCTCAATCAGCGGGATGGCATTCCCTTTCTGGGCAGGATCGATTGTCAGGAACTCCCTGCTGTAGATCTGGTAGATCTCACGTGCCTTACCTGTGGGATTCGGGTCGATTAGGACCAGGCCCTGGATACGGTGCCCGAGTTTCGATGCTGCCAGAAGGATGTTGTCCGCGCAGTAGGAGTCACTTACGACGAATATCATGTCTTTTTCGACAAACTCTTCCTTGGAAAGCCGTTTAACTATCGAGACGGCATCGCTGTCCTTTCCCCTGAAGCCGGTTGCATAACCAGAGAGCCCGTCGGTCACGAGTGCCTTCAGCACAGACTCCGGGAAATCGGTCTTGAGTGGTTCATGGAAATATACGACGAGGGGACGACTGAGAGAGGCATCACCGTCATCCGGCTTGTAAATCTTGCCGAAAACCTTGCCGCCGCGGATGTAATAGCTGAGTTCTTCCGTGACCACCTTTGTACCATCAGGAGCTTTTACCTTCTCCCGTGGACCATGCCCGCTGTAAATATTCAGCCCCAGAATCGCCAGCAAGGCGATCAGGATGGCTGCACCTATTGACAAAACTAACTTCTTCATAACCCAAAAATAATCCTTTTTATTGAATAATTGCTAAATTCGCACTCCGAAAACATCAACCAACCGTTTGAAGCATAATCCAATCTACCATGATCAAAAGATTCATCACTATTCTTGCAGCCACTGCTGTGCTCGCCGGGAGTTCTTTCGCCCAGGAATCTAAGGACCGTATCAAGTTCAATGAGGACGCGGACTTTTCCATCAGGAAGGGAGCCTTCTCTGCCGAGTTACTGAGCTATCTGGCTTTTGGCGATCACTATGTCATGAATGCAGCTTCTGGTTTTAACAACGCTGAGAGGAATTCAACTGAAACTGTCATCAATCTGATAGAGCTGCGTCTGCACCCCTACGAGACAGGTATGTTCGCAATCGGAGTTGATTTCGACTGGGATTATTACCGACTCGACAAGTCTTCATTCTGGATGCCTGACTCTGAGAAGATGCGTGTTTCCGTGGCTTCCAGGGACGAGAACGGTTTCAAGAAGATAAAGAAGTCCAACCTTGTTGTCAGGACGCTCTCTGTCCCTGTCAGTTTAGAGCAGAGTTTCGGAAAGTGCTCTTTACGTTTGGGGGCAGCTGTCGAGTACAACTTCCCTGGAATCACCAAGTTCAAGGCTATTGACAACAACGGGGCCAAGATCAAGGAAACCCGTGACGGTGCCCGCTATGCCGACGAGATCAAGACCAATCAGATCACGTTCAATGCCTTCGCTGCCCTCTCTTATGGTGGATTAGGCTTCTATGTAAAGTACAACCCGAAGGAACAGTTTGTCGAAGGCTACGGCCCTCGGTTTACGTCCATAACTGCAGGTGTCATCTGCGGTTTGGGAATGTAATTCCGCAAATTATTGGTATATTCGCGAATGAGTATGTCCAGCTGGAATCTCATATCGCGTCTTTCAGAAAGGAACCGGCTTCTGGTCCTGAGTGTTGCCGTAGGCCTTGTAGTAGGCCTCGCAGCCGTTGTTCTAAAGTCGCTCATCAGCCTGATACAGCATGGATTGGGCTCCGTTTTCGGGGATATCTGGAACGGTGCCCTCTATTTTATAGTGCTGCCTGGAGTAGGAATGCTGCTGGCAATGCTGTTCTGCCGGTACATCCTGAAGGACAATATAGGGCATGGTGTCACCAAGGCCCTCCAGGCTGTCTCCAGGCATGATTCGCGCATCAAGCCCCACAACATGTGGTCTTCTGTGCTGGCAAGTTCAGTGACGATCGGATTCGGCGGATCCGTAGGTGCCGAGGCTCCGATTGTCTACACGGGTGCGGCTATAGGTTCTAATTTCGCAAGGAAGGCCGGGATGTCGTACCGGAGCATGACTATCCTGCTGGGATGCGGTGCTGCAGCAGCAGTAGCCGGAATATTCAAAGCCCCTCTGGCGGGCATCCTCTTCGTCCTTGAGATCCTGCTCTTCAACATCTCGATGAACTCGATGATGCCTCTGCTGCTTTCGACCGTGTCAGCGACAGTCGTGTCATACATCTTCCTCGGCAGAGCTACACCATTCGAGTGTACGCTTACTCCTTTCGACCTTAAGAATATTCCTTTCTACATCATTCTGGGAATCTTCTGCGGAGGCTGTTCCATCTATTTCACAAGGACTACCCTTTGGCTGGAAGACCGCATAGGCAAGATGACCAATCCCTATCTTAAATGGATCCTTTGTGCCATAGGCTTGGGTCTTCTTATTTTTCTCTTCCCTCCGCTTCACGGTGAAGGCTACGAATCCCTTGGAGTCCTCCTGAACGGTCATGAGCTGTCATTGGAAGGCCAGACTCCTCTTGCTTTCCTCTCACGCAGCCCCTGGTCTGTCCCGATATTCTTCATGCTCATCCTCCTGCTGAAGGTCTTTTCAATGACCCTTACCAACGCCGGAGGCGGGGTGGGCGGGACCTTCGGACCGACCTTGTTCGTGGGAGCTATAGCCGGTTTCGTCGTAGCGAGGACGATGAATCTTCTTTTGTCGGGTACTCCTCTTTCAGTACCGGAGCAGAATTTCGTCCTTGTAGGCATGGCCGGCCTGATGGCAGGAGTCATGCAGGCCCCTATGACAGCTATCTTCCTTATCGCAGAAATATCCGGAGGTTACGATCTTTTCCTTCCACTTATCCTTACGGCGACAATAGCCTTTGGGACGACGAGGATAGTGGAAAAATACTCTATCTACACAAAGCGTATCGCCCAGAGAGGGGAACTGCTGACACATGACAGCGACCAGGCTGTGCTGACCCTGCTCAAGGTTTCGGACGTCATCGAAAGTGACTTTTCACCCGTCCGGATCGACGACACCCTTGGTCAGCTGGTGGAAGTGGTGTCCGAATCGACCAGGAATATCTTCCCTGTCATTGACTCAAAGGGACGGTTCCAGGGTTATGTCTCACTGGAAGACATCCGTAAGGACATGTTCAGGGCGGGGGAATACCAGAAGCTTCATGTGTTCAATTTCATGAGGAGTGCAGAGGCTTATGTCTATGATGATGAGAGCATGGACTCCGTGATGAAGAAGTTCGAGACGACTTCGGCGTGGAACCTGCCTGTGGTCAGGCGTTCTGACAGATCATACGTCGGTTTCGTGTCAAAGTCCAAGATTTTTTCAGCCTACAGGGATGAATTGAAGATAGTCTCACAGGATTAAGCCATGAAGACGATATACATTGATTGCATTGCCAGGAAACTGGGCGTAAAGGACTGGCAGGTTGAAAATTGCATAAGACTGTTCGAGGAGGGGAGTACCATTCCTTTCATCAGCCGTTACCGCAAGGAAAAGACAGGAGGTCTCGACGATGCTGCGGTGGCTGAAGTCAAGCATTGGAACGACGTTTTTTCAGAAATGGAAAAGCGTAAGGAGTCCATCCTTTCGACGATCGATGAGCAGGGAAAGCTAACCCCGGATCTCCGTTCAAGGATAGAGAACTGTCTGGTCTCCAGCGAACTGGAGGATATTTATCTGCCTTTCCGCCCCAAGCGCCGTACAAGGGCTACAGTGGCTAAGGAAAAAGGACTGGAACCTCTGGCCGACAAGATGTGGAACGTTGCCGTGGCTGATCCCGTGGCTGAGGCCAGGAAGTACTTGAATGACCAGGTGGAAACGGTGGAAGACGCCCTCGCCGGAGCTCGTGACATCCTTGCCGAGAGATTCTCCGAATCAGCAGTGACCAGGGATGCTCTCAGGCAGATTTTCAGGACTCGCCGGATTCAGTCAAAGGCTACGAAAGCCGCTTCTGACAATCCTGAGTCTTCCAAATACAGGTCTTATTTCAATTTCTCGATGCCTGTCCAGAAAATCCCCTCTCACAATCTTCTGGCTATGCTCCGGGCTGAGAAAGAGGGCTTCCTTTCTGTCGGACTGGATGCAGACCCGGAAAAATGCGGTAACAAGATCTACTATGATTTCTGCCAGGAGCACCGTTATCCTTCAGGAAAACTGGCTGAGCAGGTGAGGATGGCTGTGGACGACTCCTTCAAGCGTTTGCTTGAACCTTCCATAAGCAACGAAATTATCAAGGAAGCCAAGGAGAAGGCTGACATAGAGTCGATAGCAGTCTTCGGGGACAATCTCACACAGCTTCTTCTTTCTCCTCCGGTGGGTCCGAAACGGACCATGGCTATTGATCCGGGTTTCAGGAACGGTTGCAAGATCGCCTGCCTTGACGAGCATGGGAACCTTCTTCATCACGAAATCATATTCCCACATCCTCCCCAGAGCGAAAAAATCAAATCCATCATGGCGGTCTCAGGCATGATTGAGGAATATGGTATCGAGGTGATCGCAATCGGCAACGGTACCGCATCAAGGGAGACCGAGGACTTCGTAAAGAGGGTGGGGATACCGGAGAATGTCAAGGTCTACACCGTCAGCGAAGACGGGGCCTCTATTTATTCTGCGTCAGAAGTGGCCAGAAAGGAGTTCCCTGACGAGGATGTGACAGTAAGGGGAGCCGTTTCGATAGGCCGCAGGCTTATGGATCCGCTGGCAGAACTCGTAAAGATAGATCCTAAGTCTCTTGGCGTCGGCCAGTACCAGCACGACGTTGACCAGAATCTCTTGCATGAGAAACTTGACAACACCGTCGCTTTCTGCGTCAACAGCGTGGGAGTCAACCTTAACACGGCGAGTCCCTATCTCCTGAGCTATGTTTCCGGGATCGGGCCTGCGTTGGCATCGAACATTGTCGCCTTCCGCGGGGCCAATGGCGGTTTTACTTCCAGGGAGCAGCTCCATAAGGTTCCGAAGCTTGGTCCGAAGGCTTTTGAGCAGTGTGCCGGCTTTCTGAGGATTCATGATTCAGCCAATCCTCTGGACAATTCAGCCGTTCATCCCGAGTGCTATCATATTGTAGATAAGATGGCTGCAGACCTGGGAGTCTCTGCCAAGCAGTTGGTGGGCAATGAGGAACTTATCAGGAAAATAAATCCAGCCCGTTATGTTGAAGGAGATTTCGGCCTGCCTACGATCAACGACATCCTCAAGGAATTGGCCAAGCCTGGACTTGACCCACGTCAGCAAGCCCAGGATTTCAGCTTTGCAGATGACATCCGGGAGATTGATGATCTCAAGGAAGGAATGGAATTGCCGGGCATCGTTACCAATGTGACTGCATTCGGGGCCTTTGTCGACATAGGTATCCATGAAAACGGATTGATCCATGTCTCCAAGATGAGAGGGGAGAAACCCAAACTCCACCAAAAAGTGATGGTTTCAGTAATCGGAGTCGATCTCGAGAGGAAACGTATTTCGTTGCGATTGATTAGTAAAAGGTAATTTTTATTAATTATTTATCATTTATTTTGTCAGTTTAATTCGGTTTTGTTTTGAATATTTGACTATATTTGCAAAACTGAAAGTTGACTGATGACCAATTTTACAAGCCCCGGAAGCATTTGTGACAACAAGGCGGTGATTTATATATTCTCCGCCCTGGCCATTGTGCTCTGGGGAATGTCCTACATCTGGAGCGACCAGCTCATAGCTTTGGAAATCCCGGTTTTCTTCTTCGTTCCAATAAGGATTCTGCTTGCCGGCCTTGTGCTTCTGGTGTTCAACATGATGACATGCCAGTTCAAGCTGATCAGGAAGCAGGACTTATGGAAGTTCGCTCTACTGGCCGTTTTTGAGCCATTGGTTTATTTCCTTTGTGAGACTTACGGCATCAAGGAGACGGGCTCCCCAACGATCAGTGCAATGATCATTGCTTCCGTCCCTATATTTTCTGTGTTCGCTGCCTTCATCTTTTTCAAAGAGAAAATCTCTGTCATCAACGGATTCGGTATAGCGGTGACTCTCTCTGGTATCTGTCTTGTGTTTCGTTCGCAGATGGAATGCGGTACCCCCGGAAACTTCAATCTTGGAGTCATCCTGCTTGTCATAGCTGTTTTCTCTGAGGTAGGGCATGCACTTATCACTAAACTGCTTTCGAGTGACTACCGGCCACAGGTGATCGTGATGTATCAATTCCTGATAGGTGCCGTCTATTTCCTTCCGTTCTTCTTGACGAAGGGAATCCAGGATTTTGAACCGCGTTTCCTTTCCTGGGAGGTGCTGAGGCCTGTTTTATGCCTTGCTCTCCTATGTTCCAGTCTCGCATTCTCTCTCTGGGCGATGACCATTAAGCGTCTCGGTGTCGCCAAGTCCAGCGTCTTCCTTGCAATGATGTGTGTGGCTACCGCCCTCGTCGCTGAGGTTATCGGAAGGGAGCATCTTACTGCTCTGCAGTGGGGAGGAATCTTAGTTGCCGTGGTCGGGATTGTGATGTCGCAATATTCAAAATGCTGTTGTTCACGACAGGACAACCGTTGAGCCACACCATTTCGACCTTCCCTTTCAATGCCGTGTCCTCATAGGGACTCCATCCGCATTTGTAGCTATCGCCCCTGACAGTGGATCCTTTTTCTGGATCTATCACTACCAGGTCGGCGAAGCATCCCTGCTCAAGCCGCCCCCTGTCTTCGATTCCAAAGACTGCTGCGACCTTTTCCGAACATGCTGATGCAATCCGCTCAAAAGGAATTCCAAAATCCTTGGCGACTGTGAAAAGGACAGGGAGCTGTTCCCTTACAGAAGGCAGTCCGGATGGGCATTGGATATATGGCCGGTCCTTTTCGTCCTTAAGGTGGGGTGCGTGATCCGAACCTATGGTGTCGATGGTGCCGTCGGCAAAGGCCTTCCTCAATGCATCCCTGTCCGCTGCACTTTTCACGGCGGGATTACATTTGACTTTCCCTTTCAGTCTCGGATAATCTTCATCGCAGAACCACAGGTAGTTGGCAGAGGTCTCGGCAGTGATATTGGGGTTGCTCAGCTTGGCCTTGCGGATCATCTCGACTTCCTCAGCTGTACTGACATGCAGGATATGCAAGGATGTTCCCAGCCTGACGGCTTTTTCCAACGCTCTTTCCGTTGACCTGATACATGCTTCGCGACTTCTTATCGATGGGTGGCAGGAGAAGGGAATGTTGTCGCCATAGGTTTGCCTGGCCGAGTTGAGCCCTGCCTTGATCATGCCTTCATCTTCGCTGTGTACAAGGATTGGTTTACCCTTGATGCTGAAAACGTCTTCTAAGCTTTCATTCCTGTCCACCAGCATGTTTCCGGTAGAAGAACCCATGAACACTTTGATTCCTCCGAATCTTTCGCCAAGCCCTTCGTCCAGATATTCCTTGATCCTGGAGATGTTGTCGTTAGTCGCTCCGAGGTGGAAACCGAAATTGGCTTTGGATGTCATGGATGCAATCCCCAGCTTGTCCGCAAGAGCTTCAGCCGTGACTGTAGGCGGGGCCGTATTGGGCATGTCGATGAACGAGGTTACTCCTCCTTCCAGTGCAGCAGCGGATTCACTGGCTATGTCAGCCTTCCAAGTCATTCCAGGTTCCCTGAAGTGGACATGTGAATCTATCATTCCGGCCATAAGGATCCTGCCGCCGAGGTCAATGACTTCGGCATCTGGGAATTCCGCACCTTCTCCGGGCCAGATTCCTGCGATACGTTCGCCCTCTATGGCCAGGCTCCCCATGAAACTCGAGGAACCCTTCACTATGAGAGCATTTGTCAGGAGGTAGCGCGGCATACTCAGCCTTTCCGGTGGAATTTCCTGAACCTGAGCTTGATGACGCCCCAGAAAGCTTCGCCGAAGATGCCGCTGCTCATCTTTGATGTTCCGAGCTTGCGGTTCACGAATATGATGGGAACCTCAACCAGTTTGAAGCCGAGCTTCCAGGCTGTGTATTTCATTTCAATCTGGAAGCCGTAACCTTTCATGCGCACATCGTCGAAATCTATGGCGGAGAGGGCTTCGCGGCTGTAGCACTTGAATCCGGCAGTACAGTCATGGATTTTCATCCCCAGGACTCTGCGGACGTACATGGAGGCATAGTAGGACATAAGGATCCTGCCGAGGGGCCAGTTGACAACGCTGATGCCGTCGCAGTAACGTGAACCTATTGCCACACCTCCGCAATTACGGCAGGCCTCATGAAGTCTGGGCAAATCGTCCGGATTGTGAGAGAAGTCGGCATCCATCTCAAACGTGTAATCATAGTCATGGTCGAGGGACCACTTGAATCCAGTGAGATAGGCCGTTCCAAGCCCTTGCTTGCCGCTCCTTTCGATGAGGAACAACCGTCCGGGGAACTCTTCACGGAGTTTCTTGACGATGGCCGCCGTTCCGTCAGGCGAACCGTCGTCGATGACCAGGATGTGGTATTCTCCTTCGAGGGAGAATACTTTGCGGATGATAGCCTCGATGTTTTCCTTCTCGTTATAGGTTGGAATGATAACGACTTTGCTGTCCATATTCTTAATATTATTTCATCATTTCCTTTACTGCAGTTTCAAGCTGCTTGTCTTCACCTCGCAGAAGGGATGCCGGATCGTTTTCGACCTTGATGTCGGGCTCGATCTGCATGTTCTCAAGGTATCTTCCGTCCTTGACGCCCCAACTTCCGACCTGGGGAATTCCAAAGACCATTCCGTTCAGCATGGTTTCCCACCAGACGGCGGTCATCGTGCCGGGCACAGGCATTCCGATCAGTTTCCCTATTCCCAACGACCTGTAGGTGTAGGGGAATCCGCAGGCATCGGAATAGTTGTCTTCGCACATGAGGACGCAGGAAGGTTTGTTCCACTTGCTGTAGGGCTCGCTTCCTATGTATTGGCCGCGAGGCGTGAAGCGGATGTATTCCTTGCCGCCAAGCAGGGTTGCCAGGTCATCATGCAGCCATCCGCCGCCATTGTGCCTGGTGTCTACTACAGCAGATTCGGCGCTTCTGTACTTTCCGAGGAGTTTTGAATATACTTCCCTGAAACTGGGGGAGTCCATGCCCTGGACATGGGTGTAACCTACCTTGCCTCCGGAAAGCTTGTCGGTCATCTGCTCCCTCTGGCGTACCCACCTGCGGTACATGAGGGTGCTCTCGCTGCCGGAAGGCACTACGTAGAGTTCCTCTTCCTTGCCTCCCTTCTTCACTACGACAGCTGTCTTCTTGCCGACCTTGTTCTGGAGGAGCTTGAACCAACTCTTCCCGGCCTCGATCTTTTCACCGTCAATCGACACGATGGTGTCACCGGCCTTGATCTCGGAATCAGCAATGTTGAGGACACCACCGGGAAGAACTTCTGCGATCCTGAGACCGTCGCCTTCGTAGTCGAAATCATAGAGGACCCCGAGGCAGCCCATGTTGATCCTGCTGCCGGGACTGTACCTTGCACCGGTGTGCGAGCCATTGAGTTCTCCAAGCATTTCAGACAGAAGGTCCTGGAAATCGAAGTTGTTGTCGATGTAGGGCATGAACTGGCGGTAGTTATCCCTGTAGCCAGCCCAGTTGATGCCATGTATGGCAGGGTCATAGAACTTTTCATCGACCTGCTTCCAGACATGTTCGAAGAGGTAGTTCCTTTCTGCCTTCGGCTTGAATTCATAGTCACCGGAGAAGGAAATGGGGGTAATAGCGTTACTTGCTACGTTGATCTTGGAGATCGTACCTCCGGAGAACATGTAAAGGGTCTTGTCGTCAGGCGAAGGGACGATCGAACCGTAAACACCCTTCTTGATGACCCTGACATCTCCCTTCTTGACGTCCAGCATGCAGAGGTCGTTGCCTCTCTCAAGCGGGGTGACGTAGTAGAGCTTTGTCCCGTCCTGGGTGAGATAGAAGTCTCCGAGCCTGCTGGAACTGCGGGTCAGTCGTGAAACCCTGAATTCCCTGCCATCGAGGTCGAGCTTCAATTTCTCGGGTTTCTCGGCCTGCTTGACAGAATCCTTCTTTTCTTTCTTCTCCTCCTTCGCGAGCTGTTTCTCAGTCTTTTCCTTGCCGCCTTCCTCTATGAGTTTTGCGATTTCCTCACCTTCCTTGTCGCGCATGAACTTCATCATCTCCTTCCCGTCGAAGAACATGATGTAGATGTCCGATTCGGCGCCCCAGCTTCCATGGCTTCTGTAGCCGTTCTTGTCCGACTCCCATGTCATGGCGTAGCCCTTGAGGGACCATTTGAAATTGCCGTCGGAGTATCCGCTCTGGGTCAGGTTGGTGATCTCTCCCGTTTCGATGTCGATGAGGGCGACGTCGGAATTGTTCCATCCTCCGTCTGCCTGATAGAGGGTGAGCAGATATTTGCTGTCAGGGCTCCATTCGAAGCTCTGGTCTCCGTCCTGGTAGGAATAGTTGACGTCCTTGAGCAGGGATTTCTCCTTCCCGTCCTTGGTGGACTTTATGACAAGTTCGGTCCTGTCCCTGAGGAATGCTATCCACTTGCCGTCAGGGGAGACGTCCGGCTGGAAGCAGGTCTCCTTTTCTGAGGTTACCAGTTCCTCCTCGAATTTTGTCGCATAGGTGAAATACTTCTCGTTCTTGTCTGCGAGTGAAGTCTTCCAGATTCCCCAGTGTCCGTTCCTTTCTGAAGAATAATACAGGGTGCGTCCGTCTTTGGAGAAACTGACGTTACGCTCCTGCTCGGGAGTGTTGGTGACACGTTTGGTCGTCCTGTATTCAGTAGAAGTGACGAATACGTCACCGCGGATGACCACGGCGATCTCTTTCCCGTCTGGAGAAACGTCCATTGAAGAGGCTCCGTTGGTGTATGTGATGAATTCAGTGTCATTCTCATTCTCGTCCTTGCTTACTGAGATGGCGATCTTGCGGGGCTCTCCTCCTTCCTTCATGGTGTAAAGGTCTCCGTTCCAGGAGAAGCAAAGGGTTCCTTCCCTTGAAACAGAGAGGAATCTGACTGGATTGTCCTTGAACTTGGTGACCTGGGTCCCGGTCCCGGCTGAAACGGTCGAAGCTTTGTAGACATTCAGGGTCCCGTCCTGCTCGGAAAGGAAATAATATGTCTTCCCGTCTGCCGCGAAGACAGGATTACGGTCTTCACCACGGAAGGTGCTGAGTTTTGTGAAGGTTCCATCATCCTTCAGGCGGAATCTTTGTCCTTGGGCCGCTGCAGGTTTGTAAAGCCAGATGTCCCTGGTCACTGACGATGTGTGGTGCTTCCTCAGTGGATCTTCATAACCTTTGTAATCCTCGTAGATGGCTTCTCCAGCAGAATTGACGCTCACGTTCATCAATGGCAGGGAAGTGACCAGCTGGGGCCTTCCTGCCGAAGTGTCTACCTGCCAGACCTGGGGGGTGTTAGGGAAGCCGCCGTATTTCGAATCCGGTTGGAAGCTTGACGTGTAAAGCACTCTGCCGCCATCCAGGACGCAGAGAGGAGTCTCGTCTCCGTGGTAGTCGGTCAGCCTCTTCGGCGTCCCTCCCTGCGAGGAAGTTATGAATATGTCCTTGGAACCCTTCCTGTAGGAAGAGAAGACAATCATCTTACCGTCGGGGGTCCACATTGGATCCGAATCATAAGCATTATTTGTCGTAATCTGCAATGCCCTGCCACCGGCGGTGCTTACAGTGAAGATGTCTCCCTTGTAAGAGAATGCTACCTGTGTGCCGTCAGGGGAAATGGCGCTTTTGCGAAGCCATCTGGGCGTTTCCTGTGCTGAGATTGCCGCGGCTGTGAAGACCAGGACCGCAGATGTGAGTAAAGTCCTTTTAAGATTCATATTGTGGAACAGGTGTTACTTGTGTCTATCCTACAAATATATTAATATAATTTCGTAATTTTGTTTCTGCCAAAGATAATAAACATGAAAAGAATCGACTGTTTCATTCCTTTCGCGGACGACACCCAGGTTGCTCCGATCATCGCTGCTATGAAAACACAGGATGAGGTTTCACGGATCGAAGTGCTGGATGTAAGGACTTTCAAGAGCACTGCATCGGTCAAGAAGATTGCTTCCATGGCGTCCGCTCCGTTTACGCTGATCTATACAAAGACTACGGAACTCAGTTTCGGGGAATATGCCCTGGAGCGTTTCCTTTCAGTGGCAGAGGATACTTCTGCTGCGATGGTCTATGCAGATCATTTCAAGGAGATGGATGGCATCAGAGCCTTTGCGCCGGTGATCGACTGCCAGCAGGGTGCTTTGAGGGATGATTTCGATTTCGGTTCGGTGCTGGTCTTCCGGACTTCTGCCTTGAAGGAAGCCGTCTCAAGGATGGATGTGGATTATGAATATGCCGGCTTGTATGACCTGCGCCTCAAGGTTTCGCAGAAGGGAAGCCTTGTCCACATCAATGAATACCTTTATTATGAAATCGAGACGGACACCCGAAAGTCCGGAGAAAAGCTATTCGATTATGTCGATCCAAAGAACAGGGCCGTACAGATCGAGATGGAGAAGGCATGCACCCGTCACCTCAAGGATGTCGGAGGTTATCTCGAGCCAGAATTCAAGGAAGTGGATTTCTCGGAAGGGGATTTTGAATATGAAGCCACTGTCGTCATCCCTTGCAAGAACAGGGTACGTACGATAGGGGATGCCCTTTCTTCAGCCCTTTCGCAGAAGACCTCTTTCAAGTATAATGTAATTGTCGTCGATGACAATTCTACTGACGGAACTGTCGAGGTCATCAAGAGTTTCCTGGATGATCCGAAGTTGGTGTACATCGCCCAGGACAAGACCTATCATGCCATCGGAGGCAATTGGAATGCCGCTTTGCATCATCCGAAGTGCGGCCGCTTTGCTATCCAGCTGGATTCGGACGATGTTTATTACGATGAGAACACGGTACAGAAGTTTGTAGAAGCCTTCCATGTTCAGAAATGCGCAATGGTGATCGGAACCTACCGGATGACCGATTTCAATCTGGAGACACTGCCTCCGGGAATCATCGATCACCGCGAATGGACTCCTGAGAACGGAAGGAACAATGCCTTGCGCATAAACGGCCTCGGTGCCCCGAGGGCTTTTTATGTGCCGATGCTGCGCAGGATCAACTTCCCGGTGACGAAATACGGAGAGGATTATGCGGTCGGCCTGAGGGTGTCCAGGGAGTACCAGATCGGGAGGATTTATGATGTCGTCTACAATTGTCGCAGATGGGATGACAACTCGGATGCATCCCTCGACATTGATAAGGTTAATGCTAACAATCTGTATAAGGATAAGTTACGTACCTGGGAGCTTCAAGCAAGGATTTTGATGAACCAAGCGAAACAGAAAAAATCTTAAAAATTTTCTTTAAAAAGTTTGCTGTTTTAAAAAATCTGCTTACCTTTGCAATCCCGTTCGCGAGCCGAATGGGATTTTTTGACAAGTTCATTGACAAGACTGAAGTAAGTACAAGCAAGTACCGAGAAATTGTAACGAGAATTCGAGAGCGTTGATTTCTTTTTTTAGGAAACCTGTCGGGATTGGACTTAGAGTAATAAAGTGTA
>CADCJX010000004.1:0-12892 GCA_902801885.1 uncultured Bacteroidia bacterium
TTTGGCACGGCGGATGTTACAGATGAGGGGAAATATGATTGTGTAAAGGAAAATGAGAAGACAAAGCGACATATTGATCAAGGTCCTGTCCCTTGGTGTTGGGCTGGCGGTGGGTATCGTGCTTATTGCCAAGGTGTTCTTTGAACTGAGCTACGACAGCTTCTACAAGGATATCGATAGGGTTTACAACATCAACACCTGGTACTCCATGCAAGGCGAGGAGAAGGATTATGGTCAGGTGAGTGGCGCCGTGGCCGTGGGCTTCATGGAAGAGATCCCGGGAGTCGAGGCAGGTACCCGCACCACGTTTGTCTTCAACGGCGATACCTATCTGGACGAAGACGGAAACAAGTTGAAAGGCACGCTTGTCTGTGCCGATACCTGTTTCTTCCAGGTTTTTGACAGGCCCATCCTAGCCGGTGATCCGGTGAAGGCGCTGGGCAAATGGGGCTCGTTGATGGTGAGCAGGAGCTTCGCGGAAAAGATCCTTCGCTCTGCTCAGGATGACATTTCCACCGTTATCGGCAAGCAGATTTATAACGAGGACATGTCCGACCTGAAACTGACCATTGAAGGTGTTTTTGAGGACTTCCCGAAGAACGGCACGTTGGACTACGACATCCTCCTCTCAATGGACACCTATGGCAAGCAGAGCACGGATAACTGGTTGGGCAACGACCGGTACAAGGGTTATGTGAAGTTGATGCCGGGTGTTGATCCAGCCACATTGACCGATGCCATCCGCAAAATGCAGGAAGCGCACCAGCCTCTGGAACAGATAGAAGCCCAGGGTACCAGTTTAAGATATTTCCTGAAACCCTTCAGCAAGATGCACACTTCCGACCCAGAGGTGAAGTCGCAGGTGATTCTGCTTTCGATTGTGGCCGCATTGCTGATATTGATTTCACTACTCAACTATATTCTGATTGTGATTTCTTCCATGGTCAAGCGCTCCAAGGAAGTGGGTGTACGCAAGTGCTATGGCGCTGAGGGCAAGCATATTTACGGAATGTTGACAAAGGAAGCGCTCTTGCATATTGTCCTCTCGATGGCCCTTGCCGCCGTCATCATCTTCGCCGGCCGCAGCATCGTGGAAAACCTGCTGGGCGTGCCGTTTACAACGCTGCTGGTGCCACAAAGTATAGTGGCTATCGGAGCGGTGCTGGCTTTTGTACTCATCATCTCCATAGTGGTCCCGGCTGAACTCTATCAGCGTATTCCGGTCTATGCGGCACTGAAGAACTATACCGAGAACTCCCGCAATTGGAAACTCGGCCTACTGGGGATACAGGTTCTCATCAACGTATTCCTGGTGGTGATGATGCTCATCATCGGCCGGCAGTACCAGAAGGTGTCCCATGCCGACACGGGATACGATTACGATAACTTATACTATATCAGCATTTTCGATGGTGACAGGCAGGCCATCACCCGTGCCGTCCGCGCTCTGGAGAGCCTGCCGGAAGTGAGCGGCGTGGCAACTGCCTACAACCTGCCGTATAACGGATCCAACGGGGACAACGTCTATCTTCCGGACGATGACCGTGAACTGTTCAATATAGCCGACCAGTACGAATGCTCCGGCGGTTTCTACGACTTGATGGGCATCGAGTTCCTTGAAGGCCGTGCACCACGGGATTCCTCGGAAATCGTTGTGGATGAGAAGTTTGTGACTAAAATGGCAGAGTTTACTGACTGGAGCGACGGAGCGGTCGGCAAACAGGTATTCATCACCGGTCACGACCGTTCACGTGACGCAGAGCGGAGTTATTTCACCATCTCCGGCGTGTACAAGAGTTATATTATCGGCAATCTGACCGGCGTGGACGAGCGGCCAAGTGCCTTGTTCTACGGTGATATAGGGAGCATGTCTTCCTGGATGCCGCATGTGCTGTTCAAATTAAGGGATTCCTCGACTTCGCTCGGAATGGCAAAGGAAGCCCTTGAATCAGCCCTGGAAGGCCGTGAAATCAATCTTTTCTCATACGAAGAGCAGATGCGTGCGGCTTATGACGACAGCAAGAAGATGCGCAATACAATGGCACTCGGGTCAGTGTTCTCGCTGCTGATCGCACTGCTGGGTCTCATTGGCTTCATTAAGGACGAATCGCTTCGCCGCAGTAAGGAGATGGCTGTCCGCAAGATCAATGGCGCCACGACTCAAGACATTCTGGGCATATTCGCTATGGACATTATGAAACTTTCCGCCGTAATGGCTGTCCTGTCCTGCGTCGGAGCCTTCTTCGTGGCTCACAAGTGGCTTGAGCAGTTTGCCGAGAAGGTGTCGCTGAATCCAATGTATTTCATCGGCGGGGCCGTGCTGGTGTTGCTGATCGTATTGGGCGTAGTCATCCTTAACTGCCTCCGCATCTCCCGCGCCAACCCGGTGGAATCGCTGAAGAATGAATAGATCCTTCGCTTCGCTCCCGTTTCAATAGTTCCTTCAAACAGATAGCTAGGATGACTGGACTGGTTTACAAGGAGGTCAAGGATATGATTTAGGGTCAACTTGATATTCACCTTCCCACTTGTAACCTAACCCAGATCTCTATAATATGTCATTTTTGGGAAGGCCAGCCGATTTTACCTCGCCTTCCTGGCCGGCACCCATTGCAGGACATCAAAAGGCATCTCTCCCGGGAAGGTGAATGTCAAGTTTGGCAATTTTGGTTGAGCATGTTGATTTTTTTGGATTATTAGTAGATCATTCGCTTCGCTCAGGATAACAAGAGGGTCGCTCTGGATGACATTCTACCTGTCATTCTGAACGGAGCGAAGCGGAGTGAAGAATCTGAAAAAAATCTGATAATCGAAGCAGCATTTCGTTCTTTTGTGTGTTTAATAAGAAAACTTGAAAAATGAAAAAGATAATTAGAACTGTTCTTTGCGCGGCGCTGCTGGTGGCAGGACTGTGCGGGTGTGAGAAACAACTGATTCCTGATATTAATCTGGCAGATAATCTGGAAGGAAGCTGGGAGAAGGTATATCCGGAAGGAGTGCAGGATGCGGGGCTGGTGATATGGACCTTCTCGACCATCAACAAGGAGAGCCAGGATCCGTTTATCCTGACAATATACGTATCTGATGTATTCTCTGGAGACTCGGAGGCAAAGTACATCTACCAACAACATCAGAACGGTTATCCCGGAGTCGGCAGTTCCACGCCGGAAATTTACCTCTTTGAGTTGGACCACGATTTTATGCAAGAGGACAGGAAAGCGGCCTATACGCCAGCAGCGCGGTACTATGTGAAGGAGTGCAGCAAGGACAAGCTGGTACTCTCGCGCGAAGATGTGAATGTTGACGGGCCGAACCTGATTGAGGGAGATGTGACGTTCCGGAGGATGGGGCTATATACCAAGTAAAATCCCGCTGGTCAAGTAAAAACCGCTAATCTATAAGACAATCGCCTTCCCACGGAGGGTCTGCTTTAAGGACCTGGGTTAGGTACCCGGTGGGAAGGCCAGCCGATTTTGCCTCGCCTTCCCGGCCGGCATCCGCTGCAGGCCATCACAAAGCCTCTATCCAGGGAAGGTGAATGTCAGGTTGAGCGGCCTGAAGACTCAGTCTACAAAAAGTGTCAATCTGGGCTGATCAGAAGACTAAGCCCACGAAGAAGAGAATGCCAGTCTGGGCAGTCAGAAGACTCAGTCCACGGGGAAGGTGAAATAGGTGTCCGGGAAGGGCTCATTGCGGAGCGTGAAGTGCCACCACTCACTGTCGAGGGGCTTGAAACCATGGCGGAGCATGGCTTTGCGGAGGATCATCCTGTTGGCGAATTGCTCAGGGGTGATGCTCCGGCCTACAGGACTCTTGTGGTTGTCCCCGGTATATTCTCCGGTTTCCGGATTACCACAGAAATCTGGATGACTCTCGGGGCCGAACCAGTCAAAGGTTCCTCCCATGTCAACTTCCTTTCCCGAGACGGCATCAACGATTGTCAGGTCAACGGTTGAACCACGTGAATGGCCGCTCTTCTCCATGATATAATCCTGCTCGAAAAGAACACCCTTGTCAAGGTCAGGATAGAAGGGAGCCTTCATCAGGGTATCCGTACGGTCTGCGGCCCAGCGGACGAAATGCGAAACTGCTTCCTGGGGACGGTAGGCATCATATATCTTGAGCCTGTAGCCCTGGGACATCAAATCATCACTGACAGCCCTGAGGCTGTCTGCCGCCTCCTTGGTAAGCAAAGCGGTGGGGGCCTTGTAACCGTCAACCCGGCTGCCTACAAAGTTGTAGGTGCTGAAATATCTTATCTCCAGTATCACATCCGGCACAACCTCGGTGATCTTCACAAAATAATCTCGTCCTATCGAAAGACGGGAAAACTCTTCCCGGGCAGCCGCCATGTCCTCCTGGAATTCAGGACTCGTCTGAAGACTGGCAAAACCGATACTGGCTGCCACGCGGCTTGCATCCACGTCGCTCTGCCAATGGGCTCCGGCTATCACACGGCTGTTACCATATTCCCAAGCCCTCGCATAGACATAATCAGCTACGGCTGGATTCACCTCCGAAAGGAGCATGGCGGCAAGCCAGGAACGGATGGTGTGGCCGGAAGGATAGCTTCCCTCCCCGCGTAGTTCGTCATCCTCGCCGGTAAGGGTCTCCTCCTTGAAATATTCAAAAGGGCGGATGCGCTTGAACCATGCCTTTGGAGCAACCCTGATCTGGTCTACAGTCCGCAGGCTCCTTTCAAGTACATTCCAGATTGCCGGAGTCTTCGCTTCCGACACTGCCATGCCGAAATGCTCATCAAGTTCGTCCAACAGGGCTTCATAAGTCCAGACGGCATCCCTGCAGGCCATTTCAGCACGCACCGGATCCTTTCTCTCCTGCATCCCCCACTTGTAGCGCTGGACATCCAGCTTGAAGGCAGGGCTGCCCTTTTCCGGAGGGGCCGGAAGACACTTGACGAGGTCGGGCAACTGTTCGGTGGTGAAATACACAGGCTTCTCCTGCGACCAGGCAGCGACGCTGCCAAGAAGGGAAAGGATAGCAATTAAATAAAGTCTCATGGAGATTACCTCTTATCGATTATCTTAGCATTGGGATATTCAGCCGGATTGAAGGTTACGCTCTTCTCGGACACTCCGATGGAGACCTTCTCGATACTGACAGACACCACGGATTGTTTCATACGCAGATAAATGGGAAGATAGGTAGCCTTTGACACCGCAAGGTCCATCTTGGCTGGATCGTCCTTGTCCTTGTTGGACTTTGACTTCTTGCAGAGGATGTACCAGGCATCGGCAGTTTCCCTCTCGAGGACCAAGTCATAACCATCGGTAATGCTTTCGAAGGCTTTCATATCAGAATTATCCTTCTTTGAATCAGACTGCTTCTGAGGTGAAACAGTAATCTCTCCGGCCTGCTCGTCATAAACCCAGTTGGTAGTCCCGTCATACCACATGATGACTTTCTTACCCTTTCCGGTAACGGTCGACTTCATCCTGTCTCCGCGAACCAGGTTATGGGTAGTGAATGACCCTACAACCGGCATTTTCATATTCAAATCCATAACAATGCCCTCCGCATCAGCCCTGTCCAACAGCTCGGACATCTTTCTGACGATTTCTTCCGGAGTCTGGGCAGAGAGGCTTATCCCCCAGAAAAATACGGCAACCAAAGCCGCAGCGATGTACTTGATTCTCATCTGCTAGTTTTTTATCGAACTTGCAAATATACTGCCTCCGATTCAAAAACCGAAATTCCTCACCCAGGCAAAATGCAAACACTTTATCAGGAGGTCTTGGAACATCCAAGCCTCCATATTCCTGAATAAGCTAACGGTCAGGTCAGGAAATCTCAACCTTGAGATCCTTGCCGAGGGACAGGATCTTCTTTGAAGTCTCGGTGCTTTGGACAAGCCTGGTGCGGACCTGGAGGATCGCCTTGTCATCAGTGACGATGAAGGAATCTATCTCTATCTTGTCGGCCTTGGCAGCATCCATGAATTCAAGGAGTCTTTCGCTGGTGACCGGGGACAAGGACACGGTAAGAATCCGCTCGCTGTACTTGTTCGTAATGAAATGCATAGCTTCAAGGCAAAAGATTGTCAGGAGCATGGCCGCTACGGACAGGGTATACATCCCAGCACCGCACGCAAGACCGATGGCAGCTGCGACCCAGAGTCCTGCAGCCGTGGTGATGCCCCTGATGACATTCTTCTGGAATATTATCACTCCCGCTCCGATGAAACCTATTCCTGAAACCACCTGGGCAGCGACCCTGGCATGGTCGAACTGGCCGGTGAAGGCAAATTGCGAAATGATCATGAATAGGGCGCTGCCGAGGGCCACTATGAAATGGGTTCGAACTCCGGCCTCCTTGGCCCTGAATTCACGTTCAAAACCTATGGCACCGCCCAGAAGGCCGGCCACGAAAATCCTAAGTATCAAATTCCACTCTATAATCATGTCAGAAAAGGTTTAGAATAGACCAGGAGTAATGCTCAGCCACTTAAGGACGGTCTGGCCGAACAAAAGGATAAGCATCCAGGAGAAGGTCATCATGGTGATGCCGAACTTGAAAGCGTCCGTCTGGCTGTATTGGTTGGTGTTGTACAGCAAGGCCGCCGGCTTGCTGTTGAAAGGAAGCACATAGCAGTGTTCTATCAGCATTGAGACAGGCAGAGCAAGGCTCATGGGCATGAAGCCGAAACGTTGCTCGACTCCCAATGCGATAGGTACGAAGACCATGGTACGGATGGTCTTGCTCTGGAACACCAGTCCTGAATACATCATCAGGAAGGTCAGGACCACATACAGAACCCAATAAGGAGTTCCGGATGTGATACCCATCGAATCGAATGCGGCATTGACCATGGTGTTGGGCAGGTCGGTGGCATTGAGTCCGCTGCCGAGAACGTAAGCACCTGCAGAGAAAAGCATCAGGTGCCATGGGATGTCCACGTCGTTCCACTTGACCACTCCAATCCCGGGAAGCAAGGCAAGGCAGGCTCCGATCAAGGCCACTATCGTCTCGTCAATATTATGGAAGGTCCCCTTTGTAACCCAGAGGAAAAGGACCACCATGAATATGCAGACGGCCCTCCACTCCTGGGCGCTCATCTTGCCCATGGAGTCAAGTTCGACCTTCAGGCGCTCTATTCCTCCCTCAATCTGGGGCTTCTGCTCCTCTTTTCTCATGGGGAAGAATATGTACATACCGACCAGAAGTCCGACTATAAGGATGATGACGCTCATGGGACCTACGGCGACCAGCCAGTCGGCATACCCGAAATCACAGGATCCGAGGAAACCGGCAATCAGGGAGATCGCCAGAAGGTGCGCGCCGGAACCGGTGTAGAATGCATTTGCTCCGATGTTGACCTGGAAGAGGTTCTGGATCACGAGATTGCGCCCGAAATTGTTACGATGGCCGTCAGATGCTCCGTAAATGGCACAGATCACCATGAAGATGGGGAGCATGATAGTGGCCTTGACTGTTGTCGCTGAGATAAAGGCCGAAAGCACCAGGTTGATGACGAGGAAACTCCAGAGTACGCCCTTCGCGCTCTTGCCGAACTTTATGACGAATGCAAGGGTGAGACGTTTGGCGAACTGTGTCTTTACAAGCATCGAGGCCAGAACGAAGCTCAGTATGTTCAGCCACATCACCGGATGGCCTAGCTGGGCCAGGGCTTCCTTCTGAGTAGTCACATTGAAGAGAACCACGCCAAGGATCAGCAGGAGGGACGTCAGGTAATTCGGAAGAGCCTCGGTCATCCAAAGGATCAGGCTCGCCACGAAGATCGCAAGCATCGCGTAATTGGCACGGATGAATCCATCAAGGCCAAGTACGCCCAGGCGTTTCTGGGCCGTTGCGGCCAGGCCGCTCTGGTCAAGATTGTCAATGAAGCCGATGTGGCAGAACCAGCATATCCAGACAAAGGCGGCTATCGCCAGAGGACCACCCAGACGAGCCATCCAGATCTCGAATTTGGATTTCTGCATCTTAGGCAGTTTCTCGATCTTGTAGTTGTTCATGTCCAGCGGGTCGAACTTTGCCGGAGCCGCCTTTGTCCCGATATCTGCTGCCATGGTTACTTCCAGTTCTTGTAAGGGTTCTTCATCAACATCGAATTGAAGTACTTGGGGTCGCCGGTGACCTCTTCACCCAGCCATTCAGGCTTGTCGAAAGGCTCGTTCTCATCGGCAAGTTCCACCTCGGCGACGGTCAGGCCGTCGTTGTCGCCGTAGAACTCGTCAACTTCCCAAGTGTGCTTACCGTCGGTGTTCTTGACAAGGTAACGGGTCTTGTCGATTACGCCGGGCTCGGCAAGGTCGAGAAGGGCCTTGACCTCATCCACAGGAATTTCCTTCTCCCACTCGAAACGGGAGGCGCCGGAGGCATTGCCTATTCCCTTGACTGTGATGAATCCTTTATCACCCTTTACCCTGATGCGGACAGTCCTCTCCGGGACGCTGCAGAGGTAACCCTGGGTGATGCGTGTAGCCTTGAAGGCTTCACCCTTGAAGTCCCCCTTGACCAAAAATTTCTTTTCTATTTCCTGGGCCATAATATTATTCGTTTGCTAATGGTTTGTCTATCATGCCGATAACCCTCTTGATAGCTTGGAGGTAGTTGATGTTCTCGACTCCCTCGAGGCCGCAGTCGGCGATGGTCTTCTTGATGTCCTCGATCTCCGTGGACTCTGAGTTGATGGTCACGACCTTGGCTCCATTGATGAGCACGTTGCCCACCTCGCAGATGGTGTTGTTGACCATGTAGCCGAAGCGCTGCTTGTGGACGCGGACGGCGGCGAGGTCGGGATTGGCCTTGACCATGGCGATAAATTCCTCGTAAGTGTAGGTGTCCTTAGTGAGGGCAGGCATCTCGACCATGAAGGCCGGGAAAACCTCTTTCTCCAGCACCTCGCGGGAGATCGGGAACTCTCCCTTCATGAGGGGATTCCACTGCTCGAGACCGTCGACAGTCTGGACGTAGGTCTTGATGTCCATCTTGCCGTTACGTATCTTGGTGTTGTTTATGTCGTTCTTGGCCGAGATGATGTAGATCTCATCACTCTCCCTCTCCCAGACCTTCTCAGGGACGGGGACGGAAAGACGGGCCATTCTCTTGTGTGCTTCGCAGAAGCACTGACCGAAGCTGCGGAATTCAAAGCGAGGCTTACTCTGCTCGCCGATTTTAAGTTCTGCCATACTTTGTTGATTATTAATATGTTATTGTTTTACATCAGTATCTTCGTTGCCTGAGGTTGAGTTTGCTTTACCAGGAGTGAAGGCATCCGTCTGCATCCATTTACCGCTTCCATCCGGAATGCGGCTCCATGATCCCTTGTTATTAGGCAGGGAGGCTCCCCATTCGCCGGAATCCATCTTCTCGCCACGCTGGAAGAAATCGATCTTGTTGCCCTTGGTGTCGAACAGCTCGATCAGGACGCTCTTCTTGGAAGAGAAACCGCTGGAGAATCCCCTCGGAGTCGTACCCTTTGCTCCAATTATGGCAAAATAGCCTTTGGCAGGCACAACCTCACCGTCGATTCCGGTCCAGCAGTTGGACTCGTCCTTGCTGATGGTGACACCGGTAAGCTTGATGGGGAAATCGCTGCCGTTATAAAGCTCGAAGAATTTCTCCTCGTCGGCACCCGCACCATAGACTTCGTTCAATTTGAGTTTCGACCAATCCGTGGCAGGATCGCCAACCTTGTAGGAATATTTGTCAGAGGTCGTGGTGAAACCTGCCTCGTTGTTGACGACTATAGTGAAGTTTACCTCGGTTCCATCAGCCATGGCAGGGATCGTCGCAGTGAAACTGGTTCCTGATCCGCTCATGTTCACGGTACCGCCATTATAGTTGAGAGTCGCAGATGTGACGGCCTGGAGACCTGTCACTGTCGCGGTCACCTGTACCGGAGCTATGGAGGTCGGAGCCTCCGGACTGAAGACTACCTTCTCGATTGTCGAAGGGCCCTTGAACATTTCGTCTTTCACGCATCCGGTGAGTGCCAGAAGGATCGCTGCAGAAATAAAGAATATCTTTTTCATAATCAGTGTCTTTTAAAATTCGATACTAGAAGTCGATTTCGAAGCGTAAGGCAAGCATGTGGTAGTCGACGCCGGCCTTTCCATCAGCTGCAACAACTTTCTTGTAGTCCTTGGTAGGCTTGCCTGCAGAATCCAAGCCAACATTGAGCTTGTCCTTTCCGTTAGCATAACGGTCATTGTTGTTGAACTGGTAATTGAGCTGCATCTTGACATTGTTGTTCACCCACCAGTTGAGTCCAAGTGCATAAGCCTCGGAAGCTCCACCGTAGACATTGCCGAAATTGAGGTCGCAAGTCTCATAGCGGGCGCAGAGCTCGACATCTCCAAACTTACGGACGGGCTTGATCTTGGTGTACTTGCCACCGTTTGCATCATAGCGCTGCTTTCCACCGAAAAGAAGATAACCGGCCTGGACGTACCAGCCTCCGAAGTTCTTGGTCTCGGGATCGGCTGCATCGGGCTTGAAACGGACATTGTCACCAATGTAGGCAGCCTCGTAACGGAGGCCGTTCCAGTGACCTGCAAGCTCTACTGTCCATAGATTGTTGTGGTCGAAACCGGGAAGGTTGTTAGTGTCGAGGTATTTCTTGCGGTTGATCGAAGTGGAATTACGGGCGCTGGCACGGTAAGTTCCCCACTCTCCTGTCGCAAGGTCGGTGGTGGTGGTACGATAGGAATAAGCAGCACCAATGTGCAAGCTGGCATTGTCAAGCTTGTAAAGGGGACGGAAAACCAGCTTTGTGGTCAGGGAATAACCTGAATTGCGGCCGAAGTCCTTGTTGTTGTCAGCCACATTGGTCCACTCCTCAGCCCCGGCAATGACCTGTGAGAATGCTCCGGCAGAGAACCAGAGCCAGTCCTTTGCGTACTTGGCATTGATTCCGAGATGACGGGACGGTGACAGGGCAGAGCAGACCATAGGACGTTCCATGAACTGAAGATAACGGGATGTGGTGTTACGCTGGATCGAGAAATTCTCCTTGAAATTACCAACCTGAAGGTCAAGATATTTAACTCCGGTATAGCGGACAATTGCATCCTTCAGCTCGGCAAGGCCATTTGCAAGGTCCATGTCGAATTCTCCATACCAGTTTTCGTCGATCTGGCCCTTGACTGCAAAACGGGCTCGACGGATCTGTACTCCGTTTCCGATCTGGTCGGCATAGTCGGGAGCACCGAAGAACACTGCCCCGTCTGCCTGGGCACGGATATCGAACCATAGTTTGTAGCCCGAGTTCGGGGACTCGAGCACCAGGATTCCATCCTGAGCCTCAACATCCAGGCGATCGGACTGGACAGCCACGCCGTACTGGTTGTACTTGACCGGCTTCTTCTGGGCGAAGGCTGCAGGTACCACCAGCAGCAACAACGCGATTATGAAAGGTATCTTACGCATGATTAGTTAGGTAATTGATTAACTATATGGATTTTATAAATTTAATAAGATTGTCACTCCGGCTGAGTCCCAGTTTGGAACGCAGGCGGTAGCGGTTTATCTCTACGCTTTTTGGGGTGATATTCATAAGGGAAGCAATGTATTTGCTGGAAAAGCCTTGGCGCAGCAGGTTCGCCAGTTTCTTTTCATTTTCAGTGAGATTGGGATAGGCCTCCGTAAGGCGGAGGTTGAAGTCCCTGTGCAGGACCTCGCTGCGGGCATAGAAGTCATTGATTTCCCTTGTGAAATACATTCTTTCCCGGAGCGAAGACAGGAGCCGGTCAATCTTCACATCCTTTTCTTCTCCGTCAGGAAGCGAACGCACTCCGCGAAGGTCTTCGTAGAACTGTTCCATGAACTTCTTCTGGTCTCCGATGTTCAAGGCAAAATCAACCAGTTCCTTACGCTTGAGATCCAACTTGTTCAGCAGGTCCTTTCCAGTCATTTCAGCCTTGACTTCCAGGGCGGAAAGAGATTTCTGTGTCGTGTAGACCTGCTGCTCACGGGAATGAAGGATCTGTTTCTGAAGGTCCCGCCCTTTCTGCCAGCGAAACAGAAAAACTCCGCCGGCAAAGAGTGAAACCAGGACGAGGACGAAAACCGTACCTACGATCGACCCGTCTTCCATCACCTTTACCAGGCAATATGCAAACATAAGGGCAAGGACAGGAGACAGGAACGAGGAAGCAAGGGTCTTCAGAATCTCCCTGCCATGGATAAGGGCGCGCTGGCGGGCCACACTGATTCCATAGAGGGCGGCAATGAACAGTAAACCGACAGGAAGCGGGGTCGCAGCCATTCCGGCAAAGGCGGGAAGCGGAGTTGAGAAAAGGACAAAAACCACAGCCATGGAAATGATCACCGAGGAAATGGACTGTGTGTTGATGTCAAGGTCGTAATCAGCAATGTCCCAAGTTGCCATGGAGACTTCCCTATGCATGAAAGGATAAAGGACTAGAGCGCAGCCTGCAGCAATGCATGCGCCGAGGACACCTGAAAAAGGTGCCGCTTTGGTAATATATGTGAATAGGATAGAATTATTCAATGAATATGCTACCAGAAGCAGGAACGATGCCAGGATGGAAACTCCCTGCAGTCTCGCATCCAAGATAGCAAGATGGATTGTCCGGTTGCGGTAGGAAATGGCATAGAGCCTGTAAATACCTGCTGCCAGAAGGGCACAAAGCAGTGGGGCAGCCATCCATGAAAGAATATATGAACAGGCTGTTGAAGGGTTTATGCTGCCTTTCAAGGCGAGAGACACTCCGGCGAGAGAAGCGATGAAAGCATAAGGGACTGCGGGAAAACGACAGAACAATCCAGCAATCATCGATGCTCCTGCGGTTGCCAGGCCTACGGGAAGGACAAGTCTGGTCGAATCCGGGAGATAAAGACCTGCAGCGGTGTCTGAAACTGGAGAATAATCAATAAAGAATGGTAG
>CADCJX010000004.1:12911-123409 GCA_902801885.1 uncultured Bacteroidia bacterium
GACCGCTTGATTGCCATGACTGAGAGCTGTTCTGCCACCTTCACGGCAGCCTTGGCCAAGTCTTCGATGTGAAGTGCGAAATAACGCAGATGGAACTTTTCACTTAACTTCAGGTCGTTGACCATATTGTGGAAAACAGTACGCTTGATCGACTGTGACAGCTTGACCGCTTCTTTCTCATAAAAATAGACCTTGTCCGTGGTCTCAGCCACGTCTCCAGGCCTGGTGAAATAAGCCTTTGTCCCGGGTATCGTGCTTTCGACAGCCAAAGAGGCAAGTTCACTGAGCTTGACAAATTCCTTGCGCAGTCCAGAGGGGACATTGGGACTTTCAATCTCAAACTGGACCAGATCAACACTTATTATAGAAATAATGTGGTCAAAACGCTCGAGAAGACGCATTATGTCTCCGCGGGAGCGGATCAGGTAGCCACGGGAATAAAGCGTACTTTCTATCTCACGGATAATTGCACCTGCCTCGGTTTCCAGGGATGCCATTGAGGTAAGGTTCTCGATGAAGTTAGATTCATCCCTGTAGAGGTAATTCTTTACACCGTCGCGGAAAAGCAGCAGGGAATGATCCACTATGCCAAGAAGCTTGTCAATGCTCCCGATAAGGTTGTCAGCCTTCTTCCTTGAGAATATGTCGAAGAGTCCCATATAAATCTATATTGCTCTTGTAATTATAGTAATTAACGACTAAAATTCAAAAGCATGTAGAGAAACAGAGTGGCCTGCATCGCCGATGCGGGCCACTCTGTTAGGGGTGATATAGAGTTATTGTAGAGTTTTCAAAAAGGGGGTAACTATTCTTTGTAGAGCCCCTGGCGGGAGAGTTGGTGATCCAGGTTGGCAAGGCCGTACACTACCACTGCAGTCACTGTAGCTGAATGCTCCATATACTCAGGAATGACCTTGTTGTAGATATCCCTTTCTGTGTGCCAGATCTCCTGGTACTCGAAATTGTAGCCCTTGGGATCAGACTCCTGGAAACCGATAGTGGGAACGCCGTTCATTGCAAAGTAGGCATGGTCGCTGCCGCCTGCACTCTTCGGACGTGGCTGGGGTTCACCGGGGCGCTTGTTGACAGTGAAAGGAACCTCAGGATCAAGATTCATTATAGGCTTGCAGATTTCAACATAGTCATCGTACATTGCAGGAGGGACAGTCACGCCAGTAGACATGAGAGGGCCACCGTCACGGTTGATGTAGTTGGAGATCTTCTCAAGAGGAACGGTCTTGTTCTCGACAAAGAACTTGGAACCGAGCAGTCCGTACTCTTCACCTGTCCAGATGCAGATCATTATCGAACGCTTCGGCTTCGCACCGGATGTTGCAAGAAGCCTGGCGACCTCCATGTTGAGACTCGTTCCGTTGCCGTCATCGACAGCACCGGTTCCGTTGTCGTAGGCGTCAAGATGACCACCCGTAAGGACATATTCATTGGGATACTTGCTTCCACGGATGATGCCGATGATGTTGTGGTACTTGACCGGTCCACGGAAGAAGTGATTGCGGATGTCGAACTCAAGCTGGAAGATGTCCTTGCGCAGGACCTTCTCCTTGATAACCTTGAACTGTGCTTCGTCCAGGCAGATGTCGCAGACGGTGGGCAGGTTCTCCATCGTGATGCTGTAACAGTTGGCACGGTCATACATGACCCTGAGCGGAACTGCTGCCGAACGGATGAAACCGAGGACTCCGGCCTCGACCATCTCCTTGTAGAAAGGGGCGGTTACCTGCTTGTAGGGAAGCATCTCCTTGGGAGTCTCATCCCTGTGAGTCATGTTGTAACGACGGATCTCCATGTTCTGGCGATCTATCTCCTCGTTCTGCTTGATGATCTCGGCGCGGTCCTGGTTGGCCTTGTCGGACCAGTCAATCGCCATGCCGGTGGAAGGTGCATCAAGAAGAACCCAGGCACCCTTGAGAGCGCCTTTCATCCTCTCGAATTCTCTTCTTGAATGAGGCTCAACCAGCACATGGCCAGTTTGCTTGCCACGGGTAGGAGCCGTGTAGGCTGGGGTTCCGAAGTGAAGAGGGAAACCGTCTTCGCTGAGCATGCGGCCAAACCAGGGACCACGGTCGAAACCGACATTGATTTCTCCGGCTTCCTGGACCATAACTTCAAGGCCCCATGATTCGAACTGCTCCTTGACCCAGGCCTCGGCATGAGTCAAGGCGGAAGATCCGACAGGACGGCCTCCGATGTAATTGGCCAGATGGTTCTCATGGACCATCACCTGATTGTCATTCTTTCCCGTCTCGATGATCTTCTTGACGGTCTTGTCCTGTGCCATGGAAGGCACAGCCATGGCGACGGCCACTACGGCCATCATCCAAAAACTGACGATTCTCTTCATATTGTACGGTTTGTAAAAGATTATTCCCTGTCGTTATTACAAAGATTGGAAATAATCCGCAGAAAGACAAAATTACTTCTGTGTGAATCGATTCAAGAAGCACTGAATAGTGTTGGACATCAGGCAGCAGATAGTCATCGGTCCGACTCCACCTGGAACTGGAGTGATCACGGATGCCTTCGGTTCGACTGAGGCGAAGTCCACGTCGCCGCAAAGCTTACCGTTCTCGTCCAAGTCCATTCCGACGTCAATCACGGCCGCCCCTTCCTTGACCATGTCGCCCGTGACGAATTTGGCCTTGCCTATAGCAGCTACGAGGATGTCTGCCTGGCGGGTAACCTCAGCCAGGTCCTTCGTGCGGGAGTGACAGATGGTCACGGTAGCGTTCCTGTCAAGAAGCAGCTTGGAAATAGGAAGTCCTACGATCTGGCTCCTGCCTAGAACGACCGCTTTCTTGCCTGCGATCTCGACATTCCCTTCCTCCAGAAGTTTGATGATGCCCATGGGGGTGCAGGGGACGACGCAGGTGTTGTTGGGGCGCTTCTGCCAGAGGGCGGCGGTATTCAGCGGGTGGAATCCGTCCACGTCCTTTTCCTTGGCAATAGCTTCGATAACCTTGGTCTCACTGATGTGCCTGGGGAGCGGCAGCTGTACCAGAATTCCGTCGACAGAGTCATCTGCATTGAGTTCTGCGATCCTGTCGAGGACTTCCTGCTCAGGAGTGTCTTCCGGGAGACGGTAGGTGGTGTGCTTGAAGCCGACTACGTCACAGGCCTTCTCCTTGTTGCGGACATAAGTCTGGCTTCCCGGATCGTTCCCGACCAGGATCACCACCAGATGTGGCACCCTGCCGTATTTCCCGGGGAATTCAGCCACTTGCTCCGCCATCTCGGCCTTCAACTTGGCCGCCAGTTCTTTTCCGCTTATTACCATCGCATTTTACAACTTATTATTATTCAATTACTTCCTAAAATCGCCTAGACAATTAACCTTTGCGTTTTTTGTTATTCCCTGTACTTCAACAACTTACGAAAAACAGTATAGACACGACTAAAGTGCCTTTCAATCATTATGGGCTTCTGTCATTCTGAGCGAAGCAAAGAATCTCACAGCACCCAATGCCCAATATCAGTCCGGTAGAACAGATTCTCGCATTGGATCTTCCTCACAGCCGCCAGCGCCTTGTCCCTGGCCTCCTTAAGGTCCTTTCCGGAACCGACCACCATAAGTACCCTGCCTCCTGCTGTAACATACTTTGCAGTCGATGGAATACTCGCCTGTTCGGACGCCTTCGTGCCCATGTGGTAGATACGGATGGCGGGATCTGCCAAAGCATCCTCGAGACCTGTGATCTCGAAGCCCTTCGAATATGATCCCGGATAGCCATTGGAAGCCATCACGAAACCGAGGGTCGCCTCGTCGGACCATTTAAGCTCAGGCATCATTGCAGAAGCAGGGACAGTAAGTCCTTCCATCGCAATCGTTCCTTCCGGTAGTTCCGGAGCAGAACCGCCTTCGGCTATGGCGCAGAAGATTTCGAATATGTCAGTCTTGAGTCTCGGCAGGACAACTTCGGTCTCAGGATCACCGAAACGGCAGTTGAATTCCACTACCTTGATGCCCTGCGGAGTCTTCATGAGCCCGCCGTAAAGGACGCCTTTGAACGGGCAGCCTTCAGCCACCATGCCGGCTGCGACAGGCTTCATGATCTTCTCGAGGGCATATTCATAATCCTCATCGGTGATGAAAGGGAGCGGGGAATATGCTCCCATGCCTCCGGTGTTGGGACCTTTGTCGCCATCAAAGGCACGCTTGTGGTCCTGGGACAGGACCATCGGGAAAACCTCCTCACCGCAGACAAAGCACAGGAAGGAAAACTCGGGACCTGTCATGAACTCCTCGACAACGACCTTTCCGTGGCCGAACTTGTCGTCCAGAAGCATATCCTTGAGAGCTGCCTCGGCTTCTGCCATGGACTCTACGATCACAACGCCTTTTCCGGCTGCCAGGCCGTCATACTTCAGGACAACCGGCATCATCTGTCTGCGGACATATTCCAAGGTCTCCTCATATTTGTCGAAAGTCTTGTAGGCTGCAGTTGGCACCTCGTATTTCTCCATCAATCGCTTTGCGAAGTCCTTGCTGGACTCGATGGTCGCGGCGGCCTTGGTGGGACCGAAAATCGGCTGTCCGGCGGCAGTGAACAAATCGACGATTCCCGCTGACAGAGAGGCCTCGGGGCCTACGACAGTGAGGTCGATACCTTTCTCCTTGACGAATCCGAGAAGTTTGTCCACCTCCGTGTCCTTGATCGGGACGCATTCAGCCTGGGCGGCGATTCCGGCGTTTCCGGGAGCACAATATATCTTGCCGACATGGCTCGAACGGGACAGCGCGTCTACTATCGCATGTTCGCGACCACCTCCGCCGACGACAAGCACTTTTGCGTCATTCAAAGCGGACATCCTGAGGCGGAATTCATCAAAGGCTTTCTTGTCGATTTCGACGTTGCTGTTCTTCCAAGGTAGCAAAGCGTTGATTCCCATATATTCCTAATGTTTGAAGTGTCTTTCTCCGGTGAAGAGCATGGCGATGCCTAGCTCGTTGCATTTCTTGATGGAGTCCTCGTCGCGGATCGAGCCGCCGGGCTGGACTATGGCCTTGACGCCGTACTCGGCTGCCAGTGTCACGCAGTCGTCAAACGGAAAGAACGCATCTGAGGCCAGCACGAGTTGCGGCCGGACAGCCGCTCCGGCACGGCGAAGTCCATCCTCGCTTTGCTGCGGCTGAGTATCGCCTTTACCGGACGGCTGTTCCGGCATGAAGGCTACAGCGTGCTTCAGGGCGATTTCCGCGCTGCCGACTCGGTTCATCTGGCCGGCACCTACGCCGAGGAGCATACCTCCACAACCGACGGCGATCGCATTGGACTTGACGTGCTTCACCATCTTCCAGGTGAATTCAAGGTCGCGCATCTGTTCCTCGGTGGGCTTCGTCTCGGTGACGCACTGGTCGAGAGAGAGAGGACAAACCGATAGGTCCTGGTTCTGGACAAGCAGCCCTCCGTTCACGCTGACGCAGCTCAACTGCTCCTTAACCTCGACCCCCATCTCGACCTTCAATACCCTCAGGTTCTTCTTCGTACAGAGAAGTTCGAGGGCGTCCGGAGCGAATGAAGGGGCCATAACGATCTCAAGGAATATGGGCTTGAGCATCTGGGCAGTCTCCAGGTCGACCTCGCGGTTGAAGGCCACGATGCCTCCGAAGATGGAAGTCTTGTCACCCTCGTAGGCCTTCGTCCAAGCCTCGGCTATGGTCTCGCCAACACCTGCACCGCAGGGATTCATGTGCTTGAGACCGACCGCGAAAGGTTTATCGGTGAACTCACGGACGATATTGAGGGCTGCGTTGGCGTCCTGTATATTATTATAGGACAACTCTTTGCCATTAAGCTGCTCGGCAGTGGCCAATGAATACGGAGCCTTCTTCAAGGTCTTGTAGAACTTGGCTTCCTGGTGTGGATTCTCCCCATATCGAAGGGGCTGGCAGATGTCATATTCAAGGAAAAGCTTCTCGGGAAGTCCGGCCTGGGGGCGCATCCACGAGGCTATGGCCATGTCGTACTCGGCAGTATGTGTGTAGGCCTTTGCTGACAGCTTGAGACGGGTCTCGCGTGAGGTGTGGCCATCGGCTTTCAGTTCGTCGATGACAACCGCATAGTCTTCGGGGTTTACGACGATCGTGACGCTCTCCCAGTTCTTGGCGGCACTGCGGACCATGGAGGGACCGCCGATGTCAATGTGCTCGATGGCGTCCTCCATCGTCACGTCCGGTTTTGCAACCGTCTCGCGGAAAGGATAGAGGTTGACGCACACGAGGTCGATGGTTTCGATCCCGTTCTCTTCAAGCTGGCGCATGTGGTCCGGAAGGTCACGACGGGCCAGAAGGGCTCCGTGGATCTTCGGATGGAGGGTCTTGACCCTGCCGTCGCAGATCTCCGGGAAGCCGGTCACGTCGCTTACGCTGGTGACGGGCAGTCCTGCCTCTTTCAACATCTTCATCGTCCCGCTGGTGGAAAGCAACTCCCAACCCAACGACACAAGTTCGCGGGCGAATTCAACCACGCCCGTCTTGTCGCTAACACTGATTAATGCCCTCATGAAATGATCATTTTCTTAACTTACAAATTTAGCGATTTCAAGGATTAATTTCAGCATCTTTCGTAACAATTCACTGACATTCCATGGTTGGACATGGGACAGCTCCTGAGCCTTCCCTTTATCATCGTAGGAATATATTTCTTATTCAGGAAGAGAGGAATGGCTACGCCGTGATCCTTTTCATGTGGCAGAGCATGAGCTTGCCGTCGGAGTCGCGGAGGTGCATGCCGTTGCCTTCGCACCATTTCCACCACTTGCAGTCCCCGCACTCATCCTTCTTCATCCAGGAACGGTCCCTGTAGGGCTGGAACCGGTTCTGCCAGACATCCCAGAAATCGTCTTTGTAGATGTTACCCTGGTGATAGTCCGAACGGATGCTGGTACATGCAGAGATCGAACCGTCGATCAGGACGGAGCCGACTGTCACGCCGGCCTGGCAGGTGTAGAAATGATCCCGGACCTCACCTTCGTAATGGCCAAGGAAACCTTCGCATCCGAAGCTGGCTTTGATCCTGCCCTCCTTGCGGGTCTCCTTGATGAAGTCCAGAAGGCCCCTGAACATCTCGGCAGGAAGCTGGAGGTCAGGGTCCTGGGCGGCACGGCCGGTCGGGAATATGGAGAAAAGCCTCCAGTTCTTAAGCCCCAGGCTTATAAGGTACTCCTTGATCTTCGGAAGCTCCGAAAAATTGCGCCTGTTGACGCAGGTCACCACGTCGAAGGCGATGGCATTCGAATCCACAACCATCTTGATGGCCCTGGAGGCCCGTTCGAAACTGTTCGGCATGCCTCGGAGCCAATCATGGTTCTCCTGGAGGCCGTCCAGGCTGATGGTCATTGAATGGAGCCCTGAGCGCAGGAGCCGGGAATATCTTTCCGGCGTAAGGCCGTAGGCATTAGTGACCATGCCCCAAGGGAAGCCTCGTGAATATATTCCTTTACCACATTCTTCGAGATCGGGGCGCATGGTGGGTTCGCCGCCGGAGACGATGACGAAGACCTTATGGGGGTCGGTGTGAGTAGCTATTCCGTCAAGGACCTTGAAGAAGTCCTCCTTGGGCATGTCAGGCGTGTTCGCGATCTGCTTGCAGTCGCTTCCGCAATGGCGGCACTTCAGGTTGCAGCGCAAAGTACTCTCCCAAAAGAGCTGCAGCAGCGGATGATCCGCCGTCTCGGACTTCCTGATGGAGGCCGCAATGTCCAATGCAATCCTCCTTCTGAGCGATACTTCTGCCATTACTTCTTTTTGAGTTTATGGGTGCCGGAGACGGTCTTTTCCCCTGTGTACCAATGCTTGTCCCCTTCCTTTGTCTGAACAGGCTTGAAGTCGGCACTGTCCTTTGCGAAAACACCGGTAGTGTCCTCGAAGATCACCCGGACATCATCTATCCAGGAATGGTCATATATCTTGACTGCCTTACCGGATTCGTCTGTCAAAATAGCCCCCAACTCCTGTCGTCTGATGTCATAGTTCGATGGGTGCAGAATGACTGGTGAAACATGGATGTCTTTCAAGGGAGAACCTGACTCATCAGTCACTTTGATGTCAACCTTGAATTCGCCATGCGGTGTGCCATACTCGCACATAATCGGACCGTCAATGATTTCTCCACAGGAAGAGAAACCCAGAAAGCCAAGCACAACAGCACCGAAGGAGGAAAGGAGTTTGTGGAAAAGAGTTTTCATTATCGAATCATTCAGTTACACTTCTCTAAATCCACAAAACTCGAAACCTTGCATCTAAAAAGGAAGAATCTCTACTCCGGGCTTGTCGGTGACCTTGCCGATGACGGCAGCCCTGTCACCATGCTGGGCCAGGATGTCTATTGCCTCACCCGCCTGGGCTGCATCCATCGCCAGCACCATGCCTATACCCATGTTGAAGATATTGAACATCTCCCTGTGCGGGATCTTACCGTATTTCTCAAGGAAATGGAAGATCGGGAGGATCTCCCAGGTGCCTTCATGAACCTCAATTCCCTGGCCCTCCTGGAGGATCCTGGGGATATTCTCATCGAAACCGCCGCCGGTGATGTGGGCGACTCCGTGGACGTCCAGGCTGTGGATCACGTCCAGGACCTGCTTGACATAGATCCTGGTGGGAGTGAGGGCCACGAGGCCGAGGGGCTCTTCGGTTCCGAGTTCCGGATAAGCCTTATGGAGATCCAGTCCATTGTCACTGAAAATCTTCCTCACCAGGCTGAACCCATTGCTGTGGACTCCGGTGGAAGCGATTCCGACCAGCACGTCACCCACCTTTACCTTTGTTCCGTCTATAAGCTTGCTCTTCTCGACGACTCCGGTTGTGTAGCCGGCTATGTCATATTCCCCATCCTCATACATGCCGGGCATTTCGGCAGTCTCGCCGCCAACAAGGGCGCAGCCGGCTTGGCGGCAGCCTTCGGCGACTCCGGAGACTATTGCCTCAACCACTTCCGGACGGGTCTTGCCCTGGGCGACATAGTCAAGGAATACAAGCGGTTCAGCTCCCTGTGCAAGGACGTCATTGACGCACATGGCAACAGCGTCGATGCCGATGGTGTCGTGCTTGTCCATCGCAAAGGCTATCTTGAGTTTCGTTCCGACACCGTCGGTTCCGCTCACGAGAACAGGCTCCTTGATGTTAAGGGCGCTGAGATCGAACATCCCACCAAAAGCACCTATATTGCCCATTACCCCTAGCCTCGAGGTCGAAGCTACATGTTTCTTGATCCTCCGGACGACATCGTAACCGGCTTCCAGGCTGACGCCCGCTTTCTCGTAGTCTACTGCCATTGTTGGTCTTGTTTTATATTCTTACAAATTTAACCAATTAAGAGGAATAAACCCGCTTTTTTCGGATATTTGCAGTCATGGAAGCAAGAAAAATCGTTTTCGCCACAGGCAACCGGGGAAAATTGCGCGAGGCATCGGAGATTCTCGGGGAAGGCTTTGAATTATACACCCCTATGGATTTCGGTTTGACGGATGACATCCCGGAGACCGGAACTACCCTTGAGGAGAACTCCCTCCAGAAGGCCGAATATATTTTCGAGAGAAAGGGATGCGACTGTTTCGCAGACGACACCGGCCTGGAAGTCGAAGCCCTTGGAGGTGCTCCCGGGGTCTATACGGCACGTTATGCCGGAGAGTCGAAGGATTTCGGGAAGAACATGGACAAGGTGCTCTCCGAACTTGAGGCACTTGAGACCGCCGATCCTTCTACTACCAGAAGGGCTAGGTTCCGCAGCGTGGTAACCCTCATCCTAGATGGGAAAGTCCATCAATTCGAGGGAGTTATGGACGGGACTATTGCCCGCGGGAAATCCGGCCGCGGGGGTTTTGGCTACGACCCCATATTCATTCCCGATGAATATCCCGGGCTGACCGCCGCCGACATCACCGAGGAGCAGAAGAACGAGATCTCACACCGTGGCAAGGCCCTCCGAGCCATGGCCGCCTTCCTCAACACTTCCTGTCATCCTGAGCAAAGCGAAGGATCTGACTCATGAAATCCAAGGCCGAACTCATAGTCCTGAATCACACCAAGTTTGGTGAAAATTCCATAGTCCTGCACACGCTGAGTGCAGAATACGGCCGCCATGGATTCCTGGTGAAAGTCACCCCGAAGACGGCGATGGCCCTCTTCCTGCCACTGAATATCCTTCAGGCCGAGGTCACAGAGAACCCAAAGTCCGACCTCTGGTACGCCAGGAACTTCGTGAGCGTAAACCCTTTGAACGGGATCCGCTGCAATATCCACAAGAACACCATGACCCTTTTTATGAGCGAGGTCCTATACCGAGTCGTGAAGGACCAGACCAATGAGGATGGCCTGGCCGAATGGCTGAAAGGGCAGATCCTTACCCTTGACGCACTCCAGAGCGATTTCGCCAATTTCCACCTCCTTTTCCTGCTGCGGCTATGCTCCGTCCTCGGCTTCGACCCGGATGCCTCCGGACTGGCGCCGTTTGCCGACAAGCATCTCTCCCAGATGGAATTCCTCTTGAAACTGCCCTTCGCCGAAGCCCTGCTCTACCCTCTTTCAGGAGTAGACCGCAACACTATCGCCGAATCCATCCTCCGCTACATCGAATTCCACACCGAATCGGCCGTCAACGTCCGTTCTCTCGCCGTCCTTAGGGAGATCTACGGATAGCCGTCTTGGCTTTGTTATTCGCAAGATTATTCCTATCTTGTTGAAAAGCGAATAATCATGAATAAGATCATCATCCTTGCGGCAGCCGTTGCATTATGCCTTTCTTCTTGCGGGCCTAAGATCCAAAAGGTTACCCTCGAGCCGATGCCCATGCTCTACGGAGATTCCTCAAGGACTGTCCTCCCCTTTTCCAAGGATCCGACAGTCATCCGTAAAGGGAACGAGTACATGATGTACTATTCAATCAAGTCTTATGAGAAAACCGTAAGCCCCGAACCTGCGCATAATGGCTGGGACACCGGAATAGCCAGGAGCACAGACCTCGTCAACTGGACCAGGGTCTGCGACCTGGATCTGAGAGACTCCAAAGGCAACAAGATCTACGGAGCAGTGGCCCCTTGCGTCAAGGTCATCGACGGCCAGATCCACATGTTCTACCAGCGCATGTGGGAAAAGGCCAATAACAACAATATCTGGCATGCGACCAGCGAAGACGGAATCACCTTCACCAACACCTGCGACACTCCTGTCTTCGTACCGGAGACATCCTGGTCCATCAACAGGTCAATCGACGCCGAAGTCTACCGCGTGAAAGACAAGATGATCCTGATGTTTGCCACCAGGGACGAGACCAAGACTTACCAGCTGCTCGGCATGGCTGAAGCTCCCTATGGAAGTGATTACGGTCCTGACAAATGGACCCTCCTTTCGACGAAAGGCCCCTTCCTGAAGCCGGACATGGACTGGGAGATGAGCTGCATCGAAGCTCCGACCGTGATAAAGCACAAGGGTGTCTGGTACATGTTCTACGCCGGAGCCTACAACCACGAGAAACAGCAGATAGGCCTTGCCACTTCGACTGACGGAATAAACTTTACCAGGATCGCTCCCGACGGCCTTCTGTTCACACATGGAGAAGAGGGGACCTGGAATCATGGGGAGAGCGGCCACCCGGGAGTCTTCCAGGACGAAGACGGACAAGTGTACCTCTTCTTCCAGGGCAAGGACTCGCCTGACGGCAATTACATGCTTTCCGTCTGCAAGGTGCATTTTGAATAAACCAGAATGGCACGATATTTAGTATTTTTGCAGGACGGATAAATGGATATGAAGAAAAGAACGATCATACTGGCCGTCGCGGCATTGCTTGCCAGCGGCATGGCCTCAGCACAATCCCAGAGCTTCAAGCTCGGAAAATGGACAGAAATCCAGAATGCAATCCTGAAGGAGCTCAACCGCTCCTATGTCGATTCCCTTCCTGTAGACAGGATAGAAAGGGCTGGAATCGATGCCATGCTGGGAGACCTGGACCCCTACACCGTCTACATCCCCGAAGAGGAGAACGAAGACCTCCAGATGATGGTAAGCAAGAGCTATGGAGGCATCGGAGCAGTCATCTACAAGCCGGACAAGGATGGGAACGTGATCATCAACGAGCCTTACGCAGGTTCTCCGGCCGTGAGATACGGCCTGCGCTGCGGTGACGAAATCATGGAGATCGACGGAGTTTCCACCCACGGACTAACGAGCCAGGAGTGCTCCGACAGGATGAAAGGGAAGCCAGGAACGACAGTGAAGTTCAAGGTCAAGAAGGTCTACACCGACGAGATCGTGGAAATAAACGTTGTCCGCGAAAGGATACACCTCCCTGATGTTGAATATGCAGGAATGCTCGATGCCGAGACAGGTTACATCTACCAGAGCGGTTTCACTGAAAATGTGTCCGGAGACATTCGTAACGCTGTCCTGAATCTCAAGAAGCAGGGCATGAAGAAACTTGTACTCGACCTTCGCGGCAATGGCGGAGGCCTGATGAACGAAGCCATCAACATCGTCTCACTCTTCGTCCCCAAGGGTTCGCTGGTCGTCTCTTCCAAAGGCAATGGAATCAGTGAGCAAAAATACAAGACTACCACGGAACCGATTGACACTGAGATTCCTTTGATCGTGATGGTCGATTCCGGTTCCGCTTCCTCTTCGGAAATCGTGACCGGTGCCCTCCAGGATCTTGACAGGGCTACCGTCATGGGCACCAGGACCTTTGGAAAGGGACTGGTACAAAGCATCAGGCCCCTGCCCTACAATGGCCAGCTGAAGGTCACTACAGCCAAGTACTACACCCCTTCAGGCCGTTGCGTCCAAGCCATCGATTATGCCCATCGCAACGAAGACGGAAGCGTAGGCTATATTCCTGATTCACTTGCCAATGAGTTCAAGACCGCCCACGGAAGGATAGTCAAGGACGGTGGCGGCATTACCCCGGATGTGATCGTGAAAGGCCATGAATACAGCCGCCTGACCTATTCGTTGGTCTATTCATCGATCATCCAGGACTACGCCATCAAGTTCGTCAAGGAGCACAAAAGCGTTCCGGAGGACTGGACGATGAGCGACGCTGACTGGAAGGATTTCGTGGCTTTCGCCAAGACAAAGGAATTCGACTACCGCTCGAGTGCCAAGACCTATTTCGACCTTCTCAAGAAGGAACTTGACAAGGACGGCCTTGCTGACAGCATGAAAGACCAGGTCGACGCCCTACAAAAAGCCCTGGAGATGGACAAGGAGACCTTCCTCAACCTCAAAAAGGATGAAATCGTGCCGTTCGTGGAGGAGGAGATAATGGTCCGCTACTATTTCCAGGAAGCCGGCATCAAGGTCCGCCTGCGCTACGACGAGCAGCTCAAGGAAGCCCTGACCAAGCCACTGATCAGCTACTAGGAATATATTCACATACATTATGGCAAACATAGGCAAACGGATCCTGCAGATCCTTCTGCTGTACGTTGGTATTTGTGTGACAGCATCCGCTGCAGAACCTTTCCGGATCGGAGTCGCCGGAGTTACACATGACCATCTCAATGGCGTTGTGTCCCAGCTCAGACAGGGAGACATCCAAGTAGTGGGTGTCTGGGAAGCCGACGAGAGGTACCTGCACTCAAACTCCCTGACCCGGCTTGTTCCGGAGAATCTCTTCTACTCAGACCTTGGCAAGATGCTGGATGAGACCCGTCCGGAAGCCGTTGTCGCTTACGGATCGATCAAGGAGCATCTCACTGTCGTGCAAGCCTGCGCACCGAGAGGGATCCACGTGATGGTAGAAAAGCCCCTCGCGACAACTTATGATGAAGCCAAGGAGATGGAAGCTCAGGCAAGGAAACACGGCATACTCCTTCTTACCAACTACGAGACCACCTGGTACGCATCGAACCATTACATCAAACAGGAGGCCGATGCAGGCAGGATCGGACCCATCCACAGGATTGAGGTTTACGACGGTCACCAGGGCCCTTCGGAGATAGGTTGCAGCAAGAAATTCCTGGACTGGCTGACTGATCCCGTCCTCAACGGAGGAGGCGCAGTAATGGATTTCGGATGCTACGGAGCAAACCTGGCGACCTGGATCCTGGGAGGTCAAAGACCCGTCAGCGTGTACGCTGTCCTTAAGCAGAACAAGCCGGAAGTCTATCCCAAGGTTGATGACGATGCCACGATTATCCTGGACTATTCTGGAACGACCGTCCAGATCAATGCATCCTGGTGCTGGCCCTACAACCGCAAGGACATGTACGTCTATGGCAAGAAGGGCTTCCTTTACCAGCCTGATCCGAAGCACGTTACCGACGCTGCCGGCAAACCCGGCATCGAAGCGCCTTCCCTTGCCGCCCCGATTGACAATCCTTTCCGCTACCTCGCTGCAGCTGTCAGGGGGGAACTGACCGTAAAGCCCTTCGACCTTTGCTCCCTGGAAAACAACATGATAGTGATGGAGATCCTCTCTGCCGCCGTCAAAAGCAGTCGCACCGGGGTACCTGTCCGGCTGGACGGGCCGAAGAATGACGGATTTGCAGAAGCGGAGCCCTATTTCCTCAACGCAAGGAAAGCCTTGGCCAGCAATGACCTGATAATGAATCCCGTCTCCGATTTTGACTGTGCAGACCCTTCAGTTGTAAAAATAGGCGACTGGTTCTACTGCTTTGCCACTGGCTTCCCGATCCGGATCTACAGAAGCCGCGATCTCTGCCAATGGGAGTTTTACAGGAATATGTTCCCTGGCCCGTCACCTGACGACCCCTACGGTGACGGAAAGAAGGATCCGATGAAGACAGGAGCTAAAAGCCGCATCAATTACTGGGCTCCGAGCCCGGCCGTCATCAACGGAAAGGTTGTGGTGTACCTGACCCTGTTCGTCTCGATGGAGAATGACAGGCAGGTAGTCTGCGTCGCTGACGACATTGACGGAGAATTCCGCTATGCGGGCACTCTGAATATAGGTACTCCGGATCATCCTACTCCACAGGATGGACAGTTCTTCCTGGATGACGACGGTAGACAATATCTGGTCTGGGGAGACGTCAACAGCAAAGGGAATTACATCCGGGAACTGACAAGCGACGGCCTCCGTTACAAGCCTGGCAGCAAGCCTCACTACATCACCAAGGCCTACGAAGGAGGTTATATCTATAAATATGGAGGAAAATACTATTTCTTCTGCTCCAAAGGCTATTACAACACCGCTGACTACACTCTGTGCATGTCCGTTTCAGACAGGCTGGACGGAGAATGGCCCGAGCCCGTCCCGGTCCTTAAATCTGACAATCCTGAAGCAATCCTTAATGGAGCCGGTCACAACGGAGAAATCATAACCGACAGCCAGGGCCGGATGTTCATGGTCATGCACACCCATTGTGAAGGGCTGATTCCCCTGAGAGGCAGTTATCATCCCAGGCCGATGATGCTGATGGAGTTGAAGGAAATAGACGGTACCCTCACCTTTGTGAACCACAAGGGCGAACCCACCACACGTCCCGAATGGCTCGTTCAGCGCCCCGTGTTCAAGTAAAACGGAGTAGATCTTCAACGTAACGTGAATGGCTCCGTGAACTCCACCTTGGTCCCTTCTGGAGAAACGATGTTCAGAAGCCAGCGATTCGTCATTCCAATTGATGGTTTCGAAATCGGATAACCACCGCGGGAATGAAGGACCATCAAGGTTTCCTGCATGTCCATTGTCTGGAAACAGGGATGACCGAAAGAACTATCAGATGGAAAATAATGCTCTACGCATTCAGTACCGACCCCAATGGAGATATAATGGATCCCCCTTTCTCCAGATGACTGCTGATACCGTACGATTTCTTTTCCTCCGAGAAGACCGACCCAGAAAGGATCATCACGGTCAAGCTTGTCAGAAGGCAGACCTACGTGGTGGACACGTGTGGAAATCCGAGTGACAGACAGAAACTCTCCCAAACATTTCAGATGTTTCCCTCCTTGTGTGAATTCTACGAATTCAATAAGGTTTCCATCAGCGTCATGGGTAGTCACGACTTTCTCTCCTGCCCCATCGATGATAACATCCGAAACAGGCCATTGCTTTTCCAAGAGGTAATCACGTATTGAATCAGCAGAAGCCACATGTAGGGAAACACTCACAAGTTTTTCCTTTCTGGAAACGGCATCCTTGTCAACGAAAAACTCTATGAACTGTCTGTCATTTACCTTGAAAGAATAAACATTACCTCTTTCCGAATAGTAGCTGAACGCCTCGTCAAAACCCAAAAAACGGCCGTAATAGTCCCTGACTGTGTCAATGGAAGAAACCCTGTAGGTCAGCTTGGCAATCCCGTATATGTTGGGGACGGCAGCGAAAGCAGCAGCCCCAAACAGGGTTACAACTATGGTGAAAATAATCTTTCGCATATCAAAGAGACTTGTCGATTATTCTGATGTCATAGGTCTTACCTTCAAAAACGATACTGAGACCTTCCTTCGTCGAGTTCACGCTTATTGATGGTTGTACTACGATTCCGTGCGCGGAGCCGTCTTCATAGATTACCACTGGGGTAAATGGAGGAACACCTTCCTTACTCTCCCACTGTGGCCAGGCTCCGAGCCCACCGAAAAGGTGGGTATTCTTCCAACCTTCGCGCGGCTGCAGGAATTTGCATACAAGGGTACCCACGGGGCCATAGAGCTGCCGGGAAACAGAACGATAGTTCCCGGAAGAAACTATCAGCATCCCACCGTCGCGGCTTTCAATCGGAACCGACCCGAAAGGCACATTGATGCCATAGCCTCCCAGACGCAGACGCACCGGAGTTGGATAGTCATGCCAAAGCACATGCACTTCACCTTTGTCCCCGATGAGCACATGCGAATAAATATGCTCACACTCGAACTCCGGAGTTCCTTTGTCCCTGGCCATGTTATAATCCGGTACAATCGGGTAACTGCTGGCTATGTGGTCCTCTTCCAAAAGAACAGCGGTGGACCTCCAGTGATACATCCAGTCCCTGTCGTCTACCTTGTAGCCGCTCTGTCCCTGCCCAGTAGGGTCGGTGTTATCACCATAGAGGCAGAAACCAAGATCCGCAGAATACGCGTCCTGCTGATATTTCGCTCCGGCCTGCCAGTAAGTCCTGTCAAAGGTCTGACCGGCAAAATAGTTACGAGAATCCCCATCTGAACGAGCGCTAAGCACGAAATTACCGCCATGTACTATCTTGCGGCCTGGCATGTTATCGGACGGACCTGGCTGTTCAACCGCAGTCCAAAAAGGATGGTCTTCAGGCAGGAGGAGAACAGACAGGCCTTCCATCGCGAAATACGGATCTCCGGGAGAATTATATCTCTCAGCCAAGTCAAGGTTCTGTCCTCGATAGCCAACATACATGAGCCCGTCCTCGGCCAGACTACCGTTGTCTATGAAGTACTTCAGGTCTCCGGAAAGCAGACGCCGTGCAAGTCCCGGGGGAATCGTTGTATCCCCGTTGATTATGTTCCAGCCGATGGCCCCTGCCGCAGCGAAACGGTAAGAAAGGCTCCTCCCCCAGGGAATATGACCGCTGGAACGAGAGTAGAGCCATGGAGCTGTTTCCATAAAACGGGCGGCATTCCAGCGGATCCTGTCCCCGAATTGGTCAGCCCAAACGGGATCGAACTTGAGAATCCAGTTCAAATACAATTGGAACCCCCAGAGGTTGTAGTAATCGAAGCCACGGTTGTTCCCATCAATGTACCATCCGTCTCCTCTGTACCAGCCCAGAAGCCTTTCAAGGGTTCTGGTGTGCCTTTCCCTATTGCCCTCTCCCCCATGAGTCTCCAAGAAACGGGTGGTAACCAAATGGAAAAGATGGTGGTTGTTATCCCATGTCTCATTTACGGAATTCTTCTCCAGGTAGGTTATAAGGTTCTTCTTCTGTACTTCAGTCAAAGGATCCCAGAAACGATCAGGAGCCAGGTACAGTCCAAGGATGTAGCCTGAACCGGTCTGGTCTGCTTTAGCCGGTTCGCCCCAGTAAAGCGGATCAGTCGGGTCGGTCCCATGGATGAATGCGTTGATGAAAGGCTGAAGGATAGAACCCTTATAACCAGGCACCTTTTCTTCCCCCGTGCCGACATAATAGGAGACAACTCCTATAAGGATGCGTTCCATCTCACGGATACGCTCTTCCGAAGTACGGTCCCTCACTGCATCATACTGTCCTTCCATGACAGGGAACGTGAATATTCCTGTCTGCGGATCAACGCGCTTCATGACACCGCTGATGATCTTCTCGGAGATTTCTTCCCAGGTAGCTCGGGTGTAACCAGTATAGGGACTGATCTTCCAGTCCATCCTGGTCTTCAAGTCTACCGCTCCAGCAAGAACAGAGACCAGGAACAGTGCCATGACTGAAAGTACTGCTTTTTTCATATCGCCCTAAACATAAAATGGTCCGAGCTTCTCGGAGAGTTCTTGCATCTCCTTCGCGCTGAATTTACGGAAATTCTTGAGTATCTCAATGTTGGACTTCACGACTTCTATACTGTCCATGCCAAGGCACACTGCATCCGGCCCATCAAGGGAAAGGGCGTAGCGGATAAGGTCCGGTATGTTTATATCCTTGCGATTCTCCTTAGGACGCACCAGCTTCATCAGGAATACAGCCATCCCGTTAGCCTTTGCTGCAGGAACAGCAACTTGCTGGCGGGGAGACAGGTGACTGGAGTCCCACTGGTTCATGGCGATAAGCATCGAGTCGAAGTCCCCTCTGTCACACATAGCCTTCGCGGCATAGGCATCGGCATGACAGGAAAAACCGATGTATTTGCAGATTCCTTCTTCCCTCATTCGATGCACGATGTCAATGAGATGCCCCGGCTTACTCATCTCCTCGACATCTTCCATTGAATTGACGCTATGTATCTTGAGTGTTTCAAGATGGTCTGTCTGCAGACGGTTGAGGCTGTCCTCAATTTCGGCGAGAGCCTTTAAAGGCTCACGAGCCGTAACTTTGGTAGACAGGAACACTTCCTTTCGGCGGTATTTCAAGACCTCTCCAAGACGGACCTCGCTATAAACCAAGCGTGGAGGTTTCGGACGCCCTGCCGGGCGTGCAATGGTGTTGTCATAAGCGTGTGCCGTGTCCCAGTAATAGAAACCATTATCAAGGGCAAAGTTCAGCATCTCTATGGCTTCTTCCTCATCATCTATGTTGCAGAAGCGGCTTCCAAGCCCCAGGATCATTCGAGGAATGACAACACCATCCTTTCCCAATGTGACGGTAGGAAGTCCCTTGGAATCGTAATGCGGTTTTTTTCTAAAGAGTCCTGGCTCAGAAGCACTTAATAAACCAGAGCCGGAAGCAGAAACACCGGCTGCTACTGAAGCGGCCAGCATATCCTTGAAAAACTGTCTCCTGTCCATATATTAAGTTTTTTTTGATTACTGAAGGGTCCATTCGCAGCTATCCTCAAGGTTACCAGCGAGAGCCTTAATTACATTGACTCCCTTGTCCAAAGAAACAGGGAAGCGGCAGATATGATATTGATCAGGAGTCAAGGAACCGACGGTCCTGCCGTTTAAGGTGAGCGTTACATTGGGTGTGTTGCTGAAGACCATCACTTCCGTCTGAGAATGCAGACGGAGATTGTTGCGCCGTCCCTCTATGTAGACCATGGGCACTTCCGACCAGTTGGCTTGGTAATAATAATAGGCATCCTTGCAGACTTTACGGTCACGTGTTACAAGGCCCTTGTCGTTGATTCCTGGACGATCGCCTTCGGTGCGGTTGGCAGCGCCGAAATCGAACATGTTCCAAATGAACGAACCCCAGACAAAGGGTCTCTCGTTGATGATTTTCCAGTTCTCAATATGATAGAATGTCTGCCAGTTCTCTGGATGCCAGTAGGACGTGGGAACAGGTTGTTTAAGAGAATCTTGTTGGTGGTAGATGCTTGCTCCTGCCCCATATTCACTGATTGATAGTTTTGCCCCCGGATGCTCGGCGTGATACTTATCAAGGAAGGTCGCCAACGTCCTTGGAGAACTGCCGTACCACCCGTCATAACGATTGAATCCTATCTCATCGGTGACCTCATTCATCGGATCATCACTTTGATTAGACGCAGCAGTGGTAGGCCGGAACGGATCAAGTTCATGAGCCAAGGAATTGAGTTCTTTGATGTATTCGATAGGATTGTCCCCTTGACTCTTCAGTTCATTGAAAAGGCCCCAAACACAGATTCCTGGATGGTTGTATTGCTGATGGATCAATTCTGTCAGCTGTTTCCTTCCGTTTTCCTTGAATGATTCTTTATCCACAAAACCTTTATCCGCGTACCCTCCTGGACCGACGAATGGGATTTCAGCCCATGTGACTATCCCATACTTGTCCAGCATGTCATAGAAATAAGTTGCGTGAGGGTAATGCGAACCTCTAAGAGCATTTACACCCATCTCGTACATAAGCCTGACGTCCTCCTCGTGGTGTTCTTTCCTAAGGGCGTTCCCAATGTCTGATCGTTCCTGATGACGGCATACTCCTCTGAGTTGAAGGTGTCTCCCGTTAAGGAAAAAACCGTCTTGAGAATCGAAACGGAAATATCTGAGTCCGAGGTTCTGCTGCACCCTATCCAGCTCTTTTCCATCTTCGAGAAGAGTTACGACAGCATTGTACAGAAACGGGTCCTGGCGCGAATTCCACAAATGCGGGTTCTTTATCGAAAATCCGATCGTCTCCCCTGTGATCTTCGTGCCAGCTGCCAGCGTGAGTGTCTTTCCCTTGGTAAGTACCGTATTATTCCCGTCACTTATGTCCAGCCGGACTGTCAGTTTACGGTCCCTGTCAGAAGAATTTGACAGCATAACCTTAAGGTCGACATCTGCTGACTTGTCAGTCACCTTTTTCTGGTAATAGTAAACTCCAGGAGAGGCATAATCCTCGGGAGAAATACAAACCTTCTCTGTAACAATAAAATACACATCCCTGTAGAGACCGCCACCGATGTTAAAATCTCCCACCAGCGGCATCACATCTAATTGCTCAGAATTGTTCACTCTCGCCCAGAGTTCATTCTCCTTACCATATTCAAGACGGTCTGTGATGTCATATACGAATGCCGTGTAGCCGCCGCGGTGTTCCCCAACGAACTTGCCGTTGAGGAAAAAGTCACAGATGCTGTTGGCACCTTCAAATTTGATGAACACTCTCTTCCCTTCCCATTCTGCAGGAATGCTCACATTTTTGGTATAGTTTCCTATTCCGCGGTGATAATCATAGGTCCCCCTCGTCCCGTCCAGGGCATTCCAGCAATGAGGGAGCTGAACCATCACTCCGGCACGCTTGTCAAACTCATATCCATAACGGAACTTCCAGCCGACATTGAGATTCACGGTCCTCCTCTGAGCCAGAGCGGACAGTGGAAGCAATGACAAGAACAAGAACAGGACGACTTTTTTCATAATATGATATCGGTTATTTCGTCGAGAAATGATAGACGCAGGTATGGGTGTATTTTTCTCCAGGCTTCAAATACGGATCCGGGAAATCCGGTTTATTCGGGGCATCCGGCCAGTTCTGGGTCTCAAGAGTTATGGACCCATATTTCTCCAACTTGGTACCATATTTCCCTTCAGTCTTACCACTCATGTACTGCCCGCTGTAAACCTGAAGACCGGGTTGGTCTGAGAACACTTCAAGGAATATTCCCGAAGATGGATCATAAACGGAAGCAGCCTCCGTCAGCTTCTCCGAAGACAGATTGATGCAATAATTATGGTCGAAACCACCGCGGCCACGGAGCAACTGCTCGAAATCGCTTTCGAAGGCATCGCCGATTTTGTGAGGTGTCCTGTAGTCCATTGGAGTCCCTTTTATGTCAATCGGGGGATCCATGACATCCAGTCCGTCGATACCCGTGATCTTGTCACCATTGATGTACAACACGTAATCTTCTATTGTACCTCCCTGTGAAAAGTTGAAATAAGGGTGATTGGAGATGTTGACCGGCCGGGTTTTGTCCGTCGTGGCTTCATATTCAATCTTGAAAGAATCGTCCTTGGTCAAGGAATATTTCATCCGTATGTCCAAGTTACCAGGGAATCCTCCTTCACCATCTTTGTGGATATAATGGAAGGTTATGGAATTCTTGGTCGTGTTTTCAATCTCCCACACAACCGAATCCAAACCTTTGAATCCACCATGAAGAGTTCCTTTTCCCCCATGGTTTGTCTCAAGATGGTATGTCACCCCATCAATGGTAAAAGAAGCATTGGTAATCCGGTTGGCGACAGGTCCTACGCATGAACCAAGGAAACGGTCGCTGGCATAGTGGACATATTCATCGATAGTATTTCGTCCAAGGACCACATCCTTATACTCGCCGTTTCTGTCGGGGACAAAAAGCGAAACAACCCTGCCGCCGAAATTGGTCGCCTGCAGGGCTAGATGCTTATTCCTTATTGTAACCAACGACACCGGCTTTTCATCTACCACGGTGTCGAATCTTGTTTCGTCAAGCAAAGCCGGTTCTGGCTTTGCAGAACAGGCGGCCACCAGGAAGGCGGCCGCCAACTGCAACCACTTTTTCATATACCACAAACTATTTCACATATTGTTCATAGTCACTATTGGTAAGTACAGAATAATCTGACACAAACAGGTTAGTAAACACTCCCTTACCTCCTTCCTCGGCTGCGTCAAGGATGAAGTTCTGAGGCGCTGCATTACCCTTGCTCATCCCGACTGTCAAGTTGGTCACCACTCCGTTGAAAGCTCCCTCCGACTTGAACACCGTGTGGAACTTTCCTTTGCTGGAGTACCAGTAACAGAAACAGTCGGTGTAAACGCTATGTCCGCCTTTGCTCATGAAGCCTATGCAGTATTGGTCGCTGTAGCAGAAGCTGTACCAATTGTTATGGCTTTCATCTACAAACCCACAGCTAGTCTCGTATTCACCATTCTCATATCCACCCAAAGAATAAAGCGGATGAATATTACGAAGGCTATTGCCTCCGGAGCATAGTTTCACACCGATGTGGACTCCCGTTATCCTCATGTTTGAGAATGTGTTGTCATAGCCGATCACAAGGACACCGATGCTTGAAGGATTCTTATTGCCGACTATGTTCACATCATGGATGTCACTGTCCGAAGAACCGCTGTTGGCGCCCTTGTTTATCTGTATCCCGACCTGGACATTCTTTATCGAGGTGTTGCGTATCACGGTCTCACGCCCGCTGTCAATTGACACACCGACGGCTACACCATTGCCGTCGATGATGCCGCCGTCAAGATAATAATTGCTGCCGGGAACATAAACCGTGTTGAAGGGATCCTTGCCACCTAAACGGATCATGGCTTCTTGATGAGACCAATCTTTGGTTGCGCGAATGGTAGCATAATTGGAAAGCTGGAGCGCCACACTCTTCGAAGGGTCCGCAGGAGTGTTGATAGGTTTGGAAATCAGATAAACTCCATCGGGGAAGAACAATGTACGGTTAGGATTGTTATCAATCACCCTCTGAAGAGCATCACTGACATCATTTACGCCGTCAGCCCTGAGATAATCAGTCACAATGACATATCCTTTGTCTATCGCAGCCTGGGTCTCGGGGGAAACTGTGGTGTCATTCCCTTTCGCACAAGAGATAAGAGCTACACAGAAACCCACGAGAACCGCAAAGGCGTTTTTGATCAGTCCGGACATCTGTTTCATTTATTTACGGATCTGAATCTGAGCAGGGCCTCAAGGAAATAGTAATCCGCATAAGTCAGCGGAACATCAACCTCGCTTCCGGCAAGCTTATGTCCAACACTATGTTTCAGAAGGAATCCGCAGAGTTCTCCAGGAGCTGCCAGGTACTCTGGTGAAGCCAAAGTACGCAACTGCTGTTCAGCGACTTTCAGGCATTGTCCTTTCAGCCCGCTATCAGCAGTAAGGGTGCTCAATTTGATAAGGGCGGATGCCATGATCGCACCTGCGGATGCATCCCTCAGGTCATTGGGAATGTCCGGGGAATCGAAGTCCCAGAACGGGATTCCGTCTTCAGGAAGCTTCGGCAGCAAAGTCCTTGCTATGTCCTCTGCCTTGGACAGCATGTCCGCCTCCTTGCTGAACTCGTACATCATGGTGTAACCGTACAGGCCCCAGGCATTTCCACGTGCCCATGCAGATTCATCCGAAAGGCCCTGGACTGTCTGCTTCAGTCTCACCGCACCTGTCTCGGGATCATAATCAACAAGATGGTAAGATGTACCGTCCGGACGGAAATGATTCTTAATTGTCGTCCTGGCATGGGTAAGCGCGATCTGCTTGAGTGAATCATCCCCGAAACGCATGAGGAGCTCTAGATTCATCATGTTGTCGATGATGACCGGGAATTCCCACTTTCCACCACCATCATGGTTCCAGCTCCGGATGGTCCCAGTGATCGGAGAGAACCTGGCAGCCAAGACCTTGGCGCCCTCTTGAAGCATAGCACTCCACTGGTTGTCCCCGGTGAGCCGGAGAGCATTGCCGAAACTGCAGTTCAACTGGAAACCGATGTCATGGTCAGTCTTGGTCTTGACGATCAGGGAATCCAACTTGTGTGTCTGCTGGATCGCCAGTTCCTTGATCTTTTCGTCTGCGGTGTATTCATAGGTCAGCCAGAGATTGCCGGGGAAGAATCCACTGCACCACCAGCCGATGTCGGCAGTGACAAGCTTCCCGGCCTCATCCACCGTCCTTGGAGTTTTGTCATCCGGAAGTCCCTGAGCCAGAATGGTGTACTGAGTCTTGGCCAAGGTAAAGACCCTGTCAGTCAAGGCTTCCATTGACTCATTGGAATCCTTGCATCCTGCCATAAGCAGGACAGATGCAAGGACTAAAAGTATTGATCTTCTATGTCTCATGTAACAAGATGTTTATTTCTTGGAGATAATATAACGATAGTTTCCTGATTTCTGAAGCTTTTTGGCTTTTAGAGAAACCCTGTAGATTTCGTGTCCCCAGACAGAGGACAGTTTATTATCAGACAGTTCAATGGTCTCAAGCCCTGCAGAGAAAGCATTCTTATCGTATTTCAGTTCCATCTTCCTGCCGCTTACTTCGACAGTAACGATTCCGGGGACTGACAGATCCACATCTCCCCAGGTCATGAAATTAATCTGGTTGGGCTCCTTGGCTTCAGACAAGGTAAAAGAATCCGTCACTGTAAGAACGTTCTTGTCCATCTTGTATGCACGTACCCACTTCTTGACGGCAGCAGCCTCAGGGTAGGCTTTTGAGATGTCCACTGAGAAAGTCGTGGGAGTGGATTTGGCATCCGCTGCCCTGAAATTGAAACCATGTTCCTGGGGAACTCCATTGATCATGGGAACATTATGATAATTCGACTGCATGGTCCAAATGCTATAACGCTCGCTGCTGAAAGTCTGTCTTGTGTAGGTTCCGACACCGACATCGATAATCACAGGCATATTGTCATAGTAAAGGTTGAAGCTGCCGATGTCGTTATGGTTGTGGCTTTCGTCATTGTAGCCACCCCTTGTGGCCACGTAGACACCTTGATCATTTGACATGTAGTGGAATTCCGTTTCAGGATACCAGGTGTAATGGCTCGGGGTGAATTCCTCCTTGGCAGCCTTGAATTCCCTGGCATGGAGCAGGCTCTCCAGATAACGGGAAATATCAATAGATACAGAAGGCTGGAAGGGAGATTCTGCCGAACGCATGACTGCGTAGCCTTTCATCAAGTCACTGCCCACGGCATTGCCATACCTGTAGATAAGGTCCATGCCACCAGCACCGCTCCTTGCGGAAGCATCAGCAAAGTTTACACACCAGCCATCTCCAACATAGGAACGGACAATGTATTCTCCCATGTCACGAACCATTTTCTCATCAAAGATGGAAACCTTCCCGCCTGTGATCATGTACAGCGCGTTGAGATAATCATATAGCTTTCCAGCGGCATGGCCCCAGTAGGACGGACCTTCCTCGATACCGCCGTCTCCCTGAATGTCATTAATATATAAATCCACGGAACGGACAGTTTTCCAAACACCCTGGGCAAGCCTTTCAGGATCGTCCTCCATCAGCATGAAGCACAGAAGAGCGTTGGAATTGCACCAAGGGTTCCAATTGTTCTGTTTCTGGGTCTTTGCAAATCCCATCCACCAGAAATCCTCTCTCTCCAGATAAGAATCCAATTCACGATACTTGATCTCTTCTTTCAATCTCTTGCTGATTTCAGGCTGGAGCTTGTCCAACTCATCCTTCAGGAAGTAATAAATCCATGAAAACATCTGTGAAATCCCACCTTGGGTAAGTTCCAGGGTATTGTCTCCTTTCACTGGCAGTGAGCGCTTTGCATACGAATAAGGAGCCAGATGAGCGGAAAGAGCCCAGGAAGTCATTTCGCAAGTATGCCATACTCCATTCGCTATCATAGGGACGAACCTCCCCTTCCCTTCAGCCAATTCGGCAGCAAACAAGGAGGCTATCGCACTGATATTGGCATTCAATGGAACTTGCATTATGTCACGGTCGCCAGATTTCTCAAATTCTATGTAATCCGTAGCTTCCACGACCTGCCAGGCATAGTCAAGATACTTCTCTCCATTCGCAATGATGTCTTTCTTGTACTCTCCCATCATGCGGTCCCAACCAGCACGATCGTTGTAAGACGGATAGGGCACCCATGCCTGGTCCATGACGAGAACCTTCTTAAGGCTCTCCAGGCTGGTCCGGTTCTGAATCAAGTTCCTTTCCACTGATTGGACTGGAGCTTGGGCTTGTGAAAGAATACATCCACAAAGAGCGATAATCGTTATTATTCTTTTCATCATAAAAACTTAATTGTATTTGAAACCGAGAGTATCTACTCGTGAAACATGAATATCCGAAGTTTGAGACAGTCTTTGCCCCTGACTTCATAGCGCCTGAGATGGCCGTTCCTGCTCCCATATTCCTTACCGGAGTCAATGATTCCCACATTAGACTTGTACTGGCAGACCCATCCATCATCTCTGACGGACAAGACATTGTCTTCCATTCTGGGGGTTCTTTCCTTCTCCCCATCGAAGACCAGGACAGGCAGGGTCATGACCATTTCACCCTCGCCTTTAAGCTTCATGGACAAGCCACGTTGTCCAAGGCGACAGACCCAGGAAGATCCTTTCCCGTCAGTCATCACGACCTTCCCCTTTTTCGCTTCCACTATCTTGTACTCATCCCAGCATGGAGCAATGGCCAGAGGACCATCATTCCCTACGTCAATCCGATAGTTCGGCTTGAGTACCGAAGGGCAGGGAGACGCCAGGGCCAGTGTTGGTGGGGCGCCATCCCTTTGCAAGCGGCCGATTCCAGGTGAATCATATTCAGGCTGGGCATTCCAGTCGAACTGGACTGTGTAGCCCCCGGCATTCATCATTACCCGGTGAAAGTCATCAGAGGTGACGAAGGTGGAACGCCTCATCCTTCTATTGGAAGGTTCTATGGAGTCATCTGCAAAGCGCCAGGCAAGATAGGCCCAGGATGCCGTCGTAACCATATACTTGTCGAAATAGGCATAAATCTCGCAACCGTAGCCGCTTTCCACAGGATAGCGATTCTTAACGTGATGAACCGGTGACTGATCCAACCAATAGGCCAAAGATTCTGTGGCACGTACGGCAGCAGCCTTGAAAAGCCTGGCCGAATCCATGTCTCCCCGCTGTTTCATCCATGAAGCATAGTACTCGCAAACAGCTGCATAGAAAGCCTCATTGTGAAGGAACTGGTTGCTTCTGCCACCATAGGGGATTTCCCCTGTAACAGATTGCATCTGGAGGGTTATTCCCGCTGACTTCAGAAGTTGTTCCTCGATCGCTTCCCTTGCCGGCCCGTCGTAGCCGAAATCCAGTGCCGCCATGTACTGCAACCGGGTAACCAGGTCATAGACCATTGGACTGTGCGGATCCCTGTACATCCCGTTTTCATCAAAGAAACGAAGCTGGTCCGCAAGGTAACGGTCGGAATATTCCTTCTTTCCGCCGATACCGGCCATGATCCGCGCACACTCGCTTGCTGCTCCGAAAACACACCAGTTCCTCGCCGTAGGGTCTCCGGGAGCAGGTTGGACGGAATAGATGTCTTCCGCTCTCATGCTTTCAAGGGCCCTGCGCCAAGCTACGGTCTTTTCTTCGGGGAATGTCCCGACCTTTTCGACCTCCATGATACAGCACACTATCTCCTTGACAGCAAAGTCGTTACCGATCTCACCTCTCCCTTGGTTCTTTTGGCGGGCTATCGGCAATTCCCGGACACAGATGTCCATCATCTCCTCGAAAAGACCCTTGTTTCCTACCATCCTGCCTTGCGAAATCAAAATGCCGAGATTTGCTGTCAGTCGGGCATAACCGTGTTCCGTGATACCGTCCCGGTCAACTCTGTCAATGTAGTCCCGGATACGTTCCGGAGAATATGCCTCGACGGATTTCTGCATTATGTCTAGATAGACGGATGAGCGCTCAGCACCAAACAGGACCGAGCCAACCGCCATTCCAAGCAAGGTCAGAGTCGTAAGAAGAGTCTTAATCACTTCCAGTCATTCGTAGGGATGAACCTAAAAGAGTCCAGATCTTTTTTATTCAGTGCAGCTGACGTCCACCAATAGAGTTGGGTACGGGAGAGCCGGTCAAGTACAGGAGCAACATCTGCAGGAGCTTTCCCGTCAAGGAAAGCAAACACAGGGCGACCATAACGGCGTGCAACAGCACCGATCCAACCTACATATTCCATCTTGAACGCGCTCCTGAAAGCGATGACATCCGAGAGATTCCACACCTGAGAGCAAACCTGTTCAGATTCCTTATCTTTAAAAAGGAAATAATCCCAGCCGCCGGTCTTACCGTGGACCATCGCTGCCTTGAAATCGAACCCTGCAGGGAACTCTTTCAAAGCAAAAATCGGCAACATGAAAAGCGGATGTGTAGACTGGCAAGACCTGGCAGACTGGAAAAGTTTCGTAACAGATAAGGCATCAGAAGGCCCGTCATAGATATTCCATGCAAAAATTTCAGGCGCATGCGCAAACTTTCCGATTACTTCCTTTACATAGTCATACTGCCTCTCTTCATGCCCATCTTCCGAAGTAAGTAGAGTTGGAACCACAAGAACATTCTTTTTCGCAGCCTCCCTGAGCTTGTCCTCAACAAGGTTCATTAAAGCAGAAGGATCCTCTTTCCACATACGATAACTTACCGGGAAACTGACACAGTTATAGCCTTCAGGCACAGACTTGGGGGATTCAGAAACAAACCCCTTGACAGGTCCAAGAGCCATCCTTTTCCAAACACGATCCCTCTGCCACCTGTCTGTGATCTCTATGCCGGGGTCCATGGTCTCCCCGGGAGCACAGAAATGAAAATCCTTAATCCACTTTATTTCCTGCTCACTATACGGGTCGCCATCAGCAAGGAGCACATTGTGGAACATCCTGTTGTAAGGGTCGAACTCGCTTCTTCCCCACCGGGTACTCCAGTTGCGGTCGTTGGCATACACACCCCAAACATAAAAATGGACATGTTCCTCTGCAAAAATGGAGAGAGCTCTTTCTATCCCGGATCCGTTTTCCCTGTTCAGGCATTCGCTGCAGACGATCGGGCGGCCGTCCAACTCCCTCAACATCTTGATAATCTCACGGGAAGGCTTGCCTTCATCAACAGCCTCTATGTAATCATGGTAGTTATGAATATCCATCATTCCTTCCACCTGAAGCCTGCGACGGAATACATCGCTGGTCCTGTCACCCTGAATGTCCCAGAAGATCGAACTGGTCAGAGGCTGAGTGGCATTGGCTTCCCTGCCCCATAGAACCATCTTCTCCAGGATGCCCATGACTCTCATTACGTCAGTTTTTCCAGGATCGAAAGGCGGCTCGTTCCAAAGATCCCAGTAAACGATCCTCTTGTCATTCCTGAAATGCTTGATGACACCCACAAGTGCCTCCTTGGCACGAGGCTCAACTTCGACATCGGTTGCCGGATCCTTGAACCAGTTCCCGATAGTAAGGACGGGGGTGACGGTCATTCCATTCTCATCTGCAGCTTTCAGGAGTTTTTCAATGAACCCGATAATCTGCTCTGCTGAATTGCCACCACACCAGGCCCTGACACTGTTGAAACCAAGTTCAGACATTCTCTGGAAGACTTCGCTGTCAGACTTGGACGGATTCACCATGTAATAGCCGTTAGCCCCTTTAAGGACCCCGACTTCCTTCTCCCATTTCTGAGCTCTTTTAACTGACCACTGGTCTCTTGCAGACAATGTCAGGCAGAAAAAAATGGGAAGTATTATGGCAAGAAACAGTCTTTTCGATTTCATGTCATTATCGATTGATGAATGGCCGGAAGTCCTGGGACTTCCCGGCCATTCGGTAATGAGAATTGAGCATTAATCAATCCACCCTTCGTTTTGGGTAAGATCAGTATTGAGCTGACGTTCCGTGGTTGGAATCGGCCACTTTGTGTAGTAGTTACCATTCTTGGACCAACTTCTGACAGGCGTTCCCCAACATTGCTTAAGACCTGCTCCATCGAAAAGCTTGGACTCGTACCAGGTGCCCCAGCGCAGTTCTTCGATGTAGAGTGCTCCCTCGCAGGCAAGTTCCCATCTCTTCTCTCTCCTGATGCGGTTTCGCATGTCATCCTGGCCGGCAACCTGTGTGTACTCATTGCTGTTCAACGGGGCCACACCGGCACGTTCCCTGACCATGTTAACGTAAGTGATGGCCTCAGAAGTCTTTCCCTGTTCATTTAGCGCCTCTGCGAGAGACAGAAGGACATCAGCATAACGGATGATCGGTACATCAATCGGAGAATACTGGCGGTAGATGAGTTCGTTGCCTTCGGAGACGAACTTGCGGACCAGGTAATGGAAGTACGTTGAGGAATCAGAACGAAGGTCGAACGGATTGCTGGTGTCATTCTGGATGAAGGGCCAACGCAGAGTGTAGGTTATTTCCTTTCCGGAAGGAGAACCAAGATACTCAGAATAAGGAGTGATGTAAGTCTGCTGAAGCCTAGGATCGCGGTTTTCATAAACAGCCTTGATACGTGCTTCGTTGCCCTGGTCAAGGTACTTCGAGAAATCGGAACCATAATTTACCATCCTGGTATAGAGCGTCTTGTAGTCGGCGGAACCAAAGTTTCCGTTGCCGGACTCCAGTCCATCACGCAGGAAGAACACCGAACGCTGGGCAGGAGTCATTGAAGAGTAACCAGGAATGTAGTCGTCCCAGTTGAAAGGCTTTCCATCTACAGTTTCATAAGTGTCAATGAAATCAGTGTCACCATAGAAATCATTCCAGCAGCTTCCCCTGGTAACCCTGGTTCCATACTTGAAGGTCATCTGATTGCCATAAGTGTTGAGTTCGAAGCACTGGATCGAGAAGACCATCTCAGGACTCTGCTCATTCTTTTCCTTGAAGATCTGTTTGTACTCTCCTTGGAAAAGGCTGAATCCAAGACTTCCGACCTGCTTGAAGTCGCTCTCTGCCTTGGCATAATCTTTCATCCATAGATAAGTCTTCCCACGAAGGGCATATGCGGCACCCTTAGTCACGCGGCCGTAGTTAGGATCTCCTGCATTATACTTGCCGGGGAGATTGGGCTCATTTATCACGTCGGTAAGGTCGGTGATGATAGCCTGCCAGACTTCGGCCTCACTGCTGCGGGGCTTGGTGAATTCACTTACTGGAGTACTCTCAAGATAGAGAGGTACACCACGGTAATAACTGTTAAGCCTGTAGTAGAAATAAGCCCTGAGGAATTTTGCCTCTGCCTTGTATTGGGCACAGACCTTCGGATCCATGTCAGGGACGCTTTCAACGTTGGTGATAACGTCATTAGCCCTCGAGACTCCTTCATAAAGCTGCCTCCAGGCAAGGGAGAACATTCCGTCACTAGGGGAAGCATTTCCATTCAAAAGAGGGAAAGTACTCGACCAGTTGTTTCTCGGGCTGACAGTCGGATCAAGGGCGGATAGCGTGTGGGCATCCAAACCAAGATAGTTGGCAGCAGTGACAGAATTCGTGTAAGAAGTTCCGGCATTCTGCAGGAGTGCATTATAGACACCGTTCAAAGCCAGCTTGGCGAGGTTTGAAGAAGTCCAGATGTTGCCGGAACTGACAGCATTGTATGGCGAGGTCTCCAGCAAGTCTTTACGACAAGCGACAACACTCAACATGAGCATCGAAGCGATCGCGATATATTTTATTGCTTTCATGATATATTCCGTTTTCTGGTAATGGTTAGAATGTCAGGTTGGCACCAATAGAATACTGACGCATTGTCACATATCCAAGACCGGCACCCATCTCAGGATCCTGACCAGGATAAGAAGTAATGTTGAACAGGTTCTCTCCGGAGAGATAGACCCTGAGTCCTTTCATGAAGACTTTCCTCGCAATGTTCTCAGGAACAGTGTAGCCGATTGTCAGGTTCTTGAGCTTCAGGTAATCTCCCTTGTAAAGATGGAGGGTACTTGTGGCTCCCTGCTGGTTGCTCTGCTCATTCGCAGTCAGACGGGCAGTCTTGCTGGTCGTGTTGGTCCTGGGATCTGAAGGATTTGCAGGATCATAGAAGTAATGATCGTCAGCGATGTAGGAAAGGATGTTGTAACCAATACGGGTTCCGGTGCTGTTGGATCCGGTGGAATTCCAATAAAGCCAGAATCCTGCCGAACCGGCCCAGCTCATCTGGATGTCAAAGCCCTTCCATGCTGCACTGGCCTGGAAACCAAAGGTGTACTTCGGCGTTGCGGACTTTCCGGTGAAGGTATTGTCATAGGTATTTCCGTAAATACCGTCACCATCCTCGTCTGCGTAGATATAGTCACCGTACCAGATCTTGTCCTTGGAAACTCCTTGCTGGGGACGGAAGGTATGTCCTGCAGCCACCATGGCCTGGAGCCATTCCATATCTTTCTCAGTGCGGATCATACCATCCTTAGGACCTCCGTTCGGATCAACCGTACCACCGTTGAAGTAAGTGCCGTTTCCTGAATAAGGAGTGAGCATGTAGTATTCTGAAATAGTATGTCCTTCGAGAATACGGGTTGAAGAACCTGTCGAGACATCTCCGAGGTTGGAAATGAAGGTGCGTGTACCATCAGGATTGTCCTGCCAGTACTCCTTCAGTTCTCCCTTGTATTTGGAAACCCTGTTGTGGTTATAGGCAACATTACCACGGATGCTGTAACTGAAGTCATTCACCTGGTTGCGCCATCCGAGGGTCAACTCTACACCCTTGTTGGTAACCTCTGCGATGTTCTGCAGGGGGGCGGTTGCAGTTCCAGCCGTCTGATAGATAGTCGGCCTGTAGAGAATACCGTCAGTAACCTTGTTGTAAAGGTCGATTTCAGCGGTAAGCCTGTTATTGAGGACACCGATGTCAAGACCAAGGTCGGTGGAAGTTGTGGTCTCCCAACGAAGGGCGTTATTGGCATGGGCGCCGATAGCAAGACCGTTGGTAAGGACATTATTGAAACTGTAATTACGAGAATTGTAGGTTGACTGGTAGTCATAGTTTCCGATACTGTTGTTACCAAGTTTACCCCAAGATGCCCTGAGCTTGAGCATGTCGAATCCGCGTCCTTGCATGAATCCTTCCTGATCGATACGCCAACCGGCCGAGAATGAAGGGAAAACTCCCCAACGGGTATCAGAAGCAAACCTGGAAGAACCATCATACCTGAGGTTGGCTTCAAAGAGATACTTGTTGGCTATGACATAATTCACCCTGCCGAAGAAAGAACGGGATGAATAGTCAGAAGCGGAACCTCCGATACTTACAGGCTCTGTAGCAGTGTCGGCAGTCCAGATGCTGGGATCGATCAGACCCTTCTTGGAAGCACTGCGATTATAGGTAAAGCTGTAAAACTCCTCATAACCGGCAAGAGCGCTGACCTCATGGATACCGAAAGTGTGTCCCCAGTTCAGGGTCTCCTGGATAGTGTAATCCCACTGGCCATTGGAGTTGAAACTTGTACTGAGGTTCTCGGGAAGGGCGGCCGTGGTCATCTGGTTTCCAGTAGCGAAATTCATCTTCACCTGCTGAGGAATGACCGGCTTGGACTGGTTGTCATACCAGTAACGACCGAAGTTGACGAGGGACTTGAAGGAGAAATCCTTCAGGAAATCAATCTTGGCATAAGCCGCTGCCTTGATTCTGGAATAAGTCCTTATGGCATCAGCAGCCTCTACATTGGCAAGAGGGTTATTTGCCGTAGCACTTTCTTCGTTGGCGGCAGGGAATCCATAGTAGCCATCATAGTAAGGATAGAGACCAGGGGTCGACTGAGGCATGTAGTTGATAGCGGTAGAATAATCACCCGGCCTCTTGTTCATAATGGAACCATAAGTCTGCATTCCGACTGTAAGCCAGTTCACCGGCTTGACATCCACGTTGGCACGCATCTGGTACTTTTTTGCACCTGTATTGGAGATGAGGCCAGGATTGTCAACGTAGTTTCCGGAGATAAGGTAGCTGGCCTTCTTGTCCCTTCCGATGACGGAGATATTGTGATCCTGGGATGCTACATTGCGATACATGTAATCCTGCCAGTCAATGTTCGGATAAGCCACATAATTGGGATAGCCAGATTCTGCGATGGCATTGGGATTCTTCTTGGCAGCACGCCATGTCTCGATGGTCGCTTGCTGGAAGTTGTCAGACTGGCCGATATTGTACCTTGATTCGTTGATCAATTCCATGTAGTCGGCATAATCAGTCATGAATGATAGACGATGCATAGGACTGTTGAAGGAAACGCTACCACTATAGGTGACATTTACGCTCCCCTCGGTTCCCTGCTTGGTAGTGATGAGGATTACTCCGTTAGCACCCCTGTTACCATAGATAGCGCAGGAAGCTGCATCCTTAAGAACCGTGATCGTCGCGATGTCATGGGGATTGACATAGCTGATATTGCTCTCGATACCATCAACGATATAGAGCGGTACAGCAGTGTTAAGCGTTCCTGTTCCTCTCACTCTGATGGTGTTGGCCTCATTTCCCGGATCCGAAGATGTCGTGCGGACAGAAAGACCGGCACTCATACCGGCAAGGGCTGAAGCAACGGATGCGATAGGACGACTTTCTGCCAATTCCTCGAAATTGACCGTTGCTACGGCTCCTGTCAGGTTAACCTTTTTCTGTGTACCATAACCGACAAAGACAACTTCATCAAGGGAAACCGTATCCTCTTCGATCACTACGTTGTAAACAGAGGCTGCTCCCAGGGTTATCTGGGCAGTGGTGTAACCCATGCTCACAACTTCAAGTACGGTAGTACCTGAAGGAACATCCAAGGAGTAACTGCCATCAGGACCGGTTATGGTTCCTACTGTTGTGTTTGGAATCATCACGGAGGCACCTGGAACCGGAGCTCCTGATTTGTCCTTGACAACACCGGAAACGTGCTTCTTACCGTCCTGCTGAATGACAGCCGAACTGTCCGTTGCCATGGCCAACCCTCCGGACAACGCTGCGAGGGTTGCAGCCAGCAACAAAGCTAAAAATCGTTTCATTTTCATAAATAATTGGTTTAAAGAGTATTAGTTGCTTTCTACTATATGTTGAATTGTTTGACCGTTTCGAACCAAGTGACATGATCCTTGATTTCACCTTTCGACCAGCAAGATCCAACTTCATAACAGATCGTCTGCCCTGGATGGATTTCCTTTAGCAGCAAGGCATGGTCCTGCTCAGGGGAGAATACCTGAGAATCGGCATCTGGCATTATCATGGCAACTCCGATAAAGCCATCCTCAGGTTCCACGCTTTGATCCGAAGCCTTTTCCCAGATCGCAATTCTTCCGGGCTCTTCCAGTCGCTCCACCACAGTGTCCTGCTCTCCATGTAATTTGAAACCGGCAGCTACAGTCATGGTATCGGTCCCTGTGAAATCATAGGTATCTTCTACCTTTATAAAATAAGAGTCCGCTTTGACAGTAACTTTTTTCTCCAACTTTACCATGATACCCTCTGAAGCCTCCCATTCAGGATAGCCGAGAACAAAGACAATCTTATCCTTTGTTCTTTCAAGTATGGTACTGGTCCGATAATTGGTCGCCGGCCAGCGCAAACGATTGTCTAAATAAGGAACAGAAGCCCCTCCCCCCAGGCTTACAGCTACTTTGTAGCAATCCTTGCCTCCGTGATCATGGTGGTAGTAGCTTCCATCCTCCATTGCTCCGGCATACCATTCGTCAGCCACAAGCCTCCCGGGGAGTTTCACCCAGACATCCAGCCCTGGGGACGTAGGATCGCCCTCCAGTGACTTTCCATAGAACCGTCCTGCGACAAGGTTGTTCTCAAACACGAAATCATCCGCCCTCTCCGGAACCTCACGGGCCATCACTTTCGGAGCAGGATTATCCCTGCATCCGGCTACTGTTAAAAGAACAGCACATGCGATTGGTAAGGCTAGCTTCATTATTTCAAATCTTTAGTATCACACCAGTCCATGTCATTGTAATCGTCATTCTCCCCGCACATGGCCCAGATAAAAGTGTAATTACGGGTCGCGCATGCGGAATGGATGCTCCACTGGGGAGAAATGACTGATTGCTCATTATGCATCCAGATATGCCGAGTCTCCTGTGGTTCTCCCATGAAATGGCAGACTGCTGCATCATCCGGCACCTCGAAATAGAAATAGACCTCCATGCGCCTATCGTGGGTATGAGCGGGCATGGTGTTCCACGTGCTCCCGGGTGCAAGTTCAGTCATGCCCATCTGGAGCTGGCAGCAAGGCACCACCTCCTTAACGAGGAGACGGTTGATAGTCCTCTCATTGGATTCTTCAAGAGAACCGAGGTGCATGACAACAGCATCCTTTTTCGTGACCTTCTTGACTCCGGTTTCGCGATGTGCAAGGGCAGAGCAGAAATAGAAATGCGCCGGAGCAGCAGGATCATCACTCTTGAATATTACATGACGGTCTCCACGGCCCACATAGATAGCCTCCTTATAATCCAGATGGTAATCTTCATCTCCCACCTTCACTATGCCAGGACCACCCACGTTGATAATGCCGACCTCCCTTCTTTGTGTGAAATATTCCGCCCTAAGGATCTCCGGTGCAGACAGGATCAACTCTTCCTTGACAGGTACGGCTCCTCCGGTAATAATCCTGTCGAACATGGAATACACCATGTTGATCTCGTCAGGTGCCATTACCTTTTCAATCAGATATTCCTTACGGATGCGCTCCGTGTCATAATGCTTCGCATCCACATTGCTGGATGCCTGCCGGACCTCACAATTAATTCTCATACTGGTATCTGATTATTTGGGTTGCTTGCCGATATAGGCCAAAATACCGCCGTCCACATAGAGTATGTGACCATTGACGGCATCGGATGCATGGGATGCAAGGAAGACTGCCGGGCCGCCAAGCTCTGAAGGATCCAGCCAACGGCCTGCAGGAGTTTTGGCGCAGATGAAAGTATCGAAAGGATGACGGCTGCCATCCGGCTGTATCTCGCGCAGGGGGGCCGTCTGGGGTGTGGCTATATAACCAGGGCCTATGCCATTGCACTGGATATTGTATTCGCCATATTCAGAGCAGATATTCCTGGTCAGCATTTTAAGACCTCCCTTCGCCGCAGCATAAGCAGAGACCGTTTCCCGGCCAAGTTCCGACATCATTGAACAGATGTTGATGATCTTTCCCTCCCGGCGCTCCATCATTTCGGGCAAAACAGCCGAAGAAACGATGAAAGGAGCAACAAGATCTACATCTATGACCTGCTGGAACTCCTTACGCTCCATCTCATGCATGGGAATCCGTTTGATTATTCCGGCATTGTTGACAAGGATGTCTATCTGGCCGACTTCTTCGTGAATCTTACCTACGAGAGCCTTTACCGCCACCTCGTCCGTGACATCGCAGACGTAACCATGTACGTTCTCAATGCCTGCTTCACTGTAATTATCAAGTCCTCGCTGGAGAGCAGCATCATTGATGTCATTGAAAATGATATTCTTAGCTCCCGCTGCAACGAAAGCTTTCGCAATATTGAATCCTATTCCGTAAGACCCGCCTGTGATCCAGGCATTCTTACCTTCCAGAGAAAATAAACTACTCATGCTATAAAACACTTTATATCGGTAGCGAAGATACAAACGTTTGTATTTAAAAACAATAGTAATCCAGCATTATTTCATAAAAAATGGCTTCAAAATGTTTTGAACTCGCTAAAAACACAAAATAATTCGCTTTTTATCACAAACGTTTGTATCTTTGAGAATCATCTACTATCAATATGGTAACAATTTCCGACATTGCGAAATCCCTAGGGGTTACGCCATCAACTGTTTCAAGGGCTCTTGCTGGAAGTCCGAGAGTTAAAGAATCTACCCGCAAAGCAATCTCAGAAACTGCTGTGTTAATGGGCTACGAGCGAAATGAGCCCGCTTCTTCCCTACGGAAAGGGCACTCCAATGTTGTCGGAATAGTTGTACCAAGGATAAACAGGGCATTTTTCAGCAGCGCAATCAGCGGAGCTGAAACCGTCCTCAACGAACATGGGTATTCAGTGATCATCTGCCAGACCCATGAGAAAATGGAGGATGAGATCAAAGCCCTCAAGACATTGAAGAGCAACCGCGTTGCCGGAGTTCTGATTTCTCACGCCAGTTCCTCACTATCCGGCGACCACATCATGAAAAACATCAGGCCGGAAACGATTCTCGTGCAATTCGACCGCGTCTTCAGCGAACTTCCTGGTCCTAAAATCGTCAATGACAACTTCCATGGCGCTTATGAAGGCACACATCACTTGATTGAACAAGGCTACAAAAGAATCGGCCATATTGCCGGATTCATGGACACTGAAGCCTACCTGGACCGTCTGAACGGTTACAAACAAGCTTTGACGGACATGGGGATCGATGTTGATGAAAACATCATTTTCTATGATTCCATCGTGGAAGAAAGTGGTTACAAGGCTGGTAAAACCGCTATCGAAAGAGGTTGTGATGCTCTGTATTGTGCTGGAGATTTTTCTGCATTAGGTGCGTACCTCGCGGCAAAGGACTGCGGTATCAGGATACCAGAGGATTTCGGAGTAATCGGAACCGCCAATGAGTTTTTCACTACAATCATGTCACCTGCAATCAGTTCGATCGCTCAACATCCTTATGAGATTGGCAGACGGGCTGCCCAGGCATTCCTGACTTCATTGAAGCCGGAATCCAATGTGGGCCAGATCGTGGTGTCGATGGAAGTCATGGCCAGGGAATCTTCTCTGAGAAAGAAGGAGAAAAGATAATGTAGTCATCATGAAAAGGATAATCACTTTTGGAGAGATAATGCTCCGCCTCTCAACACCCGGATATCTGCGATTCTCTCAGGCCAGGCAATTCGACGCCACTTTTGGCGGAGGAGAGGCCAACGTGGCGGTGTCCCTGGCAAATTACGGGATGGACGTTCAATTCGTCACCAGATTTCCGGACAACGACATTGCCAGATGCTGCATCCGGGACCTGCACTCCTATGGAGTAGGTACTGACTACTGCATCTTCGGTGGAGAGCGTCTTGGAATATATTTTCTGGAAACCGGGGCTGTCGCCCGCCCGAGCAAGGTGGTGTACGACAGGGCCAATTCTGCGATTTCCACCATCGAAACCGGAATGATAGACTGGGACAGGGTGTTTGAAGGAGCAGATTGGTTCCATTGGACAGGAATCACCCCCGCTATCAGCCAGGGAGCTGCAGATGTCTGCCTCGAGGCCATCAAGGTTGCCAATCGGCGCGGAATCACAGTCTCCTGCGACCTGAACTACCGCAAGAATCTCTGGAAATACGGGAAAAAGGCCTCGGAGGTTATGCCTACTCTCGTGGAAGGTTGTGACATAATACTCGGCAATGAAGAGGACGCCGAGAAAGTCTTCGGGATAAAGCCTGAAGGGTTCGATGCGACCTCCGCAGGAGGAGCCATCGACCAGAAAAGGTTCCAAAGCGTTGGTGAACAGTTGATGGCAAGATTCCCCAGAGCCAGGAAGGTCATAATTACTTTACGCGGATCAATAAATGCAAACCACAACACATGGGGTGGTGTCTTATGGGACGGGAAGACTCTCTGGCAGTCGCCACGCTATGATATTACCCACATCGTGGACCGCGTAGGAGGAGGCGACAGCTTTATGGGAGGTCTGATCTACGGTTTGCTGTATTATGAAGGGAACGATCAGAAAGCCCTGAATTTTGCCGTAGCAGCATCCTGTCTCAAACACACAATTTTCGGAGACTTCAACCAAGTCACGGTAGCCGAGGTCGAAAACCTCATGAAAGGTGACGGCTCCGGACGCGTGTCACGTTAATAATTATTCCAATATGGCCAACTATAGCAAACTTAGCGTAATCCAAGCAATGAAAGAAACAGGATTGGTTCCTGTTTTCTACAATTCAGACGTTGAGACTTCCAAGAAGGTCCTCAAGGCCTGCTACGACGGAGGTGTAAGAGTTTTTGAATTCACCAACCGCGGTGATTTTGCCCAGGAAGTTTTCGGAGAACTTGTAAAATACGCAGTCAAAGAACTTCCAGGGATGATCGTGGGTGTCGGATCGGTGGTGGATCCCTCAACAGCCGCCATGTTCATCCAACTCGGAGCCAACTTTGTGGTCGGACCTCTTTTCAACCCTGCAATTGCACCTGTCTGCAACAGGAGGCTCATCCCTTATTGTCCAGGTTGTGCGACTCCAACCGAGATCGGGGCTGCACAGGAGGCAGGATGCGACATCTGCAAAGTCTTCCCTGGAGACGTCTTGGGACCTGCATTCGTGAAAGGGATCAAGGCTCCCATGCCTTGGAGCCAGATCATGGTCACCGGTGGAGTAAAACCTACGAAAGAGAACCTGGAAGCATGGTTCAAGGCAGGTGTGACATGCGTAGGAATGGGGTCAAATCTCTTTCCCAAAGACGTTATGGCTGCTGGCGAATGGAAGAAAATTACCGAACTTTGTGCCGAAACCCTGGAAGTCATAAAATCACTGAAATAATATGTCAACACAGAAAAAGCTAATGACCGATTGGAGATGGTGGATCTGCAGCCTTCTTTTCGTAGCAACAACCGTTAATTACCTCGACAGGCAGGTACTGTCCCTGACTTATGAGGAATTCATCAAACCGGAATTCCACTGGTCGGATGCCAATTACGGTACGATCACATCCTTCTTCTCCATCCTGTACGCAATTTTCTGCCTCTTTGCCGGCAAATTCGTAGACTGGATGGGCACCAAAAAAGGTTACCTGATTGCGATCGGGGTGTGGTCGGCAGGTGCCGTGATGCATGCCGCCTGCGGATGGGCAACCGCACATCTTGGTGGTTTTGAATCAGTTGCCGCCATGAGAGCCGTTGAAGCCGGAAGCAATGCAGCTTTGGCTGTATCGACCACTTCAGTCTACTTGTTCATGCTATGCCGTGGCATCTTGGCTCTCGGAGAAGCTGGTAACTTCCCGGCCGCGGTAAAGGTGACGGCAGAGTATTTCCCGAAAAAGGACAGGGCTTTCGCCACTTCGATCTTCAATGCCGGAGCATCAGTCGGAGCTCTTGCTGCTCCTCTCTGCATCCCGCCGCTGGCAAAGGCTCTCGGCTGGGAATGGGCGTTCATCATCATCGGTGGACTTGGTTTTATCTGGATGTTCTTCTGGAATTATATGTATGAAAAGCCCGAGAAGAGCAAACATGTGAACGAAGCAGAGCTGGAATATATCCACCAGGACGATGCTGAGGAAGCTGCCGAAAAAGCAATTCTTTCTCAGGAGAAATCCATCCCCTTCACCCAGGCTTTCAAGTATCGCCAAACATGGTCTTTCATTGTCGGCAAGTTCCTGACTGACGGAGTCTGGTGGTTCTTCCTGTTCTGGGCTCCTTCGTATTTCAGCAACCAGTTTAACGCCCCCGCCACTTCTTTCAAGGGACAGGCGCTGATATTCACCCTTTACCTGATTGTCACGGTAGTCTCGATATTCGGCGGCTATCTACCGAAACTGTTTGTTGAGAAGAAGGGCATGCACCCGTACTCCGGACGTATGCTGGCAATGCTGATCTTTGCCTTCTTCCCGCTTTGCTCGCTGTTCGCCCAGCCGCTGGGAGTCCATTTCAATTCTCCTTGGTGGCCGGCCATCCTCATCGGCCTTGCCGCTGCAGGGCACCAGGCCTGGTCAGCGAACATTTTCTCAACAGTAGGAGACATGTTCCCCAAGGGAGCGATAGCAACTATCACAGGTATTGGCGCAATGGCCGGCGGAGTCGGATCGATGATCATCCAGAAAGTGGCCGGAAACCTGTTCACATACGCCGAAAATGCCGGTTCAGCTTTCCACTTCCTTGGATTTGAAGGGAAACCTGCCGGCTACTTCATAGTGTTCTGCTTCTGCGGAATCGCCTACCAGCTTGCCTGGACTATAATGAGGATCCTCGTTCCTAAGTACAAGCCGGTCGAAATTTAAGCGTGAAGCTTACTAAAACTCAAAACTCTCTATCTTGAGGGTGCCGTTCTCTTGGATAATGCCGACATATTCGGCAAATTCAGGAGTTGCGGAGTGCTTGTCGAGGCATGCCTGGTCCTTCCAGGTCTCACAGATCATGAACACATCCGGACGGGTAGCGCTGCAGAATGTGTCATAGGCGATGCATCCTTCATGTGCGAGGGATTTGCCAGTTAATGCCTTTGCGGCCTCAAGGGCCTTTTTGAGGGCGGCTTCTCCGGGAGCGGCCTTGAAGAAACAATTGATTCTGATCATATTAATCGTGATTAGAGTTGTCATTTTCAACCAGCTCGTAGTCCAGCAGCCTCTGTTCGAGATTAGCTGACTTCACACGGATCCTGACCGGATCGCCGAGACGGAAGACTTTCTTTGTGTGCTTTCCGACTATCCGGTAGTTCTCCTCGTCAAAGTCGAAGAAATCGGAGTGGATGTCGCGGAGGGCAACCATGCCTTCGATCATCTCCGGCTTGATCTCCACGTACATTCCCCATTCCGTCAGGCCGGAGATGGTTCCGTCATATTCCTGCCCCACCTTGTCGACCATATATTCGATGAGCTTGTACTTGATGCTGTCGCGCTCGGCGTTGGCTGCAATCTGCTCGCGCTCCGAGGCGTGCTGGCACTGCTGCTCGTAATACTCCTTGTTCTGGCTCTCACGGTTGTCGAGGTACATCGCCAGAAGCCTGTGGACCATCGTGTCAGGATAACGGCGGATAGGAGAGGTAAAATGGGTGTAGTACTTGAACGCAAGGCCGTAGTGACCGATGTTCTCCGTTGAATATACTGCCTTGGCCATGGAGCGGAGGGCAATCATCTGGAAGGCATCGCATTCAGGCTTGCCCTTGGCATCGACGAGAAGGCTGTTAAGGGACTTGGCAATGTCCCGGCCTGTACCGGTAGGTCCGAGTTTGTAACCGAAATTGCCGACGAAACGTCCAAGGCCTGCGATCTTCTCGGAGTTCGGTTCGTCATGGATACGGTAGATGAAAGTCTTGGCGTTCTTGTCCTCCTTGCCGTTCATCTTGCCGGAGGTGGCGATGAATTCAGCCACACTCTTGTTCGCCAGGAGCATGAACTCTTCGATCAGCCAGTTGGCCTCCTTGGTAATCTTCTCATAGACCCGTACAGGCTTCCCGGTCTCATCGACCTCCACCTTCATCTCAGGACGCTCGAAACTGATAGCTCCTGCTGAGAAGCGCTTCTTGCGCATGATTGAGGCCAGTTTGTTAAGCTCGAGGACTGCATCGCGGATCTCCTGGGTGATTGCCGGATCCTCCGGCTCCTTGCCTTCGGATTCGATGATCTTCTGGGCTCCTTCGTAATCGAAACGGTAGTCCGAGCAGATCACTGTCCTGCCGAACCAGCGGTCAACCACCTGTGCCTCCGGGGTCATCTCGAAAACTGCCGAGAAAGTGAGCTTATCTTCATTGGGCCGCAAGGAGCAAAGCTTGTTGGAAAGCTTCTCGGGAAGCATCGGAACAGTCCTGTCCACAAGGTAAACGGACGTACCACGCGCCTGGGCTTCCTGGTCCATCAGGGAACCGGGCTTTACGTAGTAGGACACATCGGCAATATGGACACCGACCTCGTAATTGCCATTCCCAAGCTTTTTAAGGGAAAGCGCGTCGTCAAAGTCTTTTGCATCGGTCGGGTCGATAGTGAAGGTGAGGGTCTTGCGGAAGTCCTTACGGCCCTTCAGATCCTTCTCGGTGATCTCTTCGCTGATCGCGTCAGCAGCGTTCTCGACTGCAGGTTCAAAACGGTACGGGAGACCATATTCAGCGAGTATAGCATGCATCTCGGTCTCATTGGCTCCGGGTTCGCCGAGTACATCCGAGATGTACCCGTGCGGATTGGGCTCGCCACGGTCCCACCTGTCGATGACAGCGGCCACCTTCATTCCCTTCTTGGCGCCCTCCGGGAGTGAGTCGAAATCAATCGAAATGTCGTAGGGCATGGTCCTGGACTGCATCAGCACCCAGGCCTGCTTGCCGACGAGGTGGAGTATTCCTACAAACGGAGTCTTGCTCCTCTCGATGATCTCTATGATCTCACCTTCGCGGCGACGACCGCCATCCCTTCCGGGTGCAGGTTTTCCCTTGCCTTTGAAAGTCGGGGCCTTGGGTTGTTTTTCCTTTGTGATGACGCATTTGACAAGGTCGCCGTTAAGGGCTCCGCGAGTCTTGGATGCTTTCACGAAGACGTCATTATCCTTGACATCCCCCTCCGGGACGACGAAGACAAAACCGTCCCTGCTCATGTGGACCTTTCCGGTCACTTCTTCAAATTTCCGCTTTCCGCCCTGCCTTGATCCGAACTGCTTTTCACGGCTCTTCCTGAGGGCTTGTCTTCCATTCCTGGCGCCACCTTGGCGCTTGTTTGATTTTTTCATCTCTTAATACTAATAACACTGCAAATTTAGCAAATTCCGTACTATCTTTGCATAAGGCATGAATAACTAAACATCTCCAGATATGTCAGACATCAAAAACGACAGCAGGATCGTCCTCACCCTGGACGCCGGCGGAACCAACATGGTCTTCGGAGCCATGAAGGGAGGTGAGTACTATGGCAACACCATCACACTGCCTTCAAATGCCAATAACCTTGACTTGTGCCTCCAGGCCATGGTCCTGGGTTTCGGAACGATCATCGATAGACTCGATGGCGAGAAACCGGTCGCGATCAGCTTCGCCTTCCCTGGTCCTGCCGACTATCCCAACGGCATCATAGGCGGTTTCCTTCCCAACTTCCCTTCTTTCAGGGACGGTGTCGCCCTCGGACCCTTCCTCAAGGAAAAATTCGGAATCCCTGTCTTCATCAACAATGACGGTGACCTTTATGCCTACGGAGAAGCTCTCGGCGGAGCCCTCCCCGAGATCAACAAAAGGCTGGAAGAAGCCGGAAGCGCAAAGCGTTACCACAACCTGATCGGCTACACTTTCGGAACCGGATTCGGCATCGGAACCGTTATCGACGGCCGCCTCAACAGGGGAGACAACTCCTGCGTCGAGACCTTCTGCCTCAAGCATCCCGACATGCCTGACATCATCGTCGAGGATGGAGTTGCCGTCCGAGCCATAAAGAGGGTCTATGGCGATCTTTCCGGCAACAAGGACCACGGACTCGAGCCAAAGGAGATAGGCGCTATCGCAAAGGGCGAGGCTCCCGGCAACAAGGAAGCCGCCATCAAGGCTTTCGACAAGATGGGCGAGGTTGCTGGAGACGCGATTGCCACTGCAGTTACCCTCATCGACGGCCTGGTCGTGATCGGCGGAGGCATCATGAACAATCATGAATTTCTCATGCCGGGCATCCTCCGTTCAATGCGCGGTAAGATGCACCAACTCACAGGAGAAGAGCTGAACAGGGTCCAGATGAAGGTCTACAACCTTGACAACCCTTCAGAATTCGTCGATTTTGCGCGCGGAGAAGCACGCAAACTGAAAGTCTACGGCAGCGACAAGGAAGTGGTCTATGATCCGCAGAAGAGAATCGGAGTGATGCGTTCGAAGATCGGAGCCAGCATGGCCATTTCCCTCGGAGCCTATGCATTTGCCCTTTCGGAACTTGACAAGCAATAATATGTACCCCCTAAAATTCAAGCCATATCTCTGTTCCAAGGTTTGGGGCGGAGAGAAAATTGCCGCCTTCAAGGGCGTCTACACCACCCGCAACAGGATCGGTGAAAGTTGGGAGATTTCAGCAGTGGAAGGACATGTCTCAGTGGTCTCGGAAGGCCCCTTTGCCGGCAAGTCCCTCACTGAACTGGTAAATGAATATGGAGCCACCCTGGTCGGACAAAAGGTCTTCGAGAAGAACGGAACGGAGTTTCCCCTGCTGATAAAGTTCATCGATGCCAAGGACAATCTTTCCATACAAGTCCATCCGGACGACGGGATGGCATCCAGGATCGGTCCCGGCCTCAAGGGAAAGACGGAAATGTGGTACGTGGTAGGAGCGGACAAGGGGGCACGCCTGTTGAGCGGCCTGACCCAGGAAATCACTCCCGAGGAATATGAAGAGAAGGTCAAGGACAACACGATCACAGACGTCCTTGCCAGTTACGACGTACATCCTGGTGACGTGTTCTTCCTTCCTGCCGGAAGGATCCATGCCATCGGTGCAGGAACCTTCGTCGCAGAAATCCAGCAGACTTCCGACATAACCTACAGGATCTATGACTATGGTCGCCTGGGTCTGGACGGAAGGCCTCGCGAACTCCACATAGAACAGGCCAAGGAGGCTATCGACTACACGGTTTTCCCTGACTATAGAACCGAATATTCCCCAGTCAAGAATGCAGAGACCCCCCTTGTCAGCTGCAAGTATTTCACCACCACATTGTTCGACCTTGACAAACCGGCATCCAAAAACCTTTCGGCCCTGGATTCATTCGTCGTTGTAATGTGCGTCGGTGGGAAGGGAGAACTCGTCGACAACGAAGGGGATGGCTCCGTCCACAGGATCAGCCTCCATCGAGGCGAAACGGTCCTTGTACCAGCCACCTCCTCTACCATCGAGTTCCACCCAGACGGTCCCATGACCTGCCTCACGAGTTTCATCGAGTAGATTTGTTATCATTTTTTTGGTTTGTTGTCATTTTGTTATATTTTTGTAAAAATGACAACAAATGAGAAGTGCCGTTTCAAAAATACAGACAGGGATCAGGCTGGAGCCTGAACTATGCGACAGATTGAAGACCCAAGCCAGGATGGAAGGCCGGTCCTTCAATAACTATGTGGAATGGATTCTTTCAAAGGCCGTTTCCACCAACTATCCCAAACTGTCGGAGCTTAAGGTTTCAGAAGAGATCCTATCATTGGGAGAGACCCTTCCCCATTACACTGCCGAGGAAATCGAGGCAGATGAACGTCTTGCTTATCTGCTTTCAAAATGAGAGTCTTTCTTGACACCAATGTCCTGGTTGACTTGCTTGACAGTTCCAGGGAGAATTTCATGCAGGCTGCAATCATTTTCGAAGCCGCAAAAGAAGGCTGCCTGGAAGTCTGTATCTCATCCCAGTCGATAACCGACTGTGCCTACATGGCGAGGAAGAAACCTTCGGATGTATTCAGAGCCGCTCTCAAAAGAATCCTTCCTTTCGTCGAAATCCTTCCGGTGACAAAGGATCATCTTTCAAAAGCTCTTTCAAGTCCATGCCAGGATTTGGAAGACGCCGCACTGATTGCATGCGCCGAGGACAACCTCTGTGAGGCCATCATAACTTCGAATGTCCAGCATTTCAAGCCGCACACTAATCTGATTGTCCACACTCCCGGTGAATTTGTCAGGATGTGCGACTGAATCAGTGAATAATTATGGAGCCTGGACCTCAGGGAAGCGCTCGGGGTCGCGGTTGTCGAAGAAATGGATTCCCTTGTCTTCCAGGTGCTTATACGCAGCGTCCATCCTGGCCTCGAATGAGACGAAATCCTTGTTCTCAGGTATTGTCCAGCCACTCTCTGCAATAGCGCAGAGACGTGGCCAGCTCATGTGGTCGGCCCGTTCCTCAGTCTTGACTGTCTCGGTCCAAAGATTACCCTGGATGCCAAGGACATTTGCCAGACGTTCGGGTGTGAATTCTACTTCTGCCACATTCACTTCCGGGAAATCATGGATGTCCTTCAAGGTGGAGCAGACATATTCACCACGATAGCTTGAACGGCCTTGGGTGTGGCCGGGATACTGGACGAAATCCAGGTACAGGGGCCTGCGAGGGGTAAGGATGGCCTTCTGGCCATTGTCCAGGGCTTGAGTAATATGGTCCGGACGCTCATGGCGCCACCACATGATGGCGGCATCCCTGACTTCGGCTCCTCCGTCAAGGACATCGTCCCAGGCGATCAGCTTATGGCCTTTTTCCGCGATGACTCCCGCCATCTTCTTCAAGAACCAACCTTCGACTTGCTTCAGGTCCTCTATTCCTTCGCGTTTCATCAAGGCCTGGATGTCAGGGTTGTCGTTCCAGCAGGCGCTGCCGAAGTTGACTTCGTCTCCTCCGATGTGAATATATTCACTGGGGAAGAGGGAGAAAATCTCGTCAAGCACATCAGAAATGAACTCGTAGACCCTGTCGCTGCCCACATTGAAGGTGAACTGGGCATTGGGGTCCGCCGGATCCATTCCTCCCATCAGCCAGGGGTAGGCCCGGCATGCGGCTGACGCATGGCCTGGCATGTCGAATTCAGGGATGACCTCGATATGGCGCTCGGCAGCGTAAGCTACTATCTTCCTGATCTGGTCCTGAGTGTAGAAACGAGGCGATGCCTGGGGATCAGTGTAGCATCCGGTCGCCCCGACAGTCGTAAGTTCGGGATATTTCTTTATCTCGATCCTCCAGCCGGGGGCGTCGGTAAGATGCCAGTGGAACTTGTTGAGTTTGTAGTAGGCCATCAGGTCCAGAGTCTTCATTACGAATTCCTCGCCGAAGAAATGCCTGGACTCGTCAAGCATGTAACCTCTCCATCCAAAGCGTGGGGAATCCTTGATGGTTCCTCTCAGAAGCACTCCCTGGTTGTCTCTCTCCTGGGCTAGGGTCTGGCGGGCATAGAACTCGCCGGCAGGGCCTCCGGCTTTGATCCTTACAGACTTACGCCTTACCTTCAGGATGTACTCTTCCGGCTTCAGTTTCTTGGTGAACCTGACACGGCAGCGGTCCATAGCGGTGACCGGTGTTTCCTTTCCGTTCAGCCTGGTTTCCTGTGGGGCAGGAATGACATTAAGCGCAGCGCTTAGCAAAACCGTGGAGATAATTGCTGATAACATGATGAAGGTTATTATAAGCCTGACATAAATTCTACAGCAAGTTATCGAATTATGGATTAATCCGCAAGAAATACCTTGGAATTCTTATTTTAAGACGTACTTTTGTACTCCATATTTCTATATTTACAAGCGGGAATATGAATTGAAAAGGAGGGGAAATGACGGGGAATATTTCAGATCCAGATCTGGTCAGATCACTCAAGAGAGGCAGCACGGCAGCTCTCGAGCGATTGTTCTTCCGCTACTATTCAATTGTCCTTCAATTCATCAAAGGCATCGTCAAGAGAAATGACATTGCCGAAGACCTGGCCATGGAAGTCTTCATGAAGGTATGGCTGTTCAGGGACAGGCTTGACGAAAAGAAATCCATCAGGAATTACCTGTTCGTACTTTCAAAGAATGTATCCCTGAATTATCTGGATTCAGTAGTAGTCAAACGGACGAAGACAGTTCCTGATGTGCCTGAAGACACCAAAGTTTCACAATCGGCTGACAACAGTTTAATCTTCAATGAGACAAACCGGCAGTTGTTCAGCATTGTCTCCCGCATGCCTGAACAGCGCCAGCTGGTCTTCAGGATGAGCCGCTATGAGAACCTTTCAAATCAAGAGATTTCTGAACGCCTCGGACTCTCTGTCCGGACAGTGGAAAAGCACCTCCAACTGGCGTTGAGAGACATCCGCTCCTCCATGAACTGAATTTTTCATTTTTGATTACGTGGTCAGGGCATTTTTCCTGTTCTATTTTAAGAATAGGAAATAAAGGATGAAGAGGATCGCCGACTTTCTTGAAAAGGAGCAGTTGAACGAAGAAGTGCTTGAGAACCAGCGCTTCCTTGTTGAACATAAAGGTGACCCTGAATTGGAAAAAGAGCTTGAATCTTTCTTCAACAGCCTCGAACCGGAAAAGATGCCTGACTCTAGAAGTCTCGGCACCCGCTACTGCCAACTGACGGAAAAACTTGGTATAAGAGGCAGATGGCTCAGAAGCAAGGCGGCCTCCTCGATTCTCACATGGGGGACAAGAATAGCTGCCGTCATAGCCATACCTCTAATGGTCGCAGTCGGATTGCTTCTCTCTTCGCAGAAGCAACCTGCAGAATGGAATGAAATGTATGTTCCATTCGGCCAGACCAGGACTGTAGCACTCGCTGACGGATCCACAATGACTCTTAATTCAGGCAGCCGCCTGATTTATCCTTCTGAATTCCTAGGCAAGGAAAGAAAAGTATTCCTCAACGGAGAAGTGTCTGCCGTCATCAGCAAAGACCCTGAAAAACCATTCATCATCCAATCAGGAGAGCAGAGCGTCCTTGTTCATGGAACAAGTTTCGACTTTAAGAACTATGAGTCTTCCGAATGCACAGAACTTTTCCTTAAGGATGGGTCGGTCAGCTTCGGATATTCCTGTGAAGATGCAGAACGATTGGTCCGGCTTTCCCCGGGAGAAATGCTCCAGCTTGACAAAGAGAATGGGAAACTTGAGATCGACCGATTCTCGGCAGAAAACTTCAAGTCTTTCAACGAGGATAGGTCCATCCGCTTCAACAACCTTAAAGTCAGCGACATAGCCAAGGACCTGGAAAGGATCTTCGATGTCAAGATAATTGTCAATGATGAAAAACTGGCCAACACTAGATACCTAGCTTATTTTACGAACCACGAGTCTCTGGAGCAGATTCTGAAAGCCATCTCAGACAACAACCGGAAAATGAAAGTTGAGCGGAAGGATGGTGTGATCTATCTGTCACTCCGGAGATAGTACTCTGACTATCAACTTATTCATTAATAACTAAACTCAAAACCACATGAACAAATCATTATGTGGGGTGCACGGCAGGATGCCGCGCTTAGCGATAGCCATACTCTTTCTGATTTTGAGCAATGTCTGCCTGAGAGGCCAGAACATTGATTTCAAAATCAACGGGACAGTGCGGCAAGCTATAGAAGCCCTAAACCAAAAGGAGAATCTCTCCATCATCGTCAACACGGACGAGGTCGACTTGAACAGAAGAGTTTCGATCGATGTCCGTAATTCAAGTGTAACAGACGTCCTCAACCGGATATTCTCAGGTCAGGACGTCGACTATGTGATCAGTGGCAACAGGATCACAATCAACAAGAAATCTGTTGAAGCCAGACAAAGCCAGCAACTTGTCCTGAAAGGGAAAATAGTAGATGCAGATGGAGAACCTTTGATAGGTGCATCCGCTGCAGTAAGGGTAGGAGCAAAGCTTTATGGAGACATCGCCGACAGGAACGGTAACTTCCAAGTCACCTTACCATCAAATATCAAAGGAACAGAGCATCTGGTTGTCAGTTTCATGGGTTTCATCGATGAAGACATCGTGATCGGCAACAGGACGTGGTTTGAAATCACGATGAAAGATGACACCGAAATGCTGGAAGAGGCCGTTGCAGTAGGTTATGGAACCCAAAAGAAAATCAACCTTACCGGAGCTGTTTCAGCAGTATCTTCAGAAGACCTTAAAGAGAGGCACGCTACAGCACTCGGAAAAGCCCTGCAAGGCATGATCCCTAACCTTAACATCACAGTAAGAGGAGACATCAGCCCTTTCAAAGATGGTTTCGTCAACTATAACATCCGAGGGAATGGATCCCCTAACGGCGGAAGTCCTCTTATCCTGGTGGACGGAGTGGAGACCAATCTTTCAAGGATAAACATGAATGACGTTGAGTCTATCTCTGTACTGAAGGACGCAGCTTCTGCAGCCATCTATGGCGCCCGTGCTTCTTTCGGAGTCATCCTCGTCACAACTAAGAGCGGAAAGAACGACACTGCGCCTAAGCTCACGTTCGATGCTTCTTATTCCACGTCAAAAAGCACGGTCAAGACAGACTTCATTACAAATGGATATGAGTCTGCTTTGATCGCAGACACATTCAGGAAAGGACAGAACGGCAGGCCTTTCACTAACTTCACGGAAGCCGACTACCAGATGCTCTATGAAAGAAGGAATGACGTTACGGAAAATCCTGAACGTCCCTGGGTAATTACGGACACTCGTAATGGGCGGCTTGAATATGTCTACCTCGGCAACTTCGACTGGTACAATTGGTACTTCGACGAGAGACGTCCGACCCAGGAGTACAACCTCAACGTCAGCGGCGGTGGAAAAACCGTTAATTACAACATAAGCGGAAGGTACATCAATGAGAAAGGAATCTTCCGCCAGACTCCCGATGTTTTCGACGGTTATTATGCCAATGCAAAGATAGGCGTCAACATCAGGCCTTGGCTCAAACTTACAAGTAACACCCGCTTCTACCGCGGTTCTTACTTGGTGGGAACTGAAAACACAGATGCTATCTGGACTAACACTCATGCTTTCCTTGTCCCGGTCCATCCTGATGGAACTACGGTCTCACACACTTCTGCGACCAATTCCACCAGCCAATACATAATGTCAGGTTGGAACTCGATTATCCAGAAAAACAAAAGGAAGGATCTCAAGACAATGCATGAGATTTCGCAGCAGTATGTCTTGAAGGCGACCATCACTGACCACCTCTCTGCAAATGCTGATTTCTCATACAAGTTCAATCATCAACTGCAGACTACACGTACTACGGAAGCCCCGTATTACAAGTATCCCGGTGTGATTGCCTGGGAACCGACGACTGTCACGCGAGACAAATACGATGAAATCCGCAATGAGAGAATCAATCTGGCGACGAATGGTTACTTGTTCTACGAGAATTCCTGGAACAATGCCCACAACTTTACAGCGACTGCGGGCGTCAACTATGAATCCTTGCGATACAAGGCTCTGAATGTCCGAAAGAAGGAGTTGCTTTCCGAAGATTTGTCCGATTTCAATCTGGCAACTGGTTCAGTAGAGACCTTGAAGGGTGGACTTAACGAGGCGGCCATCGCAGGTTATTTCTACAGGTTGACCTATAATTACAAGTCCCGTTATCTTTTCGAAGTAGACGGCCGTTACGATGGATCCTCACGATTCCTCCGTGGCAAGCGTTGGGGCTTCTTCCCTTCCGCTTCAGTAGCTTACCGAATCAGCGAGGAGCCTTTCTGGAAGTCACTCTCCAACACGATCAACAATGCCAAGATCCGTGCATCGTATGGTTCATTGGGAAATCAGGACATCTCCTATTATGAATATTTCCAGACCATCAGCGCAAGCGGTACGATACAGTACTCGTTCGATGGCGAAGAAAGGCTCCCCCATGCCTATGTATCTGATCCTGTGTCTACAGGAACATGGGAGAAAGTTTACACCAAAGATATCGGACTTGACCTTGCGTTCCTGGATAACCGCTTGACCTTTACCGGGGACATGTACATCCGCGATGTCAAGGGAATCCTCTCAGAAGGCAAACAGCTTCCTTCAATCTATGGTGCAGACGAGCCTACGGTCAATTCCAATGACTTGAGAACCAAGGGCTGGGAAATCGAGTTCGGATGGAAAGATTCCTTCATGCTTGGAGGGAAACGTTTCGGTTATAACATAACGGGAAGCTTGGCGGACTACACGGCAAAATACACCCGTTGCGACAATCCTTCCGGTCTGTATGGAGAGCCTTATGTAGGCAAGCAACTCGGAGAAATCTGGGGATTCCAGACCGATGGAAAATTCAAGACCGACGCTGAGGCTGCAGAATGGATGGAGAAGTACGACATGAGACAGATGTGTGCCGACTATTATCTTGCAAGCAGCAGCTACGGCTATGGAGCAAAAGCCGGTGACCTGAAATATATCGACCTCAACGGAGACGGCAAGATCACCAACGGAGCAAGAACAATAGATGACCCTGGTGACCGCAAAGTGATAGGTAACAGCCAGCCAAGATATAGTTTCGGTCTTCGCCTGGCCGCAGATTACGGCGGATTCGATTTCTCTATCTTCTTCCAAGGAATTGGCAAGCAGCAGAAGTATCCTGGAAGTGGAGACTACCGCTTCTGGGGACCTTATAACAGCCCGAGAGTCTCTTTCATCCCTAAGAATTTCCTGGATGACGTCTGGTCTGAGGACAATCCCAACGGATATTTCCCCCGTGCCCGTGGAAGTATCGCTGTCGAAGGATCTCTGTACGGCAATAACACTGATTACCTCCAGAACGCAGCATACATCCGCCTGAAGAGCCTCACCCTGGGTTACACTCTGCCAAAGAGGATTATCAACAAGGTCGGCATAGCAAATCTGCGCATCTACCTTTCAGGAGAAAATCTTTGGTACGCCAGTCCGCTCCACACAAAGTATATCGATCCTGAACTTTTCATGCTCGGTAATTCCGGATATTTCTTCCCCAAGACGCTCACATTTGGCGCAACGATAGACTTATAATCGATTACGGATATGAAAAAGATATTTATTCTGATATTGACAACCGTATCTGCCTTGATTTTGGCTGGATGCGACGACATGTTGGACAGGGTTCCTAAAGACAAGCTGAGCCCTGAGACATACTTCAAGACCGCTAAGGAATGCGAATTGTTTACAAACGAGTTTTATCTCATATTCCCAGGGGCATCAAGCATCTTTTACGAAGAAGCTGATGTCATCGTACCAAGCGTCTTATCAGATGCCGTTCAAAACACCAGGACAGTACCTGCAACAGATGGCAACTGGGACTGGGAAGATCTTAGGAACATCAACTTCTTCCTTGAACATGCCGACCAATGCGAAGATGCCAAGGCAAGGGCAAGATATGTCGGGTTAGCGAAGTTTTTCAGAACTTATTTCTACTGGCTCAAAATCCGCCGCTTCGGTGATGTTCCATGGGTAGACAGGGCCATGGATGCAGATGACGAAGAGCTTTACAAACCAAGAGATGACAGAAAACTCGTTGTAGCGCACATGCTGGAAGACATCAATTATGCAATTGACAATCTTCCTTCGGAGAAAAGCGTTTTCAAAGTAACCAAATGGACTGCACTTGCCCTTAAATCAAGAGTTTTCCTTTTTGAAGGGACCTACAGGAAGTACCATGGGCTCGGTGATTGGGAAGAATGTCTGAAAGAGAGTGAATCCGCAAGTTCAATTCTCATAAACACCGGTGGCTACACACTTTATAACAAGGGAGACATGCCTTACCGCGACCTGTTCGTCGCTCAGGATGCCAGCGTCCTTTCAAGTGAAGTTATCTTGGCTAAGAGTTGTGCAAAAGCAACCACAATGCTGAACAACAGTACAGGATGCTACACGTCTACCGGCGGAGACATGCCCGGCATGCTCAAGGATATTGTTGACAGCTACCTTATGAAAGATGGTACCCGTTTCACGGATAAGCCTGATTTTGACAAGATGCTTTTCTCCGAAGAAGTTTCCGATCGTGATCCACGCCTGGCACAGACAATTCGCACCCCTGGTTACACCAGGCTTGGAGAGACTGCCCTTTGTCCGCCGAATCTGGATGCCACAATGACCGGTTATCAAATCTGCAAGTGGGTGTGTGAACCATCATACGACACCTACATGAATTCCACTAATGACATAATTCATTTCCGACTGGCAGAAGTCATGTTGAATTATGCGGAGGCGAAGGCTGAGCTCGGAACCTTGACGCAGGCAGACCTTGACATCTCTATCAACAAGCTTCGTGACAGGGTAAATATGCCTCACCTCTCCATGGCAGAAGCCAATGCCAATCCGGATCCATACCTTATGAGTGAAACCACCGGTTATCCGAATGTTTCCGGCAATAACAAGGGTGTAATCCTGGAGATTCGCCGCGAGAGGACTGTTGAACTCATGTGCGAAGGACATCGTTACTGGGACATCATGCGCTGGAAAGCCGGGAAGAGGTTCGACAGGACATTCTATGGAATGTATGTAAATGGAGTCGGAGAATACGATCTCGACGCAGACGGCGTTACCGACTTCGTTATATATGACGGCACTGCTCCTGTAGCTGAGACTGGTGTATCTTACATGAACATCCAGGATATGACCCTTACTGACAAGACTAAAGGCAAGATTGTCTTGCACAGCAATATCCCCAGGAATTGGGATGAGGGCAAAGATTATCTGTTCCCTATCCCCACTGAAGACAGGGCGATCACTGGCGGTATCATAACCCAAAATCCTGGCTGGAATGATGGTTTGGATATTTAAAACAATCTATAGTCATGAAACATCTAATAAATATTATATTTGTCGCATTCCTGTGCCTTATGCTGGCAGGATGCAGCAAAGAATGCCCTGAAGTCAACAGGGTTCAATATTTGAAAATTGATAATTCATCGATAAATGCTAACAGTGCAGGTGGAGAATACACGATCAACGTAACCACCAACACTGCATGCAAGGTCATGACCGGTGACATAGACTGGATCCAATTAAAGGATATGGAGTTTGTCGGGAATCGTGAAATGGTGATAACTGTTCAGGAGAATAAAGGATCTTCACGGAGCGGAACCCTTACTATATCCACACAAGATGAATCCATCACCTGCGAATTGACAGTTACACAAAGTGGTAAATGATTTTTGGTTCATTACGTAAAATTTGTTTGATGGTGCTGCCTTTGTGCAGTTTGGCGGTTACTTCCTGCGGCGGGATTGTCCCCGCCGCGGAGAACCCGCCAAGAGCCTTATTCATCGGCAACTCTTTTGTCTATTACGGAGGCTGTGTCAGATTCGGAGATCAGGGATCAAGGGACGATGGTATATTCGATGCCATCTGCAAGGCCAATGGCCTGAACCTTGAAACTTACGATTGTACCTATGGAGGACACGATCTCTGTGATTTCACTTCCGAGGGTTGCAAGAACGAAGGAAGACACAAAAACGGGGCATACGGAGGATGTTTTGGGAAAGGAAGAGACCTTCTTGAAGGACTTGACCTTTCCTCTTTTGACTATGTGTTCATCTCGGAAGCCGGAAAGGATAACGACAGGTTCCTCGAAGACTTCCACGCTGTAAAAAAGCGTTTTACGAATCCTAAAACCAGATTCTTCTATCTCTCACATTCCTACACCCACATGAAAGATCACAGGAAGGTGATAGACAGATTCCCCGAGTTAAGGAAGGAGGGCGTCAAGGTCATCGAATGGGGAAGGCTCGTAGATGACCTTTCCAAAGGGAAGGTCACCATACCAGGGAGTACACTCAGATACGACAAGAACACCTTCATCAAAAACAAGAATGACAATTACCATGAGAACCCTCTTAGCGGCTACATTACCGCCCAGATGGCTTTCTGCGCCATGACCGGTAATTCTGCCGTAGGCCAGGATTACTCATTCTGTGACAAAATCATTAATTTTAGTAACTTTATAGTTGAACACTACAAGGAAGCTTCCGACACCGATTTTGATGCAGTCTTTGCTTCAAGTCATGACATGGAAGAGATCCAGAAACTGATAGACCAATATTTAAAATGAAAAGGTTGCTGCTGCTCGCCTCCTGCATGGCATTGCTTGTTATTTCATCATGCCAGGAAAAGGATGAATTCGAAGTCCTGAACGCTCAAGCTGCCAAGGAATACCTCCAGCCGCTAAGGCCAGGGTACGAAGGCAAGAATCCATATTGGAATGTATTCGCTAAAAGATTCCTCTATGCTCCGGCCTTCGACTTCAAGGAGGTTGAAGGAGCAAAGGAATACAGGTTCGACCTGAAGGCTCCCGAAAGCGGAGAGGCCTGGTCGTTCACAGCAGACAAACCTTGGGCACCGCTCAGTCCCGTGTGGAATGAGGTCAGTGTCGGAGACATTGAACTCGCAGTCTTGGCCATGGGGGACAAGGGACAGGTGCTGGACACCGCCGGCAAGAGGCAATTCTTCAGGGATTTCCCTTTCCACGGTCCGTACAACAATGCTGTTGTCCCGTACCGGGAAGCTGCCCTTAAGGCAGCCCTTTACATCCACACCCTCCCGTTTGTCAAGCGCTTTGCTACCGAGATGGAGCCGGACCTTGAGACTTATCCGCACTTTTCATGCGCTTGCAAGGTGATTGGAGCCCTGATCAGCAATGAATGCCTGATAGCACGGGAGATCCCGGCCAGAAGAGAGGAAGCCTTGGCTATTGCACTGGGGGCTGCCAATTTCCTTGTCTCGCAGAGCAGGCCGGAAGATGCTCCTCTGGCATTCTTCCCTCCGACATACTACAAGGGAGACCTCCAGAAAAGTGATGAGAATAACGGGAAAACGATGGCCATGGAGGCAGCCAAAGGACCTGGCCCGGCCTTCCTGGATTTGTATGACCTGACAGGTGACAAGGCCTGGTTCGACAGGGCGGTCGCCATAGCGCGTACCTACAAGAAGATCCAAAGACCGGACGGTTCCTTCCCCATCAAGATGGATTTCATGACTGGAGAGGCCGTGAACGAAACCGGAGCAATGCTCCATCCACTTCTCAATTTCCTGAGAAGGCTCCAGAAACAGTACGGAATCGAAGAATTCAAACAGATGCAGGAAGCCGGAGAAAAATGGATGATGGCGGTTCCCCTGAAGACCTTCGACATGACGGGACAGTTCGAAGATGTCTCAGTCATGAAACTGAAGCCCTATGAGAACCTGACCAACTGTACCGCTTCTCCCTATGCCGATTATCTCCTGAACAAGGATAATCCCACCCAAGAAGATATCGCTTGTGCAGAAGACCTGATGCGTCTTAGTGAAGACCAGTTCATTCATTGGGACTACCAGTACGGACCGGACGGCATCCGTCCAAGATGTGCACCGGCCGTTCATGAACAGTACAAGTACGAGACACCGATCGACAACAGCTCCTGCAACGTAGCCCACCCCTTGCTCTCCTACTTTGAACTTACCGGAGACCGCCTGGCATTCGAAAAAGCCAAAGCCCTCGTCGACAATCTTACCATCGTTCAGAACCAGACAAGTGGGGTTATTCCAACCGCACTGGTGTTTCGCAGTGCCGACAGGGACATGAAACGCCAGATCACTATCAACTGTTGCTTCGCAGATGTGAAGATGCTCATGAGAATGCACGAACTGACTCAAAGGATGAAAGAAAATGAATAAGAATCACATGATCGCAGCCGCGGTCATCATCATGGCCGCACTTGCCGGGTGCAAGACAGAAACCCCGGAAAAAGCCTGGAGCAAATTGAACTCCAAGGCCGCTGATGAATATCTTGAACCTATCCGTCCTGGCTACGAAGGACGGAATCCGTACTGGAACATCTATGCCAAGAAATTCACCTATGCTCCGGCTTTCGATTTCAAGGAGGTTGAAGGTGCTGTCAGTTACCGGTTTATCATAACGGATGCCAACGGCAAAGACCTCTCCTTCGAAGCCAAGACGTCCCATGATCCTCTCTCCCCTGTCTGGAACGATATCCCTGTAGGAGACACCAGGCTGAGCGTCCTTGCCATGAACAAAGACGGACAGGTCCTCGACACGGCTGGCACCAGGAAGTTCTTTAGGGATTTTCCTTTCCAGGGACCATACCATGAAGCGACTCTCCCCTACCGCGAGTCAGCCATCAAGGCCGCCTACTTCATCCACAAGATGCCTTCCGTGCAGTACTGGCTGGACCACACGGAACCTGACATGAGCTACAACCTCAACACTTACGCAACGAAGATCATCGGGGCCACTGTCATAAACGAGTGCATCGTAGCAAAGGAAATCCCCGCTCTGAGGGAAGAAGCTCTGACCATGGCCTGCAATGCCGCCGAATTCCTCATTGCTCAGAGTCGTCCCGAAGGAGATCCCCTTGCATTCATCCCTCCGACGTACTACCAGGAACTCGTCTCTTCCGGAAGGGAGGAAAACAAGGACAAGACAATGACCATGGAAGCCTGCAGGGCCGTGGATGTGTTCCTGACTATTTACGACGAGACAAAGGATAAGAGGTATTTCAATCAGGCGATTGGAATAATGAATAGCCTGCAGAAGCTCCAGCGCCCGGACGGTTCACTTCCGATAAAGGTGGATTTCATAACAGGTGAGGCTGTCAATGAAGTCGGTGCAATGCTTGGACCTCTCGTTTCGGTGATCCAGAGGCTTGAAAAGGACTATGGGGTCAATGACTATGACAAGATGAGGACCTCGGCTGAGGATTGGATGAGGAAAGTCGCCATCTCTACATTCAACCTGACAGGACAGTTCGAGGATGTCTCGGTCCTCGGACTCCACATGTATGAGAATCTGACTAACTGCACAGCCGCCCCTTATGCACGATACCTTCTTGGCAAGGACGTTGTCTCGCCAGAAGACCTTGCCGATGCCATCGACCTGATCAGGCTCAGCGAGGACCAGTTCGTCTACTGGGATTTCCTGCCGAACAAAAACGGCATCAAGCCTTTCTGCGCCCCATGTGTGTTCGAGCAGTACAAGTACGAAATGGCTGTCGACAACAGTTCCTGCAATGTCGCAAATGCTTATCTTTCCCTTTATGAAGAAACCGGTGACCGCCTGGCCTACGCAAAAGGAAAGGCCTTGATCGACAATCTGACCATCGTACAGGACCAGATAACCGGAAGGATTCCCACCCTGCTTGCATTCCGCGGAAAGATGAAGGAATACAACACTTTCTTCTGGATCAACTGCTGTGTGGCATCGATCCAGACCTTGCTCAGAATGGACAAAATAGCCGAAAATGAATAAAAGAACTGTCTTAGCCTGCCTCTCGGTACTGTTTGCTTGTACGTCCACTTTCGCACAGGTTACCAAAAAGGAACTGTGGGCCGACATTGACAAACTCGGATCGAATTACTATTCCTACCCAGGGGCAAAGTATTCCCAGACCCCTCCGCCAGAAGGGTACGAGGCGTTCTACATCAGCCATTTCGGTAGGCATGGCTCCCGCTACTTGACCAGCAATAGTTTCTACCACCGGGCAATAGGCCTGCTCGAAAAAGCAGATTCGGCCGATGCCCTGACCCACAAGGGCAAGGTTCTGCTCAGGGACCTCAGGACCGCTTATGCCGATGCAGAGAATAAAGCCGGCGAACTGTCGGCATTGGGAGGACGTGAGCATGAAGGAATTGCAGGGAGGGCTTTCGAACGCTATCCTAAAGTGTTTGACAACAAGGCAAAAGTCATCACGCGTTCCACCTCCTCTCATCGCTGCATCGAGAGCATGGAACATTTTGTCGGCGAATTGAAACGCAGGAATCCCTCCCTAGACGTTGAAGGAGGTTACCACCCGGAAGACAAATGGTATATGAGCAATCTTTCTGATAGCGTTTCAGTAGTACCAGGATCAGATGCTATCAGGGACCGTGCACGATATGTCAGGGATTCCTTGAGACTAACCATTGACATAAGTGGGAAATTCATAAAGGACAGGTCACTGATCCTAGATTACAACGGAGGTAATCCTGCCAAATTCTCCGAGGACCTGTACGACATTGCAGAAGACATGCAATGTATCCCTGAACTGAAGATGAAGCGCACTTTCAGGAAATACTTTACGAAAAATCAGCTTTACACCATATTTCTTTCGAACTCAATTTCCTGGCTGATTACTCCTGGCTACTACTCCGGAATGACTCCAGGCTACAAAAGAGGATATCTAACGATCAAACACATGCTTGACAAAGCACAAGAAGCCATTGATTCAGAAGAGAACGGAGCGTTCCTCAGATTCAGCCATGACGGATATGTGATTCAGATAGCCCGAGCCTTCGAATTCGACGGATGCCGCGAAGTTCCCGCTGACTTTCTTAATGTCTGCAACTATTTCTCCCTCTTCCAGGTTATTCCGATGGCCTCAAACATCCAGATGGTCTTCTTCAGGAAGCCTGGAAACGACGACATCCTTGTCAAGTTCCTCCTGCAGGAAGAAGAAAAGCACATCCCGGTAGAAACGGACATCTGGCCGTTCTACCATTTAAAAGACGTCAAGGACTATTACAATCCTAGAATAGAATCCTTTTTAAAAACAAGAAACTAATAACCAGCAATATGCTTAAAAAACACTTGATGGCCATCACAACTCTGTTGCTAATAATGATGGCAGCCCCTGTCATAGCTCAGGAAAAGCCGATTGACAATTCTGAATATATTCTTACCCCAAAGGCTCCTGACACTCCAAGGATAAACGGAGCCAGAATCTATGGAGCCAGGCCTGGAGCTGACTTCCTGTTCAGGATTCCTGCCACCGGAATCAGACCCATGGTTTTCTCGGCACAAGGTCTTCCAAAAGGCCTTAAACTGGATAGGAGCACCGGCATCATTTCAGGAAAAGCCAAAAAGAAGGGGACCTATCATGTCAAGCTTAAAGCCGAGAACTCCCTTGGTGCTTACGAAAGAGAACTACGGATCGTCATCGGCGACAAAATTGCCCTAACTCCTCCGATGGGATGGAATTCCTGGAACTGTTGGGGGCCAAAAGTAAGCCAGGAAAAAGTTATGAGTTCCGCAAGGGCGATGATTGAAAAAGGTCTTGCAGACTATGGTTGGTCATACATTAACACAGATGATGGCTGGCAGGCACAGCGCGGAGGAAAATACAATGCCATACAACCGAACCGGAAATTTCCGGACATGAAGGGAATGGTTGATGAACTGCATGCAATGGGTTTGAAGGCTGGAATTTATTCTGGCCCTTGGTACGGAACTTTCGCCGGTTTTATAGGCAGTGCATGCGATAATCCTGAAGGGAAATACAAGTGGCAGGAAGACGGTTTTCATGACGACGATTTCCGTTTTTCAGATCCAGAAGGCAAGCTTAAGGGAAGCAGCCGCTATTTTCATGCAGAATACTCATTCGCAGACAAAGATGCCAGGCAATGGGCGGACTGGGGATTCGACTACCTGAAATATGATTGGAACCCTATAGATTACTGGCACATCAGGGATATACACAATGCCATCGAAGCAACAGGAAGGGACATCGTTCTCAGTCTTTCGAATTCAGCAAAAGTCTCAATGGGGCCGGGCATCATGCAATATGCTCAGTGCTGGAGAACTACGGCAGATATCGTAGACACATGGAAAAGCATAAGTACTATCGGTTTCCAAGGTCAAGACATGTGGTCAGGATTCAAGCGTCCTGGAAACTGGCCAGATGCCGACATGCTGGTTGTTGGGAAAGTTGGATGGGGACATCCTAAGCCTTCCAGACTTACTCCCGACGAGCAATACACTCATATCTCTCTTTGGGCACTTCTGTCTTCCCCTATGCTTATAGGTTGCGACATGGCGGACATGGACGACTTCACTATCAGCCTTCTGTGCAACAATGAAGTAATAGACGTGAATCAAGACCCGCTTGGTTTTCAGGCTGCGTGTGTAGAAGGTGATGAGAATTATAGAATCTATGTCAAACCTCTTGAAGATGGTACAATAGCAGTAGGTCTGTTCAATCTCACAGAGGCCCCCCGCAAAATAGGTTTCGTATGTAAGATGCTCGGCATCCTAGGTGAACAAACAGTAAGAGACCTTTGGCGTCAGAAAGACATCGCAAAGGTCCCTTATAAAGAACGTTGGGAAACCGAAGTCGCTCCCCATGGCGTTGTCCTGCTAAAAGTTTCTCCAGGAGCAACTTACGAGCGTCCTATGGGTAATAACCGCTAGCTATCTATTTCACTATCACCGGGTGGATGACGCTGCCGGGCATGCTGAGAGTGCCGTCCTTGGCTATCTTCAGGTCCGTGTTGATGTACATGGTACGGGGATACATCGTGGAGTCATTCTGATGGGCATGGAAGACATACATTGATTTACCGTCCTCGCCCTTGAAAGGAGCTCCATGGCCGATTCCGACCAACCCTCCGGCATTCTGGGAATCCCTCCTGAACACAGGATTGCCCGTATACTTCGTCCATGGTCCGCAAGGAGATGGGGCAGTGGCATAACCCACTGCATAATCCTGGCTGCGGGTGTGGTTCGCTGAGTAGACCATGTAGTACGTCCCATTATGCTTGAACACTGAAGGTCCTTCGGTGACCCTGGCGTCGACAAGTTCCCAGGGTTCTTGGGCACTTATGCATTCCTTGAGCGTTTCATCCTTTATTCCTAGAAGGTCCTCCGTCATCTCTGCGACCCAGATCACATTACCCCCCGTGAAACGCACGAAATAAAGGTAAGGTGTCCCGTCGTCATCGATATAAAGTGAAGTGTCAATCCCCTTCTCCTCCCTTATGGGCTTAATGACATCCTGGGTGAAGGGTCCTTCCGGACTGTCGGACGTGGCCACACAGATGTGTTCTTCCGAAGAATAGAAAAGGAAGAATTTATCCTTGGACTTGATATAGTAGACCTCAGGGGCCCAGAACTGCTTGGTACCCCAACACTTGTCGATGTCGAGGGCAATACCCTTCTTCTGCCAGTGTTCCAGGTCGGTTGATGTGTAGATCCTGAAACCGGGCTCGCCGGTACCGTAAGCGTAGTAAGTGCCCTCATGCAGCAGGATATAAGGATCTGCAAGAGGGACCTTTTCTTCTTCAATCTCCCATGAAACTTCAGTCTGACGCTTGGGAGAATTGGAGCAGTCCATAAAGGCCAGCGCTGCCATGACCGACAGCGCTGACAAGATTAGACGGTGCTTAAGCATGCTAGAAGATAAAGCTTAATCCAATGGAGAAAACGTCCCTATGAGCCTGGACATCATCGTAGCCGAGATCCTTGTTGTCCCTGATGCCCCTAAGCAATCCTGTGTCATAACCGGCGCGGATGATTGCTGCATCCTGGATTGTGATAGCAAGTCCGACTCCCCACTGGGCCTCGATTGGCCTCAGGCTAGGATAAGTCTTACCTGTACTGAACATGTTGCCTCCGATCCCCAGATTGAAACGAGGACCCGTGTAGACTGCCAGACCGAAATCTGAACCATTTGTGAAAGAATACTTCAGGTTGATCGGAACGCTGAGATAGTTGGCGTGGTAGGATTTCGCCTTCCTGTCATCGCTGATGCCGAAAACGAAGCTCTTTCCATAATGGTAGATGTAGGCACCGGGTTCAACTGTCAGGCCCTGTATGGTGGAAAAGGCATAGTCCAGGCTGGCTCCGAAGTAGAAACCGGGCACCAGGCTGGGGAAACCCAGCTTTTCAACCTGATCTGCTCCTGTTCCGGCAAGGCTGAAGGCAGAGAAGCCTCCTCCTGCACTCCACTTTCCTTCGATATCTGAAATCTGGGCATATGCGCCTGTCCCGGCCAGGGCCAGGACGACGGCTGCAATCGTAGTTAAAAATCTTTTCATATATTCCTCTTTAATGATTACTTGATCTCGGGAAGGCCAAGATCCTTGAAAGTACGGGGCTGTGGCTTGCCTGGCAGATCCTTATGGGACCTCTGGGTCTTGATCTGCTCGAGGGCGACCTCGACAGCCTTGAGAAGCTGCTCGTCTGTGCCGGCGTACTCCTTGATGGGATCGTTGTCGAGAACAATGTCAGGATCGACACCGTAGTTCTCGATGATCCACTCTCCGGTGTAGGGATCGAAGCTGGTAGAACCAGGAACCCTGACGTCAGTACCGTCCATGTAAGGAAGCGAGCCACCGATGCCGACGATGCCTCCCCATGTCCTGGTACCGATCACGGTTCCAAGCTTGTTGGCCTTGAAGCCCCAAGGGAAGAGGTCTCCGTCAGAAGCGGAGTACTTGTTGATCAGCAGGACCTTGGGTCCGACATGTGCACCGTCGGGAATGGTGCTGACACGGTTGGATCCGCGACCGGCGTTCATCCTGTAAACCACCCTCTGGAGACGCTCTATGATCATCGGGGAAACATTTCCGCCACCGTTCTCACGGTCATCGATGATAAGGGCTTCCTTATCGAGCTGAGGATACCAGTAACGTGCGAACTCGTTGAGTCCTTCGGCACCCATGTCTGGGATGTAGATGTAACCAACCTTGCCCCCGGATTTCTCCTCGACGGTCTTGATGTTCTTCTGAACCCACTCGTAATGTTCGAGAGGATACTCATTGTCGATAGGCTTGACCACGACCTTGCGTCCACCCTCGGCTGCCTTCTTGTTGACTGTCAGTTCAACGAGCTTGTCAGCCTTGCCGATGAGACACTTGTAGATGTTGTCCACGTCCTTGAGGGACTGGCCGTTGATAGCAGTGATATAGTCACCTTCAACGATTTCCATTCCGGGCTCAGTGAGCGGGCTGCGGAGCTCAGGCCTGTAGGTGGCGCCGGCATAGATGTGGTCGATCCTGAAATAGCCCTTGTCCTTGCTGACCTTGGCTCCGAGGAGACCCATAGGGATGCGGTCGGGCTTCGGGTAGGGTCCGGGATTGACATAAGCATGACCGCTGGCCAGCTCGGAGATCATTGCACCAAGCAGGTAGTTGAGGTCAAGACGGGTCTTTACATAAGGAAGGAGAGGCTCATACTTTGCCTTGACTCCCTTCCAGTCACGTCCGTGCATATTCTCGACATAGTAGCCGTCACGGAAAGCACGCCAGACTTCATTGTAGACCTGGGGCCACTCCTGTGAGTAATCTACCATTGCGTACATGTTGTCAGCATCGATCTCCTCGCCGCCGGCTACCCTTGGAGAAGGGAAGTTGACCACAGTGCTCTTGCCGCGGCTGCTCAGCACAGCTTTCTTGTCTCCAAGCCTGTAGCTGATCATGCCGTCGGTGCAGTCCTCGGTCTTTCCGGAAGCGAAGTCATAAGTCTTCACACCGGATCCTCCACCGAAGCCGCCACGGCCGCCGCCCATGGGGCCGCCTGCGCCACCAGTGAACCAAAGTTTCTTACCATCGCAGAAGAAAACCCTGCCGCTGACAGGAAGCTTGACGACGCGGTCGATAAGGCCTTCGGGGTCGATCTTGGTCTCGGCGACTTTCTTCTCAGCAGGCTTCTCACCAGGTTTTGCACCTGGACCTGCAGGAGCGCCGGGGCGCTCGGGAGCAGCCTTGTCTTCCTCTTTGGCAGGAGCCGATTCACTGTCGGAAGGAAGCAGAGGTGAAGGAGTGTCCTTTGCGAGCATGGCCATGTACGTGGCAGACATGCCTGAATAGGCATAGTTCCATTCGATGCTGCTGTAGATCGGATTAAGATCACGGCTAGCTGTGAAGATAAGGTACTTTCCGTCAGAGGAGAACATCGGCGAGCCTGAGCTGTACCATTTCTCGGTGACGGGATATTCCTTACCGGTAGCGAGATTCTGGACATATACGATGCTCATGTCGTTGGAAGCACGCTTGGTGTAGGCAATCCATTTGCTGTCGGGAGAGAAGGAAACTCCATAGAGTCCGCCTTCGGGGCTCGAGAAGACGACCTTCTTTGCCTTTGTGGCAGGATCCACCTCCACGAGGCGGTTCTTGCGGTCAGTGTAATAGATGTGCTTGCTGTCCGGTGCCCACATCAAGTTGCTGATGTAGGTGTCATTACCCTTGGTGGCCTGGATGGTGGTCTCGGTAGCGGCCTCATAGAGATAGACTTCGTTCTCACCGGTCTTGTCGCTGATGTAGGCGATGTACTTGCCGTCGGGGCTCCAAGTTGCAGCCCTCTCGTTGGCTCCTGGAGTCTGGGTGATGTTCCTTGTGATTCCCTTGCCCACAGGAACGTCGAAGACCTCACCACGGGCGGTGACAGCGGCTCTCTTGCCATCAGCCGAGACGCTGAATCCCCTTCCGGAGACCTTCTTCAATTCGGGACGGGAATAGACAAGGTCGGAGGCGAGGGTGATGTGGATCTGCTCAGCCTTCTTGGTGGACGGATCGAGTTTATAGAGGAAGCCACCCTTCTCGAAGACCACCAGCTTACCGTTGGTGCTGGGGAACTTGACATCGAAGTCATTGAAGTCCGTCACCTTCGTCGTTGCCTTGGTCTTGGTGTTGTACACGAAAATATTCATGTTCATGTCACGGTCGGAAGCGAAATAGATCTCATCGCCGACCCACATGGGGAAGATGTCCTGGGCTGGATTGTCGGTGATTTTCTCAACGCTCTTGCCATCGTAGACCCAGACCTCGTCAGCCATGCCTCCACGATAGTACTTCCATGTCCTGAACTCCCTCATCACGCGGTTGTAAGCCAACTTCTTCCCATCGGGAGAATAGCTGCAGAAGCCACCTTCCGGAAGAGGAAGTTCCTCAGGCATACCGCCGTTGACAGACACTTTCCAAAGCTTGCCAGGGAAACCGTCACCGGTCCTGTTGCGGAAAATGATGTACTTGCCGTCAGTAGTCCATGCCATGACGATATTGTTGGGACCCATGCGGTCTCCAAGATCATCACGCGAATTGGTAGAAGTGTAGGTAAGACGCACGGGCTCACCACCACCTGCTGGCATGATATAGACCTCGCGGTTGCCGTCATATTCACCGGTGAAGGCAATAGTCTTTCCGTCCGGGGAATACTTTGCGAACATCTCATAGCCGATGTGGGAAGTAAGGCGCTTGGCCTCGCCGCCGGCAAGAGGTGCCGTGAAAAGGTCTCCCGCATAGGAGAACACGATGTCGGTCCCGTTGGTAGCCGGGAACCTGAGCAAGCGGGCCTCTTCCGCCCTTGCCGTTGAAGCAAGTGCAAGGCCGCATGCCAAAGCCATCAATAAGATTCGTTTCATACTATAAAGATTATTGGTTTTGATTATTCAAGTCCTCTCGCCCTCAAAAGCGCGCCCGGATCAGGCTCCGATCCCTTGAATCTCATGTACAGGACCATGGGTTCCTCGCTGCCTCCCCTTTCGAGGAATGTACGGCGGAACTTGTCCGCTACATGAGGGTCGTAAAGTCCCTGCTGCTGGAAATATTCAAAGGCATCCTTATCCAGCACCTCTGCCCAGAGATAGCTGTAGTATCCAGCACAGTAACCGCTGTTGAAGATATGGTTGAAATACGTCGTGCGGTAGCGAGGGATGATCTCGTCAATGAGACCCATCTCCTTGCAGACCTTCTCCTCGAAGGCTGCAACGTTGGCCGCCTGGTCACCTTCGCTCATCTTCTCCAGTTCTTCAAGAGTGAGTTCATGCCATTTCATGTCCAGGATGGAAGCAGCGCAGAGTTCAGAGGTCATGAAACCTTGGTTGAACTTTCTGGCGTTGTTTATCTTGGCGACAAGCGAATCGGGAATCACCTCACCGGTCTTGTAGTTGGTTGCATATTCAGCAAGGATCTCAGGCTGGAAGGCCCAGTTCTCATTGAACTGCGAGAATGTCTCAACGAAGTCGCGCTTGACGCTGGTGCCGCTCACGGAAGGATAGGCGCACTTGGTCAGGAGGCCGTGAAGTGCATGGCCGAATTCGTGGAAGACCGTCTCAACATTGTCGATCGAGAAGAGAGCGGGTTCCGTCTCGGTTGGAGAGGCCATGTTGCCTACGTTCACGACTATAGGACGAACCTCATTGCCATCCTTGTCGACATACTGGTCGCGGAAGACGTTCATCCAGGCCCCTCCCCTCTTGGAAGAACGAGGATAATAGTCAGTCATGAATATTCCAAGAAGGCTGCCGTCGGCATCCGTAACCTTGAAAGTCTCCACTGCCGGATTGTAGACGGGCACTCCGTCGAGCGGTTCCACGTTAATCCCGTAAAGCTTGTGGGCTGCCGTGAAAATACCCTTGCGGACATTCTCCATCTTGAAATATGGTTTCGTCTGCTCCTCGTCAAGGGCATACTTGCGCTGGCGGACCTTTTCAGCATAATAGAACCAGTCCCAAGGCTGGATCCTGGATCCCTTTGCAAGCTTGCCGGCAGCGATGTCCTCGTCCATGATCTTCTGCATGTCGTAGACTTCCTCCTTGGCCTTGGCATTCGAAGCCTTCTGTATTTGATCCAGGAAGGCATCGACAGTAGCGGGATCATGGGCCATCTGTTCGTCAAGCTCATAGGCTGCGAAGGTGTCGAAACCGAGCATACGAGCCTTCTCGGCACGCAGTTTCAGGATCTCAAGACAGAGGGCCTTGTTGTCATATTCATTGCCGTTGTTTCCCCTGGAGGAATAAGCCTTGAACATCTCCTCGCGGCGTGACCTGTCTTCGCAGGAAGTCATTTCAGATGTGTAGGAAGAAACCGGAATCCCGAATTTCTCCTTGAAAGCGTTGTTCTCGGCAAGCAGGTTCGTGCCGAACTTCTGCTGCATCGAAGCGATCTTTACGTTGATCTCCTTGAGCCTTGCCTGGGAAGCATCATCCAGATCCACTCCGTTGCGGGTGAAGCTCTTGTAGAGATTCTTGAGGACCATTTGCTGCTCCCTCGTGAGACCGCTCTGGTCAGCGTCGTAGACAGCCTTGACCCTCTCGAAGAACTTCCGGTTCATCGAAATCTCGTTCTCATGCGTCGTCAGGAGCTCGGTGGCTTCTTCGGCCACTTTCTCCATCTCATCACTTCCTTCAGTCTCCTGGAGGTTGAAAAGGACTCCATTAACCTTCGAGAGAATTTCTCCTGAAAGCTCGTAAGCCTCGACGGTGTTCTTGAATGTAGGAGTTTCCTTGTTGTCCAGGATAGCCTGGAGTTCCTTCTCCTGCTGCTCTATGCCGGCCTTTACCGCCGGGATGTAATCTGCAAGTGTAATCTTGTCAAACGGCGGAATGCCGTAAGGTGTGTCCCATTCCTGCAGGAAGGGATTCTTTGTCTGAGTACATGCACTCATCATCACGATTGCTCCCAATGCTAAAACAGTTTTTTTCATGACGGTATGTTTAGTTGGTTATCTTCACACCGTCCAGATCTATAAGGGTGAACTGAGCGGCTCCATTGTAGTTGGTAAGGATGCCAGTCAGGTTGATTCTCGAATCTCCGGACAGTATCCTGGAATCAATCTTCTGGTCGGAGAACTTGGCATAGCCGCTGGAACGCACCTGTACTTCCGTGCCTCCTGGCATCTTGAAATACTGGCTGACAGCGTAGGCTGCCGCATTTTCGTACAGCACCTTGAAAGCATCCTCCACGGTACCGTAGTTATAGTCGCCGGAATTACCGATCTTGGCAGAATTCCATACTCCGGACAACAGATATTCCTTCATCTTGTTGGCGCTGAAAGCCCAGGTGTCGACTCCCCACTGCTGGTCAGAAAGGAAGAGACGGTTGGAAGAAGCCTTCTTGTCCAGGTTGCTGTTGAGATAGATAAGGACAAATATTTCTTTGGCGTAGGTCAGGTTGTTCAAGGTCACCAACTTGCCGAAATATGGACTCTTATAGCCCAGTTTTATGGCCGATTTGAGCTCATCCTCGGAGACCACCTGAGGAGTGACAGGAGAACCGGCCTCACCCTTGAATATGTGCGAACTGATAAGGCTCTTCACATCTATGTAAGCCGTCTCGTACTCTCCTGTGGGATCGTCAGTTCCAATCTGAAGCATGCCCCCGTAGTTGCCGAGCACTAGTCCCTGGCACTTCACGTAGAGCATCTGCCCGGGCTTGTAGTCATTGTAGAGACCGGAATTGCCGATCTTCACTTCGATTGCCCCGGTCTCATCCTGGATGTAAAGCGAACGGTAGATGTTGCCGGAAGCATCGGAAGAAATGATCTTCCCACCGATGACAAGGTCGTTGTCAATGTGCAAGGGTTTCCCATCGTACAAGGCCTTGAGCTGCGCAATGGTAGTGTTGACCTGCTGGGTCTGGGGAGTACTTACATCAGGTTCACCCTGATTGCCGAACACAGGTTCCCACTCCTCGCAGGAGACCGCTACCAATGAAAGGATAACCGCTATCGAATAAAATATCTTTTTCATAATCGTTCCTCCGGGCGTTAGAATCTGAAATAAAGGTTCAGCATGTAGTTGAATCCTTGCATGTAGAAATACTTCGGATCGAAGTTGTAGTAGCGGCTCTTGCTGACGGTGTTGTCCACCATCCTGGTCTGCTCAAAACCACCGGTCTTGACATCCGTCTTGTTGAGGATGTTCTTTGCATTGAGGGAGAAGCCGTACTGGTACTTCCTCTTGTAGTACCAAGACTTGCCGACACTGAAGTTCACCAGCCACGCGGGATCGAACTTCTCCTGTCTCGTCATTGCCTCGACTTCTTCAGGTGTGATGACTCCGTCGGGGCCTGCTGTCGCATAGTCAGTCCTGCTCAGGGGACTCATGTCAAGATAGGAATTGGCGAAGTAATCCACGTCGGCATCGATGAACCAGTAGTTGTAGAAATAGGAAAGACCGAGACTTGCAGCAAGCTGTGGAGTACTGGGCACATAATGCTTCTGGGTGGTACCGTCGGTCATCGGAGTCCCCTTCCAATAAGAAACGGGGATCTCGTCATAGATAGGTTCGGCGCTGTTGTCCACAGTCGCAGTAAGGAGAGGAGTCGAGGTGTAGACATATTCACCAGTAGTGAACACTCCCACTACTGACAGACCACTCAGGGGGGTAGGAACCTCGAAACCGAGCTCCATTCCGACATGCCGCTCGTCGATGCCGCTTAGGGCGAAATTACCGAAGGAGTTGTTAAGGTCGTAGTAGACGCTCATCACGTCGGTCTGATCGGCGATGTTGGTGTAGAAGCCCGTAAGACGCAGGCTGTAACCGTTTGAAGCATACATGTAGTTGACATCGGCAGACAGTGACTTGACATCATCAAGTTTGTGGATATAGGTGTTCCTTGTCCTAGGAGCCACGAAAGACTTGTCGAAGTACGGAGAATCGCTGAAATAACCGGCATTCGCAAAGAACCTGTGGCCTCCGGCCAATGAATATGCAACATTGACCTTTCCGGCATAGGTCGTGAAGAATTTCCTTTCGGAAGGGCCCTTCGAAGTAATAGGATTGCCGTCCTGGTCATAGGTAGTGTAGATGTCATCACCGATCATGATCGGCTGGCCGTTGTCATCCAGTCCAGGGAAAAGACCCTTTCTCACCATACCTTCCCTCCAGAAGGTACTGGTACCCAGGCGTCCTCCGACAGTCACGTCAAGACCACCGAATGCGAACTTTCCGGTGGCCCAGAGTTCTCCCTTCACCAAGTTGGCAAAGTAGTCATAACCGTACTTGTCGCCTACCTTGACCTTGCGTGCCTCTCCATGGCCCAGGTAATAGTCCAGGTCGTTCTGGACCCTGATGGCAGAAGAAGAATAGTCCCTCTCAGCAAACTGGTCCACATCCAGGAAATACTCTCCTCCAAGGAGGTCATTGATGGACTTGTAGTATTCTGTCTTGTTGTACTTGGCATTGAAACCGGCAGTCAGTATCGTGTTGGGGTTGGGACGCCATTTCAAGCTGGTTGCCAGGTTGAGGTCATTTTGGTCCACATGCCTCTCCTCAAGGGCGTACTTCGAACGACCTCCCTCGGAATTCCTGTTGACATAGTAGAACCTGTCCCAGTCCACGTGGGCCGTGGAAGCCTGATGTGTCTGCCAGGCTTCACGTGCCCAGGCAGCCTTCTGGGGATTCAGGCGGTTGTAGTCCTCGTTGGGCATGTAGTAATAGCTGGGCAGATTGCGGTAGTAGTCAGGCCTGGGATCCGGAGCGTCATACCAGTCAAGTGCCGTGTAACCGTTCTTTCCGGTCCTGAAGAGCAAGGTAGCGGAAGCCTCCAGCTCCTTTGAAGGAGTGAAATCGTATTTCAGGAAAGTGATGGGCTCGAAAGTTATCCTGTTCCTGGCGTTACGCATCTTTCCGTTCTGGTAGCCCCAGTTGGAGTTGTACATGTTGTCACCCATGAGGTCGTAGACTTCCTGAGTGGAAGCATTCTGCGCACCACGCTGTCCGGGAGCTCCGAAGGTGACGAGGGCGAGACGATGGACGTCTCCCCAGTTCTTCTCCACTCCGAGATAATAGGCAAACGAGCGATAATAAACGCCTTGCACCCAATCGTTTCCTCCGAGACGGGCGGAAGCGCTGACAGCATAGGACCAGCCATTGTCATTCTCAGGGGCCGCATAGGTCCCCATGAGACGGAGGCGATAGAGAGCACTGTTCGTCAGGACACTGAACCTCTTTCCGGGACGGACCTGGCCAGGGGTTCCGTAAATGTTGGTCAGTCCGTTGTAACCTCCGATACCGTAAGGCGAAATCTCGGAACCTATCACGGAAGCCTTGGAACGGGTAGCCTCATTGAGACCGCTCCAAAGTGAGTACGGTGAATATCCAGTCAGGGCATCGTTCATCTTGACTCCTGCGACATAGACATCCTGCGACTCGCTGGCATAACCACGGACCTTGAAACGCACAGCGCTGAAATTGTAGCTTGCCGCATTGTTGAACACGTCGTTCTGGTCATATAGAATCGTAGGGGTGTCTTCGTAGCCGTTTCCGTCAAGGTCGAACTCTCCGAAAGAAGAATCATCAACCTCATTGCTGATGATTGAAGGAGAGAGACTCAGGTTGTACATATTCTTGACATAGCCATCGTTCACCGTCACGTTCACCGTTGTGGGGAGGTAACCGGGAGCCTCGATGATGAGATCGTACATGCCATCGGCAAGCGACTCGAGAAGGAAATTGCCCTGGGCGTCGGTCTTGATAGTCCCAATCTCGACAGCACCGGCCTTGAGAACCAGATTGGCACCCTCGACGGGTGTCCTGGAAGCCCTGTTGATGACAGTTCCCTTGACTCCGCCGGTAGGAACCTGCGCGGAAAGGACTGCACCGATCAAGACTGCCGCCAATACTGCAGCTGATTTCTTGATAATATTCATTTTACTTGGTTGATATTACGATGTAAGTGGGATAGTGGTCACTGTAGCCGTTGATGAAGGCACCGTTGGACATCGTCCTCTTCGGCGTACCCTTGTACTGGCCTTCCTGCTGGGTCATGAAGGGCTGCTGGAACACCCTGCCATAGAACTTCTTGTTCACGATAGGCTTGATCCTGAAGGTACCCTTTTCGGGATTGACGAGGTTGCTGTTGACCATGATTATGTCGAAGATGCTCCAGACTCCCTGATAGGCGAGGGAACCGAAGCCAGCCTTTACCATCGAAAGGAAAGGATTGAAGAAATCCTCCGGACCGACCTGGTCTGTATTCTCCTTCCCATGAAGGTAGGTGACCATGCTCTCGTTGAACGGATCGTCGTTCATGTCACCCATCACGACAATCTTGATTCCGGGATATTCATTCATGAGCTTCATTGCGTTCTCGTAGATGATCTCCGCCCCACGGCTCCTCAGGTCGCCGCTCTTGCCGCCGATCCTGGAAGGAAGGTGAGTGACGTAGAATGCGAACATCTCGTCGTCGATGGTACCGCGGACTTCAAGGATGTCCCTCGTCCGGAAATCAGCCTGCTCCTCCGGTGTCATGGAGAACTTGATCGACTGGGAATCGAAAGTGAACGGAATCGACCTGCTTCCCAGGAGGGTGAACTGGTCCGGACGGTAAAGCAGGGCACAGTCGACACCGCGCCTGTCCGGGCCGTCATAGTGGACTATCTGGAAATTGGCATCCGCAATCTCGGGTTGGATCACCAGCTCTTCGAGAACGTTGCGGTTTTCGATCTCGCTGACGCCCAGGATGGTGTGGTAAACCTTGTTCTCCTCCTTCATGGCGCGGATGACCTCGGCCATGTTGTGGAGCTTCTTGCGGTACTTGACCTCGGTCCACTGGTTGGCTCCGTCGGGAAGATACTCGTAGTCGTTCTTGCCTTCGTCGTGATAGGTGTCAAACAGGTTCTCAAGGTTGTAGAAACCGATCACGTGGCTCTTCTGGACCTTTTGGGCTCCCGCAAACGGGACCAGGACGAGAAGGGATAGAAGTATGCTGAAAAATCTCTTCATAATCTGTGGTTTATGCTTAGTTCCACCACCATGCGACAGTGGATGGATCTTCGTCTTTTATCTTTTTGTAAGTTTCGCTTCCGACTTTCTGCTCCAGGTTGACGAACAACTTGTAGCCGAGTTTCTTTTCAAGGTCTGAAATCGACAAGGACATGTCTTTGGTAATCTTGGAATCATTACCATATTTATTCGAGTTCTCGAACCAGAAGGCACAGGCCATGAAGCCTTTGTGGCCGACATTGTTGTTGTTCTTGTAGCGTAGAAGTGCCTTGAAATAGTACTGTGGAACTGACACAGCTTTGCCTTTATTGTCAAATGCCTTATGGGTGGAAGAACCAACTACGCAACCGGTCAGTACATACAAAGTATCGGTACCTGCAGTCGCTCCTGTCTTCCTTGCCCAGTCACGGACCTTTCCTTCGAGGTTTACCCATATTCCCCCATTAAAAACATGATTCTGCGGAGTCATATTGACCCCGTAGAATGTCTGTACATTTGCCGCCCTGTTGGAAACTGGTCTGTCCGCAGATGGAATCTGATGCCCCCTATCTAATACTCCTAATGACGATGAATAATTGGAATATGCGTTAAATAACACGGGTTGCTTTGATTCAGGAAGAAGCGGGTCCAGTCCCCACTCATCGGAACGGCCGCTACCGCTGCCTATGTTCCATGTACAAAGTGGATATGCCACCCATGAAGCCACAAGGTTAGCATAGTCCCAGTAGAAGGAATAGTTCCTGGTCTTTACGGTACCTATCGTCATATCGTGCGTGAAGAACTCCAATCCGTCGCTTTCAGAAGTTTCCGGAAGCTCAAGCCAGGTCGCATTGGCTGTCTTGAAGCCATAGCCATTCTCCTTGTCAGGTGTCGGAGGTTCGGGTACGATTAGTTTGTTCTGGGTCAGGCTGGCAGATGTGTAACCACCAGCCCCGGTAACCGTTACGCTCGCTGTCCTGACAGCATCAGTGTTCTCTGAGTAGCTCAGGACGACCATGTTGTTGTTCCCTGAGCCGCTGGAAGGATTGACGGTAAGCCAAGAAGCCGAAGTGGAAATGGTCCAGTCCCCAGTCGCACTGATAGTAATGAACTGACTCCCGGCCTCTCCCTCGACAGTCTGCGTCTTTACCGTCAGCACCGGAGGCACCGCCGGCTCGATCTTCACAGGCTCCTTGCAGGAAAAAACCGCCACTGACAGCGCTAAAAGCACTGCCAGCGGACGGAATAAACGAATATGCCGGGAAAGCGACATTCCTATTCAGCGAATGTGACTGCTATAGTCTTGATTCTCCTGTGGCCTGAAGTACCGCCAACTGTAAACTTGACGGAAGTCGCTGAACCTGTCCAGGTCCCGTCAGAATATGAGCCCTTATCAGCGGAAATCTCATTCGAGCCTTCACCGTTACTGAATGTGAACTTGATCGCCGTAATGGTCTTGCTGGATGAAACAGTGAAATTGTTGTCTCCATAGACCCTGACGGCAGTACCGGTGTTATAGTATTTAGGACCGTTCTTATTGGTACCCTTGTCAAATGTGATTGTCACATTGTTTCCCTTGAAGGAAGAAATGTCCTGAGCGTTTTCATATCCCTGAGCCGAGAAATCAATGGTCTCGGTGTTGCCGACAACTTCAGATCCGCCTCCGCCCTGGGAACCACCGCCTTCACCGGTGATGGCTGTGCCGTTGATGTCGGTTGCAATGACGTAGAGATATTTCTTTCCATCCTTGCTGGAAGTGTGATAGAGATAGTATCCCTTGATCGTAACATCCTTGCCATCAAGGGCGGCGATATCTTCAACTGGCTTAACTATACTTCCGGTGACTGTGGTCGCACCAGTAATCTCAACATTGAAGTACCTGTCAGAAACACTGAGTTTACCCTTGACAGAAATGAACTCCCTTGTTGTTGATTTGTAAGAATCAGCAGTGGAGGTAATATCCTTTGCATCAGGATAAGTCACCTTAGTGCCCTTAGAATTGACAACCACGGCAGGGTTGGTAAGCTGGGGAGCTTCACCATATTCAGCCTTGGTACCGGTCACAGTGACATTGTCGCCGACGACGGCACTTCCGCCATAGACATAGATCCTAGCTCCATCCTGCTCCATAAGGAATCCTGCGGAAGCGGAGGCTACTACCAAAGCCGGTCCGACCTTCAGGACGGCATTCTTTTCGGCAGCAATGGCCTCTGCAACGGTAGCGGACTTGGCATCCGGAGCCTCCCCTGGAGTGAAGGACAGAATCTCAGCCTCAATGACTTCATGCTGCTCCTTGGTGGCATAATAGTCGTACTTTCCAGCAAGGGTCACTGTGCCGCCATTGGCAATCTTGCTGCTCCAGGCGTCTTTGTTGGCAACGCTGTAGACATAGATCTTGCCGGTTGCATCAGTAAGGTCGAAGCTGCAGTACTGGGAATTGAATCCGCTGACAGTACCGGTAAGCTTGTAGAAGTTATCCTTGTCGGCCGCCTTGATGAACTCATCAACTGTCTTGGCGACTGCATCGCTGTGGTCACCGCCACCTGAACCTGCCTCGAAGGAGATGATCTCAGCATCCACAACTTCATGCTGGTCCTTGGATTCATAGTAGAGGTATTTACCTGCCAGGGTCACTGTGCCTCCATTGGAGATCTTGCTGCTCCAATCTGCTTTATTGGCCACGCTGTAGACATAGATCTTGCCGGTTTCGTCCGTAAGGTTGAAGCTGCAGTACTGGGAATTGAATCCACTGACGGTACCGGTAAGCTTGAAATAAGTGTTGTTGTCAGCAGTCGAGATGAAGTCCTTGACTGTCTTGGCAACCGCATCGCTGTGGTCACCGCTGCCTGAACCGGGCTCGAAGGAGAGGATCTGGGCGCTGACGACCTCGTGCTGTTCATTCTTCTCGTAATAGGTGTAAAGTCCGGCGAGTTCCACAGTACCTCCATTGGAGATCTTTTCGCTCCAGTCATCTTTGTTGTTCACGCTGTAGACGTAGATGGTACCGGTCTCATCGGTCAGGTCAAAGCTGCAGTATTGTTTGTTGAACTTGCTTACGGTTCCCTTGAGCCTGAAGAACTGACCGTTATCAGCCTTGTCGATGAAGGACTTGACAGTGATGAGCTCGAACTTGGTGAAATCAATCGCAGGAGCCTCGGTGCTACCGTTGATCGAGATTATCTTGCTGCCGGTGGTGTACTCGGGAGTGTTGCCCTTGAAATTCACGATGGTTCCGTACACTACCACTTCGTCACCGACCTTAAGCTGGTCCTTCATGAGGAAGTTGGCACCATCGATGTACTTGCCCCTGTAGACCTCGAGCTGAGTCTCGGTCGTTCCATCAGCGGAAATGTAGTAAGTGGCATTGCCGTAGCTGGGATCGATCTCCACGCTGACAACCTTGCCTTTGGTGTAGACATTAGCTGAATTTTCGGAATTGGCCTCATCTCCGGAATTGAAAGCTACCAGGGATTTTGCCTTCTGGATCGCAGCGAAGACATTGTAAGGATCATTCGCAGTACCAGATCCTGTGGCTGTCTGGTTAGGATCCTCACCCTTTGAACCCTTCTGGGAGACACTGACGGTCTTGTAGTCGAAATCGGTCTTCACCCTGAATGACGATGTCCTGTCAGTAGATGAATTGGCAAGTGCCGTGACAGTCACATTGACCGGAGCATCAGCAGCTGAGCCGCTGGATGGATTGAATGCGATCCAATCGGCATCTGAAGTTATTGTCCAGGGCCTGTTGGAAGTCACGGTAAGAGTGGCAGTACCGCCACCCTGCTCGAAGGTGAGTTCAGTCTGCCCGACATTGAGGACAGGAAGAGCAGGCTGAGGATCTTCTTTAGGACCGCAGCCGACCATCATGACGGCAGCGGCGAAAAGCGTCAAAAATAGATTCTGAAGTTTCATTATCGTGTTATTTTATGTTTACAAATCGCCCCGTTTCAAATCATTCTACGCAGTTTGCTAATATACGACAAATATTCAAATATTAAAAGTTAAGTTCCAGCTCCACAGGGCAATGGTCGGAGCCGAAAACCTCGTTGTGGATTTCTGTTGAAACAATCCTGTCCCTGAGGTCTTCTGAGACAAGGAAATAGTCTATGCGCCACCCCGCATTGTTCTCGCGTGCCTTGAAACGGTACGACCACCAGGAGTATTTCACCTCGTCAGGATGCTGGGCACGCCACGTGTCCACGAAACCAGACCCCAGCAGGTCGGAGAATTTAGACCTCTCTTCATCAGTGAAGCCTGCATTGCGGCGGTTGGACTTAGGGTTCTTGATGTCGATCTCCTCATGGGCGACATTCATGTCTCCGCAAATGACGACTCCCTTCCGAGCCTTGAGCGAAAGGACATATTCCCGGAAAGCATCATCCCAGGTCATCCGGTAATCGAGTCTCCTCAGTCCATCCTGGGAGTTGGGAGTGTAGACGCAGACAAGGAAGAACTCCGGCATCTCGAGGGTGATGACCCTCCCCTCATTGTCATGCTCCTCGACTCCAATGCCGTAAGTGACATCCAGGGGCTGGTGCTTTGAATATATGGCCGTGCCCGAATAGCCTTTCTTTTCGGCGGAATTCCAGTACGAGCTGTAACCCAGATACTCAAGATCGAGCTGCCCTGGCTGCATCTTTGTCTCCTGAAGGCAGAAAAAATCGGCATCAAGGGCCGTGAATGCCTTGTCGAAATCGCCCTTCCCGGCGCAGGCCCTCAGGCCATTGACATTCCAGCTGATGAATTTCATGATATGGCTCTATTTCTAAAATACTATTTCCTTTACAAGAGGCTCACTTTCTGCATCCCATGAATCGTAAGCCTTGAGAGTGACGGTATATTTTCCAGTTTCGAGAGTTTCTTCTGCAGATTCCGGACCGAAATCTACAGTCCAGGACCGCTTCATTCCAGATGGAAGGGGACTCTTGTAAAAATCAGAAAGTATCTTCTTGGTAGCCAAGACTTTCCCGTCACGTGAAAGAGTCAGCTCGTAGTGATGGACGAATTCATCATCTGTCCCGGAAGCAAAACTCACGGATATGCCTGCAGCCTCAGTCCCAGACTTGACACCTTCGGAAACCGGAGCCAGCATCAAAGAGAGATCCATTGAAGAGAGGGACGGTGGTGTGTTCAGGGCCCTGCGCCTAGAGAATGAATATTCTTGGAGATGTTTCCCGCCCTTGGAAGGCCTGGCCATGACCAAGGGCTCCCCTATCACTGCCTCATTGTAGAAGTCCATCCTGAGGATCCTCATGTTGCCCCGCCTGTCGAACTGAAGCAAGTTTCCCTGCGAAAATTCGTCCTTATCCTTCATCACAGTTTGTCCGGCCATATATTCATACCCCCCGGCCTCAAGGGCCATGTAGCGGACCGATGCGCAGCCGAGTGCAGTGAAACCGCCCTGCCAAATGCTTCTGGGGTCGTTCAAGGGGAAATGCAGGTGACCTCCGAACGCCACCACCTGGGGGTAACGGGACAAGATTTCGGGTAACTCCCTTGTCGCCCAATATCCGGGAAGTGACGACTTCCAGATCCCGTCGGCCTCACCAAGGAGACTGCCGTAGACAGTATCGTATAGCATCGGGTGGGTGATCACTATCACATAGCGTAAAGGGTCCTTGGAAGTGATCTCGGACAGGGTTGAATCCAGCCATTCAAGGGCCTTTGGATTATAGATTACCGGACTTGTCCCGTCCGGAGAGATAGCTATCACATCATAACCGTCTATCTGACAGTGCCTGCACTCCAGGCCTTCTCCGGAAACCTTATCGACATCCGTACGGAAATAATCATCCCCAAGAAGCCTGCGGATGTACGACGCATCTGAAACCATGGTGGAATCCCATCTGAATTTCGGGACATCATGGTTACCAACCGTATAAACGAGCGGCACTTTGACCGGATCAAGGACTGATTCATAAACCCTCTTGAATTCTCCGAGGAACTTCTCGTTGGGATTATCAATCAAGTCTCCGGCGACGAGAACCCCGTCTAGACCGTCAGGATCATTTTCAGAAGCTTTTGCGACTAACTGCTCAAGGGCTGCAGTCCATTTTTCAGAAGTCTTCGGAACTCCTGTGTTGATGTGGACGTCGCTGACAACTCCGAGGGAAAGGACTATCCTTTTATCGTCAAAGAATCCGTCTTTGGGGGTACCACAGGAAACGGCCGACAAAACCAGGATCAAAACAGCTGCGATTTTATTCTTCATAACCGGGGCCCTCCTTCCATCAATCCGTAATCAGTACCATCTCACCAGGAGAAAGAGAGAGAGTCACTTTGTCTCCTTTCACTTTGAAGTCCTTGAACTCTCTGCGTCCCGAGGCTTCGAGAGTCCAACCTTTCGCCCTCCTTGAAATCTTCACACCCGAAGGGACTGTCCATGTCATTTCGGAATAACCTTTCTCTGAAAAAGCTATGACCGAGCTGTTTCCAATCCACAAGGCTGGCATGAAGATATTCCCGTTTTCTGCGAGCATATTCCCGTCCTTGGCCACATCCACCTCTCCATCTTCAAGATATGTCCTCAAACCGTTCTCAAACACTCCGATCGCTTTTCCTCCCTCGCCCCTTATGAGCGCCTTACGGGAGAAATTATTGAGATAGAGGGTGATAAGAGTGGTTTTGCAAAAGCCTTCCTTGAACCTTTCAAAAGCCTCTGAAAGATCAGGGGCCCTCCTGAACACTTCCTCTCCGTTGACATTGTTGCAGAATGCCCTCAATTGGCCGCCTGTGTCTCCTCCACATGCCTGGGAGGCGGACAGCGAAAGCGCATGCTCGCGGGAACTGAAATGCCAGTACATAGGAAACCAACCATCTGAAAGATCTCCGATGTACATGTCAGCACCCTCTGTCGTAACATCTATACCTTTGGAATCCAGGTATCCCACGATCTTTGCCTTGGCTTCCTTATCCTGTTCGGCAGTATGGCCGTGCCAAGGACTTATCGGAGATTCCATCCTTATGACCGGCCTGCCGTCAACCATACGGGGACGCGGGACTGCATTATGGAAAGCATCGATGTGGATGGTGCCCGCCTTCTGGACAGGAAGCAGCGCACAAAGACTGTCCAGCCTTTCCTGCACGAGTCCCTTCTCCCATTCAGCTGCATAGCTTACCTTGTAAGCCCAATCTCCGAGGATATATTTCCCGTCCTTGTCCCTGGCCAGGACATCTTCCTTGACATATTTTTCAAAAAGAGGGCTGTCGTCAAAGGCATCAAAAAGATTGATGTGAAGGCTTACTGCCGTGTTGTAATTCCTGGCCTCTTCCATCAGCCATCTCACGCTGTCCAGGGGATCCTCATCGTCTTCCCTCTTTATCCCCATATTCCCTTCAAAGAAAGCAGGATATTTCGAGTCGTGACCATTGTACTGCCATCCGACCAGATAGACTATCTTCTGAAGACCGGGAGTGAGAGCATCCATCCCTTTGATGGCTTCCAGAGCCTGTTCGCAAGTCATGTAGACAGTCTGGCTGCCATTGTCCCTCATCTTGTAGGCGCCAAGGTATTCCTTATCGTACTCGGACTGGCAGAGGAACAGTTTGGTAACATACACTTTTGAATAATCGTACCGCGGAGTTACCCTCCATTGGAAAGGAGCCTGCTTGAACAAGAGGGTGTCAGTCGTACCTTCCAACTTGAAAACATCTGCATCCTTGACATCCTTATTCACTGAGCAGCAACATGCTGCAATTGTCAACGACAAAGATAAAAAGGAGAATCCGATAAATCTGACAATACTAACCATGATTGCAAAGTTAACGGTCAATGCATAGTTTTCCAAAGAAAATTATACATTTGTATTTTAGATAAAAATCACGATTATGAATAAGTATTTTCGTCTTTTCTTGATTCTTTTAATCTCGGGTTCCCCTATTTTGGCACAAGCACAAGATATCGTCTTCACCGAAGCGTCGTCCCTCACCCTCACCGGCAAGCTGATGAACACTCCCAACCCTTATCACAGGGTTGACACTGTGCAGTTCAAAGGCTTTACCAAGACTGAGAATTCGCAAGTACGCATGTCTTCTGGAATTGGTGTCGCCTTCAGGACTAATTCTCCTTCAATCTCTGTCGTCACCAAGTTCGGCGAGGTTGGTTTTCCGAGCAACACGGGAGGATTCTCCGCAAGGGGCTACGACCTCTACATCAAGAAGGACGGAAAATGGCTCTGGGCCGGATCAAAAGCCCCATCTGGAAAGACAGCTGACGATCCTGCACTAAACAACCCGATCACCATCGTCGACAACATGGACGGAACGATGAAGGAATGCCTTATGTACTTTCCTCTGTTCAGTGAAGAATATTCCATTAAGATCGGTGTCAAGGAAGGCTCAACCCTTGAAGCACTTCCCAATCCTTTCCGCTACAGGATCGGTATCTTCGGTTCCAGCTTCACCCATGGCACATCGACCAGCAGGGCCGGCATGACCTATCCTGCCAACTTCACCAGGGACACCGGACTCCAGCTCCTCAGCCTCGGATGCAGCGGTAACAGCAAGCTTCAGGATTACTTCGCGAACGTGCTTGCCGCAGCAGATGTCGACGCCTTCATCTTCGATTCATTCTCCAATCCTTCCCTCGAGCAGATCAGCGAAAGGCTGTTCCCCTTCATCGAGAAGGTCCAGGCAGCCCATCCCGGCAAACCGTTGATCTTCCAGAGGACCATCTACAGGGAGAACCGTAATTTCAACAACGGCAGCAATGACTTCGAATCCAGCAGGATAGCCCTTGCCGACAGCCTGATGAAGATCGCCTGCAAGAAGTACAAGGACGTCTACTACATTCATCCCAGCGCCACCGCTAAGGATCACGAGACCACCCAGGACGGCATCCATCCTTCAGACCAGGGCTACCAGCTCTGGGCCGAGTCCATCGAGAAGCCCGTCATGAAGATTCTCCGCAAATACGGAATTAAATAACCGACACTCATGAAACTCAATTCATTACTGGCAGGAGCACTCCTGCTGGCATGCACTGCAGCTTTCGGTCAGACCAAGACCGGCTACGTCGACCCTTTCATCGGAACTGACGGAATGGGACACACTTTCCCCGGGGCCTGCGTTCCCTTCGGAGGCGTCCAGCTGAGTCCTGACACTGACACCATTCCGCACAACATAAACGGAAAATACCAGCCGAAGGTCTACGAGACCTGCGCAGGCTACCGCTACAATGATCCGACAATCGTCGGTTTCAGCCACACCCATTTCAGCGGCACCGGCCATTCCGACTTGGGAGACATCCTCATAATGCCTACCACTGGTCCCCTGAAGCTTAATCCCGGAACTGCCGACAATCCTGACGGAGGCTTCCGCAGCCGCTTCAGCCACGACACAGAGAACGCAAGACCCGGCTTCTACCAAGTCACCCTTGACGACTATGACATAAAGGCCCGCCTCACCGCCACCACCCGTGTCGGTGTCCATGAATATACCTTCTGCAATCCTGAGCGCAGCGATGGATCCGGACAGGTCATCCTGGACCTCATCCATGGCATCTACGACTACGATGGCAAGACCCTCTGGGCAGAAGTCCAGGTCCTGGACGACAGGACCGTCACCGGCTACCGCATCACCGACGGCTGGGCCCGTACCAACTACACCTATTTCGCAATCGAGTTCTCCCAGCCCATCTCTGAATATGGTTACGTGGATCGCCAGAGAGTCGACTACAAGGGTGGCTGGAGCAAGTTCGACACCAGCAGGAACTTCCCTGCAATGGCCGGACGAAAGCTCGTAGCCTGGTTCAAGTTCAACATAGCCAAGGATCCGAAACTTACTGTAAAGGTCGCTCTTTCATCGACCGGAACCACCGGAGCGCTGAAGAATCTCCTTGCTGAAGCGGAAGGAAAGTCTTTCGACCAGATAGCTTCTGCAGCTGAAAAGGCCTGGGAAAAGGAACTGTCCCAGATTGACATCGAAGGCACAGATGACGAGAAGAAGATGTTCTACACCTCTCTCTACCACACGATGATCAACCCCTCTGTCTACATGGACGTGGACGGAGCCTATCGCGGGCTCGACCATGAGATCCACCAGGCTGAAGGATTCACGAACTACACTGTTTTCTCCCTTTGGGACACCTACAGGGCAGAGCATCCTTTCCTCGCACTGTTCAAGCCGGACCGTGACCGTGACATGGTCGAGTCCATGCTGGCCCATTACGACCAGAACGTCCTGCACATGCTGCCTGTCTGGAGCCACATGGCCAACGAAAACTGGTGCATGAGCGGCTACCATGCAGTGCCCGTCCTGGCCGACGCCATTGCCAAGGGGCTGGACATTGACAGGAAGAGGGCTCTGGAAGCCATGGTCACGACCTCTAAACAAGAGTGGTACTATGGCCTGGGGGACTACATGAAACTCGGTTACGTCCCTTATGACCACATCGCCACAGCCGCCAGCAATACGCTTGAATATTCCTACGACGACTGGACGATCTGGAACACCGCCCGCCTGGCAGGTGATACCAAGACCGCCGAAGAATATGCCCCCCGTGCACGCTACTACGCCAATGTCTTCGACACCGAACTCGGATTCTGCCGCCCTAAGTACGCCGACGGCACTTTCAAGAAGGATTTCGACATCATGCAGACCGTAGGCGAAGGCTTCATCGAAGGCAACTCGCTGAATTTCACCTTCCATGCTCCGCAGGACGTCTACGGAGTCATGTCCCTGATGGGCGGCGAGAAGAGATTCATCTCTGCCCTGGACGAACTCTTCTACAACGATCTCCCTGAATATGCCTATGCGAACAACGAGGACATCACCAAGGACTGCCTGATCGGAGGATATGTCCACGGCAACGAGCCGAGCCATCATATTCCTTATCTCTATGCCTGGACATCGCAGCCCTGGAAGACCCAGTACTGGATGAGGGAAATCATCAACCGCATGTACCGTCCGGAGATCCGCGGCCTCGGCGGCAATGACGACTGTGGCCAGATGAGCGCCTGGTACATATTCGGAACCCTGGGATTTTACCCAGTCTGTCCCGGAAGCGACCAGTACGTGATCGGTGCGCCGTTCTTCAAGGAGGCCTCAGTGAAGCTGCCCAACGGAAAGACATTGACTGTCAAGGCTCCTAAGGTAAGCGACACCAATCGCTACATCAAGAAGGTCCTCTTCAACGGCAAGGAATACACAAAGCTGTACCTGACACATGCCGATATCCTCCAGGGCGGAACGCTCGAGTTCGAAATGGCTGCCAGGCCCAACAAGGCCCGTGGCCAGAAACCCGCTGACAAGCCCTACTCCATGACTACCAAGTAGGCCCTGCATCTCAAGATTTGTTTGTAATTCTCCTGCTGCCAAACTGGCGCACAGGAATATGCCTTGTAGCTGGTCCTGTGTGGTTTCGATGTGCGCCTTTTTGGCGGGATTCATTATATTTGTGATATCTTCAGCAATAAACACTAACAGTCATGAGTATCCTCAAAGGTCTGGCCCTTGCGGCCCTCACATCAATAACCCTTTCCGTCTCACCAGCTTCTGGCAGTATTGCCCTCCCAGAAACCGTGGCCGCCCGTGGCCACGTGAACGGGAGGACCGCCGGCAGAGCCGGTGGTGGGACGAGGGCCTTCAGGCCCGAAGGTTTTAGGGAGGGCAATACTGCCGGAGTGAAGCGGAGATTGATCGACGATGTGAACGTGTTCGTGGGGACGGACGGGTTCGGGAATGTGTATCCTGGACCACAGCTTCCTTATGGAGGCATCCAGATCAGCCCTGACTGCGACGACAAGGATTATGACTGTGCTGCCGGGTACAAATATTCAAAGCCCTATGTCCAGGGCTTCAGCCTGACGCACCTGAGCGGCACCGGAATCCCCGACCTTGGAGACTTCCTCTTCCTCCCCGGCATGGGCGACAGGATCGAACCTTCCAAACTGGATCACAGCAAGGAAAGCGCCCACCCAGGATATTACGGGATTACTCTTGACAGCGGTGTGAAGGCTGAGATGACGGCTGCCATGCACTCCGGGATATTCAAGTTCACCTATCCCGAGAAGGAAGGAGCCTATGTCATGATCGACCTCGACCATACACTATATTGGAATTGCGAGTGGTCCACCGTAAAACTGCTTGATGAACATACCATCATCGGCAGCAAGGTCGTTGCCGGGTGGAATCCCAGCCGATATGTCTATTTTGCTGCAAAGTTTTCCGAACCCATAAAGGACTTCACCATCCTGCAGGACGGAGAGCCTGTGATCTACAACACCAAACGCTTCCGCAGCTCCCTGGAGGCCTGGGGCAAGAAACTCAAGGTCATCGTCCGCTACCAGGATGTCAAAGACCTTCAGGTCAAGGTCGCGGTGTCGGGAGTCGGAACCGACGGAGCCCTTCTGAATCTTAAGGAACTTGACAGCAAAGACTTCGACACCGTCCTGGCAGAGGCCGAACAGACCTGGGAAAAGGCTCTGGGAACATATTCATTGGAAAGTGAGGACAAAGTCCTCCGCGAGACCTTCTACACCAGCGTCTACCGCACCATGCTCCATCCCTTCGTTTTCCAGGACACCGACGGCCGTTTCCGCGAGCACGACGGCACTATCGGCAAGGCCGAAGGCTTCACCAACGTCACGACTTTCTCCTTCTGGGACACGTTCAGGGCCTTCGAACCCTTGATGAACCTTGTCAACCGTCCCCTGCAGGCCGACATCGCCAACTCGATGCTCGCCCACTTCGACAAGAGCGCAGAACACATGCTCCCCTACTGGTCCTTCTACGGAGGTGAGACCTGGTGCATGATAGGCTACCATTCCTGCTCCGTCCTCGCCGACATGATCCTCAAGGACGTGCCCGGCTTTGACTACGAGAGGGCTTTCCAGGCGATGAAGACCACCGCCACCAACGCCCACTACGACTGCATCCCTGAATATACCTCCCTCGGCTACGTCCCCTTCGACCTCGAGAAGGAAAGCGTCTCCAAGACCCTTGAATATGCCTACGACGACTGGTGCATCGCCCAAGTCGCCAAGAAACTGGGCCACGAGGAGGACTATAAGTTCTTCTTGAACAGGTCGATGAACTACAAGAACCTCATCGACCCCGAAACTGGCTACATGCGGGGCAAGGACTCCAAAGGCGCTTGGCGTACGCCATTCGCCCCGATCGCCTACCAAGGTCCCGGATCCGTCAACGGCTGGGGAGACATCACCGAAGGATTCACCATGCAGTACACCTGGAGCGTGTTCCATGATTTCGACGGATATGTCAAGATCGCTGGAAGGGACAGGCTCAAGAAATATCTCGACGAGCTTTTCACCATCGAGCTTCCCGAGGACATCCCTGGCGCCCACGACATCTGGGGACGCATCGGAGGCTACTGGCACGGAAATGAGCCCTGCCACCACGTGGCCTACCTTTATGATTATTTCGGAGAGCCTTGGAACTGCCAGAAATGGGTCAGATACGTCGCCAAGAACTTCTACGGCAATGAGCCAGGATCCCTCAGCGGCAACGATGACTGCGGTCAGATGAGTGCCTGGTACCTGTTTAACTGCCTGGGATTCTATCCCTTCTGCCCGGGTGCTGACTGGTATTATGTCGGCTCGCCATGCGCCCCCGGAATGAGCATGACCCTATCGAACGGTAAGAAGATCGAGATGACAACCAAGGGATGGAGCGAGGATGCCGTTTACATCAAGGCCGCTTACCTAGACGGCAAAAAACTTGGCTCCCCCATTATCCGGTACGACCAGATTAAGGATGGAGCCAAGCTGCATTTCGATATGTCACGCAAACCCGTGAAGGGTGCGTTCAGGAAATGAAGATCAGCGGACGGTGACATCCGTTCCGGGAGAGTTTCTCAGGACGTTCACTAACTTCCGTTTCCCGACGGTGACTTTGCCGGTCGTGAAAGCTGGAAGATTATAAGACTTCATCAACTTCTTGTAGTATTCCTTGGGATTCTTCTGCGGAAGCAGGAAAGGTTTCGTGGCGTTTCCATCGGGATCCACGTGTGTGAAATACGGCTTGGTGTAAAGCCCGTCATCCCTTCTGCTGCTGAAAACCAGACACTTCCCGTCGGCACTCCAAGTGTGGAAACTATCCACATCTTCTGAATTGACCCCCGCCATAGGGCCTTGGAGCCCCCTTAACAAGCGATTCTTGATGTGTTTTGTTGGATAATTATTCGAGTTTTTATAACTTTGTTTTATTATACCTCCCCTATCGCAAAAGGGAGAATGACGATTTTGACAGTTTTTAAGGTTTTATGTGTTAAGGAATTAATAAGTGATATACCAATTAAGGTAATTAGTGATATACCAATTAAGGTAATTAACAATATTGAACCAATAGCAGCTAAATCCTTTTAACAATTACATTTATGGGTAAACGAATCATTACGTTTTTGCTTGCGCTTCTATTTGTAGGTGCGCAGGTATTCGCTCAGAATTCGGTTACTGGTAAAGTGACCGATTCAAATGGCGAAGCCATTCCGGGCGCCAGTATTATGGTCAAAGGAACCAATACAGGCGTTATCACAGACCTCGACGGTAACTTCCGCATCAATGTGAAAGCCAACGCAGAACTGGTCTTTAGCTCGATCGGTTACAAGACTACCACCGTGGCAGTCGGTAACCGTGGTGTAATCAATGTTATCCTGGAAGATGACACTCTCCTTCTGGATGATGTCGTCGTGGTCGGTTACGGTACCGCACGTCGTAAGGATCTCACAGGATCGCTTTCAGCTATCCAGTCAGAGACCATCGCGGCCCAGAACACATCCACTGTTTCCCGTATGCTCGAGGGTGCCGCTCCTGGTCTGCGTGTCGCCGCTACTGACGGTCAGCCCGGTTTCGATATGGGTATCCGTATCCGTGGTATCTCTTCCACTAAATCCGACGCTGCTTCAGCCCTCATCGTTATCGATGGTGTCGCAGCTCAACCAGCCGCCGCTAACCAGAACGCGTTGGAGAACCCTCTGTCCCGCCTAAACCCTGAGGACATCGCTTCTGTGACCATTCTTAAGGATGCTGCCTCCACGGCGCTCTACGGATCCCGCGGTGCTAACGGTGTCGTCCTCATCACCACAAAGGCCGGTCAGGCCGGAAAGGCCCAGATCTCTTTCGAGAGCAGGGTCGGTTACAACTTCGTCGGTCCCTACAATTCCGCTGAGATCGACAAAGCTTCTGACTACTACGAGTTCGCTTGGAGAAGTATCTACAACTCATATCGTTATGGTGTTGGCGGTACGGGTCTCCCCGGTGTCGGTGCCGACGATGTTCCTTACACCAATTTCAATAATCCGAACCACTCCGACGCTGAAGCAAGGCAGTTCGCCAGCGCACACCTTTTCGACTACGTCGGAAGCGAGACTTCTTTCGAGGAGAACGGACTCGGTAACTGGATGGCTTACTCCGTGCCAGGAGCTGTCTACACTACCACCGGCGAGGGCAGCAAGGCCTCCTCTACCATGAGCGGCGCTTTTCTTGTGGGCACTGACGGCAAGATCAATCCCAACGCTAAACTCCTCTACAGCGAGAGCTATCGCAACATCCTCATGAAGAAGGCTTTCCGCCAGGACTACAATATCTCCGCCCGCGGAGGTAACGACAAGATGCATTACTATCTCTCTCTTGGTTACCTCGACGAGCCTTCCTTCCTTGTAGCCTCAAGCTTCAAGCGTTACAGCGGCCGCGCCAATGTCGACGCCATGATCACCAACTGGCTGAAGGTCGGTGCTAACGTTTCTTACGCCAACACCAACACCCGCACCATGGCTACCCGTTGGCAGAACCGTGGCGCCGGTGGTGCTTCCGGTAACACTATGTACTATGTCAAGATGTATCCTCCGATCATCTCCGTTTATGAATATGACGCCAATGGCAACGTGAAACTGGACGAGAATGGCAACAAGGTTGTCGCCAAAGGCCCGACCTATTCACCCCTTGGTGACGGAAAGACTGTAGGAACGAACTTCAACCGCGACCTCCTGTGGGAGACCGAGACCAACCAGTCCACCTTCAACAACCAGACTTGGACACCTAAGGTCTTTGCAGAGGTCACCCTTCCTTACGGATTCAAATTCACGGGCAACTTCACAATGGAGGAATACACCACCCGTAACCTCCGTTACATGAACCATGAGGCCGGCCGTGGAGCTTCCAGAGGTGGTATGATGCTGCGCAAGATGAGCAGGACCGTCATGAACACCCAGCAGCTCCTGACCTGGAACCGCGAGTATGGCAAGCACCATTTCGACGCATTGGTCGGTCACGAGTATGAGGATCTCCACAGTGAGATTGTCCAGTATGCCTCAGCAGACGAGCTCCTTTCCGGATATGTCATGCCTGGTAACTTCACGTCCCGTTTCAACAATATCAGCGGTTACGAGAACGACAAATGGCAGCTGGACGACTTCCGTCTCGAGTCCTATCTTGGACGTCTCAATTACATCTACGACGAGAAGTACTATCTCTCCGGTTCCTTCCGCCGTGACGGATCTTCCAAGTTCATCAAGGAGAACCGCTGGGGCAACTTCTGGTCTGTGGGTGCCGGTTGGAGAATCTCTTCCGAGCCCTGGATGGAGGGCACCAAGACCTGGCTGGACAATGCCAAGATCCGCGCCAGTTACGGTGTCACCGGTAACCAGAATGGCGTTAGCGAATATTATATCAATCCTACATGGTCATATGGCGTTTCCCGTTGGAAAGCAGTTTCAAACGGAACAGGCCAGGCCGAGGTCTTCAGCCTCACTTCTCCCGGACTTGTCGACACCGACATCACCTGGGAGCATGTCCACCAGTTCGACACCGGTCTCGATTTCACCCTCTTCAACAGCAGGATTTCCGGTGCCATTGACTACTACAACAACCTCACCACGAACTCCTTGTACAGCCAGGCCGTCTCGCCGCTCGCAAACATGGCGAACACGACCCACACCCGTAACTGCGCCAAGCTCCGCAATACCGGTATAGAGTTCGAGCTCAGCAGCGACATCATCCGCAACAAGGACTTCAACTGGAACTTGAGCCTCAACCTCACCCACTTCAGGACCACCCTCGTGGACGTTCCTGACAGTCAGCTTCCTTTCTGGGATCCCAAGACATCAGAGCTTCCTGAGGGGACTTGGACTGCGGCTTCCGAGACATGGGCAGCTACCGGTGGACAGAATGCCGGTCAGGGCAAGCTTTATCTCCGTGGAGAGGGCCGTGACATCTACAACCTCTATCTTTACAAATATGCTGGTGTAGATGAGAAATCCGGTCTTCCTATGTACTGGCACCATGTCACTTACGCTGATGTCAACGCTGACTCGAAGGGCAACTACGCTCACGGTGGCCGCTATACAAGTTATAAGGAAGGCGATGACGTGAAGACTCTGGTCTCCGCCGACGCTTCCCAGTACGAGTATGGCTCCGCAACTCCTGACATCATGGGTGGTCTCACCTCCAGCTTCCGCTGGAAGAATTGGGATCTCAGCACTGTCTGGGCCTTCCAGCTCGGCGGTAAGTTCTTCTCCCGTGAGTTCGGTGAGATGATGTACCGCACCAGCTCCCTCGCCGCTGATTGGAACAAGGGTGACAGCTGGGTCGCCAAAGAGACGGTCGGCGCCACATTCAACGAGTCTAATACGGGTGCCTACTTCCCGATGCAGTGGTGGGCCAACGGTCGTACCTGCCGTTACGACGGTGACACGATCGGTAGCTGGCAGTTCACGAACATGGCTCTCTTCAACGCTTCCTACCTGCGTCTGAAGAACGTCACTCTCGGATATACCCTTCCCAAGAAGCTTACTGAGAAAGTTCATATCGGTGGTCTCCGCGCTTATGTGTCGGCTGACAACCTCGTATTCTTCTCCGCCCACAAGGGCATCGATCCTTCTCTGTCAGCGGTCGGTGGTTACGATGTCGCCCAGTGCGTTTATCCGCAGATGGCGAATGTGATCTTCGGAATCAAGCTTGATTTTTAATTAATAAGACACAGAGATATGAAAACACATAAAATAATTTCTATTGCTGTTGCTCTTGGTCTTCTGGTTTCCTGCGGTGACCGCCTGAACGTCACCAACCCGAACAAGTTCACTGTCGAGGATATCAATGAGAATATCTTCCTGAGCGGTGACGAGTCGAAGATCAAACTCGCTCTTGAGGGTATGGCCAACACCATGCCTACTCAGATGATGGTGTACGACACCAAGCTGACAAAGGGCTACGGAAACCGTTGGTCAGCTGACATTACCCATAAGCTCGCCCATGACATGCTTATCGGTGATATCGTCTCCGGTCCTGACGCCGGTCACGCCGGTGTTTTCTCGAACTGGTATTCCGTGGCTAACGATTTCCCTTACTATCGTTACAACGCTGACGTTGTCGCCAATTACGCCAACTACATCTCAGCCTGTATCAAGATTTCCAACGCTATCAAGGTTATGCAGAACATCTCCATTGAGACGATCGAGAAGGCCTCCGGCGCTACCCAGGCCATGCTGAAGGACTACAGGGCCCGCTGCCTCGTGGTTTACGCTCTCGGTTACATGGAACTCATGGAGATCTACACCGACCTTACCGATCCTGAGTCAACGACAGCCAAGGGATGGCCGATCTACGAGAACTACGCCTACAACACTCCTGTCGCCCCGCTTAGCGTCAAAGAGACTTGGGACAGGATCATCTCCGATCTCCAGACAGCTGTCAAATACTTCAGCGAGTCAATAGGTTACACGCAGGGTAACACAGAGTCCGAGCTCTATGACATCGATCTTGGTGTCGCGCAGTTCCTCCTCGCCCGCGCCGCACTTGACTGCCACAGATGGGACATCGCCGCCACCGCGGCCAACGACATCGTCTCCAAGTATCCCAACTTCATTTCCGAAGATAATTGGGGTATGTCGAACGAGACTCTCACCAAGGTCGCCCAGCTAACTTCCAATAACGGCTTTGTTGAAGGCTTCAACTCAGACAAGAACGCGTTCTTCAACTTCAAAGTCAACCCCGAAGCCCTCTTCGGATGGGAGGCTTCCGAGTCTGTGGGTGCCAACGTGACGCGTAAGAGCGCTATTCCTTTCGTGATGGAGAACCCGCTGCTTAACGGGAATATGGAGTCCGCATGGCAGATCGACGCTGATCTTTACAACAAGATTCCCGACGCCGACTTCCGTAAGGATCGCATCGCCAGCGCTGATGTCGCCTATCCTTTCTACACAGTCAACACTGTCGGTTCCGATACCACCTTCCACGCCGGAATCGTGGTTCCGAAATACACCAACCTGAAGTTCGCCGCCACGGAGTCCAGGGACGGAAAGACCATCCATGACAACTCCACATGGCTCACCGATCTCCCTTACTACCGTTCCTCCGCAGCTTACCTGATGCTCGCCGAGGCTTACGCCCAGCAGGGTAACACATCCAATGCCAAGGCCGCTCTGGACAAACTGCTCGCCGCCCGCACAAAGGCCGGTCAGCCCGCGATGACCAGCACAGGTAGCCTCGACGAAGTGAAACTCCAGTGGAGAATCGAGTTCTGGGGCGAAGGTGACTGGAACTTCCTGAACGCTAAGCGTTGGGGAGACATCTCCAACTACCGCAAGGGATCCAACCACTGGACCAAGAGTGCCAACCCCACTCTCATCTGGGAAGTCCCTGAGGAAGAGACTATCGGAAATCCTAACTGGAACTAGTATTACTATTCCATAAAGAAATGGGGGACGGGTTCACCAGAATCCGTCCCCTTTTTTCTATATTTGCCCAAGAATAGGTTCGCCGGAACGTTATGGTGAAATATCATATTACTATACTCCTTCTGCTGTCCCTAGGCCTGATGACCGCATGCCAAGGCGATCCTCCTTCGCCTTTTTCTCCCGAAGAAGTCATCACTTCCTATTCCGACAACGAAACTACGGTCGATCTCATGAGGCTCTCACGGCTAAACCTCGCCCTGGCTGAGACCGGTCAGCTTGCCGATAAGGTATTTCATTACACGCAAGCAGGTTCTGACGGCATCCTCGTCCCCTGGGACATGACCGCGGAGGCGGGAGAGCGTCTGAGTGACGCATATTGGTCGATGGGACATGTAGCGTATTCCCAGAGGATGGCCTTTGAGGCAAATGTGATGGACGAGCGGGACGTGAACCCGCGGATGGTAAAGCGGTTAATAGAAACCAATCTCGTATTCGGAGCCTATCCTGTCGCCCGGAAATATATCGACATTCTCGGAAAAGAAAAAGGGTGGAAGAAAGTCGCCGAAGGATACCGTCGCTTACTCGATGATGACGCAGCCGTAGAGGCCGATCCGGTACTTGGAGCAAAGCGGAAATGCGTCCCCGAGAAGGATTTCATCTCGTTGGTGCGGGGCATTGATGAGGATTTGAAGGATATCATCCGCTTCAATCCGGGTTATCACAAGGCTATAGAGTATCTTGGGGTTATTTACTTGCTTGACTGTGAGATGGATAAGTTCAAGGAGATGCTCGACGAGTTTTACGGGACGGAGGCTTTGCCGGAGCTCCCGGCCTCTTTCGCCGAGGCAGCTTGCATGCTCTCGGAAATTGACCGTGGATATTGGAAGAGAATGGGGGTCTCTTCGGAAATGTACAAAAAATATAATGATTTCAAGTCAAGGCTGGAAAATGGTCTGACGCCTGATAAGTATAAAGACACATTCTGGTATTACATCATGAGAGTCAACAGCCTATGAGAAAGATACTTCCACTGATCATCCCCGTCTTTGCCGCTGTCTCCTGCGCCATAAAGATGGAAGAACCCGCACCAGACACGGCTGAAGCCGCGATATTCCCTGACTACAAGAATGTCACGGTACCTCCGAATATCGCCCCACTTAACTTCTCGCTTGAAGAAGGGACGGAAGGTGTCGCCATCCTCGAAAACTCCGGAAAGAAACTGATCCTGAAAACCAAAAAAGGCGAGTTCGACATACCGGAGGACAGTTGGAGGGAATTCGCTATAGCCGGTTCGGAAATAACAGTGACTGTGGGTGTTAAAGAGGACGGCAAGTATGTGCCCAGAAAGCCGTTCCCGATCTTCGTCTCAGAAGACAAGATTGAACCTTACGTCGCCTACCGTCTGATAGACCCAGGTTACGAGACTTGGAATAAGCTGGGGCTGTACCAGCGCTGTCTTGAGAGTTTCAAGGAGACCCCGATCATGACTAACGACAAGACTGACCGGAATTGCATGAACTGCCACTCGTTCAAAAGCCGGGATCCTGGAACTATGATGTTCCACATGAGGGCGCGGAACGGCGGCACTTTTGTCTGGAAAGACGGTTCCATTGAAAAGCTTAACACGAAGACTCCCCAGACAATCTCGGCCCTTGTATATCCTTACTGGCATCCATCCGGGAAATACATCGCTTTCTCGGTCAACGATATAGCACAGTTTTTCCATTCCACGAACCCGAATCGGGTTGAGGTGTATGACTACAAGTCGGACGTGGTGGTTTACGACGTTGACAACCATCAGGTGTCTTCTTCGCCCATGCTAATGGACACGACCCGGATGGAGACCTTCCCCTCATTCTCACCCGACGGAAAAACCCTTTACTATTGTTCCACGAGGCAACCACAGATGCCTCAAGGCTATAAGGACGTCCGGTACAGCATCTGCTCGATCCCGTTCGATCAAGAGAAGTTTTCTTTCGGGGATAAGGTGGATACGGTATATAATGCCGACAAAACCGGTTTGGACGCCACATTCCCAAGGATATCCCCAGACGGCAGGTTCCTTCTTTTCGCCGAGACAGCTTACGGATGCTTCGCCATCTGGCATAAGGATTCTGAATTGAGGATGATAGACCTCAAGGATGGCACGTTCCACACTCTTGACGGGATCAACGGTCCGGATGCGGACAGCTACCATTCCTGGAGCGGCAACAGCCGATGGATCATCTGGGCGAGCCGCAGGCTGGACGGCCTGTATTCGCGCTTGTTCATCGCCCATATTGACGAGAATGGAAAAACATCCAAACCTTTCTTGATGCCCCAAAAGAGCGTCAGACATGATAAGGAATTGATGAAATCCTATAATGTTCCCGAATTTATATCCGGGCCTGTTCTTTTCGACCGGGACGAGATGGCTGATATTGCCAAGAACGATCCTGGCGTAGATGTGAATTTCAAATGACAACAAATAATAACCAATCATGAAACGAATCCTGATCCTCCTCACAGCCGCTCTGATCGCTATTTCCGCCAGCGCCCAAGAAAAGATCCATCAGGCATCCTCTTTCGGAATAAAATCCGACGGAGTCACCCTCAACACCCGCTCGATCCAGGCCGCGATCGATTTTATCAGCAGCCATGGTGGCGGTGTCTTGGAAATATCTGTAGGACGCTATCTTACGGGTAGCATATTCATGAAATCAAATGTAGAGCTACGGCTTCTTGAAGGCGCTGTCCTGGTCGGCTCTACCAATCCTTACGACTACGACATGGTCGAGGGTTATTATGGACTTCTTCTGGCTAAAGGACAGAAAAACATCTCCGTAAAAGGAAAGGGAGTGATCGATGGCCGTGGTTTCGACTGCGCCCTGAATTTCCTGAACCAAGTACATTTGGGATTCCTTGAAGACACTACTAAAAACGACAGGGTCACCAAAAGGCCTAAACTGATATATTTCAGGGAATGCGAGAATGTCGCGATTGAAGGCGTGAACCTGCGGAATGCGGCCGAGTGGACCCTGGTCACGGATCAGTGCGAGAACCTCACCATCAGCGGGATCCTGATGGACAGCAAGAACTACTGGAACAACGATGGACTGGACATCGTGGACTGCCGTCATGTCCTTATAAAAGATTCATTCATAGATGCTTCCGATGATGCGATTTGCTTTAAGTCCCACTCCTCAGAGCATCTTTGCGAGGACATCGAGGTCCGGAACTGCGTCGCTCGCTCCAGCGCTAGCGCCTTCAAGTTCGGAACCGTATCAAGAGGAGGATTCAAGAATATCCGGATAATAAACAACAAGGTGTTTGACACCCACCGCTCAGCCATTACCATCCAGTCTGTGGACGGGGGCGAGATCGAGAATATCCTTGTGGACGGCCTTGAGGCGGTCAACACCAGCAACGCGATCTACCTCCGCACCGGCATCCGCTGGAACAACGGGAAGAAGGGATACCTTAGGAATATCACCCTCTCCAACATCAAGGTGGAGGTTCCGGCGACGAAGGCTGACGCAGGCTACAGCTACGAGGGTCCGATAGAGGACTTACCGAGGAATATTTCCCCGTCCGGAATCGTCGGCATCCCCGAACTGCCGATAGAGAATGTCATATTGAAGACTGTTGAGATTATCTACCCTGGTGGCGGGAATAAGCTCTACGCCTTCCGCGGAACCTCGGACGAGGAACTGGACAGCATCCCGGAGATGAAGGATGTCTATCCGGAATTCTCTCAGTTCAAGGAACTTCCCTCATGGGGACTGTTTATTCGTCACGCCAAGGGGATAACCCTTGACAACGTAAGGCTCGTGGCCGGAGCAAAGGACTACCGCCCGGCGATTGTGGCTGACGATGTCCAGGGACTCGAGATAAAGAACCTCAAGACCGAAGAGCCTTCCAGCAAAGGAAAGAAACAGGTTGTTAAGAGAAACGTCCGGTAAATGTTTGTATTAATTGGTTTTTTACGTATTTTTGCGTAACGTAAAACAACGTAACGTAAAATAGCGTAAAATGAAAACCCTAATCCGGAACCCTTTCGTGCTAACGCCCTATGTCCCTGAAGAGTACTTCTGCGACAGGGAAAAGGAGACCGCACAACTCTGCAAGCATATTCTGAACGGCAGGAACGTGGCTCTTTTCGCCAACCGCCGCTTAGGGAAAACAGGCCTTATCAGGCATTGCTTCCAAAAGAAAGAGATTAAAGAGAGTTTCCATACATTCCTTGTTGATATCTATTCGGCGGGGAGCCTTAAAGAAATGGCAAGCTTGTTTGCGAAGGCGGTGTTCTCCTCATCCGGCGTATCCGGACTCAGGGACAAGTTGCTCAAAGGACTCAAATCTATAACTCCTGTGATCGGTTACAATGAGCTGACATCCTCGTTCTCCGTATCCGCAGGGATAAGAGACATTCCTGAACCAGAGCGAACCATTGAGGAAATTCTTTCCGTATTGGACTCCATGAAGAGACCTGTCGTGTTAGCCTTGGACGAGTTCCAGAGAATCAGGGACTTCAAGGAGAATAATACTGAAGCATATCTCCGGACTGTCTTCCAGAAATGCGAAAACATACAGTTCATCTATACAGGAAGCATCGGGCACTCGATGAACAATATCTTCAAGTCCCCAAGCAAACCATTCTACAACAGCGCGGTGATGATGACCCTTGACGTGATAGACCGAGATGTTTATAAAGACTTCGCCTTGAGGATGTTCCGGCAATATGGGAAAGACATTGAGGAGAATCTTATCTATAAGTGTTATGACTATTTCTCAGGAGTAACTTGGTATAACCAACTCCTCATGAATGAGGCATTCTCCCAGACAGAAAAGGGAGATAAAATTAAGGAAAAAGATTTCGAGTCAATCTATGACGCCATAATCGCCCAACAAGCGTTTTCATATCAAGAGCTGTTCTCCAGGTTCTCCGAGAAGCAGAAGGCCTTACTGTTGGCGATCGCCCATGAGGGGAAAGAAGGGTCGGAGATAACTTCAAAAGAATTCATGAATAAATATGGTATAGGGCCAGCCAGCTCGATCCAGACGGCATGCTCGGCTTTAAAGAAAAACGGCTTCATTTCCAACAACGGAAACCGCAAGGTGATAACGGATTTGATATTCAGGGATTGGATCAGAAACAATTAGAATTCAGCGATATGAGACGATTATTGACCGCATTGGCCTTCCTGGCCACATCTTTTGTCAGTTACGCAGGACAGCCGCTCGAGCCGGCGTTTTCAGCCGGAGCGGCTGCCGAGCTTAGGCCGTACTCAGCCGCAGCGGAGCGAGGATGGACTCGGCCGGGCTCGGACAGCCGTCCGGCAACAACGACTGCATCGGAAAGCAGATCCTTCACTACGTTCAGGATGACATCTGCCAGGATGACATTAGCTGACGGACACAACGTTCTGGTGGACGTGTGTGACGAGGGAATATTCAGGGTACGCATCAGCCCCAGGAAGGAATTCGAAGAATCCCTGATGGAACGCTACGGCTGCATCAAGACCGACTGGGCCCCCGTCAAGGCTACTGAAAGCAATAAGGGCAGCGAATGGACCGTGACCACGACAGGATATTCATTGACTGTCAACAAGAAGACGGGAGTGATTTCCCTCAAGGACTCCAAGGGTGGCTCCGTCATCCGTGAGATCAAGCTCCTCGACAACAATAACAAACTCTGCGACAACCTCCGCGAGACCATCAACAAGAAATGGGAAGCCCTCAACGTCGTGAGCAACGGCGGAGGCATCATCGGCGACGACAAGGAATTCGCCAAGATGGACAAAAGGGAGATCACTGGAGCGATGAAGATCTGCACTATCTCGATCCGAATGGAGGATGGCGAGAGGTTCTACGGCGGAGGCAGCACCAGCCGCGACCACATCCAGCACAGGGGCGAGCTCCTAAGGATGTGGACGACCTACCAGCACACTGAGATCCCGATGCCCTTCATGATGAGCTCCAGGGGATGGGGAATATATGACAACACGACCCGCAAGAGTTTCTTTGACGTGGGCAGCATCCAGAAGGACCTGTTCAACATCGTCAATTCTTACGACGAAGCTGACTTCTTCCTGATGGCCGGAAAGGATATGCCCGCTGTCCTCAACGCCTACACCACAGTGACCGGCCGCACCTATGTGCTTCCCAAATGGGCCTACGGACTCTGCTTCGGCCCCAACATGCGCGAGGAGCAGTTCGACATCCTCCACGATGCCGCCATGTTCCGACAGATTGATGTTCCCTGCGACGTTTTCTGGCTCGAGCCTCAGTGGATGGGCAAGCGTTACGACTTCTCGACCAAGAAGACTTGGAACTACGATCGATTCTCCCCTGAACCCTACTGGGTCCAAGACCAGTACCCCAAGCAGCTCCATCACAGGCTCTTCATCGGAAAGCTCCGCTCGATGGGCTTCCACCTTGGCCTCTGGCTCTGCGAGGAATACGACCTCAGCCTAGTGGAAGAGGACCTGATAGCCCTTCGTGAGGGCCGCGACACTTCCGGTCAGGAGCACTGGATGGACCACCTGAAGAACTTCATGGACCAGGGTGTCGAAGGCTTCAAGCTCGATCCTGCCCGTACCATCGACAACCATCCCGACTGGCCTTACTACAATGGCAGCACCGACGCAGTGATGCACAACCTCAACCAGGTCCTGCTGCCCAAGCAAATGGCTCAGCTCGGGAGGAACTACAACAACAAGCGCACCTGGCATCACTACTGCGGCGGCTGGTCGGGCACACAGCATTGGACGGCCTCTACATCCGGCGACAACGGCGGTGGAAAGACAGCCCTCTACGACCAGCTGAACCTCGGCATGAGCGGCTTCCTCAACACCTCCTGCGACGTGATGAGCGTTCCGCGCGACCTTGAGATGCCCTCGCTCCACTTCGGTCTTTTCCTCCCATGGGTCCAGATCAACAGCTGGTTCTCGATGATGCAGCCGTTCTACTATGACAAGCCCGAGCAGGATATCTACCGCTTCTACGTCAAACTGCGCTATTCCCTGGCCCCGTACATCTATTCAATGGCCCTCGGCGCAACCCAGGACGGCATGCCTATAGTCCGCTCGATGCCACTTACCTTCCCCGAAGACCGCAAGTGCGACGACATGACCTACCAGTACATGTTCGGTCCATGGTATTGCGTGGGAATATTCACTAACGAAATCTACCTTCCTGCCGGCACATGGACCGATGCCTGGACCGGAGAAAGGATTGTCAGCAAGGGCGAGACCTTCACCCGTGAATATCCTGCCGACCGCGCCGGACTGCTGTTCATCCGCGACGGAGCCATTATCCCCACCCAGGGAGACGTTTCCTACATCGGCACCCGCCCGTTCGAGAAGATTACCCTGAATGTTTATCCTCACGGAGACTCCCAGTTCACCCTCATGGACGACGACGGTGAAACTTACGGTTACGAGAAGGGCGCCATAGCCAAGACCCTCGTGGAATGCCATGAGAAGGGCGGCGCTTCCAAGATCATCGTTAATCCGGTTGCCGGAAGCTACGAAGGCATGCCCGGCACGAGGGAATATTCATTCGCCGTCCAGAACGACGGCAAGGCATCCTCGGTGCTTGTCGGCGGTAAGGAATTGAAGGACTGGACCTATGAGGGTGGCATGATCCGTTTTTCCCTTGACCCTGTCTCCGTCTCCGAAAAAATCACCATCGATATACTGTAATAACACTCACCACTAAAAACTTGCTGGTACAGAAATAATTGTCAATCAATCGAATATCCTATCGGACGGTATAAAAAAAGCGACCGTTAAATCATGGAACATATTGAATATTATTTACATACATACCAGCACATATTGGAATGAAGAAACTAGCGATCTGCTTATTAACGGTTATTTCAATAGCATCCTGCGAAAAGGGCGACTGGCGGGATGCGTCGCTGCCGGCTGCCAGCAGGGCTGAACTTCTGCTTAAGGAAATGACGCTGGAGGAGAAGGTCGGGCAGATGTGCCAGTACGTCGCCCCCTGCTACGTTCCTCCTGGCCAGGGTTCCCCCTACAAAAACATAGACGCCACCGACGAAAATCTCGGCAACAAGGACCTTGCGGACAAGATCCGCCGCGGAGAAGTCGGATCCTTCCTGCACTGCATGACCACCAAGGAAGCCATTGCCCTGCAGGAATTGGTAAAGGAGAGCAGGCTGGGCATTCCGCTGCTTATAGGAATAGACGCCATCCACGGCAATGCCCTTATAGAGGGTTGCACGATTTATCCCACAAACATCAACATGGCATCGACCTTTGATCCTGAACTTATGGAAAAGATTGGGGCCGAAACAGCTTTGGAAATGCGTCAGAAGGGTCTCTACTGGACCTTTGCACCCAACCTTGACGTGGCGCGCGACGCCCGCTGGGGCCGCATGGGTGAGACTTACGGCGAGGATCCTTTCCTTGTGACCGAGATGGGAAAGCACTCCATCTTGGGTCTTCAGGGCCCTGACAGGAACTTCGACGAAGGCCATGTGATCGCCTGCGCCAAGCATCTGATTGCGGGAGGAGAACCTTTCGGTGGCCTGAATGCTGCCCCAATGGATGTGTCGGAAAGACAGTTAAGGGAGATCTATCTGCCTCCTTTCGTCGCTGCAGTTGAAGACGCCCATGTCGGAACGGTCATGGCCGCCCACAACGAAGTTAACGGAATCCCCTGCCACGGCAACTCATGGCTGCTGAAAGACCTGCTTAGGGACGAACTCGGTTTCGACGGGTTCGTGGTGAGCGACTGGATGGACATCGAGAGGCTCCATGCCATGCATCATTGGGCACCGGATTCGACAGAGGCTTTCGTGCGTTCGGTAGAGGCCGGAATCGACATGCACATGCAGGGTGACAATTATTTCGAAGCAGTGATCGAGGCCGTGAAGTCGGGAAGGATTCCGATGAAGAGGATCGACGAGGCTGCCGGGAAGATCCTGGAGATGAAATTCGCTGTCGGCCTGTTCGAGGCCCCCCTGCCTTCCCTTGAACCCCTTGAGAATGCCGCCGAGCACCGTCAGACTGCCCTTCAGGCCGCCCGCGAGGGAATTGTTCTCCTGAAGAATAACGGAGTGCTGCCTTTGTCTCCTTATGGCGGTATTACCAACTCCGGCGGCTCGACCGCCTCGCTACGCGAGGCCCCACCGCTCGCTTCGCAAAGCGAAGCTCCGGTCCCCCCTCTTAACGTGCCGAGGGTGGCAGTGGTCTCGCCATCCGGACTGGCAAATCCCGCCATTCCTGGCGAAAGAACTGCCGTCAGGCGGATCTTTCTGACGGGGCCGAATGCTGACAGTCAGACGATACTGGGAGACTGGGCGGCGCCTCAGCCGGACAGCCTGGTGATGACGGTCCTGGACGGCTTGAAAGCTGAGTTCCCTGGAGCTACGATCGACACGATGTGCTTCGGAGGAATGATCTCCAACGTGGATGCCAAAGGCATCGCCGTGGCCCGTCACAAGGCATCGGCGGCCGATGTGTGCATAGTCGTTGCAGGTGAGAACTCGCAAAGATATTCAGCCTTCGGCAGGACCTGCGGCGAGAACTGTGACCGCGACGATCTCGACCTCCCAGGGATGCAGGAAGAACTCCTCGAGGCCATCGCCTCTACAGGAAAACCTACGATACTCGTGCTCATGACCGGAAGGGCCAATTCTATCGTTTGGGCCAAGGACAATGTGGATGCCATTCTCAATGTCTGGGAGCCTGGTCAGATGGGCGGTCAGGCCATAGCAGAGGTCATATCCGGCAAGGTCAATCCGTCCGGCAAACTGCCTGTGACGATGCCCCGCAGCGTAGGCCAGGTCCCTACCGTCTACAACCATAAGCACTCACAGTACTCCCGCCAGTTCGCAACCAACGAGACCGGTCCCCTCTGGCCCTTCGGCTTCGGACTGAGTTACAGCAACTTCAAGTATTCAGCACCGGAGTTGAACGATTATTCTGTTTCAATTACTGTCACCAACGAAGGGCCGTACGATGGTGCCGAAGTGGTGCAGCTGTACATCAGGGATGAATATGCCTCCGTGACCCGCCCCGTCAAGGAACTGAAAGCCTTCAAACGCATATTCCTGAAAAACGGCGAAAGCCAGGAGGTTTCTTTTGAAATTACCCCCGACATGCTCAAATGCTTCGGTGCCGACAACCGCTGGTCCGTAGAACCCGGCGACTTCACCATCATGGTCGGCTCCTCATCCGCAGACGAAAACCTTCAATGCATCACACTAACTGTTGATTAGAATAATACGATGATAGAAATGAGAAAGGCAATACTGATTGCAGCCGGACTGCTGGCCGGATTGTACGCCTCCGGACAGAGGCTTGTACTTAATTATGACCGCCCTGCCTCGAAATTCGAAGAAGCACTCCCTATCGGCAACGGCCACTTGGGAGCAATGGTCTACGGCGGAGTTGCAGACGACCTTATCTGGCTGAACGAAGGGACCCTTTGGGGCGGAAGCGCCAATCCTGACAACAATCCTGTTCCGACCGGCGGTCCCGAGCTGCTGGCAAAGGTAAGAGCCACCCTGGAAAAGGAAGACTGGTCCGGTGCAGAAGAACTTGTGAAAGGTCTGCAAGGTAAGTATGTCAATTCCTTCCTACCGATGGGAAGCCTGCATCTCAGACAGACATTCGGTACGGACAAAGGACAGGCAACCAATTACAGCGGAACTATAGCACCCGCCCAAAAGCTATCTCAGGAACCGGGTATCGAGGAATACTGCCGTACCCTCGACTTGGACAGCGCCATCACAAGGACAAGTTTCAAGTACGACGGTGTGGACTATTCAAGGGAAATGTTCATCTCGCACCCGGACAGGGTAATGATCATCCATCTTACGGCCTCCGAACCAAAGCTGGAGTTCGACCTTGACGGTTCGACCATGTGGGATGGCAGCAGCGTACAGAGCCTTTCTGCAAACGAGTATCTTGTCAAGGGCCAGGTAGGTTACTACCAGAGCACGAAATGGGAAGAGCCGTTCTCCCAGTGGCAGGTGGGTCCCAACGGAGAAAAGGGCATGCGTTACCAGTTCAGGGTCAAGGTAGTACGTTGTGACGGCCAGGTTTACACAACTCCTTGCATACATGTAGCGAAAGCTTCTGACGTGCTTATCCTTGTCAGTGCAGCCACCAGTTTCAACGGTTTCGACAAGAGGCCTGACACCGAGGGTCGCGACGAGAACGCCCTTGCGGCTTCATACATTTCCAAGGCGGAGGGGAAAAGCCTTAAGACACTCCGTGACGCTCATGTCGCTGACTACCAGTCCCTCTTCAATAAAGTGTCCCTTAATCTTTCAGGAGCCGGAGTATCGTCCATGACAACTGACAAGCGTCTGGAAGCTTATGCAGCGGGAGGGGAGGATCCATACCTTGAGACCCTTTATTTCCAGTTCGGCCGCTACCTACTTATCTCATGCTCCCGCGAAGACAGCGAAGTACCCTGCAACCTTCAGGGAATATGGTGCAAGGACCGTCATCCCGCATGGGGAAGCGACCTGCACACAAACATCAACGTCCAGATGAATTACTGGCCGGCCGAACCACTCGGTCTGAGCTCATGTGCCATACCCCTCATGACGTTCATAAAGAACTGCTCAGTGGCAGGAGCGGAAGTCGTCCGCAACATGTACGGAATGAATGGCTGGACAGTCCATCACAACAGTGACATCTGGTGTGCTGCCAACCCGGTCGGAGAAAAGACAGGAAGCCCGTCCTGGGCCAACTACGTGATGGCGGGACCCTGGCTCTGCACCCATCTCTATGAGCATTACCTGTTCACCGGCGACAAGGAATTCCTCTCCGGGACTGCGTATCCTCTTCTCAAAGGATCTGCTGATTTCCTGATGGACTGGCTTGTCGAGAAAGACGGGAAATATGTTACTTCTCCTTCCACCTCACCTGAAAACGGATTCATCGATGAAAATGGGAAACGAGGTCAAGTCACGATCGGCTCTGCCATGGACCTTGAAATCTGCTGGGAGTTGTTTACCGACGTTATCGAGGCCAGCGAGAAACTCGGACTCGATCCGGACCTCAGGGCAAAGTGGAAGCATTACCGGGACAATCTCCATCCTCTACAGGTCGGAGCAGCCGGCAACCTTGTAGAATGGTACAAGGACTGGCAGGACACTGATCCCCAGCACAGGCATGTTTCCCATCTGTTCGGACTTCACCCGGGTCACGAGATATCCCCTTTGAAGACTCCTCAGCTGGCAAAGGCTGCAGTCAAGACCCTGGAAGTCAGGGGTGACGGAGGAACAGGCTGGAGCAAGGCCTGGAAGATCTGCTTCTGGTCAAGGCTCCTGGACGGCGACCACGCCTACAAGATGTACCGCGAACTTCTCAGCAAGTCTACCCTGCCGAACCTCTTCGACACCCATCCGCCGTTCCAGATCGACGGTAATTTCGGCTCGATCGCAGGAATAGCCGAGATGTTCCTCCAGAGCCAGAACTCAGAGATCCACCTCCTCCCCGCCATTCCTTCCGCCTGGAAAGAAGGTTCAGTCAAAGGCCTGAGGGCGCGCGGAGCTGTCTGCGTGGACATGGATTGGGAAGCCGGCAAACTGAAGACCGCGGTTCTTCATAACGAGCAAGAGGGGCAAAGAATAAAAGTCCGTACCGATGTACCGGTAAAAGTCAAGGGAGCCTCTTCCAGTACACGGCGTGACGGAACTTATTACCTTACGACAATCACCATGAAACCCGGACGCGACTGTGTCCTTACAGCCAAATAGATTCACGCCATGAAAAGAATTATATTCCTTGGCCTTCTGGTGGCCATGGCCGGTATAACCGGATGCAACAACAGCACTCCGGCCGTCAAGCCGACTGAGACCCTCGTTATCCACAATCCGGTGATTCCGGGATATTACCCGGATCCGTCGATTTGCCGTGTCGGGGATGACTACTACATAGTCAATTCTTCATTCCAATACTTCCCTGGTGTTCCGATCCATCACTCCAAGGACCTCGTCAACTGGGAGCTTATCGGGAATGTCCTTGACAGGGAAAGCCAGATCCCCCTGGAGAAAGCCAACTCGGCAAGAGGGATTTACGCTACGACGATCCGCTACAATGAGGGTACGTACTACATGATAACCACAAATGTCGGCAATGGAGGCAATTTCTTCGTGACCGCAAAGGATCCATCCGGTCCCTGGTCCGAACCGATATATCTGAAACAGGAAGGAATAGACCCGTCATTCCTCTTTGAAGACGGGAAATGCTACATGGTTTCAAATCCTAACGGAATAAGGCTCTGCGAGATAGATCCGGTGACCGGAGAGCAGCTTACAGAGAGCAAACTGCTCTGGAAGGGCACGGGAGGACGCTATCCTGAAGGCCCGCATATCTACAAGAAAGACGGCTGGTACTATCTCCTGATCTCAGAAGGAGGTACGGAGATGGGACACAACCTTACCATCGCGCGGAGCCGTGACATCTGGGGGCCTTACGAATCAAATCCTGCTAATCCCATTTTGTCACATTTCCGCAGCGTAGCCGAGAATAACCAGATCCAGGCTACCGGTCACGGAGACTTCGTGGAGGCTCCGGACGGTTCCTGGTGGGTAGTTTTCCTGGCCTTCCGCCGCTACGGAGGAGATTATCACCATCTTGGAAGGGAAACCTTCCTCGCCCCCGTCACATGGGAAAACGGCTGGCCCGTCATCAATGGGGGCAATCCGGTGGAAGCAGAGATGGAAGTACCTGCGAGCTGGACTGCCCAAGCTCCTGTCGTCAAGCCCTGGAGGGAGGAATTCGACAGCCCTCTCGGACATAAATGGATATATCTCCAGAATCCTGATTCTTCAAGATACTCAATCTCTGGGGGTGAACTCACTCTGAAAGGCTACAAGCCCCTTCAGGAGAATGACCATCCGACCTACGTAGGAGTACGTCAGGAGGATCCGACCATCGCCGTCGAGACCAAAGTCCGGATCAAAGATCCTTCAGCGGAAGCCGGCCTTGTCCTGTACCAGAGTCCTGACGGATTCGCCTCGGTGGGAGTGGAAAGAGGCAAGGCCAGACTTCACCTCAAGCTGAAGTCCGTTGACACAGTGATAGGAGAAGCTGCAGTTAAGAACAATGAGGCCGTGGTCAGGATTTGCTCCAAGGATGGCCTGATGTACGAATTCTTTGTGGATGGAACCCCCCTGGGCAACCTCAACACATCACTGCTCAGCAGCGAAGTAGTCGGTGGCTTCACCGGAGTGACCCTGGGCATGTACGCTGTCGGTGGTGAAGCCCGATTCGACTATTTCGACTATAAAGCAGTTTCAGAATAATGAATAAAGGACTGTCATTTCTCATTTCATTCCTCTTGGTCGCCGGAGTCTGCAATGCGCAGGGTTACCGGATCATCCGGTCTTTCAGCGCCCCGGGCGCGAACCAGGGAGTAGCCGTGGACGACAACTGTTTTTACGGAATAGGCTCCCAGCAGATTACTAAATATTCAAAAAACGGAGATTCCCTGGTTACCTGGAAGGAAGCCGACTCCCGGCTGATCAGGCATTTTGACGGAGGAATTGTAGTTGACGGACTGCTCTACTGTTCCCATTCCAATTTCCCGGAGGTCCCGATGGCAAGTTCCATCGAAGTGTTCGACACGGAGAATTTGGAACACGTCCGGACCATCAGCCTTGGGATTGAATATGGTTCCTGCACCTGGGTTGTCCCTGGAGAGGACTGCTGGTATGTCTGTTTCGCCCATTACGACAATAACGGAGAGAGCGTGGACGGGAAGGTTATCCGTGACGCGTCATGGACCCAGATCGTCCAATATGACAAGGATTGGCGGAAGCTTCAGGGATGGATCCTCCCTCCTGAACTCATCGAAGAAATCCGTCCGATGAGCTTGTCGGGCGGATTATTCATCGACGGGAAATTCTATTGCACCGGCCACGACGCCAAAAAGCTGTTCGTGCTTGAATTCCCTCCCTATGGGATGAGACTTCGCTGGACAGACACAATAGACATTCCCTTCAACGGACAGGGTATAGCCCTGGACGAAGAAGGGAATCTATGGGGAATAGACAGAAAGAAAAAACTCGTTCTACAGTCTGACCTTGTGGGTGCCCGGAACTAGAATCCCGCCTCCTGCCTTGCAGGTTGTACCTTCAGGAACAGTTACAGTGGCGTCGATCCTGCGGCCTTTCTTCTCAAGTGATACCTCGA